>NZ_VOQR01000001.1:2465000-3065000 GCF_007995065.1 Sphingomonas ginsenosidivorax | reverse complement strand
CGTCGAGAAGCTGTTGCACCGCGCCTATCGCCGAATACACATGCAGCGACCGGTTTCTGGTGGGGAAAAGCCGCAGGCAGGACGTCTCGGTTCTGAGGAGGGCCAGCGCGATGGTCGATGACTGGGCCGGCAAGACGATCGACGGGGCCAAAGGCCGCGACCGCGTGGCCGCGCAGGCGGTCGCGTGGCACCTGCGCCTGCCGACTGCGGACGCCGCCGACTGGCGCGCCTTCACCGCCTGGCTGGAGGCCGACCCCGCGCACGCGGACGCCTATGACGCGCTCGCCATCGCCGATGCCGAGTTGCAGGATGCGTTGACCCCGCGCGACTGGACCAACCCGCCGCTTCCGGTCGCTGCCAACGACGATCGCCCCGCGCCGCGGCGCTGGCGGATCGCGGCGGGCGCGACGGGCATACTCGCCGCCGCCGCGGTCGCCGGCGTGCTGCTGCCGTGGGACGACCAGGCTACCGCGGCGATGCGGATCGTCGAGACGCCGGCGGGGGTCCGCCGCACGGTGACGCTCGCCGATGGCAGCCGGATCGACCTCAACGGCGGCACCCGGCTCGCGATCGACGAGGGCCGATCGCGGCTCGTGTCGCTGGAGCACGGCGAGGCGGTGTTCCGCGTCACCCACGATCCTGCGCACCCGTTCGTCGTACGCTCGGGGACGATGCGGCTGGAGGATGTCGGCACGGTCTTCAACGTCGCGCGCGTCGGGTCGCATCTCGGCGTCCAGGTCGCGGAGGGCGCGGTGATGTTCCAGCCCGACCGCGACCGCATCATGCTGACCGCGGGCGCGGCGCTGTCGCATGTCGATGGCGAGACGCCGCGGATGTCGGGTGTCGCGCCGGGCGACGTCGGCAGCTGGCGCACCGGCCGGCTCGTGTTCCGCCAGGCCCCGGTACGGCTGGTCGCCGCCGCGCTCGAGCGCAGCACCGGCGCCGCCCTGACGGTCGCACCGGGACTCGCCGACACGCCGTTCACGGGATCGATCGCGGTGAACGGCGGGCCCGCGCGGATGATCCCGCATTTCGCGGCGCTGATCGGTGCCCGGGCCGAACGGGCGAGCGGGCGCTGGACGCTCGTCGGAGGCCATGCCGGTCCCTAGACTCCGATTCGCCGTCTCGCTGCTCGCCGCGACCGCGTTCGCATGCGTCCCGTCCGCGTCGGCACGGGCGGCGGAGCGACGCGCCATCGCGGTGGCGGCGGCACCGCTCGACCGTGCGATTGCGGTGCTCGCAGAGCAGGCCGGGGTCGATATCGGCAGCGCGGAGCCCGGGCTCGCGCGTGTCCGGACCCGTGGCGTACAGGGCCGGCTGACCCCCGCCGCGGCGCTCGACCGGCTGCTCGCGGGCACGCCGTACACCGCGCAGCGGGTCGATGCCGCCAGCTTCCGGATCGTCCGCCGTCCGGTCGCGCGCGCCGTCCGTCATATAGCGCCGTCGCCACCCCCGCCGCCCGAGGGCCCGCCGCCCGAGATCGTCGTGACCGCGACCAAGCGCGAGACCTCCCGGCTTCGCTTCCCCGGCGCGCTCACCATCCTGCGATCGGGCGCCACGCGGCTGTCCGGTGCCGACCCCGCGAGCACGATGGACCAGGCGATCGCCGCCTCCCCGATCCTGCAGGGCACCGCGCTCGGCACCGGGCGCAACAAGCTGTTCATCCGCGGCGTCGCCGACAGCAGCTTCACTGGCCCGACCCAGTCGACCGCGGCAGTCTATTTCGGCGAGGTGCCGGTCGCCTATAACGGCCCCGACCCGGGGCTGAACCTCTACGACATGCAGCAGGTCGAGGTGCTCGAAGGACCGCAGGGCACGCTGTACGGCGCAGGCGCGATCGGCGGCATCGTCCGGCTCGTGCCGCAGCCGGTCGATCTCTCGGCGGTCGCGGCGACCGTGTCCGCCGGCGCGAGCGCGACGCAAGACGGCGATCCGGGCGGCGACCTGGCGGGCATGGTCAACCTGCCGCTGCTGGACGGTGCGCTCGGCCTGCGCGCGGTCGGCTATCACGTCGCGGAAGGCGGCTATATCAACGATGTCCGGCGCGGGCTGCGCGACGTCAACCGGACGACCACGACCGGCGGGCGCCTCGACCTCCGCGCCGCGCCCGCGCACGGGTGGACGATCGATGCGGGACTCGTCGCGCAATCGATCGCGGCGCCCGACCTGCAATATGCCGAACGCAGCATGCGCGGGCTGTCGCGCGCGTCGGTGCTCGCCCAGCCGTTCGACCAGCGCTATCTGCTCGGCCGCGTCGTCGTCGACAAGCGGTGGGACGACGGCCTGCATCTGGTGTCCGCAACGGGCCTCGTCCGCCGCGATGCCGCCAGCCGGTTCGACGCCAGCCGCCAGGCCGCGGTGCCGCCCGTCCCGCTCGCCTACGACACCGACGAACGCAGCCGCTTGTTCTCGCACGAGACCCGGCTGTCGCGCAGCGGGGCGAACGGCGCGGGCTGGCTGGTCGGTGTCGCGCTGATCCGCGCGCGCGACGCCTATGCGCGGCAATATGGTCGGCCCGATCGGCTGCGCGACATCGTCGGCGTCACCAACCGGACGCGCGACGTCGCGCTGTTCGGCGAGGCCGGGGTCGCGCTGTCGCCCGCGCTGACGATCACGGTGGGCGGGCGGTTGACGCACCAGCGCACCGACGGCGATCCGATCGCCAGCCTGCGCACCACCAACTATATCCGGGGACGAAGCACGACGCGGCTCGATCCGACGCTCGGCGCCTCGTGGCTGCTGGCGCCGCGGCTGGCCGCCTATGCCCGGTACCAGTCGGCGTTCCGGACCGGCGGGATCACCGTCGCGCAGGGGGTCGGCCGCGTCGCCGATCTGCTTCCCGACACGATCCGCGTTGCCGAGATCGGCCTCCGCCGGGACCGCCACGGCCCGATCGGGCTTGCAGGCTCGATCGGGCTGTCGCTGACCGACTGGCGTCACGTCCAGGCGGATCTGGTCGACCGCCTGGGCTTTCCCTACACCGCCAATCTCGGCACCACACGGTTCCGCGGGCTGGAGGGCAATCTCGACTGGGTCCCGCTGTCGGGGCTGCGGTTCGCGACGGCGGTGTTTCTCAACGACACGCGCGTGCCCGTCGGTTCGGGGCCCAGCCGCCGCCCTGGCGACAGCGTGCCCAACACCCCGCGTGTCGCGGCGTCGGGCAGCGTCGGCTATGACTGGACGCTCGGCACCGACTCCAGCGCCGGTATCGACGCGGGATGGCGCTATGTCGGCCGCTCGACGGTCGGCACGCAGGCGCCGCTCGACGTGTCGCAGGGGGATTACGGCGTCGCCCATCTCGGTGCGTCCTGGACCCGGGACCGGATCCGACTGACGGCGACGATCGACAATCTGTTCGACGGCAAGGGGGACCGCTTCGCCGGCGGCAACCCGTTCGGGCTCGCGATGCGCAGCGAATACACCCCGCTACGACCGCGGACGATCAGGCTGGGCGGCACGGTCGCCTGGTAGGGCGCCGTGCGTGGGTTTCCGCGCTCAGTGTACCGCGTGCACGGCCGCAGTCGGGGCCGACGACGTAGCCGAAGACGTAGCCGAAGTCCGGGCCGAGGATTCGCTCGCACCGCTGACGAACGCCATCAGCAACAATCCCGTCACCAGCACCGATGCGCTGATCAGGCCGGTCAGTCGGTGCGTATTCGACACGGTTTCGGTCGGGTTTGCCATGCATCACTCTCCACGACGGCAGGTGATCCTGCTCGACGATTCGCAGTACATCATGGATCGACGGCGCTGCCTAGACCAAACATCGCGGCCGATCCGACGCAACCGGACACCATGGTTGCGATCAATAGGGATCCCAGTCGTCCGCCACCCGGCTGCGACGAAAATAGCGAACACCCGGCGGCACTGCGGCGGCCATCACGAGCACGAAGTCCAACATCAGATGCATCACGCTCTCCAGCGGCTCTTGCGGCCGTTCGAGGGAGGATACGCGGACAAGGGACGAGTGCAATGCAATTGTAAGAATTATGTCATCGGCTCGCCCGATTTCAGGACATGCCGCACCCGATATCCTTACGACCCGCCCCTGCGGGGGGGCAGAGGCGGGCCGAGCCGCGGAACAAGGAAACCGCGGCTCTTCTACATATACGACGACCGACGCCGTTGAGCTTCAAAACCGGGTCAAAAACATCCGGTGTCGCCGCGATCGACAGCGAGAAAGCGAGCGGCAGGACGCCGGGACGGGTCTCGTCATCCTCCCCGGTCGGTGGCATGGGGCGCGGCATGACGGCGTTTCGCGGAGCTTCACTGGGCATCGGCACCTATGCCGGGGGTGGGGGTGCCGGCGTCTATGCCGTCGCCGACGGCTGGACGCTCGGCGCGGCCTGTCCCGCGGCGCTCAACGCCTCGTTCGGGGCGTATGCGCCGCGCTTCGGGCTGCATTATCTCGTCGACGAGCGCGATGCGGGCGCAGTCGGCGCCTATCGTTCGGGCGAATCCGGATGGCAGCGGCTGGCCTGTGCGGCGGTCGCAGGCGCCGCGCCCTGCCACGTCGCCCTGAACCACGCGCAGACCGCGCTCGCGGTCGCGAACTACGCCAGCGGCAGCGTCTCGCTGTTCCGGCTCGACGACGACGGACTGCCGCTCCCGCCGCCGCAGGTCCACGCCAATACAGGCCGCGGCCCCAATCCCGACCGGCAGGAGGCGCCGCACGCGCACTGGGTCGGGTTCAGCCCCGACGATCGCTGGCTGTTCCAGACCGATCTCGGCACCGACCAGGTCCTCGCCTATCCGGTCGTCGACGGCCGGCTCGGCACCGCGCGCATCGCCTACGTCGCGCCGCCCGGATCTGGGCCGCGGCACATGCTGCTCCACCCGCGCCAGCCCGGCCGCGCCTATCTCGTCGGCGAGCTCGCCAATACGCTGACCCTGCTCGACCGGACCGACGACCGCCTTACTGCCCGCACCACGCGATCGACGCTTCCCGCGGACTGGCACGGCGACAGCATCGTCGCGCATCTCGCGGCCAACCGCGCGGGCGACCGCCTCTACGTCTCCAACCGGGGGCATGACAGCATCGCGGTGTTCGCGCTCGCTGCCGACGGCGAACCCACGCTGATCCAGCATGCCCCCGCCGGCGGCGACTATCCCCGCCACTTCGCTCTGCTCGAGGACCAGGGCTGCATGGTGATCGCCAACGAGAAGGCGCAGACCGTGACCGTGCTGCATCTTCGCGCCGACGGCACGCTCGCGCCCACCGGGATCAGCCTGGCGGTACCCGGCGCCGCCTATGTGTTCGATACGGAGCCGCCCCGATGACCCGCCGCCACGTCCCGCCGGTCCTGACCGGCGCCTCGGTCGCCGCGGTCGCGCTCGGCGTCATCCTGCTGGTCGGGCTCGCGGTCGGTCACTGGCCGTTCGCGTTCGACCGCTCGATCATCCTGGGCCTGCGCGCCTGGGGCGGCCCCGCCTGGCTGCCGAAAGTCGCCGCCGACGTGACAGCGCTCGGCGGCGGGATCGTCCTCACGATCGTCGTCGTGATCGTTGCCGGCCTGCTGCTGGTCCAGCGACTGTGGCTGACCGCCGCGGCGATCGTCGCGGCCAGCGTCAGCGGCAATCTCGTGGTCGAACTGGTCAAGCTGCAGATCGGCCGGCCCCGGCCCGACATCGTCGCGCATCTCGTCACCGTGAAGCATATGAGCTTCCCCAGCGGGCATTCGGCGAACAGCGCGATCGTCTATCTGACGCTCGCCGGGCTCGCCTCGCAGGTGACTGCGGACCGCGCGACGCGCGCCTATCTGCTCGTCGTCGCGATCCTGCTGGTCGGCGCGATCGGCTGCAGCCGCGTCTATCTCGGCGTCCACTGGCCGAGCGACGTGCTGGCAGGCTGGAGCTTCGGCACGCTCTGGGCGCTCGGCTGGTGGCTCGCCACCGCCCGGGCGCGCGAGTCACTCGGCGGCGAACGCTGAGTCACCCTTGTCCTCCCCCGCCAGGGGGGGGCAGCGAAGCTGACGGAGGGGGAGGACACGAAACGGCAGTTCTCGGTACCGCCCCCTCCGTCACGCTACGCGCGCCACCTCCCCCTGGCGGGGGAGGATCGCGTCAAAGCCCCAGCACCGCGCGCGCCGCCTTCAGGTGCGGCGCATCGACCATCCGCCCGTCGAGCTGCAGCGCGCCCGCCCCCGGGTTCGCCGCGAACAGATCCACCACCGCCTGCGCGCGCGCGATCTCGTCCGCGCTCGGCGTGAACGCTGTGTTGATCGTCGCCAGCTGGCTCGGATGGATCGCCATCATCCCCGTGAACCCGTCGCGCCGCCCGCGCGCCGCATAGGCCGCAAGGCCGTCCAGGTCGCGGAAATCGGGATACACCGTCTCGATCGCCGGCACCCCCGCCGCATGCGCGCCGAACAGCGTCAGCGACCGCGCGAGCTGGTACGGCGCGGTATACGACCCGTCCTCCTCGCGCGAGGTCGCCGCACCGATCGCGGCGGGCAGGTCCTCCGCCCCCCAGGTCAGCCCGCACAATCGCGACGTCACCCCGCCATAGCTGCCGAGCGCGAAGATCGCCGCCGGCGTCTCGGTCGCGATCGGCAGGATGGCGATGTCGCCCTCGAGCATCGCGTCGAGCGCGGCGAGGCTCGCCGCCCCCTCGGCCTTGGGCAGCACGATCCCGTCGGGCCGCCCCGACAGCACCGCCGCCAGATCGTCCTCGGCCAGCCCCGAATCGAGCGGATTGATCCGAACGAACAGCGCGCGCGACCGCGGCTCGCGCAGGAACCCGGCCACCGCCTCCCGCGCACGAGCCTTCGCGCCCGGCGTGACCGAATCCTCCAAGTCGAGGATCAGCGCATCGACGTCGAGCGCCGCCGCCTTCGCCATCCGCTCGGGCCGATCGCCCGGCACGAACAGCAGGGACCGCAGCCTCCCGGGAAACGTCAACGCCCGCGCTCCGCCAGCACGCGCTCCCACCCCAGCGCATCGCGCACGATCCCGTCCAGATCGGCATGTTTGGGCGTCCAGTCTAGCGTCGCCAGGATCGCGCGGTTGTCCGCGATCAGCGCGGCGGGGTCACCCGCACGCCGCCCCTCGAACCGCCGCTCGATCGTCCGGTTGGTGATCCGGTCGACCGCGTCGAGCACTTCGAGCACCGAGAACCCCTGGCCGTACCCCGCATTGAGCGTATGGCTGGCCGCCGGGTTCGCGATCAGCAGGTCGAGCGCCGCGACATGCGCGGCGGCCAGGTCGCTGACATGGATATAGTCGCGCACCCCGGTGCCGTCGGGCGTGTCGAAATCGGTCCCATAGACGCCGACCGCGTCGCGCTTGCCGGTCGCCGCCTCGACCGCGATCTTGATCAGGTGAGTCGCGCCGACCGTCGACTGCCCGCTGCGCCCCTGCGGATCCGCGCCCGCGACGTTGAAATAGCGCAGCGCCGCATAGTTCATCGGATGCGCCGCCGCGACGTCGCGCAGCATCGCCTCGGTCATCAGCTTGGACATGCCGTACGGGTTGATCGGCACGGTCGGATCGCCCTCGGCGACCGGCACCTTCTCGGGCGTGCCATAGGTCGCCGCGGTCGACGAGAAGATGAAGTGCGCCACGCCCTCGGCCACTGCGCTCTCGATCAGCGACCGGCTCGCGGCGGTGTTGTTGCGGTAATATTTGAGCGGATCGCTGACCGATTCGGGCACCACCACCGACCCCGCGAAATGCAGGATCGCGCGCACCTTGTGGTCGCGGATCGCCGCGCGGACCTTCGCATCGTCGGCGACGTTCGCCTGGACCAGGGTGGCGCGCGGATCGACCGCCCAGTCGAACCCGGTGACCAGATTGTCGACCACGACGACCTCGTGGCCTGCGTCCAGCAGTGCCAGCACCGCATGGCTGCCGATATAGCCGGCCCCGCCGGTCACCATCACCTTGCCGTCGATCACGCGTCTCTCCCTACCAATTGCGCGGCGTTAGCGGCTTCCTATCTTGGGAGAAAGCTGGAGACACATGATGACTATCGAATATGCCACGCTTGCCGGCGGCTGCTTCTGGTGCACCGAGGCAGTGTTCAAGGACGTGATCGGCGTGCAGTCGGTCGAGAGCGGCTATATCGGCGGCACCGTTCCCGACCCGACCTACAAGCAGGTCTGCGGCGGCGACACCGGCCATGCCGAGGCGATCCGGATCGGCTTCGACACCGACCAGCTGGCGCTCGGCGACCTGCTCGACATCTTCTTCGCGACGCACGACGCGACCACGCTCAACCGCCAGGGCAACGACGTCGGCACGCAGTATCGCTCGGCGATGTTCCCGGCCAACGACGCGCAGCAGGCCGAGATGAAGGCCGCGCTCGACCGCGCGCAGGCCGCGAGCGACAAGCCGATCGTCACCACGATCGAACCGATGGACGTCTGGTACCCGGCGGAAATCTACCACCAGGATTACTGGGAAACCTCGGGCCGCTCGAACCCCTATTGCATGGCGGTGATCCCCCCCAAGCTCCAGAAGCTGCGCAAGAGCTTCGCGGCGCGGTCGAAGGCGGCGGTGAGCGCGTAACACCGTCCCGAAAGCCGTTCCCCCGCGGATGCGGGGGCCCAGCTAAGTACCGTAGTCCGGCCTCACTCCTGGACCCCCGCCTTCGCGGGGGAACAGGGGCTACCGATGCGCGGCGCGCCGCAGCCGGTCGTTGATAGCCTCGCCGATACCGTCGGCAGGCACCGGCGCGACCGCGATCCGCGCCGCCGCATTCGCATCCGCCGCATGCAGCAGATCGAACAGCCGCGCCGCCGCCTCGATCAGGTCCCCCGACGCGGAGAGCGACACGTCGCCCGCCACCGCCCCGAACCCGATCAGCCACTCGCCCGCCTCGGCCTCGACCGCGCTCAACCGGAGTAATTTCCTCGGCGCATAATGGCTGTCGAGCTGCCCCGGCGCCACGACGGGCGCGTTCCCCGGCGAAGGCCGGGGCCCAGTTGGGGGACGATCGTGAGGCCCGTCGTCCTCCGTTACAACGACTTCCCCACCTGGGCCCCGGCCTCCGCCGGGGAACGCCAGCGCCAGCGCCTCCGCCGTCACCGGCCCCGGCCGCAGCACCGTCCGTCCCATCACGATCGTCGACTCCACCCCAGCCTCGGTCGCCCCATCGTCGATGATCAGCGCCACCCTATCCCCCAGGCTCGCCGCGACGTGCGCGGCCCGCGTCGGCGAGATCCCCCCGCTCGCATTCGCCGACGGCGCCGCCAGCGGCCTGCCCGACGCCGCGATCAGATCCTGCATCGCGCGGTGCCGCGGCACCCGGATCGCGATCGTGTCCAGCCCCGCGGTCACCAGCGCCGCGATCCCCGACTCGGGCCGCAGCGGCAGCACCAGGGTCAGCGGCCCCGGCCAGAACGCCGCCGCCAGCGCGCGCGCATCCGCATCGAACACCGCGATCCGCTCGGCCGCGGCCAGATCCGCGACATGGACGATCAGCGGATTGAAGCTCGGGCGCCCCTTGGCCGCATAGATTCGCGCCACCGCCGCCGCATCGGTTGCGTCCGCCGCGAGCCCGTACACCGTCTCGGTCGGCACCGCGACGAGGCCGCCTGCGCGAATCACATTCGCGGCCTCGGTGGTCGCGGCCTTGCCGTAGGGTAAAATCACAGGGTGTGGACGAGCCATGGTGGAGGGCTATAGCGGGCGCACAGCATAGCGATAAGAGGATGCGATGGCCTTCACTCCGGCAACCCGCGAACAGCGTTTCGTGCTCGACCATATCGTCCGTATCGGCGACCTCGCCGATACGGAACGCTTCGCCGCCGCCAGCGACGACGTTGTCGACGCGGTCCTCGAAGGCGTCGGCCAGTTCGCCGCCGGCGAATGGGCCCCGCTCAACCGCGCGGGCGACACCGTCGGCGCGAAATGGACTGAACGCGGCGTCGTCATGCCGGACGGCTTCGCGCAGGCGTACAAGGATTATGTCGAGGGCGGCTGGGGCACGATCGGTGTCGACGAGGCATGGGGCGGGCAGGGGCTTCCCTTCGCGATCCAGACCGCGGTGCTCGACACCTTGGGCTCGGCGAACATGGGCTTCGCGCTCTGCCCGACGCTGACCGTCGGCGCAATCGAGGCGCTCGCGCACCACGGGTCCCCTGAGCAGCAGGCGCTCTATCTGCCCCATCTCGCCACCGGCGAATGGACCGGCACGATGAACCTGACCGAGCCGCAGGCCGGCTCCGACGTCGGCGCGCTCCGCGCTACCGCCACCCCGCTCGGTGACGGCAAGTGGAGCATCAAGGGCACCAAGATCTACATCTCGTTCGGCGACCACGACATGGCGCCCAACATCGTCCACCTCGTGCTCGCGCGCACCCCCGGCGCCCCCGCCGGCACGCGCGGCATCTCGCTGTTCCTCGTTCCCAAATACCGCCTGAACGCCGATGGCACGCCGGGCGACTTCAACGACGTCCGCGTCATCTCGATCGAGCACAAGATGGGCCTCCACGCCTCGCCGACCTGCGTGCTGAGCTTCGGCGACAACGACGACTGCGTCGGCGAGCTGATCGGTGCCGAACTGGGCGGCATCCGCGCGATGTTCACGATGATGAACAACGCCCGCCTCAACGTCGGCCTCCAGGGCGTGCAGGTCGCGGAGGGCGCGACGCAGGGCGCGGTCGCCTACGCGCTCGACCGCGTCCAGTCCGCGCGCGCCGGCTCGCCCGACAAGGCACCGGTCCGCATCGTCGAGCATCCCGACGTGCGCCGCATGCTGATGCGGATGAAGGCGCAGACCCAGGCCGCGCGCGCGCTCGTCTATTACGCGGCGGGGCAGGTCGATCGTGCGAACATGGGCGACGCCGCCGCGCGCAACCGGCTCGAAATCATGACCCCGCTCGCCAAGGCGCACGGCACCGATCTCGGCAACGAGGTCGCGTCGCTCGGCATCCAGGTGTTCGGCGGCATGGGCTATGTCGAGGAAACCGGCGCCGCGCAGTATTTCCGCGATGCGCGCATCACGCCGATCTACGAAGGCACCAACGGCATCCAGGCCGCCGACCTCGTCGGCCGGAAACTCGCGCTCGACAATGGCGGCGCGTTCGCCACGCTGATCGCCGACATCCGCGCCGAGACGACCGACACCGGCCTCATCGCGCTCGTCGACGCGTGCGACGCAATCGGCCGCCGCCTCGCCACCGCGGACGCCGACGACAAGCTCGCGGCGAGCTACCCGTTCCTCACCATGCTCTCGGTCGCGACCTGCGGCTGGCTGATGGAACGCCAGGGCCGCATCGCCGCCGAGGGATCGGACGATTTCTCCGCCATGAAGACCGCCACCGCGCGCTTCTACCTCGATCAGATCGTTCCCGAGGCGATGGGCCTGAAAGCCGCGGCGACCGCCAGCGCGGCCATCCTCTACGCCATCTCGCCCGAGGCCTTCGCCGCCTGAGCGCCCTCCGGAAGGGGGGCGGCGCTCCCCCCTTCCGTCATCCCGGGCTCGTCCCGGGATCCAGGGTTACGAGCGCTGCGCCCGGGGCTCTGGATCCCGGGACGAGCCCGGGATGACGGGGGCAGGGTCGGATCACGCTCCCGGCGTGAAAATCTCCTCGATCCGACACCCGAACACCCCGCGATCCGCTCGCGGGCCCACAGCCATGCCTGATCCGGTGTGACCTTCGCGACCTTCGAGGCAGCTCAGATGATGTAGTCGACCGTCTTCATCTGCGCGCGGTCGGCGCTGACCGCGCCGCGCTTGGCGACCATCTGGCGGTGGAGCTCGCGCACCGTGTCGCTGCCGCGAGTCTTGCAGAACGCCGGCACGACCGCATGGACCAGCGCGCCGATCCCGCCCGCGATCATCGTGCACCCGAAGCGGCTGGCGACGCCGAAATGCTGGGCATAGCTCTCGCCGACGGTTTCGGGGTGGTCGAGGAACAGGCGGCGGAACATCGGCGGTCTCCTTGGGCGTGTCTTATCAGCGTGCGCGCAGGGCGTCGACCATTCCCGCCGCCAGCGCGCTCAGGCTGTCGTCGCGCGCGCCCATCACCACGATCCGGTCGCCCACTTTCGCCTCCGCCACCAGCAAAGCCGCCGCCTCGGCCCGGTCCGCGACATGGCGCGCGTCGCGCCCCAACGCGGCGACCCGTGCCGTGATGTCCGCGCTCGTCACCTCGCGGCTGACCGTCCCGCCATGATAGACCGGGTCGGGCAGCACCAGCAGATCACCGTCGCGCATCCGCTCGACGAACGTCGCGACCAGCGCCTCGCCCATGACCTTGAGCGGCCCATAGCCATGCGGCTGGAACAACAGCAGCAGCCGGCCCGGAAACGCGTGCAGCGTATCCAGCGTCGCTGCGATCTTGTCGGGGTTGTGCCCGAAATCGTCGATCACCGCGACGCCGCCGGCCTCTCCGACCAGGTCGAACCGCCGCCTGAGCCCGACGAACCCGCCAATCGCCGCGACCGCCTCGGCCAGCGGAACGCCGCTCGCCACCGCCGCCGCGATCGCCGCCAGCGCGTTCGACACATTGTGTCTTCCCGGCACCTGCAGCGTGACGGGCACCGCCGGATTGCCGCCCACGACCAGCGCGAAATCGACCCCGAACGGCCGCTCCACCACGTCGCGCGCGCAGAAATCCGCGTCGCGGTTCACCGCGAACGTCGTCACGCGGCGGCGGGGCAGGGCGGCGGCGAGTGCGGCCGCATCGTCATTGTCGATATTGACGATCGCGGTCTCCGCCTTGCCGATGAAGTCCGCGAACAATATCCGCAGCTCGTCGAGCGCCTTGTGATCGAGGCTGACATTGTTGAGCACCGCGATCCGCGGCGCATAGCCCGCGATCGACCCGTCGCTCTCGTCCACCTCGCTGACGAACGCGTCTCCAGCCCCGACCAGCGCGCTCGCGAACGGCGCATCGGGCCCGGCGAAATTCTTCATCACCGCGCCGTTCATCACGGTCGGATCGCGCCCGCACGCATACAGGATCCACCCGATCATCCCCGTCACGGTCGACTTGCCGCTGGTCCCCGCGATCCCGATCGGCAGGCTGCTCGCATTGAACAGCGACGCGAGCATCGCGGCCCGCGTGATCCGTTCGCACCCCAGCCGCTCGGCGGTCACCATGTCGGGCACGCTCGCCTCGATCGCGGCGGAGGCGATCACGATCTGCTCGGCCGATACGATCCCGCTGCCGTCCTGCGGGAACAGCGCGACGCCGCGGGCGCGCAAGTCGTCGAACTTGGTCGGCACGCGCCCCTGGTCGAGCCCGCGGTCCGATCCCGCGACGCTCGCGCCGCGGCCTGCCAGGATCATCGCCAGGGGCATCATGCCCGAACCGCCGATACCGACGAAAAAGAAGGATTTGCCGTGTCGCATGCCCCCGCGCTATCGGCGGAAGCCGCATGGGGCAAGGGCCGGGGAGACGGACAATCAGGATCGGAGTCCTCGCCGCGTCGAGCCGCGCCAGCGCCGAGGCGATCCCGAAGATGATCGCCTATGCCGCGACCGCCTTCCCCGAGGTCGAACTCGTCTTCCACCCGCAGTGCACGGCGACCGACGGCCATTTCGCCGGCTCCGACTTCGCCCGCGCCGCCGCCTTCCTCGAATATGCCAACGACCCCGCGTTCGACGCGATCTGGTTCCTGCGCGGCGGCTACGGCGCCAACCGCATCCTCGCGATGGTCATGCCGCATCTGACGCGCGCCGCGCATCACAAGGCCTATGTCGGCTATTCGGACGTAGGCTTCCTGCTCGGCGCGCTCTACGCCCGGCGCATCGGCCGCCCGGTCCACGGCCCGATGGTCAGCGACATCAACCGCCAGGACGGCGAGGCGACCGTCGCGCGCACGCTCGGCTGGCTCGCGCGCCGCGACCGCGCCGGGCTCGAGCCGGGGCTGAACGGCCACCCGTCCGCGGCGTTCAACCTGACGATCCTCACCTCGCTGATCGGCACGCCCTGGCTGCCCGACCTCACCGATCACGTGCTGATCGTCGAGGAAGTGTCGGAACCGATGTACAATGTCGACCGCATGCTCTTCAAACTCGCCAACGCCACGCAGCTGAAGGGCATCGCCGGCCTGCGCCTCGGCGCGGTGACCGCGCAGAAGCCCAACGATCCCCCCTGGGGCGAGACGCTCGACTACATGATGGTCCGCTGGAGCCGCGACATGGACGTGCCCTATCTGGGGCGCGCCGAGATCGGCCATACGCAGACCAACCACGTCGTGCCCTTCGGGATCGCGTAAAGCCCCGCCCCCCAAACCGTCACCCCAGCGAAGGCTGGGGTCTCGCCGTTGGCGACCACAGCACCCGCCCCAGGAAGATCCCAGCCTTCGCTGGGATGACGAGTGGGGGACGATGAGGGTACGCCCCCTCCGTCATGCCGGGCTCGTCCCGGCATCCAGAGCCACGAACGCCGCCCCCCGTGACCCTGGATCCCGGGACAACCCCGCGAGGACGGGACTGCAGACGCGTGCGCATGACACGCGCCTTGCCTATATACCCCTTGCGACGGCATAAGCCCGCCTCCACCCGACCAGAAAGCCTTCCCATGTCCGCCATGTTCCGCATCACGCTGCCCGACGGTTCCGTCCGCGAGGTTGCGCCCGGGACTACCCCGGCAGACGTGGCCGCCGCGATCGGCCCCGGCCTCGCCAAGGCGGCGCTCGCCGCGCGGATCGACGGCCAGGTCCGCGACCTCAACCGCCCGTTCGAGGGCGACACGCAGCTCGCGCTCGTCACCGCGCGCGACGAGGCCGATGCGCTCGAACTCGTCCGTCACGATCTCGCGCACGTCATGGCCGAGGCGGTGCAGAACCTGTTCCCCGGTACCGAGATCACCTTCGGCCCCGCCACCGACGACGGCTTCTACTACGACTTCGCGCCCCCCAAGATTAATGGGAAGGACCGCCAGTTCACCGACGACGACCTCCCCACCATCGAGGCCGAGATGCGCGCGATCATCGCCCGCAACGAGCCGTTCACGCGCGAGGTCTGGAGCCGCCAGCAGCTCATCGACCGCTGGAACAGCCAAGGCGAGCGTTTCAAGGCCGAATGGGCCGCCGAACTCCCCGAGGGTGAGGAACTGACGATCTATCGCCAGGGCGAGTGGCTCGACATGTGCCGCGGGCCCCACATGGTCTCGACCGGCAAGCTCGATCCCAGCGCGTTCAAGCTGACGCGCGTCTCGGGCGCATACTGGCGCGGCGATCAGAAGAACGCGATGCTCAGCCGCATCTACGGCACCGGCTGGCTCAACAAGAAGCAGCTCGACGCGTACCTCTTCCGCCTCGAGGAAGCCGCCAAGCGCGACCACCGGAAGATCGGCGCGGAGATGGACCTGTTCCACCTCCAGTCCGAGGCGCAAGGGTCCGTGTTCTGGCACCCCAAGGGCTTCCTGCTCTGGCGCCAGCTCGAGGCCTATATGCGCCGCCGCCTCGACGCCGCGGGCTATGAGGAGGTGAAGACCCCCCAGCTGATGGACGCGCGCCAGTGGGAGCAGTCCGGCCACTGGGGCAAGTACCGCGAGAACATGTTCGTGGTCCCCGACGAGATCCCGGGGACCGAGGACGACGCCGCGATCTTCAGCGGCACCGCCGACCTGATGGCGCTCAAGCCGATGAACTGCCCCGCGCACGTCCTGATCTTCCGCCAGGGGATCAAGTCGTACCGCGACCTGCCGATGCGCATGGCCGAGTTCGGCTGCTGCCACCGCAACGAGCCGCACGGCGCGCTGCACGGCATCATGCGCGTCCGCCAGTTCACGCAGGACGACGCGCACATCTTCGTCCGCGAGGACCAGCTGATCGACGAGGTCCGCGCCTTCTGCGAACTGCTCGACACCGTCTACCGCGACCTCGGCTTCGAGGATTACGCGGTGAAACTCGCGCTGCGCCCCGACAAGCGCTTCGGCGACGACGCGATGTGGGACAAGGCGGAAGCCGAACTGCGCGAGGCCGTGCTCGGCTCCGCTCTGTCCGAGTCGATCAAGGCGAAGTTCGAGGAACTCCCGGGCGAGGGGGCGTTCTATGCGCCGAAGCTCGAATTCCACCTGACCGACGCGATCGGCCGCACCTGGCAGGTCGGCACGATCCAGTCCGACCGAGTCCTCCCCGAGCGACTCGATGCGAGCTATGTCGGCCAGGACGGCGAGCGCCACCGCCCGGTGATGCTCCACCGCGCGATCCTCGGCACGTTCGAGCGCTTCATCGGCATCCTGATCGAGCATCACGCCGGACGCTTCCCGCTCTGGCTCGCGCCGACCCAGGTGGTGGTCGCGACGATCGTGTCCGACGCCGACGACTATGCGGAAACCGTCGCCGCGACGCTGCGCAAGGCGGGGCTGCGCGTCGAGACCGACCTGCGCAACGAGAAGATCAACTACAAGGTCCGCGAACACAGCCTCGCCAAGGTCCCCAACCTCCTCGTCGTCGGCAAGCGCGAGGCCGAAGAGGGCAAGGTCGCGCTCCGCACGCTCGGCAGCCAGGCGCAGACCATCCTCACGCTCGACGAAGTGGTCGAGCGGCTGAAGGGGGAAGCGACGCCGCCGGACATGTGATAAGGCGGGGGACATGACGATCTTCCAGAACATCAGGAACGGTCTGATCCCCGCCCGACTGACGGTCGCGGACGTCTATGCGTTGCAGGAAGCCGGTGTGATCGACGACCGCGACAGCTTCGAACTGATCGACGGAAAGATCGTGCCGATGGCCGCCGCCAAGTTCAGTGATCACGAGCGCATGAAGTCCCGCCTGAACGAGGCCCTGATTCTTGCCAAGCCGGCCGAAATTGGCCTGTTCGTCGAGCCGTCGGTGGCGTTCAGCGAGACAACGATGCTGGAGCCGGACATCGCGCTATGGCCACGCGAGATCGACTCGCAGGACGTGCGCGGCCCCGATCTGTTGCTGGTCGTCGAAGTCGCGGTGTCGTCGCTGGGCTTCGACCTGCATGTGAAGGCAGACAAATACGCGCTGCACGGCGTGCGCGAATATTGGGTCGTCGATGCCATCCGCAAGACGATCCGTGTGCACCGCACGCCTGCCGGCGGGGCCTATACAGATGTCGAGGAATATGAGGCGCATGACGATGTTCGCGCGCTGCTTCTGCCCGATATCGTCGTCCGTCTGGACGTCATCGACGGACCACCTTCAAAAAGACTGTGAGATGCGCTATATGGCAGGATAGCAGAACCACAGGAGCAAACCCCATACGTCCTCCCACGATGCGCCGGCCGATGCAGGCGCCGCCGATGAACGGCCCCCGATTCAACGAATTCATCGTCAGCCCCAAGGTTCGCGTGATCGACCATGAGGGCGAGAACCTCGGCGTCATGTTCACGCGCGAGGCGATGGAGCAGGCGGCCGAGCACGGCCTGGACCTGGTCGAGGTCTCCCCCAACGCCGATCCGCCCGTCGCCAAGTTCCTCGACGTCGGCAAGTTCAAGTACGAGGCGCAGAAAAAGGCCAATCTCGCGCGCAAGTCGCAGAAGACGCAGGAGATCAAGGAGATCAAGATGCGTCCGAACATCGACGACCATGACTATGACACGAAGATGAAGAAGGTGAACGACTTCATCGGCGAGGGCGACAAGGTCAAGATCACGCTGCGCTTCCGCGGTCGCGAGCTGAGCCACGGCCAGCTCGGCATGAACCTGCTCAAGCGCGTGCAGGACGACGTCGCGGAGGTCGCGAAGGTCGAGGCCTATCCGCGCATGGAAGGTCGCCAGATGCTGATGGTGCTCGCGCCCAAGTAACGCGCGCGCCTTTGCTGGCAAACGAAACGGCCGGTCCGATGCTCTGCGTCGGGCCGGCCGTTTCGCGTCCGGCTGCCGTTACGGCAGGGCCGGTTCCGGCTGTTGCCGGTTCGTCGCGATCGACGGTTCCGACGCCCCGGCGGGCCATCGAACGGGCCGGAAAAGCGGCATGGATATTTACGTAATCGAGTGTTGCGTACGAGACACAATCTTCAAAAAACGCTTTCCCCATACGGAAATATATAGACGTTTACGCCTGCACCTCTCTAGCTTTCGAACAAACCATAAGTTCGAAACAATTCGAATGTACCAGGAGGGAATGCCGATGCGCTCGATCGCATATCTGTTGTCCGCAGCCGCCACCGCGGCGCTGGCCGTTCCGGCGTTCGCACAGGACCTGCCGACCCCGCAGGCCCAGGCGCAGACCGCCGGCACCTCGACCTCCGGCACCGCGCAGGGGTCGGTCGCCGCCGAGGAAGACACCGGCAACGTCGGTGACATCGTGATCACCGCGACCCGCCGCGCCGAACGGCTGTCGAACGTCCCCGTCGCGGTTTCCGCGGTCGGCTCGGCCGCGCTCGAGAACACCGGCGCCACAGACATCCGCCAGGCGACGCAGCTCGTTCCCTCGCTGCTCGTCTCCTCGACCGGCAGCGAAGCCAACGCCTCCGCCCGTATCCGCGGCATCGGTACCGTCGGCGACAATCCGGGCCTCGAAAGCTCGGTCGCGGTCTTCATCGACGGCGTCTATCGCAGCCGCACCGGCTCGGGCCTCAACGACCTCGGTGAAGTCGACCGGATCGAGGTCCTGCGTGGGCCGCAGGGCACGCTGGCCGGCCGCAACGCGTCGGCGGGCACGATCAATATCCTGACCAAGCTGCCCGAATACACCTTCGGGGGCTATGCCGAGGGCACCTATGGCAACTACGACAACATCCGTATCGCCGGCGGCCTGACCGGCCCGATCATCAAGGACATGCTGGCCTTCCGCCTCGACGGCGTGTTCGGCAAGCGCGACGGCTTCTACCGCGACGTCATCAACAACACCGACTATAACGACCGCAACCGCTATTTCGTCCGCGGCCAGCTGCTGTTCGAGCCGTCGGCCGACGTGTCCGTCCGCCTGATCGGCGACTATACCCGCCGCAACGAGAAATGCTGCGGCGCGGTCTACATCAACACCGCCGAGAAGATCGATCCGACCCCCGGCGTCCCCGGCGACTTCGCGATCAACCCGGCCGGCAACCGCATCGTCCAGGTCATGCAGAGCATGGGCGGCGTGTTCCCCAGCGCGGGTGATCCGTTCGGCCGCCGCATCGCCAACTCGCTCGGCAAGGCCTATGCGAACATCACCAAGGATTATGGCGGCTCGGCGCAGATCGACGCCAATCTCGGCTTCGCGCAGCTGACCTCGATCACCGCGTACCGCGAATACAAGTCGGGCAACGCCGCCGACATCGACTATGGCAATCTCGACATCGGCTACCGCGCCGACGACGGCAACGCCTATCGCCAGTTCCACACCTTCACGCAGGAACTCCGCCTCAACGGATCGCTGTTCGACGACAAGCTCGACTGGCTGATCGGCGGCTATTTCTCGAAGGAAGACCTGGTCGTCGCCGACAACCTCAAGTTCGGCACGCAGTATGGCGCGTTCGCCGCCTGCCGCATCGTCGCGACGGTCAGCCCGGTCGCCGCGCTGCGCAACCCCGCCGCCCCCGGCTGTCTCGGCACCACGCCGGTTGCCGCGTTCGGCGGTGCGACCGGGCGCCAGGCATTCGGTGCGAACTTCGGGGCGCTCGCCCCCGCGATCCTGGGCGGGCTCGATCGCCTGTCGACGCTCAACAACCTCGGCGACCAGCGCGCGAACTATTACCAGGACAGCAAGAACTACGCGTTCTTCACGCACAACATCTTCAAGCTGACCGACAAGCTGTCGCTCACCGGCGGCCTTCGCTACACGCACGAGCAGAAGGACTTCCGCGGCGATTTCGCCAACAACAACACGGTCTGCCCCGCGCAGCAGGCAGCGCTCAGCCCGCTGCTCGCGAACCCCGCCGTGCCCGCCGCGCTGCTGCCCGTCGTCGGCGGCATCATCACGCTGACCTGCACGGGCAATTCGACCTCGGCGCTCAACAACTTGAACCTGCGCGACGGGTTCAAGGAAGGCGAGTTCAGCGGCACCGGCATCGTCTCGTACAAGCCGCGCACCGACACGCTGGTCTACGCGTCCTATTCGCGCGGCTACAAGGCGGGCGGCTACAACCTCGATCGCTCGGATCTGACCGCCAACGTGTTCAGCAGCCCGACCAACGCCAGCGCCAGCCGGCTGCGGTTCGATCCCGAAACCGTCAACGCCTATGAAGCCGGCGTGAAATACACCTCGCGCAACTTCACCCTGAACGTCGCGGGCTTCCGGCAGGACTTCAAGAACTTCCAGCTGAACACCTTCAACGGCACCAACTTCATCGTCCAGAACATCAGTTCGTGCGAAACCAGCCTCAATGGCGGCGACCGCGATGCCAGCGCCGTCACCGGGGCCTGCACCGGCAAGGTCGGGTACGGCGTGCGCTCGCAGGGCTTCGAGATCGAAAGCGGGCTGTTCCCGGTCCGCAACTTCCAGGTCGGGCTCGGCTACACCTACGTCGAGACCAAGTTCAAGAACAACCTGGTCGGCTCGGAACGCGGCGAGGCGCTCGACCCCGCGCTGTTCCTGCTCTCGGGCAACACCATGTCGAACGCGCCGAAGCACACCGTCACGGGCTCGACCACCTGGACGCCGTCGATCGGATCGGGCGGGATCACCGGCCTCGTCTACATCGATGGCCGCATGACCAGCGACTACAACACCGGCTCGGATCTGTTCGGCGAGAAGGCGCAGGACGGCTTCTTCCTGATGAACGCGCGCGTCGGCATCCGCGGGCCCGAGCAGCGCTGGGCGCTCGAGCTCTGGGCGCAGAACCTGCTCGACACCAACTACCAGCAGGTCGCCTTCAGCGCGCCGTTCCAGGGCGCCGGCAGCCAGTCGCAGGTCCAGGCGTTCGGCGGCGTGGGGAACCAGATCTTCACATCCTACCTCGCCGAACCCCGCACCTACGGCGTCACGCTCCGCTCGCGGTTCTGAGGCTTGAACCCCGTTCGTCCTGAGTAGGGGCCGAGTGACGTCGAAAGTCCCTGTCGACGTCGCTCGACGGCTACGCAGGACGAACGAAAATACCCCGTCACCCTGAACTCGGTTCAGGGTCCACCGCTCCCCGGACGCTTTCGCATGGGGAGTGGTGGATGCTGAAACGAGTTCAGCATGACGGAGAAAGAGGGAAGGCCCTCAGCCCGTCCCAACTTCCGTTCGCCTTGAGCGAAGTCGAAGGGCATGTCCCGAACGCGCCGGCGCCGGCGTCGCGCGGCGTCAATCGAAACCCGCTCACGCCGCCAAGTCGATGCCCTCATCCTTCGATAGGGCTCGTCAGCGTCTCTCTACAGCTACCCCAGGACGAAAGGTATCTCGTCACCCTGAACTCGTTTCAGGGTCCACCGCTCCTCAAACGCTATCGCTCAAAGAGAGGTGGATGCTGAAACAAGTTCAGCATGACGGGAACTGGGGAGGGCTCGCCCACCCACCCCCGACGCATCACCTCACGCAGCCAGGTCGATCTCCTCGCCCGCGGCCGCCGCCAGCAACCGCCGTTCCAGCGTCTTCAACCGCGCCGACGCCACGATCCGGTCGCCGGTCAGGTCCGTCACGTAGAACGTATCCACCGCGCGCTCGCCATATGTCGCGACATGCGCCGAATGGATCGTCACCTTCGACTGAAACAGCGCATGCGCGAGCTGGTTGAGCAATGCCGGCCGGTCGCGCGCGTTCACCTCGACCACGGTGAACCGGTTCGACGCCTTGTTGTCGATCAGCGCGTTGGGGACGATCTCGAACGCCTCCGCGCGGACGCGCGGCAGTGCCTTCGCCACCAGCCGGTCGGCCAGCTTGCCGCGATTGGCCAGCGCATCCTCGATCGCGGTCCGCAGCCGCGCCAGCTGGCCCTCATCGTCGAACGGCCGCCCGAACGGATCCTGGACGAGGAAATTGTCCACCGCCATGCCGTCGCGCGTCGTGTGGATCCGCGCGTCGATGATGTTGCCGCCCGCGACATGGATCGCGCCCGCGATGCGGTAGAACAGCCCGGGATGGTCGGCCGCATAGATCGTCACCAACGTCGCGCCGCGCCCCGGATAGACATGCGCGTCGATCGCCAGCCGGGCATCGCCCGCGCCCGCGATGAACCGCGCATTGTGCGCCAGCACGTCGTCGGGCTCGGCCACCCAATAGGCCTCGGGCATCCGCCGCACGAAGTCGGCGAACACCCCCTCGTCCCAGCCCAGGTCCGCCTGCAGCGTCTCCTGCTTGGCGGCGATCCGGTCCGCGCGGCCCTTCTGCTTGTGGCCCAGCCGCAGCACTTCCTCCGCCGACTCGTACAGGTCGGACAGCAATTGCCGCTTCCACCCGTTCCACACCCCCGGGCCCACCGCGCGGATATCGACCACCGTCAGCGCCAGCAGCAACCGCAGCCGCTCCGGGCTCTGCACCACCTCGCAGAAATCGAGGATCGTCTTGAAATCCGACAGGTCGCGCTTGAACGCGGTCGCCGACATCAGCAGGTGCTTCTCGACCAGCCACGCCACCGTCTCGGTCTCCGCCGCGGTCAGGCCGAAGCGCGGGCACAGCCGCCGCGCGACCTCCGCGCCCAGGATCGAATGATCGCCGCCGCGCCCCTTGGCGATGTCGTGCAGTAGCACCGCGACGTACAGCGCGCGGCGCGACACGATCTGGTCGAAGATCCCGGTGACCAGCGGGTGATCCTCGCGCAGGGCGCCTCGCTCGATCTGCGCCAGCAACCCGATCGCGCGGATCGTGTGCTCGTCGACGGTATAATGATGGTACATGTCGAACTGCATCTGCGCGACGACGCGCGCGAAATCGGGTGCGAACCGGCCGAACACGCCCGCTTCGTTCATCCAGCGCAGCACCAGTTCGGGATCGCGCGGGGAGGTCAGCACGTCGAGGAACAGCGCGTTCGCGCTCGGGCTGTCGCGGACCTCGTCGACCAGCTTGGCATCGCGCGCCGCCGCCCGCATCGCCAGCGGATGGATCTCCAGCCCGTGCTTGTCGGCCAGCTGGAACAGCTCGATCAGCCGCGCCGGGTCGGCGCGAAAGAAATCGTCCTCGGGCAACGCCAGCCGCCCGCGATCGAGCACGAAGCCGTGCATCTTGCGGGGGCTGCGTCGCAGCGTCGGCAGCCCGAACCGGCGGCCCCGCGCGGCGAATTTCTCGTCGAGATGCGCCAGGAACACCCCGCTCAGGCTGCCGACGATCTTCACCTGCAGGAAATAGAACTGCATGAAGCGCTCGACCCTCGACTTGCCCGGCCGGTCGGAGAACCGCATCCGCTCGGCGATCTCGCGCTGCACGTCGAACGTCAGCCGGTCCTCGGCGCGCCCGGTGATGCTGTGGAGGTGGCACCGCACCGCCTGCAGGAAATTGTCGGCGCGGTGGAACAGCCGGTATTCCGCCTTGGTGAACAGCCCGACCTCGACTAGCTCGGCGGCGCGCTGGACATCGTAGATATATTTCCCGATCCAGAACAGCGCGTGCAGGTCGCGCAGGCCGCCCTTGCCCTCCTTGACGTTGGGTTCGACGACGTAGCGCGTGTCGCCCATCTTCTTGTGGCGCAGGTCGCGTTCGGCAAGCTTCTCGGCGATGAAGATGCGTGCGGTGTCCGCCTGCACCTCGGCCTTGAAGCGTCGCGACGCCTCTTCGTACAGCGCGGTGTCGCCGCACACGAAGCGCGCCTCGAGCAAGGCGGTGCGCACCGTGATGTCGGCCTTGGCCTGGCGGATCATCTCGTCGAGCGACCGGCTCGAATGGCCGATCTTCAGCCCCAGGTCCCACAGCGCGTACAGCATCGTCTCGATGATCTGCTCCGCCCAAGCGGTCTGTTTCAGCGGCGTCAGGAACCCGATATCGACGTCCGAATGCGGCGCCATCTCGGTCCGGCCATAGCCGCCGACCGCGATCAGCGTCAGCTGCTCGGCCGCGGTCGGGTTGGCGCGCTGGTACAGCCGCTCGACGGTGAACGCGAACAGCAGCCGCAGGATCTGGTCGACCAGATAGGCCTGCGCGCTGGTCGCCTCCAGCCCGCGCGAGGGATGTTCGATCAGTCGCCGCTCGACCTCGCGCCGTCCCGCGTCCAGCGCGTCCTTCAGCACGGCCGTCGCCGCGTGGCGCAGGATCGTGCGATCCTCCGCCTCCAGGGCGGCGAGGGTATCGGCAAGCGCACGGCGATCGATGATCGCGCGGCGGTTGGGCAAATGGTCGAAGCGGCCGGTCATGCGTCGCAGATAGGGCGTGCGAACGATAACGTCACGGGCATTGCAGTGCGCGGGCGCGATCCTTAGTCGAAGCCCTGAGCGGAGGAATTTTATGACAGACCCATTGCGCGTAGCCCTTGCCGGCCTCGGAACCGTCGGTGGCGGGGTGATTCGCCTGCTCGACGCCAATCGCGACCTGATTGCCAGGCGGGCCGGGCGCGCGATCGAGATCGTCGCGGTGTCCGCGCGTGACCGCAGCAAGGATCGCGGCGTCGACCTGTCGCGCTTCGACTGGGTCGACGACACCACCGCGCTCGCGCGCTCCGACGCCGATGTCGTGGTCGAACTGATCGGCGGGTCGGACGGTCCAGCGCTGACGCTCGCACGCGCCACGCTCGGTGCGGGCAAGGCGTTCGTCACCGCGAACAAGGCGATGCTCGCGCATCACGGCCTCGAACTCGGCGAAGCGGCCGAGGCGGCGGGCGTCGCGCTCAAGTTCGAAGCCGCGGTCGCTGGCGGCATTCCGGTCATCAAGGGCCTGCGCGAAGGCGCCGCGGCGAACGAGATCGCGCGCGTCTACGGCATCCTCAACGGCACGTGCAATTTCATCCTGTCGAAGATGGAAGCGGAGGGCCGCGACTTCGCCGAGGTGCTCGCCGAGGCGCAGGCGCTCGGCTACGCAGAAGCCGATCCCAGCTTCGACATCGACGGCGTCGACGCCGCGCACAAATTGTCGATCCTCGCCTCGATCGCGTTCGGTACGCGCCCTGCGTTCGGCGACGTCGCCGCCAGCGGCATCCGCCATCTGCTCGGCGCCGACATCGCGGAGGCCGCCGCGCTCGGCTACCGCGTCCGCCTGCTCGGCCTTGCGGAAGCCGGCCCGAACGGCCTGTTCCAGCGCGTCCACCCGCATCTCGTGCCGCTCGACCACCCGCTCGCACACGTCACCGGCTCGCTCAACGCCGTGGTCGCGGAGGGCAATTTCGTCGGCCGGCTGCTGTTCCAGGGTGCAGGCGCCGGCGACGGCCCGACCGCGAGCGCGGTGGTCGCCGACCTGATCGACATCGCGCGCGGCGAATTCGGCCCGCCCTTCGCGATGCCGGTCGCCTCGCTGGCCGCGGCGCCGAAAGCCGACAGCGGCGAACGCCGCGGCCGCGCCTATCTGCGCTTCACCGTCGCGGACAAGGTCGGCGTGCTCGCCGAGATCGCAGCGGCCATGCGCGACGCCGGCGTCTCGATCGAAAGCCTGATCCAGCGCGGCGCCAGCGGCGAGGGCAGCGTCCTCGTCGCGATCGTCACGCACGAGGGCCCCGAACGCAGCGTCGCACAGGCACTGGAAAAGCTGCGCGGGTCGCAGAGCCTGATCGGCCAGCCGATGTGGATGCATATCCTGGGGTAAGCCCCCTACGTCATCCCGGGCTCGTCCCGGGATCCAGGGTTACAGGGTGGAGCGCTTGGGGCCCTGGATCCCGGGACAAGCCCGGGATGACGAAGATTATGCTTTCTTCCGTCATCCTGACGAAAGTCAGGATCCAGGGCCCCAAGCGCCGCGCCTGTTAACCCCGAATCCCGGGACAAGCCCGGGATGACGGGGTAGAATTCCCCCCCCCGTTCGTGCTGAGCGAAGTCGAAGCACACCTTCCTACCGGGAGGTCCGTGCCTTGGGACAGTTGCCCTTCGACTACGCTCAGGGCGAACGGCAGGGGAGGGGGGCCTGCTACCCCCGCACCACCCCGACCTCCACAAACGGCCGAGGCTCGACCGGCGGCACCGCAGGCGCGTTCAGCGCACACTGCCAATACCCCACGTCGATCCACCGCCCGAACTTATACCCGACCGCGTGGTACATCCCGGCCGCCCGGAACCCGATCGCCTCGTGCAACGCCACCGACCCCACATTCGGCAGCGCGATCGCGCCGATCGCCTGCGTGAACCCCTGCGCCCGCAGCGTCTCGATCAGCGCCGCGTATACCAGCCGCCCCGCCCCCCGACGCTGCGCGGCGTCAGCGACATACACCGTCGTCTCGACCACGAACCGATACGCGGCGCGGTCCCGGAACCGCGTGGCATAGGCATAGGCCATGACCTCACCCGAGTCCGCTATCGCGACCAGCCAGGGATACAGCCCGTCGCTCGCCGCCATCCGCGCGGCGATGCCGTCGGCATCAGGCGCCTCGGTCTCGAACGACGCGATCCCGGCGAGCACGTGCGGCGCATAGATCGCCGCGATCGCCTCCGCGTCAGCCGGCGTGGCTGCGCGGACCCGGGTCACAGCCCGATTCGCGCCATCACGAAGTCGAGCAGCTTCGCATCGCCGACATCGCCCGCACTCGGGCCGATCCCGCCGCATTCGAGGCACCGCACCTGCACCGACCCCGACGACGCCAGCCGCTTCATGTCACCCAACGCGCGCGCCAGCATCTGCCGGCGCTCGGCGGCGATCCGCGCGAACGCATCGCCGCCGGTGGCATCGTCGTCGTCGTCGCTCGACAGGCCCTCGGCGAGCTTGGCGAGAAACCCCGGCTCCTTTTCGAGATATTCGGCATGGACCTTGGCCGGATCGAGCTTCGCGCGCTTGGCGGCCTCGTCGATCGCGTCCTGCAGATTGCCGAACCGGTCGACCAGCCCCAGCTGCCGCGCGGTGCCGCCGTCCCAGACGCGGCCCTGGCCGATTGCGTCGACCCGCGCCGGCGTCATCTTCCGGGACTGCGCGACGCGGCCGATGAACTGGCGATAGCCGTTCTCGATGCCCGCCTGCATGATCGCGTCGAACATCGGCGTCGTGCCGCCGACCACGTCGGGCTGGCCCGAGAGCGCGGTCGTCTTCACGCCGTCGGTGGTGACGCCGATCTTGGCGAGCGCGGTCTCGAAGCTCGGGATGATCCCGAAGATCCCGATCGACCCCGTGATCGTCCCCGGCTCGGCGAAGATCGCGTCCGCCGGCGTCGACACCCAGTATCCGCCGCTGGCCGCAACGCCGCCCATCGAGACGACGACGGGCAGGCCCTTCTTCTTGGCCTCGAGGATCGCGAGCCGGATCTGCTCCGACGCCATCACCGACCCGCCGCCCGAATCGACGCGGACGACCAGCGCCTTCAGCTTCTTCTTGGCGAGCCCGGTCAGCATCGCCTTCTCGATCGTGTTGCCCGCGGCGGTCCCCATGCCGCCGTCGCCGTCGACGATGTCGCCCGCGACGGTCAGCACGCCGATCGCGTCGCCTGCGGTCGGCAACGGGTTCGCCTTCACCCAGGACTCATAGGTGATCGCGTTGAAATTGCCCGCCGGCTTGCTGGTGTCGGTCCCGGCGATCTCGGCGACGCGGCGGCCGAACGCGGTGCGGTCGCCCAGCTTGTCGACCAGCCCGCTGCGCAGGTTCGACTCGGCGATGTTGCCGTTCGCCGCGATCACCACCTTGTCGGGCGCGGTCAGCAGCTCGGCGATCTGCGCCTTGGGCCGTGCCTTGGCGACGGCCTCCTTCCACTGCGCGAACAGCGTGCCGTACAGTGCCTGGCTCGCCGCCCTGGCGTCCTCGCTCTGGTCGGCGCGCGTGTACGGCTCGACGAACGACTTGTACCGCCCGACCCGGTAGACGTGCGTGGTGACGCCCAACTTGTCGATCAGCCCCTTGTAGAACAGTTGGTTGCCGCCCGGTCCCAGGAACAGCGTGCCGCCCAGCGGATTGACCCAGATCTCGC
Organism: Sphingomonas ginsenosidivorax; assembly: GCF_007995065.1. NCBI lineage: Bacteria > Pseudomonadati > Pseudomonadota > Alphaproteobacteria > Sphingomonadales > Sphingomonadaceae > Sphingomonas > Sphingomonas ginsenosidivorax. Next base: position 3,037,267 of record NZ_VOQR01000001.1, on the reverse strand, counting down.
TCGCATTCGCCGCGAGGCGATAGCTGCCGTCGGTATAGGCGGTCGCATAGGCCAGCACCGGCTTCTTCGCCGCGCGCACCCGCGCCAGCGCGTCGCCGATCTCGCCGAGCGCCGCGGGATAGGCGCCGCCGAAGCGGTCCAGGTCGAGCACCAGCGCCTTCACGCGCCCGTCGGTCCGTGCGGTGTCGATCGCGCGCACGACGTCGCGCAGGCGGAACTGCTTGGGCTGCGCGCTGCCCGACAAGGCCGCGAACGCCGCCGGCTCCGCGGGCTGTTCGACGACCGAGCCGTTCAGCTCGAGCACCAGCGCGCCGTCCTTGATCGCCTTTGTGCCGGCGCGCGCGTTGAGCGCGGCGAACAACAGGCCGAAGAACAGCAGCATTGCGATCAGGACGAGCGCATCCTTGATCGCGACCAGCAGCTTCCACACCCCGCGCACCAGCCGCCATTTCCGCCGCGGCGGTCTGGCCGGGTCGACATAGGACGGGGGCGGGGGGGCGTAAGGCGCAGCGCTGTCGGTCATGCCGCATGGCTAGAGCAAGCGCAGGCGTGCGTAAATGGCCCGTGTTAGGCGGCCAATACGCCCCGTTCTCGTAATCCTCCCCCGCCAGGGGGAGGTGGCGCCAAAGGCGACGGAGGGGGCGGGCACGAAACAGCCGTTACTCCTGCCGCCCCCTCCGTCAGGCTACGCCTGCCACCTCCCCCTGGCGGGGGAGGATGCAGAGACCGCACGTCCCTCCGTCAGAACGACGGAATTTTCCGTCCAAACCCGTTCAAAAATCCTGCCACCCCCTTTGACATGTAGGACCCGCAGGCACATATCCGCTCCGTTGGCACTCGCCCCAAGTGAGTGCCAGAAATCTGTCACAAACCTAAAGGACATGGGCCCCATGAACTTTCGTCCCCTGCACGACCGCGTGCTCGTCAAGCGCGTCGAAGCCGAAGAGAAGACCGCGGGCGGGATCATCATCCCCGATACCGCCAAGGAAAAGCCGCAGGAAGGCGAAGTCGTCGCCGTCGGCACCGGGACCCGCGCCGAGAACGGCACGATCACCCCGCTCGACGTCAAGGCCGGCGACAAGATCCTGTTCGGCAAGTGGTCGGGCACCGAGGTCAAGGTCGACGGTGAAGACCTGCTGATCATGAAAGAGTCCGACATCCTCGGAATCGTCGGCTGAGCACGCACCGGGGTCGATTCCGGCCCTGACGTAGCGTGAACTTCCCCAACTTCCACCATTCGAAAGGGCAGCTAGCATGGCTTCCAAAGACGTAAAATTCGGCCGCGACGCGCGTGAGCGCATCCTCCGCGGCGTCGACATCCTCGCCGACGCGGTCAAGGTGACCCTGGGGCCCAAGGGCCGCAACGTCGTCATCGACAAGAGCTTCGGCGCACCGCGCATCACCAAGGACGGCGTCACCGTCGCCAAGGAGATCGAGCTCAAGGACAAGTTCGAGAACATGGGTGCGCAGATGCTGCGCGAAGTGGCCTCGAAGACCAACGACATCGCCGGTGACGGCACCACCACCGCGACGGTCCTGGCGCAGGCCATCGTCCGCGAGGGCATGAAGTCGGTCGCAGCGGGCATGAACCCGATGGACCTCAAGCGCGGCATCGACCTCGCCGTGGTCAAGGTCGTCGACGACGTGAAGGCGCGTTCGAAGCCGGTTTCGGGTTCGAAGGAAGTGGCGCAGGTCGGCATCATCTCGGCAAACGGCGACCGTGAAGTCGGCGAGAAGATCGCCGAAGCGATGGAAAAGGTCGGCAAGGAAGGCGTGATCACCGTCGAGGAAGCGAAGGGTCTCGAATTCGAGCTCGACGTCGTCGAGGGCATGCAGTTCGACCGCGGTTATCTGTCGCCCTACTTCATCACCAACCCCGAGAAGATGACGGTCGAGCTCGCCGATCCGTACATCCTCATCCACGAGAAGAAGCTCAGCAACCTGCAGGCGATGCTCCCGATCCTGGAAGCCGTCGTCCAGTCGGGTCGTCCGCTGCTGATCATCGCCGAGGACATCGAGGGTGAGGCGCTCGCCACGCTCGTCGTCAACAAGCTGCGCGGCGGCCTCAAGGTCGCAGCGGTCAAGGCGCCCGGCTTCGGCGATCGTCGCAAGGCGATGCTCGAGGACATCGCGATCCTGACCAAGGGCGAGATGATCTCGGAAGACCTCGGCATCAAGCTCGAGACCGTCACGCTCGGCATGCTCGGCACCGCCAAGCGCGTCACCATCGACAAGGACAACACCGTCATCGTCGACGGTGCCGGCGATCACGAGTCGATCAAGGGCCGCACCGAAGCGATCCGTCAGCAGATCGAGAACACGACGAGCGACTATGACAAGGAGAAGCTCCAGGAGCGTCTTGCCAAGCTCGCCGGCGGCGTTGCCGTGATCAAGGTCGGCGGCTCGTCGGAAGTCGAAGTCAAGGAGCGCAAGGACCGCGTCGACGACGCGCTGCACGCAACCCGCGCAGCCGTTGAAGAGGGCATTGTTCCCGGTGGCGGCACGGCTCTGCTGTATGCGACCAAGGCACTCGACGGCCTGACCGGTGCGAACGAGGACCAGACGCGCGGTATCGACATCGTCCGCAAGTCGCTGACGGCCCTGGTTCGCCAGATCGCCAGCAACGCAGGTCATGACGGTGCGGTGGTTTCGGGCAAGCTGCTCGATGGCAACGACACGTCGATCGGCTTCAACGCCGCGACCGACACGTACGAGAACCTGGTGGAAGCCGGTGTGATCGACCCGACCAAGGTTGTCCGCACCGCGCTGCAGAACGCGGCATCGGTCGCAGGCCTGCTCATCACGACCGAAGCGGCCGTGAGCGAGATGGCCGAAGACAAGCCCGCCATGCCCATGGGCGGCGGCGGCGGCATGGGCGGCATGGGCGGCATGGACTTCTGATCCGCAGGGCGGCCTGGACCATGCTGGCTCAGGACTCGCCCAAGGACGGACGGCGAGCCGGCGGTTCAAACCGCCGGTCTCGTCCGACGAAGAGGATCGGCTTTGCCGGTCCTCCGCCCCAAGCCTACCGAACCACCCAAGAGAAAGGGGTCGTGGACGCAAGTCCCGGCCCCTTTTTTTGTCGGGTTCGAAGGCGTACAATGCCGGCATGGCAACGGACCCGCACTACCGCCTGCTGACCGCGGAGGAGTTCCTCCGGATCGATTTCGGCCCCGACATGAAGGCCGAACTCGACAACGGTGTCATCCGCATGATGACCGGCGGAACACGCGACCATTCGCGTGTCCAGATGAACCTCGCCATCGCAGTAGGAAACGCCCTGCGCGGTTCAGGCTGCCGCCCCTATGGCTCCGACATGGCGGTGCGCACGCACGATCGCTCGGTCCGCTATCCCGACCTCACGATCGACTGTGGCACCCCCGGCGACCAGCCCGACGATCTGACGCTGTCCGACCCCCGCGTCGTGATCGAGGTCCTTTCCCCCTCGACCCGCTCTTCCGACCTGACCGTCAAGAAGGACGAGTATCGCGCGATCGCTAGCGTCGATACGATCGCCTTCATCGATGTGGACAAGCAGGCGCTGGCGATTCATCAGCGCATTGAGAACGGCTGGACCGAGACGCTTTTCTCGCCCGCAATCGATCTGGTGTTGCCATCGCTCGGCATCACCATCCCGCACGCCGAGATTTTCACGGACGACTAGCCCGCTTTGCTATTCGGGACCCTGCGCCATCTGCACTGCGTTAAGCGGCCTTGAGAGAACAAGGACCGCCCATGAAACTCTATTACTCGCCCGGCGCCTGCAGCCTCGCCGACCACATCGCGCTCCACGAAGCAGGGCTCGACTTCGAACACGAGAAGGTCGACCTGAAGACCAAGCGCACCGAGCATGACGGCGACTATGCCGCGATCAATCCCAAGGGCTATGTGCCTGCGCTGACGCTCGACAGCGGCGAGACGCTCAGCGAGAACATCGCGATCCTCGACTGGATCGCGCAGCAGGCGCCGGCCCTCGCGCCCGGCGGTACGATGGGCCGAACGCACCTGCTCGAGGCGCTCGCGTTCATCTCGACCGAAATCCACAAGAGCTTCAAGCCGTTCTTCTCGGGCGCTTCCGACGCGGACAAGGCCAAGGCCGCAGAGGTGATCGCCAAGCGGCTCGGCTATCTGTCCGATACGATGGTCGGCGACTATCTGTTCGGCCCCGACGTCAGCGTCGCCGACTGCTATCTGTTCGTGATGCTGCTCTGGTCGAAGAAGATGGGCGTCGAGGCGCCATCCTACCTGATCGCGTTCCGCGACCGCATGATGGCCCGCCCCGCGGTCGTCGAGGCCATGACGCACGAGGGACTGATCTGACCGTCCGTCATCCCGGGGCTCGCCCCGCGATGACGCGGTCGATCGTCAGGCCGCGGGCTTCGCCTTCATCGCCTCGATCAGCTTCTTGACCTCCTGGCTGCGCCCGCGCGGCAGGATCAGCACGTCGTTGCCGCTCGCGACCACGATCAGGTCCTCGACGCCGACCAGCGACACCCGAACCCCGTCGCTGCGCACGAAGCAGTTCTTGGTATCGATCGCCAGCACCGTGCCGCCACCGTCGCCGCGGTGCATGTTGCCGTCGGCGTCACGTTCGCTGATCGCGTGCAGCGCGTCCCAGCTGCCGACGTCGTTCCAGCCCATCGCCACCGGCACCACCGCGACGCGCTCGGCCTTCTCCATCACGGCATAGTCGATCGAATCGTCGGGCGAGGCCGCGAACGCGGTCGCATCCGGGTAGATCCGGACACCCTCGTGCCGTGCCTTCTCCATCGCCTCCTCGGTCGCGACCAGCATGCCCGGCGCGAACTGCGCCAGAGCCTCCAGATAGCGGTCGGCCCGGAACAGGAAGATCCCGCCGTTCCACGCATGGTCGCCGCTCGCGAGCATCGCCTCCGCGGCATCCAGCGGTGGCTTCTCGACGAACCGCGCGACGCGGTGGACACCCTCGGCCATCTCCTCGCCGATCTGGATCCAGCCATAGCCGGTCTCGGGCGCATCGGGCGCAATCCCGAACGTCACCAGCCAGCCCTGCGACACCATCGGCAACGCGCGCTCGATCGCGGCGTGGAACGCGGCGACGTCGGCGATGACATGGTCGGACGGCATCACCAGCAGCGCCTCGCGGCCGCGCCCCGCCGCGATCGCGGCGAGCGCGATCGCGGGCGCGGTGTTGCGCCCGGCAGGCTCCAGGATCAGCGCCTGCGGCCGCGCGCCGGCAGCGGCCAGCTGCTGCTCGACCAGGTCGGCATGGCGCGCATTGGCAACGACGATCGGTGCCGCGAACACGTCGCCCATCGCGCGCCCCGCCGTCAGCTGCAGCATCGTCTCGGCGGCGGTCAGGGCCAGCATCTGCTTGGGCATTTCGGGCCGGGACATCGGCCACAGGCGCGTGCCGGAACCGCCTGACAAAATTACCGGAACGATCGTCTTAACGCTCATGCATCCTCCACTTGGCCTCGGGCCTACAGCGGACGCACGAGCGGTGCAATGGACCCGTGATTCGGTTGAAATCCGACGATTTCGCAATCTTCAGGCTTTGTTGGCATATTTCTGCCAGAGCGGTCCTGGGTGTCGGTGCGTTTTACACCGGCGTGTCGGGATAGCGCAAAACATGGTCCGGCTGTTCAAGCATTATGTGCCCTATGCCGTGCTGTTGCTCGGCCTCGTCGATGCGATGCTGCTGATCGCGTCCGCAGAGATCGGCTGGGTGGTGCGCGCGCATCAGATCAACATGCAGGTCGATCCGATCGTCACGCGTCTGCCGCAGCTGATCAGCTTCGCCGCCGCGCTCCAGATTTCGCTGGTGGCGGTCGGTGCGTACGGCGTCGGATCGTTCCTCTCGCTGCGCTTCGCCGCCGCGCGACTGTCGGTCGCGATCGCGCTCGGCGTGATCTTCCTGTCGCTGATCTTCTTCCTCGTGCCGGCGCTCACCTTCTGGCGATCGAACCTGCTCTATTCGACCGTGATCGCCACCGTCCTGCTCGTCACCGTTCGCGCGCTGCTGGGGCGGACGCTCGGTGGCGAGACGTTCAAGCGGCGGATCGTCGTGCTCGGCGCCGGCAGCCGCGCCGCGCGCATCCGCGACCTGGCGGCGCAGCCGGGCATAAACTTCGTGGTCGCGGGCTTCGTCGCGATGGGCGAACCCGTTCCGGCGATACAGGACGCGGTCCCGCGCGGCGAGATCCCCAATTTGTCCGCGCACATCGTCGATCTCAATGCGAGTGAAGTCGTGCTGGCGCTGGAGGAACGTCGCAACGCACTGCCGTTGAAGGACCTGCTGCGTGTCCGCACCACCGGCGTGCAGGTCAGCGAGATTTCGAGCTTCCTCGAACGCGAGACCGGCCGGATCGACCTCAACAGCGTCAACCCGTCCTGGCTGATCTTCTCCGACGGCTTCGCCTCGACGCGGATGCTGTCGAGCGTCTTCAAGCGCGCGTTCGACATCATTGCCAGCGGGCTGCTGCTCGCGATCACGCTCCCCGTGATCCTGCTGACCGCGCTCGCGATCAAGATCGAATCGCGCGGTCCTGCCTTCTACCGCCAGCGCCGCGTCGGGCTGTACAACGAGAGCTTCGACATCCTGAAGCTGCGCTCGATGCGCCAGGACGCCGAGGTCGCGGGCAAGGCGGTCTGGGCCGCCGAGCAGGATCCGCGCATCACCCGCATCGGCCGCTTCATCCGGAAGGTCCGGATCGACGAACTGCCGCAGACCTGGACCGTGCTGAAGGGCGAGATGAGCTTCGTCGGGCCCCGCCCCGAACGCCCGCAATTCGTCGAGCAGCTCGAGGACCAGCTGCCTTATTACGCCGAACGCCACATGGTGAAGCCGGGCATCACCGGCTGGGCGCAGATCAACTATCCCTATGGCGCGTCGATCGAGGACGCGCGGCACAAGCTCGAATACGACCTCTATTACGCGAAGAACTATTCGCCGTTCCTCGACATGCTGATCCTGCTCCAGACGCTCCGCGTCGTGCTGTGGCCGGCCGGCGCGCGGTAAGGGCATGGTCGCGGCCTTGATCCTCTGGGGGCATGCGCTGGCGGCGTTCGTGTTCGCGGCACTCGCGCTCGCGCAGCTTCGGCGACCGCGCGGGCAGTGGCCGCACCGTGCGTTCGTCACCGCGTTGCTGCTGACCGCGCTCTGGGCGCTGGCGGTGGCGGGCATCGACGCACGCGACGTCAGTACGCGGCTGGCCGAGAGTGCGCGCAACATCGCCTGGCTCGGCTTCATGCTCGCCTTGGTCCGCCGCGACCGCACCGGCAACGTCGCGATCGGCGCCGTCTATATCGTCGTCATGGGCGTGGTCGCGGCGGGCGCGGTGTTCGCCATCGCCGGCCTGGTGAAGACCGACGACGAGGCCTTCCGCGCGATCGATTCGGCGCGGCTCGTCTTCCGGATGATGGCGGCGGTCAGCGCGCTCGTCCTCGTCCATCACCTGCACCAGGCGGCGCCGGCGACCCGCGGCGGTATCCGCCTCGTCGTGATCGCGCTGGCGGCGCTCTGGAGCATCGACCTGCTGGTCTTCACCACGGGCTACTTGCAGACGGGATGGCCGCAGGGGCTGATCGCGATGCGCGGGTTCGCGATGGCCGGGGTCGGGCTGCTGCTGATCGTGGCGGTGCACCGCAGCGGCGACTGGACGCTGTCGCTGTCGCGGCCGATCGCGGTGCGCGCGCTGTCGACCGTCGTGCTGGTCGTCTATGCCGGCCTGACCGCGCTCGCGACCAATCTCGCCGACAGCTATGCCGGCGACTATGCGCGCATCGTCCAGACCGCGATCGTGTTCGGCGCGACGACCGCGCTCATCACCTTGCTGTCGACGCCGTGGCTGCGTGCCTGGACCAAGGTGAAGGTCGCCAAGCACCTGTTCCGCCATCGCTACGACTATCGTGCCGAGTGGCAGCGTTTCACCGCCACGCTCGGCACGCCCGGCGACGACCCACTCGCGGAGCGCGTGGTCAAGGCGGTCGCCGACCTCACCGATTCACCGGGTGGCCTGCTGCTCGTTCCCGACGGCGCCGGACTGAGCCCGGGGCCTGCGTGGAACTGGACCGACCCGCCGCACGGACGGGACGAGCCGCTGGCGCACCACCTCGCCGACGGGATCCGCATCGTCGAGCTCGACCGCGTCCGTGCCGGCCAGGCGCCCGCGGACGAGATCGCCAGCGTTCCCGGCTGGCTTATCGACCGTCACGACGCCTGGGCGATCGTGCCGCTGGTCCATGGCGGCAGCCTGATCGGCGCGATCGTGCTGGCGCGTCCCCCGGTCGACCGCGCGCTCGACTGGGAGGATTTCGACCTGCTCCGCGTCGCCGGGCGCCAGGCCGCCAGCTACCTCGCCGAGGATCGCGCGCACTCAGCCCTCGCCGATGCCGCGCGGTTCGACGAATTTAACCGGCGTTTCGCGTTCATCCTGCACGACATCAAGAATCTGGTCAGCCAGTTGACACTGGTGGCGCGCAACGCCGAACGTCACGCAGACAACCCCGATTTCCGCGCCGACATGGTCGCGACCCTGAAGGACTCGTCCGACCGCATGACCACGCTCCTCGGCCGGCTCTCGCACCATAGCGGCACCCGCGACGAACCATTGACGGCCGTCGATGTCGCAGAGCTGATCGAACGCGTCGCCCAACGTCGCCGCGCCCAGCATGCGATCGTCGCGACCGCAGGTCCCGCGCTTGCCCGCGCGCATGCCGCACGCCTCGAACAGGTGCTCGGCCATCTCGTCCAGAACGGCATCGAGGCGAGTGCGCCGGATGCCCCGCTTCGCATCATTGCGGAGACCCGGGACGGCCATGTCGTGATCGACGTCGTCGACCATGGCTGCGGCATGTCCCCGGCGTTCGTCCGCGACCAGCTGTTCCGCCCGTTCGTCTCGACCAAGCCCGCCGGCTTCGGCGTCGGCGCGTTCGAGGCCCGGCAGCTGGTCGGCGCGATGGGCGGCACGCTCACGGTCGACAGCCGCGAGGGCGAGGGGACGCGGTTCCGCATCGTCCTGCCCGCCGCGGATGCGCTGGAGGCGGCCGCATGACCGGCATGCCCGACAAGGACCGGCCCGTCCTGCTGATCGTCGAGGACGATCTCGGCCTGCAGCGCCAGCTCCGCTGGGCCTATGAAGGCTATGAGATCGTCGTCGCGAGCGACCGTGCCCAGGCGCTGGATGCGGTACGCGCGCACGAGCCCGCGGTCGTCACGCTCGATCTCGGCCTGCCGCCCGATCCCGACGGCGTCACCGAAGGCTTCGCGACGCTGCGCGACATCCTGTCGATGAAACCGGACACGAAGGTCATCGTCGCGTCCGGCCACGGCGCGCGCGACAGCGCGCTGCGCGCGATCGCCGACGGCGCCTGGGATTTCTATGCCAAGCCGATCGACATCGACGCGCTGGGCCTGATCGTCGCGCGTGCCTTCCACGTCCACGCCCTCGAAGCCGAGAACCGCCGCCTTGCCGCGCGGGGTGGCGCCGGCGGGTTCGGCGGCCTGATCACCGCCTCGCCCGAAATGGCGCTGGTCACGCGCACGCTCGAACGCGTCGCGCCTGCCAATGTCTCGGTGATGCTGCTCGGCGCCAGCGGCACCGGCAAGGAACTGCTCGCGCGCGGGCTCCACGACGCATCGCCGCGCCGGAAAGGCGCGTTCGTCGCGATCAACTGCGCGGCGATCCCCGAGACATTGCTCGAATCCGAGCTGTTCGGTCACGAAAAGGGCGCGTTCACCGGCGCGGTCAAGACCACCGAAGGCAAGATCGAACAGGCCGCCGGCGGCACGCTGTTCCTCGACGAGATCGGCGACGTGCCGCTCGCGCTGCAGGTGAAGCTGCTGCGATTCCTGCAGGAACGCGTGATCGAACGCATCGGCGGCCGGAAAGCGATTCCCGTCGACACGCGGATCGTCTGCGCCACGCACCAGAATGTCGACGCGATGGTCGCCGACGGCCGCTTCCGCGAGGATCTCTATTACCGCCTCGCCGAGATCGTCGTCCGCATCCCCGCGCTGTCCGAGCGTACCGGCGACGCCACGTTGCTCGCGCGCCATTTCGTGACGCGATACGCAAAGGCGATGAACCCCGGCGTCACCGGCCTCGCCCCCGACGCGCGCGCCGCGATCGACGCCTGGTCCTGGCCCGGCAACGTCCGCGAGCTCGAGAACCGGATCAAGCGCGCGGTGATCATGGCGGACGGCAAGCTCGTCACCGCGGCGGACCTGGACATCGACGGCAAGGCGGCGGACGGCGCCGCGCTCAACCTCCGCGCGGTCCGCGAAATTGCCGACCGCAAGGCGATCCGCCACGCGCTTGCCCGCGCCGACGGCAATATCTCCGGCGCCTCGCGCCTGCTCGGCATCAGCCGGCCGACGCTGTACGACCTCCTGAAAAGCTATGATCTCCATGTCTAGCGCCACCTATCCGCTGCTCCGTCCGCGTCGGAAGCGCCGCCTGCCGCGCGTCTCGATCGGGCGCCGTGGCCGTATCGCCGCTATCCTCGTGCTGTGCGCGGCCGTGCTCGTCGGTGGCTTCGCGCTGCTCCACCGGCAAGCCCCGCCCGATGCGCGCCGCTCGCTGCTCGCCAGCCTGACGACGCTGCGTGCGGGCAACTACAGCGCCGCGCGTACCAACGCGCAGGCGGCGATCGCCGCCGACCCCGGGCTCGGCATCGCGCACGCCGTGCTCGCTCGCGCCTATCTCGAGCTCGGCGATGGCCTGGCCGCCGAAGCCGAACTGACGCGTGCGCGCGATGCCGGGGTACCCGCCGCGCGCCTCCACCAGCTCCAGGCGCATGCCCGCCTGCTGCAGGGCGATCCCGACGGCGCGATCGACGAAGCCGCGAAGGCGACGCCGCGCTACGCCGGGTACGCCACGCGCATCCGCGCCCGCGCGCTCGCCGTGCAAGGCGACACCGCTGCTGCGCAGGCGACGCTCGCGACATTGCTCGATGCGGACCCACAAGACGCTGCCGCCTGGACCGATCTCGGCCGCATCCGCATTAGCGCGGGCGATGTCGGGGGCGCGACGCAGGCCGCCGCGCGCGCCGTCGCGCTCGCACCCGGCGACCCCGCCGCGCTGACCCTGCAGGGCGAAGTGTTGCGCAGTCGCTACGGGCTCGTCGCCGCGCTCCCCTGGTTCGAACAGGCGCTCGCCCGCGACGCCTATTACCACCGCGCGCTGATCCAGTACGCCGCCACGCTCGGCGATGCCGGGCGGTATGCGGACATGCTCTCGGCCACCCGGCGCGCGCTGCAGGCGAAACCCGGCAGCCCGCAGGCGCTGTATCTGCAGGCGGTCCTCGCCGCGCGCGCCGGTCGGACCGACCTCGCCCGCGGCCTGCTCCAGCATGTCGGCCGTACGCTCGACGGCCTGCCCGCCGCGCTGCTGTTGGGTGGATCGCTGGACTACGCCGACGGCAAGTTCGAACAGGCCGCCGCGACCTGGCGCCAGCTCGTTGCCGCACAGCCGATGAACGTCGCCGCCCGCCGGTTGCTCGGCGCCGCGCTGCTGCGTTCGGGCGACCCGCGCGCCGCACTCGAGACGCTCCGTCCGATCGGCGTGCGCGCGGATGCCGATGGCTATGCGCTCGATCTCATCGCGCGCGGGTTCGCGGCAGTCGGCGATCCCGGCGTTTCCGCCCAGTTCCTCGATCGCGCGAACATGGGCGTGGGGGCAGGGGGCCCCGCCGCCAGCTTCGCGACGACCGACGTCGTCGGCGCGCTCCAGGCCGCCGCGACCGACGCCGCCAACGACCCCACCTACGCGGTCGGCGTGATCCGCGGGTTGATCGGCAGCGGTGACACCGCCGGCGCGGTCGCGCGCGCGCAGGCGCTCGTCGCGGCTACGCCCGGCGCCCCCGCCGCGCAGCTCGCGCTCGGCGATGCCTTTGCCGCCGCCAACCGCTATCCCGACGCCGCTACCGTCTATGCCCGCGCCGCCGACCTGGCGTTCGACGAACCGACGATGCTCCGTCTCGTTGACGCGCTCGGCCGTACCGGGCGGGCGCAGGACGCTGCCACCTCGCTGGCGCTGTATCTGTCGCAGAATCCGCAGAGCCTCACCGGCCAGCGGATGCTCGGCCATCTCCAGGTCGCGACGGGAGACTGGGGCGCCGCGATCGAAACGCTGGAAGGCATCCGCCGCCGCATCGGCAACCGCGACGCCGGACTGCTCACCGACCTGTCGCTGGCCTATGCCGGCGACAATGATGAAGCGGTATCGCTCCGCTATGCGCGCGCCGCCTATGCGCTCGCGCCGATGAACGCCGCGGCGGCGGATGCTTACGGCGTGGCGCTCGCCGCCAATGGCGATGTCGCCGGGGCGCGGCAGCTGCTGGTCAAGGCGACGAAGCTCGCGCCGGGCGACACGGCCATCGCCAGCCACCTGAAACAACTGGGCTGAGCGCTGCGGGGGCGACGAAGAAGGATTGTCGGCCCGCCGTCATCCCGTCATGACCCGCTCCCATGACCGACCCGCTGGACCGTATCGCCGCCGCGCTCGAGCGCCTCTCGCCGCCGCCGCCGCCGGTGGCGGACCCGTGCGCGCATCCCGCCTATCTCTGGCGCTCCGGGTCGCTGATCCCGGCGCGCGCGTTCGCGCCGCTGCCGCTCGACATGCTGCTCGGCATCGACCGCCAGAAGGGCACGCTGCTGACGAACCTGCGCCATCTCGCCGCCGGCCACGCCGCGCAGGACGTGCTGCTCTGGGGCGCGCGCGGTACCGGCAAGTCGGCTTTGGTCAAGAGCGCGGTCGCCGCAGTCCAGGGCGAGGGGGCAGATGTGGCGTTGGTCGAGGTGATCGATCTCGACGGCCTGCCCGATCTCTTCGCGCAACTTGCCGGCGTTCGCCGCGCGTTCGTGCTGTTCGTCGACGATCTCGGCTTCGATGCGCCTGCGGAAGCGCGCACGTTGCGCTCGATGCTGGAGGGCGGCGCCGAGCCGCGCCCTGCGAACGTCCGCCTGCTCGTCACCGCCAACCGCCGCCATCTGCAGCCGCGCGACATCGCCGAACAGGACAGCGCGATCAACCCGCGCGATTCGGCCGACGACCATCTCGCGCTCGCCGACCGCTTCGGCCTCAGCCTGGGGTTCCACGCGCTCGATCAGGACGGCTATGTCGCGATCGTCGCGGCGTATGCGAAGGCGCACGACCTGGACTTCGACCCCGCCGAGGCGATCAATTGGGCGACCCGGCGCGGGAGCCGCTCGGGCCGCGTCGCCTGGCAATATGTCGTCGACCTCGCGGGCCGGGCAGGGCGCGCGCTGTAGCGTCCGTCACCCTGAACTGGGTTCAGGGTCCACCGCGCCAGGAACGCTGGCGCCAATGGTGTCGTGGGTGCTGAACCGGGGGTTATCCCAGCCCCTCGACCATCTCCGCCAGCTCCATCCACCGCAGCTCCGCCGCGTCCTTCTCCGCCCGCGCCGCCTCGATCGCCTTGGTCAGCTTCGCGAACGTCGCATGGTCGCGGGTATAGAGATCGGGCTTCGCCAGCGCGGTCTCGTCGCGGGCGATCTGCGCGTCGAGTGCCTCGATCCGTGCGGGCAGCTGGTCGAAGTCGCGCTGGTCCTTGTAGGTCAGCTTGACCTTGGGTGCTGCGGGCGCGGTCGGTGCGACCTTGGTCGAGGCGCGCTTGCCGCTGGTCTGCGGCTTGCGGCGCTTTTCCCAGTCCTCGTAACCGCCGGCGACGACGTCGACCGTCCCCGAGCCGTCTAGCCCCAGCGTGATCGTCACGGTGCGGTCTAGGAAGTCGCGGTCGTGGCTGACGATCAGCACGGTGCCGTCGTAATCGCCGATCACCTCCTGCAGCAGGTCGAGCGTCTCGAGATCGAGGTCGTTGGTCGGCTCGTCGAGCACGAGCAGGTTCGATTTCCGCGCAAACTCGCGCGCCAGCAGGAGACGCGAGCGCTCGCCGCCCGAAAGCGACCCGACCTTCGCATCGACCATGTTGGGGTCGAACAGGAAGTCCTTCAGGTATCCGTGGATGTGCTTGCGCACCCCCAGCACGTCGATCCAGTCGCCGCCATCGGCGACGACTTCGCGCACCGTCTTCTCGGGCGCCATCAGGCTGCGCTGCTGGTCGATCACCACCGCGTCCAGCGTCTTGGCCAGCTTGATCGATCCCGAATCCGGTTCGATCTCGCCCGTCAGCAGCTTGAGAAGAGTCGACTTGCCCGCGCCGTTGCGGCCGACGATCCCGATCCGGTCGCCGCGCGTCACGCGCAGCGTCAGGTCGTCGATGATCGTGCGCAGGCCATAGCCCTTGGACACGCCCTTCGCGTCGATCACCACCTTCGAGCGCGCGTCGTCGGTCCCGGTGACGAGGTTCGCCGAGCCCTGCGGCCCCAGCATCGCCGCGCGTTCGGCGCGCATCTCGTGCAGCTTGGTGAGGCGCCCCTGGTTGCGCTTGCGCCGCCCGGTCACGCCGCGCAGCAGCCAATGCTCCTCGAGCTTCAGCTTCGCGTCGAGCCGCTCGGCGTTGCGCTGCTCGTCGGCATAGACCGCCTCGGTCCACGCATCGAACCCGCCGAAACCGATCTCCGCGCGCCGGATCGCCCCGCGATCGAGCCACAGCGTCTGCTTGGTCAGCCGCGTCAGGAAGGTACGATCATGCGAGATCACCACGAACGCGCCGCGGAACCGCTTGAGCCAATCCTCGATCCATTCGATCGCGCCGATGTCGAGATGGTTGGTCGGCTCGTCGAGCAGCAGCACGTCGGGGTCCTGCGCCAGCGCGCGGACGATCGCCGCGCGCCGCCGCTCGCCGCCGGACGCCGACGCCGCCTCGCGCGTCAGGTCGATCCCGAGCTGGTCGGCGATCGCATCCGCCTCGTAGGACAAGGGCGCATCGTCGCCCGCCATCACATAGTCGGCGAGCGTCGCGAACCCGCGCAGGTCGGGTTCCTGCTCGAGCACGACGACGCGCGTGCCCGGCACGATCGTCCGCCGCCCCTCGTCACCCTGGACCGACCCGCCGAGCAGCTTGAGCAGGGTCGTCTTGCCTGCGCCGTTGCGGCCGATCAGCGCGAGCCGGTCGCGCGGCCCGATATGGATGTCGAGGTGACGAAAAAGCCACCCCGACCCCTGGATGATGCCGAGGTCTTCGAATGCGAGTATCGGTGCTGCCATGCCGCGCAGGTAGGGCCGGCATGTGATGCAAGCAAGCCACGCTCGCCTTTCGTCGTGCGCACGGCTCCATTCACAGGCTGTTCAACGCAACAGGCCTATGCCACCGCCATGAAGATGTTGCTTCTCCTGGCCTTGGCCGCGACGCCCATACCGGCTCTCGCACTGGCAGCGGTGCCCGATCAGCGCCGCGGCGACCAGATGTCGGCGTTCGAGGCGCGGCGTCAGGGCCGCTCGATGTCGCTCCGCGAGATCGAGGCGCGCGTGATCCCGACGATGAAGGGCGCGCAATATATCGGGTTCGACTATGATTCCGGTGCCGCGATCTACACGCTGAAATTCCTGCGCGACGGCAACGTGATCTGGGTCGACGTCGATGGTCGGTCGGGGCAGGTCGTCGGCCGCACCGGGCCCTGAATTGCCGATCGTAACCCCCACCCCGTCATGCCGGAGGTGTTCCAGCATCCATCGTTCCACAAATCGGGTGGCTTGGAGTATGCGGCACCATGGACCCCGGGCCACGTCCGGGGTGACGACATCGAGGAGACTATCATGCGCGTTCTGATCGTAGAGGACGAGCCGAATCTCGGCGCACAGCTCAAGAACACGCTGGAAGGCGCAGGCTATGCGATCGACCTCGCGGTCGACGGCGAAGAGGGCCATTTCCTCGGCAGCACCGAGAATTACGACGCCGTCGTGCTCGACCTCGGCCTGCCCGAGATCGACGGGCTGACCGTGCTCGACCGCTGGCGCAAGGAGGGCAAGGTGATGCCCGTCCTCGTCCTCACCGCGCGCGACAGCTGGTCGGACAAGGTCGCCGGGCTCGACGCGGGTGCCGACGATTACGTCGCCAAGCCGTTCCAGAGCGAGGAACTGATCGCCCGCCTGCGCGCGCTGATCCGCCGCGCGAGCGGCAACGCCTCGTCCGAACTGACCGCAGGCGACATCCGCCTCGACACGCGCAGCGGCAAGGTCACGCGCGCCGGCGAGCCGGTCAAGCTGACCGCGCAGGAATACAAGCTGCTCAGCTACCTGCTCCACCACAAGGGCAAGGTCGTCAGCCGCACCGAACTGATCGAGCATATCTACGACCAGGATTTCGACCGCGATTCGAACACCATCGAGGTGTTCGTGACGCGCATCCGCAAGAAGCTCGGCCAGGACGTGATCACCACGATCCGCGGGCTCGGCTACAGCCTCGAAGATCCCGACGCGTAAGCCCCGTCACCCTGAACTCGGTTCAGGGTCCACCTCTCCTCGGGCGATGGCGCTGGTGGGGCGGTGGATGCTGAACCAAGTTCAGCATGACGAAGGAGAGAGGACTACCCGTGGACGCGATATCTCCGGCAGACGGGCCGATCCGCACCCCGGCGGCGACCAAGGGTTCGCTCTCGCGGCGCATGATCCTGATCGCGGCGGTGTGGATCATCGTCCTGCTGTCGGGCGGCGGCTTCGCGCTCGATCGCGTGCTGTCGTCCGCGGTGACGCGCAACTTCGACGACCAGCTCGAATATGTACTGCGCTCGCTGCTCAACTCGTCCGAGATCGGCCCCGAGGGCGAGGTGATCTTCACCCGCGAAGCCGCCGACCAGCGCTTCGTCGAACCGGGGTCCGGGCTCTATTGGCAGGTATCGGGCAAGGGGCGCGAGGATTTCCCGTCGCGCTCGCTCTGGGACCGTCGGCTTGCCCATGGTGGCGGGCACGACGACCGCAACGTCCATGTCTACAACAGCACGCAGTTCCCGGACGAGAAGCTGCGCGTCGTCGAGCGCGACGTGATGCTGCCGGGCTCGCCGGTCCATTGGCGGTTCCAGGTCGCGCAGAGCCGCGACGGGCTCGACGCGCAGATCACCGTGCTGCGCCGGACGCTGGTCCGCAGCTTCGCACTGCTCGCGGTCGGGTTGATCGTGCTCGCCGCGCTGCAGACCTTCTACGGCCTGTGGCCGCTGCGCCGCGTCCGCGAGGAGATCGCGCGGATGCGCGCCGGCCAGTCGACGCGGGTGTCGAGCGCGATGCCCGTCGAGGTCGCGCCGATGGTCGAGGAGCTGAACGCGCTGATCGAACATAACGAGCGCCAGGCGGAGGAAGCGCGGCGCCACGCCGGCAACCTCGCGCACGCGCTCAAGACCCCGCTTACCGTCATCATGAACGCCGCCACCGCGCAGAGCGAGGATCTGGCCGACACCGTGATCCGCGAGGCCCGGACGATGCGGCGCCAGGTCGACCATCATCTCGCGCGCGCCCGCGCGGTCGGCCGGCGCGGCTCCGCGCACAGCCGCGCCGATGTCTGGCCCAGCCTCGAATCGGTCGAGCGCGCGGTGGGGCGTCTCTACCGCCACATCCGCCTCGACGTGACCGGGCCACGGGGCCTGCAGGTCCATGTCGAGCGCCAGGATCTCGACGAGATGCTCGGCAACCTGATCGAGAACGCGGCCAAGTACGGCGGCGGCAGCGTGTTCGTCACGGTCGGCGCGCAGGCGGGCTTCGTCGAGTTCCTGATCGAGGACGACGGCGTCGGCATCCCCGAGGAACAGCGCGTCCGCATCTTCGATCGCGGTGTGAGGCTCGATACCGGCAAGCCGGGGACCGGCCTCGGCCTCGCGATCGTGCGCGACGTCGCCGAGATCTACGAGGGCACGGTGAGTCTCGAGGAGAGCGAAGATTTGGGCGGGTTGCTGGTTCGCCTCAGACTCCCCGCAGCGAATTAGCTGCTCCCCTCCCTGGAAGGGAGGGGTCGGGGGTGGGTTGGTTTGGGGCGCTGCGTGTCCCCGACAACCACCCACCCCCAGCCCCTCCCTTCCAGGGAGGGGAGCAGCATCGGTCAGGCCGCCACCCTCAACTCGCCCATCACCTCGGCGGTGATCGCCAGGCTCCGCTTGCGTGCCTCATGATCATAGATCGCACTCGCGACCATGACCTCGTCCACCCCGGTCCGCGCGACGAACGCCGCGATCTCGCGCGCGACCTTGGCCGGGCCGCCGACCGCCGAACATTGCAGCACATGGTCGAGGATCGCGGCGCCCTGCGCGCCCAGCGATGCGCGGTACCCCGGAACCGGTGGCGGCATCTGCCGCGGGTTGCCGGTGCGCAGCGCGACGAACGACTGCTGCTGCGAACTCGCGAGCAGCTCCGCCTCGTCGTCGGTGTCCGCGGCGAACACGTTCAGCCCCGCCATCACGTGCGGCTTCGCCAGCCGCGCCGACGGCTTGAAATCGCGACGGTAGATCGCGAGCGCGGCATCGAGCGAATCGGGGGCGAAGTGCGAGGCGAACGCATAGGGAAGCCCGAAGGCCGCCGCGAGTTGTGCGCCGAACGTGCTCGATCCCAGGATCCACATGTCGACATTGGCGCCCGCACCCGGCGTCGCGGTGATCCCGGTCTGGCCGTCGTCGGCAAAATAGCTCTGCAGCTCCAGCACGTCCTGTGGGAAGGCGTTGGCATCGGTCTCGAGCGTGCGGCGCATCGCGCGCGCGACACGCTGGTCCGATCCCGGCGCACGGCCGAGGCCCAGGTCGATCCGCCCGGGGAACAGCGCGTCGAGCGTCCCGAACTGCTCGGCGATCACCAGCGGCGCATGGTTGGGCAGCATGATCCCGCCGGACCCGACGCGAATCGTCTTCGTGGCGGCGGCGATGTGGCCGATCACCACCGCGGTTGCCGCTGACGCGATCCCCGTCATGCCGTGATGCTCGGCGACCCAGTAGCGGGTGAAGCCGAGGCTCTCGGCATGCGCGGCAAGGTCGGCGGCGTTCGCCAGCGACTGGGACACGGTGCCGCCTTCGACGACGGGAACGAGATCGAGGAGTGAATAGTGGGTCATGGTCAGGAGATGGGGAGGAGTGCACGGGTTGCAAACCTCGATCAGCTTGGCGTGGGCAAAGCTGGTGTTGTCCGGGACGGGGTCCGGGGCGGGCGCCAACCACGCCGACCCGCCCTTGCCCGCGCTCGCGCCGTTGCCTAGAGCCTCACCTCATGCTCGAGCGCCTTGCCCCGATCCGCAACTGGATCTTCGACCTCGACAACACGCTGTACCCCGCGTCCGCCAATCTGTTCGATCAGGTCGACCAGCGGATGACCGGTTTCATCCAGGACCTGCTGGGTGTCGACTGGGATGAGGCGCACCGCGTGCAAAAGGCGTATTTCCATGGCCACGGCACCACGCTGTCGGGGCTGATGACCGAGCATCAGGTCGACCCGCACGCGTTCCTCGCGCATGTCCATGACATCGAGATGGACGTGCTCGAACACGACGCACCGCTCGTCGCCGCGATCGCCAAGCTGCCGGGCCGCAAGCTGGTCTTCACCAACGGCGACACCCCCTATGCGACGCGGATCCTCGAGCGGCTCGGGCTCGCCGCCAGTTTCGAGGCGATCCACGACATCCATGCGATGGGACTGGTGCCCAAGCCGCATGCCTCGGCCTATGCGGGGTTTTGCGAGACGTTCGGGATCGACCCGATCGAATCGCTGTTCGTCGACGACATGTCGCGCAACCTTGCGCCTGCCAAGGCGATCGGCATGACCACCGTCTGGGTCGACAACGGCTCCGAACAGGCGCCGGCCGATGTCGACCACGACCATATCGATTTCACCGTGCCCGCGCTGACGCCGTGGCTCGAAGCCATCCTGGAGAGATGATGACCCAGTTGCAGACGATTATCGACCAGGCGTGGGAAGAGCGCGCGACGCTCGGCCTGGATACCAAGGGCGAGGTCCGCGATGCGGTCGAGACCGCGCTCGGGATGCTCGACGCCGGCACCGCGCGCGTCGCCGAACCGACCGCGACCGGCTGGCAGGTCAACCAGTGGCTGAAGAAGGCCGTGCTGCTCTCGTTCCGCCTCAACGACAACGTGCTGGTCGACGGCGGCTCGGCCGGCGCGCCGGCGTTCGACAAGGTACCCTCGAAGTTCGCGGGCTGGGGCGAGGCCGAGTTCCGCTCGGCCGGCATCCGCGTCGTGCCCGGCGCGGTCGCGCGCCGTGGCAGCTTCATCGCCAAGGGCGCGATCCTGATGCCGAGCTTCGTCAATATCGGCGCCTATGTCGGTGAAGGCTCGATGATCGATGCCTGGGCGACGGTCGGCTCCTGCGCGCAGATCGGTGCGGGCGTGCACATCTCGGGCGGCGCCGGCATCGGCGGCGTGCTCGAACCGCTCCAGGCGGACCCGGTCATCATCGGCGACGGCGCGTTCATCGGCGCGCGCTCCGAGGTGGCGGAGGGCGTTCGCGTCGGCGAGGGCGCGGTGCTGTCGATGGGCGTCTATCTCGGCGCCTCGACCAAGATCATCGACCGCGCGACCGGCGAAGTCTTCAAGGGCGAGGTGCCTCCCTATGCGGTGGTCGTGCCCGGCAGCACCGGGGGCGATCTCGGCCTCTACTGCGCGGTCATCGTCAAGCGCGTCGACGCGCAGACGCGGTCCAAGACCAGCATCAACGACCTTCTCCGCGATTGATTTCGCACCCCTACCGACCATCAGCCAAAGGATCATCATGACTGCAGCTCCAAGCCAGGTCCTCGACCGAGTCCTCGTCCTCGAAATGGTCCGCGTGACCGAAGCGGCCGCGATCGCCGCCTCCGTGCTCACCGGCCGCGGCGACGAGAAGGCGGCCGATGCCGCTGCGGTCGACGCGATGCGCACCGCGCTCAACGAACTCTACATGGACGGCACGGTGGTGATCGGCGAGGGCGAGCGCGACGAGGCGCCGATGCTCTATATCGGAGAGAAGGTGGGTTCCGCGATCGGCACCGGTCCGAAGATCGACATCGCGCTCGACCCGCTCGAGGGTACGACGATCTGCGCGACCGCGGGGCCGAACAGCCTGGCCGTGCTGGCGATCGCCGACGAGGGCGGCCTGCTCAACGCGCCCGACGTCTACATGGACAAGATCGCCGTCGGCCCGGGCTATCCCGAGGGCATCATCGACCTCGACAAGACCCCGACCGAGAACATCACCGCGGTCGCCGCGGCCAAGGGCGTCGCGCCGCGCGACATCATCGTCTGCGTGCTCGATCGCCCGCGCCACGAGGCGCTGATCGCCGAGCTGCGCTCGATCGGCTGCGGCGTGATGCTGATCGGCGACGGCGACGTCGCGGGCGTGATCGCGACGACCAACCCCGACACCACGATCGACGTTTACATGGGCTCGGGCGGCGCACCCGAGGGCGTGCTCGCCTGCGCGGCGCTGCGCTGCGTCGGTGGCCAGTTCAAGGGCCGCCTGTTGTTCCGCAACGACGACGAGCGCGCGCGCGCCGCCAAGTGGGGCGTGACCGATCTCGACAAGCAGTACGACCTGTCCGAGCTCGCCAAGGGCGACTGCATCTTCGCGGCAACCGGCGTCACCGACGGCTCGCTGCTCGCCGGCGTCAAGCGCAAGGGCGGCAAGATCATGACCACCGAGAGCGTCGTGATGCGCGCCTCGTCGGGCACGGTCCGCTGGGTCAAGGGCGAGCACCGCATCGGGTGAGCCGCTTTCCCGGGCCTCCGTTCCCCCGCGAAAGCGGGGGTCCGGGAGTCCCGGGCGCCGCGCTGTCTGGCGCTGGATCCCGCCTACGCAGGCAAACGGACAGGATAAAACCCATCCCGTCACCCCGGACTTGGTCCGGGGTCCACCGTGCCGCAAACCAGATCGCCTTAGGGTGTGCGGCATGGTGGATGCCGGAACAGGTCCGGCATGACGGAGGAACTATGCCCCTCATCCTCCTCCTCTCCGCGCTCGCCGCCATCGCCTGGTTCCTCAAGGGCGATCTCGGCGAATATCGCCGCTTCAAGACGCTCTCCGACACCGCATCGCGCCAACGCCGCTACCGCCTCTGGATAGCCAAGGCCGCACTCGCCTTCGCGCTACCGGCACTGATCGGTCTGGCGATGCTCGGTCGCCTAAATGCGCTGGCCACCCTGCCACCCGAGTTCGCCGCGGCCCGCGCGCTGCTCCCAGATTTCACCGGCGGCCCGGGCGCTCTCCTGACCGGCATGCTCGGCGGCGCAGCGGTCGGCGGGCTCGTCGTCGGTATCTTAGCCGCCACGCGCCGCAAGCGCGCTCCGGTCACCCCGCTCGGCGACGTCGATAGTTTAATCCCGCGCAACCGCGCGGAAATGGTGCACGCCGCGATGCTGTCGGTCGCCGCGGGCATCACCGAGGAACTTGCCTTCCGGCTCTACCTGCCGCTGCTGATCGCGCTCGTCACCGGCAGCGCGCTGCTCGCCTTCGCCTTGGCCACGCTGATCTTCGCCGCGATGCACCTCTACCAGGGGTGGAAGGGCGTCGCGGCGACGATGGTCGTCGGGCTGGTGATGGCGGCCATCTACCTGATGACGGGCGCGCTGTGGCTGGCGATGCTGCAGCACGCGCTCATCGACCTGAACGGCCTCGTCGTGCGCCCGTGGCTCAGCTCTTCATCCGCCAGCCGGTCCGGAAGATCACCGCGATCACGACCAGGCACGCCGCCAGGAACGCCGCCGTCACCGCAAGGCTGATGCCCACCGCCACGTCGCCGACGCCGAAGAAGCTCCAGCGAAACCCGCTGATCAGATACACGACCGGGTTGAACAGGCTGACCGTCCGCCACGGCTGCGGCAGCATGTCGATCGAGTAGAAAGCGCCGCCGAGGAAGGTCAGCGGCGTGATCAACAGCGCCGGCACGAAGTTCAGCTGCTCGAACCCCTGCGCCCAGACGCCGATGATGAACCCGAACAGGCTGAACGCGACCGAGGTGAGGATCAGGAACGCCACCATCGCGAACGGATGCTCGATCCGGAGCGGCACGAAGAACGCCGCGGTGGCGAGGATGATCAGCCCCAGGATCACCGACTTGGTGGTCGCCGCGCCGACATAGCCGATCACCATCTCCATCGCCGATATGGGGGCGCTCAGCAGCTCGTAGATCGTGCCGGTGAACTTGGGGAAGTAGATCCCGATCGAGGCGTTGCTGATGCTCTGCGTCAGCAGCGACAGCATGATCAGCCCCGGCACGATGAAGCTGCCATAGCCGACCCCGCCGACCTCCTGCATCCGGCTGCCGATCGCGCCGCCGAAGACGATGAAATACAGGCTGGTGGTCAGCACCGGCGTGACGAGGCTCTGCCACAGGGTGCGCAGCGCGCGCGCCATCTCGAAGCGGTAGATCGCCCAGATACCATGGGTGTTCATGCGCGCTCTCCAACCAGGTCGACGAAGATGTCCTCGAGGCTCGACTTGCTGGTCTCGAGATCCTTGAAGCCGATCCCGAGCTCGTTCAGTTTCCGGAGCAGCGAGGGGATACCCGTATGGTCCGCCTGCGCGTCGAACACGTAGCGCAGCGTCTTGCCGTCATTCTGCAGCGACAGGTCCCAGTCCGCCAACTCGGGCGGAACCGTCGCGAGCGGCTCCTGCAACGCGATGTCCATCTCGCGCTTGCCGAGCTTCTTCATCAGCGACGCCTTGTCGTCGACGAGCAGCAGGCGGCCCTTGTCGATCACGCCGACACGGTCGGCCATCTCCTCGGCCTCCTCGATGTAATGCGTGGTCAGGATGATCGTCGTGCCGCCTTCGCGCAGCCGGTGGACCAGCTTCCACATGTCGCGGCGCAGCGCGACGTCGACGCCGGCCGTGGGTTCGTCGAGGAACAGGATCTCGGGTTCGTGCGCCAGCGCCTTGGCGATCAGCACGCGGCGCTTCATGCCCCCCGACAGCGCCATGATCTTGGCGTCGCGCTTGTCCCAGAGCGACAGGTCGCGCAGCACCTGTTCGATGTACGCGCTGTGTCCCGACCGTCCGAACAGCCGGCGGCTGAACGTGACGGTCGCCAGCACGGTCTCGAACATGTCGACGTTGAGTTCCTGCGGCACCAGTCCGATCCGCCGCCGCGCCTGCTTGAAGTCATGGATCGCGTCGTGTCCCGCGACGGTGATCGTGCCGGCGGACGGCGTGACGATGCCGCAGATGATGCTGATCAGCGTGGTCTTGCCCGCACCGTTGGGCCCGAGCAGCGCGAAGATCTCGCCGCGTCTGATATCCAGATCGACGGGATGCAGCGCGGTCGTGCCGCTCTTGTACGTCTTGGTCACGCCCGCGACGGACAGGATGGTTTCGGTCATTGAGGCCCCCTTGCGGGTGGGAGATGGGGGCGGGGTGGTGCCAATGATAGCCCGCGACAAGTCTTTTACGCTCAGCCGTCATGCCAGCGAAGGCTGGCATCTCGTGGTGGGGTTCGCGACCTGGCACCACGAGACCCCAGCCTTCGCTGGGGTGACGGGAAGGGGCGCGCTACCCGGCCCGCGCCGCCGCGATCGCCTTTTGCAGTTCCTCGATCGGCAGCGCGCCCGAGAGGACGCGGTCGCCGACGACCCAGGCCGGCGTGCCGGTGACGCCGAGTTTCGCCGCGGTCTCCATGTTCTTGCCGATCTCGGCGTCGGCGGTCGCCGCGAACCCCGCCGCGCCGCCCGTATCGACCCCCGCGGTCGCGCTGGCACGCGCGATCGTGGCCTCGCTCACCGGCCCCGCCGCATAGAGCGCGTCGTGGAACGCCCCGAACTTGCCCTGCTGCGCCGCAGCCAGGCTCGCCCGCGCCGCGGTGCGGCTCTGCGGGCTCAGGATGGGCAGGTCGCGGAACACGACGCGCAGATTGGGATCGGCGGCGACCAGCTTGGCGATCGTCGGCAGGCTGGCGCGGCAATAGCCGCAATTATAGTCGAAATATTCGACCAGGGTGACGTCCCCCTTGGGGTTGCCGGTCCAGGCGCTGCCGAACGGCGTGACGATCGCCGGTCGGTTGGCAGCGACGGCCGTACCCGATTCGCGCTCCTGCAGCTTCTGCATCGCCTGGGGCAGCAGCTCGCCATGCGCCAGCACATAGTCATGGACGATGCCCTCGACCTGCGCGCGCGCCAGCCCGCCGGGCGCAGCCTGACGATCATAGCCCCAGACGGCGAGGCCGCCGATCGCGGCGCCGGCGACCGCGATGGCCGGCAATGTCCATTTGCTCATTTGCGTCGCTTATATTGCTTGGGGTTGTCGTCCATCACGTTCTGCGCGGCCATGACGATGTCCTGCGCGCGGATCCAGTCGGGCGTGTTGGGCGGGATGTTGGCGAGCGCATATTGCCCGCTGGCGGATGCGGTGCGCATGTCGCCGGCCATGCTCGCGCGCTCGGCGGTGGCCAGACTCGCGCGTGCGGTATCGCCCGTCAGTTCGTAGACCGTGCCGAGCTGCATCCAGGTGAACGGATTCTCGTCGTCGCGCCCGACCGCGGTGCGCAGCACGCGCGTCGCTTCCGGGTAGTTCGCCTTGTCCTCGGTCGCGATCAGCGCGTGGCCGAAGGTCGTCGCGATCAGCGGGTTGTTGCGCGAGCCCTCGGTCGCGGCGCGCAAGGGTTCGAGCGCCGCCGCGGGCTTGCCGGCCTCGAGCAGGATCTGGCCCTTGATCTCGAGGAAATAGGGATCGGTCGGCGCGGCGCGGATCAGCGCGGCGGATTCGGCGTCGGCTTTCTCCGGATAGCCTGCCTTGTGATACGCATAGGCGCGCGCGTAATGCGCATAGACCGACTGGTCCGACGGCGGATATTGCTGCAGCGTACGCGGCGCAGGCTGGACATAGCCGGCGAGCTTCGCCTTCACCCGCCGGAAGCGTTCCTCCAGCGCTGCGTCCGGCTTGTTGGCCCAGGCAGGGGATGCCTGAAGGTCGGCGCTGAGCGTCGCGACGCGTTCGCCCGACAGCGGATGGCTCTGCATGAACGGGTCGATATTGGTGGTGCCGTAGCGATATTCCTGCTGCTGCAGCTTCTTGAAGAAACTGAGCATGCCGCGTCCGGACACGTTCGATTCGCGCAGGAATTTCGCGGCGGTCGCGTCCGCGGTCGACTCCTGGACGCGGCTGAAGGCGAGGTAGTTGCCCATCGCCGCCTGTTGCCCCGCCGCCATGATCCCGCTGCCCGCCTCGGGGCTGCCCGCGGCCATCGCCGCCAGGCCCAGCACCATCGACAGCAGGTACATGCCCATTGCCGGCTTGCTGCCGCGGTCGGCGAGCACGACGTGCCCGTCGGCAATATGACCGAGTTCGTGCGCGATCACGCCCTGAACCTCGTTGGCGTTGTCGGCGGCCTGGATCAGGCCCGAATGGACATAGACGGTCTGCCCGCCGACGACGAAGGCGTTGATCGACTCGTCGTTGATCAGCACAACCTTGACGTCGCGGGGCGACAGCCCGGCCGCCTTGATCAGCGGGGTCGACATGTCGGCGAACATCGCCTCGGTCTCGGCATCGCGCAGGATCGACTGCGCCTGTGCGGGCTGGACCCAGAGGAGAAGGGCGGCGGTTGCGGCGGCGACGATACGCTTCATGCGCGCGTTATCGGCGTTTCGGGCCGGAGGGGCAACCGGGGGCGGGCAACCTCTCTTCCGTTCGCCCTGAGCGCAGTCGAAGGGCTGTTTTCATCCTCCCCCGCCAGGGGGAGGTGGCACGCGCAGCGTGACGGAGGGGGCGGATAGGGGGCGCTCGGAGTGCGGGAAGGCGGCGCTCGGAGTGTCGAAGCGCATCGCTTGCCGCCCCCTCCGTCGCCTTCGGCGCCACCTCCCCCTGGCGGGGGAGGATTTTTGACCTGGAGACTGGAGGCGCGGGGATCACCCCGCGCCTCCTTGCATCACGCGCCGAAGGTGCGCTGCCACCAGCCGCGGCGGGGGGCGCCGTCGGGATCGTCGTTCGACGTGTCCGGTGCGGGCGCCTCGGGCTGGACCTCGGCCTTGACCGGAGTCGTTGCCACGGTCGCGCTCAGCGCCTCGTCGACCGGGGCGGCGTCGCCGGCATCGACCACGACGTCCGCTGCCTTCTTGCGCGGACGGCGCTTGGGCTTGGCGGGTGCCTCGTCCTCGACCACCGGTGCTTCCTCGACCACGGGCGCCGCTGCCTTGCGGCGGGGCTTGCGGGCCTTGGGGGCGGGCGCGTCGGCCACCGGCTCGGGCGCAATTGGCTCGGGCGCGATCGGCTCGGGCAGAGCCTCGACGATCGGAACCGGCGTTTCGACCGGCGCCAGCTCTTCCATCGTCGCGTCGGCGACCGCCTCGGCAACCTCTGCCGGGGCAGCGGCACGAGCGCGGGGACGACGGCGCGTCTTGGGCGCGGGCTCGGCGGGTGCCGGTGCAGGCGCGGCCTCCACGACGGGCTCGGCTTCGGGCTCGGGCGCGTCGGCGATCAGCGCGGCATCGTCCGCGGGGACGGTGTCGATCGACTGCTCCTGCGTGCCTTCGTTGCGGCGACCGCCGCGACGACCGCGACGACCGCGCCGACGACGGCCTTCGCCGCCGCCTTCGCCGTTGCCTTCGCCTTCGGTCTCGGACCGGTCGGACTGGACCGTCTCGACGGTGTCGTCGCCGGCGACCTCTTCGACCTCGGCATAGTCGCCGGTGTCTTCGGTCTCTTCGCCGGCAAGCGCTTCGCTGGCTTCCGTGCCGTCTGCGCCGTCCTCACCGGGACGCGCACGACCGCGACGACCGCGACGGCGGCGGCGCTTGCGGCCACCTTCGCCCTCGGCGGCCGCCTCGCGCTCACGCGGCTGTTCGCGACGGCGGGGCTGCTCCTCGACCTCGGTCTCGTCGACCTCTTCCTCGTCGATCTCGTCCTCGATCTCCTCGGGCAGGTCGTCCTCGTCGTCCTCGATGATCTGGACGAACTTGGGCGGGTGCGCGGGCGGCGGGCCACTGGCCTCGACCGTCATGTGCGCGCCTTCCTCGTCCTGGCCGGGGATGATCTCGACGATCACGCCGTAGCGGTCCTCGATCTCGGCGATGTCGGCACGCTTGCGGTTGAGCACGTAGACCGCGGCTTCCTGGCTCGCGCGCAGCGTGAGGACCGAACCGCGACCGCGGGCGGCCTCGTCCTCGATCATGCGCAGCGCGGAAATGCCCGACGACGATGCGGTGCGGACGAGGCCCGTGCCCTCGCAATGCGGGCAGGCGCGGGTGGACGCCTCGAGCACGCCGGTGCGCAGGCGCTGGCGGCTCATCTCCATCAGGCCGAAGCTCGAGATGCGGCCGACCTGGATGCGCGCGCGATCGTTCTTCAGCGCCTCCTTCATCGCCTTCTCGACCTTCCGGACATTGGAATTGTTGTCCATGTCGATGAAGTCGATGACGACGAGCCCGGCCATGTCGCGCAGGCGCAGCTGGCGGCCGATTTCCTGGGCTGCCTCCAGGTTGGTCGCGGTCGCGGTCTGCTCGATGCTGTGCTCGCGCGTCGAGCGGCCGGAGTTGATGTCGATCGAGACGAGCGCCTCGGTCGGGTTGATGACCAGATAGCCGCCCGACTTCAGCTGGACGACCGGATGGTACATCGCCGACAGCTGTTCCTCGACGCCCGCGCGCTGGAACAGCGGCACCGCGTCGGCATAATGTTTGATGCGGCGCGCATGCGTCGGCATCAGCAGGCGCATGAACTCCTTGGCCTGGCGATAGCCGTCCTCGCCCTCGACGATGACCTCGTCGATCTCCTTGTTGTAGATGTCGCGGATCGCGCGCTTGATCAGGTCGCTGTCGCCATAGACGAGCGCCGGCGCCGACGCCTTCAGCGTCGTCTCGCGGATGCCGTCCCACAGGCGGGCCAGATAGTCGAAGTCGCGCTTGATCTCGACCTTGGTACGCTGCAGCCCGGCGGTGCGGACGATGCAGCCCATCGACGGCGGCAGCTGCATGTCGGCCATGATCGACTTGAGGCGCTTGCGATCGCCCGCGTTCGAGATTTTACGCGAGATGCCGCCGCCGTGGCTCGTGTTGGGCATCAGCACGCAATAGCGGCCGGCCAGCGACAGATAGGTCGTCAGCGCCGCGCCCTTGTTGCCGCGCTCTTCCTTGACGACCTGGACGAGCAGCACCTGGCGGCGATGGATCACGTCCTGGATCTTGTAGCGGCGGCGCAGGTTCATGCGGCGCTCGCGCAAGTCCTCGACCGCGGCGTCGTCGCCGTTCGACTTGCGCTTGCGCCGCGGGGTCTCGCCGTCCTCGGCGGTATCGGGCTCGGCGCCGCCATCGTCCTCGAAGCGCTCGATATCGTCTTCGCTCGGCTCTTCGCCCGACTCCAGATCGTCGAACTCGTCGTCGTCCAGGTCGTGCTCGGCGCGCAGCGCGGCTTCCTCGGCGGCGTGCTCGGCCTCTTCGCGCAGCAGCGCGTCGCGGTCTTCCTTGGGGATCTGGTAGTAGTCGGGATGGATCTCGCTGAACGCGAGGAAGCCGTGGCGGTTGCCGCCGTAATCGATGAACGCCGCCTGGAGCGACGGCTCGACCCGCGTCACCTTGGCGAGGTAGATATTGCCCTTGAGCTGCTTGCGTTCGGCAGACTCGAAGTCGAATTCCTCGATCCGGTTACCCTTGACGACTGCCACGCGGGTTTCTTCCCGGTGGCGTGCGTCGATCAGCATGCGCGTTGTCATTATGAAGTCTCCGCGCGCGCGCCGGGCCTGTTTGCTGCCGTCGCGCGCTTGATGGTGGAGCGCCCGGGCCAATCGCCCTGAGCGCGTGGGTATGCGAATGTGCCTCTGCTCGCCACGCACGCCGCGGGTACAAGCCCGGCGGCTCCCAGGCGACCGCGCCCCCACCGGCGAAGGCCGGTCGGTCAGCGGGGCAGGGGAAATGCGTCATGAGAGCGTCAACCTGAAGTGCCGCGCCCGGGACCGGGCCGGCTATTGCCCGGCGATGGTCGGTATTCGGACCACGCACGGATGCACCGCAGGGCTAGCACCTCGGATACCATATCGCAACTGGCAGTCGTCGGCCGGGGGCGGCAACGGCTTGCCGGCAAAATCGTGCCGAACGGAAAATTAACCGCGTGCGGCAAGCCTGCGTTCTGGAAGCAGCGTCTACCCACTTGGCTTCGAAGCGATTTTTCGATCGATTCTAAGGGGTTTGTAATGGCTTTTCGCTGGACCGGCGAGGCGACGGCGCGGCAAGGTCGCAGCGTGTTCGCGCTTCTCGCCATGATGGCCGGTTGGGTCCCGGCGCCCGTCTGGGCGGCGACCGTACAGAGCGTCGCGGTGCGCGACGGGCGGATCGTCATCCGCTTCGACGACGCGGTCCGCGACGCGAGCAGCCGCGTGCAAAGCAACGACGGCCGCATCATCGTCGACGTAACCGGCGCCACCCCCGGCGCACCGTTCGCGGCCACGGGTCTGGTGACCCGGATGACGCAGCAGCGCCACGGCAGCGGCGTCACCAGGCTGGTGTTCGACCTCGCTGGACCCGCGATCGTCGAGGATGGCGGGTTCGATTCCGACGGGCGCGCGTTGACACTGTCGCTGCGCTCGGTCGACGATGCACAGTTCGCCGAGGCCGGGATCGCCGGTCCACTCAACTTTTTCCCCTTCAATCTCGGGCAGCGGTCGCGGCCGAAGTACAAGGTGTCGATCCCCGTCCCACCGGCCACGCGCAGTGGGAAGCTTCCCCGCGTGCAGGGTGACGATTCGCGCCCGCTGGTGGTGATCGATGCAGGGCATGGCGGCGTCGATCCCGGTGCGATCGGGCCGGAGGGGCTGCGGGAGAAGGATGTGACGTTGAGAGTCGCGAAGGCGATCCGTGACGAGTTGCTCGCGAGTGGGCGGGTGCGGGTCGCGCTGACGCGGGACGACGATCGTTTCCTTGTGTTGCGAGAGCGTTACGGGATCGCGCGGCGGCTGCGGGGCGACCTGTTCATCTCGATCCACTGCGACAGCACCGGGAGCCCGGAAGCGACGGGTGCGACCGCCTATACGCTGTCGGAGGTCGCATCGGACAAGGAAGCGGCACGATTGGCCGCGCGCGAGAACAAGGCGGATGTGATCTCGGGCGTCAATCTGGGCGAGGCGGGCGCCGACGTGTCGTCGATCCTGATCGACCTGACGCAGCGCGAGACGATGAACGCATCGGCGACCTTCGCGCGACTATTGGGGCGCGAGGCGAAGCCGCTGATGCCGCTGAAACCCAATTTCCACCGCATGGCGTCGCTGATGGTGCTGAAGGCGCCCGACATGCCGTCGATCCTGTTCGAGACGGGCTATATCTCGAACCCGCAGGACGCCGCCTTCCTCGACAGCGGCGACGGCCGGCACCGGATCGCGGAAAGCGTAACGCGCGCGGTCGAGGTGCATTTCGCGCGGCGGATGGCTGCGCGGTAATCTGCCGGTCCCCCGCTTTCGCGGGGGACCCAGAGGCCTAGAAACGATAACCGATCGTCGCCTGCACCGTCCGGCGGTTGCCGTACCAGCACCAGCCGTAATCGAGGTAGCAGGTGCTGATGTACTTCTTGTCGAACACATTGGTCGCATTGACCGCCAGCGTCAGGCCGTTGAGCTTCGGCGCGAACTTGGCGAGGTCGTAGCGGATCAGCGCGTCGGCCAGCGTCACCGACGGCGTGTTGCGCGTGACGCCGTCGAAATAGGTGCCGGCATAGACTTCGCTGACATGGCGCACCGCGCCGCCGATCGCGAGCCCCTGCAGCGCGCCGGTCTTCGGCGCCCATTCGAGATTGCCCGATACGCCGCCGCGTCCGACGCCGAGGATGCCCTTGCCGATATTGGCGGGGTTCTCGTCCTCGATCGTCCGCACCTTCTGTCGGCTGAACGCGAGCTTGGCGTTGAAGCCATAGGGCAGCGGCGCTGTCGCCTCGACCTCGATGCCCTTCGATCGCACCTTGCCCGTCTGCACCGAAAAGTTCGAATTGGGGATCGCGGTGACCAGGTTGCTCTGGTCGATCCGGAACCATGCCGCGGTCAGCAGGATGGGCGTGCCCGGGACCGAATATTTGACGCCTGCCTCGATCTGCTCGCCGGTCGAGGGTTTCGCCGTGCTGACCACGCCGGTCGGCGACAGCAGCTGCGCGGTCTGCGGCTCGAACGAGGTCGAGTAGCTCGCATAGGGCGCGACACCGAACGACGTGGTGTAGAGCGCGCCCGCGCGCCAAGTGAACTTGTTCGACGAGTCGACGATGCGCGTGCCCGCGTTCGTGCCGTCGACGCGCGCCCAGTCCTGACGACCGCTGAGCAGGACCCGCAGGCCGCCGAGCGAAATCTGGTCCTGCGCATAAACGCCCTGCTGGCGCAGGTTCACCTGTTGGACGACGGCGGGCGAGATCGTGCCAGGGGTGTAGCCGGGCACGGTCTCGGGCGTCAGCGGCACGCGCATCGTGCCGTAGACCGGATTGAACGCGTTGATCTTCGTCGCGCCACCGAACGCATAGACCTCGTTCGCATGCGACACCTGGCGGTCGGCACCGAACAGCAGGTCATGCGTCAGCGGACCGGTCACGACGGTGCCGTGCAGCTGGTTGTCGAACGTCCAAGCGTTCAGCTGCTCGCGCGTCGAATAGGAATAGCGGTCATATGTCTGCTGCGTCGGATCGCTCGCGGTCAGCGTGCCGCCCGGATAGACGATGCCGAGCTTCGAGCCGACATATTGGTAGCGTCCCGACGAGCGCAGGCTCCAGCCGCCGCCGAAGTCGTGCCGGAAGATGTAGGTGAGTGCCGCCTGTTCGCGCGAGAAGAAATTGTCCGGCTCGCCGCCGTCCCATTTGGTCGACAATTGGCCGTTGGGGTTCGCGATGAACGTCCCCGACGCCGGGAACACGCTATAGGTGCCGTTGGCGGGGTCGTGCGAATAGGCGCCGAGCAGCGTCAGGCTGGTCGAGCTGCCCGCGCCGAGCGTCACCGCGCCCGATACCGTCTGGCGCTCGCGCTTGCCGAAGCGCTGCTGCGTCGATGCGCCATTCGCGCTGCCGTTCAACCGCCACAGCACGTCGGATCCCGCACGACCGCCGATGTCGGCGTCGACGCGGTAGAGGTCGTAGGTGCCGTAGGTGCCGCTGACCGCGCCGTAGAGATCCTTGTCGAGCGGCATCTTGCTCGACAGCGCGACGAGGCCGCCGGGGCCGGACTGGCCGTAGAGCACCGACGCAGGGCCCTTCAGGACCTCGATGCGGTCGAGCCGCGACACGTCGACCTGCGGCGACAGATAGCCAGCACCGCCCTGAAGCTTGAGGCCATCGAGGAACTGTGGCGCATCGAAGCCGCGCAGCTTGAACTGGTCATATACCTCGGCGCTGGAGCCACGTTGTTCGGGGGTGACGCCCGCGACGAAACGCAGCGCCTGGTTCAGGTTCTGCAGTCCCAAGCCGGCGATGTCGGCGGCGCTGATCACGCTGATCGACTGCGGGGTCTCGGCGATCGGCGCGCTGCTCTTGGTGCCCGACATCGCCTGATTGTGCTGCAGCTGGCCCTCGACGACGATCGTGCCGTCCTCGGGCGTGGTGCTGGTCTGGGCGAACGCCGGTACCGCGGCGAGCGCGGATCCGAGGGAGAGCGCGATAAGCAAATTACGATGTGGCATGAGGGCCCCTTTCAGAGCGGCGCGCTAATACTAACGCGAGTGATTTGCAATAGCGGGTGCGACGGTTTGGGGCTCGTTGCGCAGACCCCGAGCAAAGATGCCATCGTGCGCGTCATCGATGCCCCCGTACGTCCGTCATCCCAGCGAAGGCTGGGATCTCCTGCGGTTGGCGCGGTACTTCACCGCGGGAGACCCCAGCCTTCGCTGGGGTGACGATGTGGTGACGGGGGTTGGGGGGGCGAGGGGAGAGGTGCCACGGCGGTAAGCGCTAAGCCGTAGCGATACGGAAAGCCGAGCGGGGTAGGCGAACGGCAGCGCAGGATCGGTGAGGAGAGACTTCGCCTCTGCCCCCTGCTAGCGTTGTGGCAAACCAGGGGACGAGAATGACCGACACTGCCCGTATCGCTGCCCCGCGCATGCGCGAATTGACGTTCCGGGGGATCGTGCTCGGCGGAATCATCACGCTGCTGTTCACCGCGGCGAACGTCTATCTGGGGCTCAAGATCGGGCTGACCTTCGCGACCTCGATCCCCGCCGCGGTGATCTCGATGGCGATCCTGCGCGGGTTCAAGGATTCGACGATCCTCGAGAACAACATCGTCCAGACGATCGCTTCGGCCGCGGGGACGCTGGCGGCGATCATCTTCGTGCTGCCGGGGCTGGTGATGATCGGCTGGTGGCAGGGCTTCCCGTTCTTCACGACCGCCGCAATCACGATGTTCGGCGGTATCCTCGGCGTGCTGTTCTCGGTGCCGCTGCGCCGTGCGCTCGTCGTCGACACGGTGCTGCCCTATCCCGAGGGGCGCGCGGCGGCCGAGGTGCTGAAGGTCGGCGCGGGCAGCCGGGAGGGTGGCGAAGAGAGCGCCGCCGGCCTGAAGATTATCGTCGTCAACGCGGTCGTCTCGGCCGGGTTCGCAATCCTGACGCAGACCAAGCTCGCCGCCGCCGAGGCCGCGACCTATTTCCGCGTCGGTGCGGGCGCCACCGGGATTTCGGGCGGACTGTCGTTCGCGCTGCTCGGCGCAGGCCATCTGGTCGGCATTTCCGTGGGCATGGCGATGTTCGCGGGCGTGGTGATCGGCTGGTGGATCCTGCTGCCGATCCTGACCGCGCAGATCGGCGTGGGAACGGGGACGGTCGAGGCGCTCGCCGGCACGGTGTTCCGGTCGGACGTCCGCTTCTTCGGCGCAGGCGTGATCGGCATCGCGGCGATCTGGACGCTGCTCAAGATCGCCGGACCCGTGATCGGCGGCGTGCGCTCGGCGCTGGCGGCTTCGGCGGCCAAGCGCGGCGGCGCGGTGCTGGCGCTCGAGGAGCGCGACATTCCGATCGGGATCGTCGGCGCGGCGTCGCTCGCGATGCTGGTGCCGATCGGCATCCTGCTCTGGACCGCGCTGGCGGGCGGGCCGCTGGAGGCGTCCGCGATTGGGCTGATCGTCGGCAGCCTGATCTTCATCCTCGTCATCGGCCTCGTGATCGCGGCGGTGTGCGGGTACATGGCGGGGCTGATCGGCGCGTCCAACTCGCCGGTGTCGGGGATCGGGATCCTCTCGATCCTCGCCGCATCGATCCTGCTGGTCGCCTGGTTCGGCCGCGCGGTCGAGCCCAGGACGACGCAGGCGCTGGTCGCCTATGCGCTGATCGTCACGGGGATCGTGTTCGGCGTGGCCACGATCTCGAACGACAATCTGCAGGACCTGAAGACCGGGCAACTGGTCGGCGCGACGCCGTGGAAGCAGCAGGTCGCGTTGCTGATCGGCGTGGTGTTCGGCTCGCTGGTGGTGCCGCCAGTGCTCAACCTGCTCGGCAGCACGCTCGGCTTCGCCGGCGCGCCGGGGGCGGGGCCGAACGCGCTGGCGGCCCCGCAGGCCGCGCTGATCTCGGCACTGGCGAAGGGCGTGCTGGGCGGCAATCTCAACTGGGCGATGATCGGCTATGGTGCGATCGCCGGGGTGGCCGTGATCATCGTCGACGAAGCGCTCGGCCGCGCGGGAAAGATGCGGCTGCCGCCGCTCGGCGTGGGTCTCGGCGTCTATCTGCCGATGGCGGTGACGCTGCCGGTATCGATCGGCGCGGTGATCGGCTGGGCCTATGAC
The DNA here is from genome assembly GCF_007995065.1 of Sphingomonas ginsenosidivorax. NCBI lineage: Bacteria > Pseudomonadati > Pseudomonadota > Alphaproteobacteria > Sphingomonadales > Sphingomonadaceae > Sphingomonas > Sphingomonas ginsenosidivorax. The sequence continues at coordinate 3,001,750 of NZ_VOQR01000001.1, read as the reverse complement.
CGCTGGGCGCGGGGCTCGCGCGATCCGGAGCGCGCCGAACGGATGGGTGTGCTGACCGCGACCGGAATGATCGTCGGCGAGAGCCTGTGGGGTGTCGGCTTCGCGGGGATCGTCTACCTCACCAACAAGGAAACGCCGCTGGCGCTGGTCGGTGACGGGTTCGCGACCGTGGCGCTGGTCGGCGGGACGCTGCTTTTCGCGGTGCTGACGTGGCTGCTGTATCGGCGGACGATGGCGGCGGCACGATAAATTCCGTCCGGGACAGCACGATCCGGGGACGGACCCCTCCGTCATCCCGGGCTTGACCCGGGACCCAGGGGTACAAAGCGCAACGCTTGTAACCCTGGGTCCTGACGTTCGTCAGGATGACGGAGGGGGTTGTTACTTCCCCATCGCCTCGAGCATTTCGCGGATCTTCACGAACGCGAAGCCGACCGAGCTGTCGGCGATGCCATAGGGCATGAAGATCGTGTCGCCGTGGCGCAGCGCGCCGCAGCTGTAGACGACGTTGGGGACATAGCCCTCGCGGTCCTGGTCCTTGGCGGCGAGGATCGGCTGCGTCGTGCGGCCGAGCACCTTCGAGGGATCGTCCTTGTCGAGCAGCACCGCGCCGATCGAGTATTTGCGCATCGCGCCGACGCCGTGCGTCAGCAGCAGCCAGCCTTCGTCGAGCTCGATCGGCGGACCGCAATTGCCGATCTGGACGAGTTCCCACGGATAGGTCGGCTCGAGGATCTTCTCGCCATCGTCCCAGTCGGTCAGCGTGTCCGACTTGAGCAGGAACAGGTTCTCGCCGTCCTGCCGGCCGATCATCATATACTGGCCGTTCACCTTCCGCGGGAACAGCGCCATGCCCTTGTTGCGCGCGGCGCGACCGGTCATGGGGACGAGATCGAACGCGCGGAAATCGCGCGTGCGCATCAGCTCGGACTGGATCACCGACCCGTTATACGCGGTGTAGGTGCCGATCCATTCGAGCGACCCGTCGTCGTGGACGAACTGGACGATGCGCAGGTCCTCGAGCCCCTTGGACTGCGCCTGGGTGATCGGGAAAATGACGGTGCCGCTGAGCGTGCTGTCGCGGTGGCGATAGACGGTGACGGGGCCGATCGGCATCTCGTCCTCGCCGCTGCCGACCGCGTCGGTCGCGGTCGCGAACGGCGGCTCGGGCGCCAGCTTCATCTGGTTGCCGTCGGTGATGATGCCCTCGCGGAACGCGACCGACGAGATATGGCCCTCGCCGACTGCCCGCATCGACATCAGCACGCGCAGCGACCCCGGCGGCATGCCCGACTGGTCGAAGTGCGGCACCGCACTCGGGTTCATCAGCGCGGCGGCAGCGTAGGAATATTCGTGGCAGAAATAGGCGCCGATCAGCTGACGCTTCTCGTCACCGATCTCGCTGCCGTCGAGGCCGAGCATGTCCTCGATCTGGTCGTAGCGCGTCATGAACACACGCCGCGTCTGCCAGTGCCGCGCCTCGAAGTCCTTGAGCACGACCTCCAGCTGCGTCCGCGCCTCGGCGGGGGACATTTCGAGGACTTCGCCGACCAGCCGCTCGGTGCGGCTCGGGGCGCCTCCATGACCGCCCCACGCGATGTGAAACGGGCGGACGACCACACGCGACGGATCCGCGTGCAGCCTCAGCTGGTGGTTGAAAAGGTCCATCGCTTCGTCCCCGGGTCGGCCCAACAGGATGCCGCACGAAAATTATGCGACGACGCGCGAAGCTCCTGCCACGCTTTGCGATGCCTTTGAAACCCCAGAAATGGCGCAATTGGCGAGCTGCAAGGCGAGAATCGACTCGGCGCCCTGGTTGCGGTTGAGCCCGGTCGGCATCAATCCGTCGAAACAGCCGCCGTCGTTGATGCTGGCCAGCGGCAGGTCGAGGTCGTTCGCGCCGAGGAACCAGCCATAGGCGCGCTGCGCCTCGTCGTGCCAGCGGCGGTCGCCGGTGGCGTCGAACGCGGCCGCGCAGGCGTCGACGGTCGCCTGCGCCTCGAGCGGCTGCTGGTCGAACTGCAGCGGCTCGGCATAGGGGCGGCCGAAGCTCTCGCTGCCGACCGCGCGGAAGCGGCCCTCCGGCGAGGTCTGCTTGCCGACGATCCAGTCGAGCGTCGACAGCCCGCAGTCGATCAGGTCCTGTCGCCCGAGCGCTTGGCCCGCGCGGATCAGCGCCTGGGGCAGGCGGGCATTGTCATAGGCGAGCACGATCTCGAACCACTGCCATTCGGGACGGCGCGCCTCCGCCAGCAGCGCGAGGTGGATGTCGGGGAATTTCCGCAGGATCTCGAGCGACAGCCGGTGGCCGGGCTTGGCCTCTAGCATCGCCGCCGCGCCGAGCATCGCGAAACCCTGCGCGCGCAGGCTCCCCAATTCGAGGGCCAGGCTGGCGGTCGCGTCGAACAGCGCCGTGGCCCAGTCGCGGTGCTTCGCCATCTGGGCGTCCCGCGCGGTGACGCCCAGCGCCCAGAGCGTACGGCCGTTCGAATCCTCCGACCCGACATCCTCGCACCAGCTGCGATCGAACCGCATGAAGTTGCGGAAGCGGCGTTCGTCGGGGTTCCAGGCGTATTGGACGAATGATGCGTAGATCGTTGCCCATTTGTCGCGCGTGACCTCGTCCAGGTCGGGCATCGCGCTCATCAGGATCAGCGCGCGTGCGTTGTCGTCGATGCAATAGCCGTGGCGGCGATCCGGCACCGAATAGATCGAATGCTGCAGCATGCCCGTCGAATCGCTCATCCGCTCGACCGCCGCGAAATCGGGTGCGAGCGGTTTAAGCGGCGGCTGCGGTTTCGCCAGGCGGAAAGGGCGGGCGGCGACGACCGCGCGGATCTCGGCGAGGGCAGCCTCGGCCAGCTTCGGCCAGATCATCGTGCGGCCGCGTGCATAGGCGCGCTCCGACAGGCGGGTGCGGTCGCGGTCGCTCGACAGCAGCGCGTCGATCTCACGCGCGAACGCGGCGACGTCGCGGAACGGGACGAGCACGCCGTGGCCGTCGGCCAGGATCTCGGTCGCGTGGACGTACGGCGTCGAGATGACCGGCCGGCCGACGCCGATCGCGTAGGACAGCGTCCCCGAGGTGATCTGGGCGGGGTTCGTATAGGGCGTCAGATAGATGTCCGCGGCCTGCAGATAATCGATGAGCTCGCCATGTTCGAGGAATGCGTCGATGAAGGTGATGTTGTCGCTGACGCCGCGGTCGGCCGCGAGGGCCTTCAGCGTGTCGCGATACTTCTCGCCCTCATGCGCGACGAGGTTCGGGTGCGTCGCGCCGAGCACGACGTAGAGCAGGTCGGGATGGCGCGCGATCACCGTGGGCAGCGCCTCGATCACCGTCTCGATGCCCTTGTTGGGCGCGAGCAGGCCGAAGGTCAGGACGACCTTGCGGCCTTCCCAGCCGAACTTCGCCTTGTTCACCGACGTGTCGAGCAGGTCACGGTCGGGCACGCCGTGTGGGATCATGACGATCTGGCGCGGGTTGGCGCCATAGACGCGCTGCAGGATGTCGCGGCCGCGCTCGGCCATCACGATGACGCGCGATGCCCGGCGCAGCAAGCCCTCGAGCACACGGCGTTCGTCGACACTCGGCTTTTCGAGGACGGTGTGCAGCGTGACGATGACCGGCAGGGTCGTGCGGTCGAGCAGCGTCAGGATATGTTCGCCCGACGGCCCGCCGAAGATGCCGTATTCGTGCTGGACCCAAATCGCCTGCGCGCCGCTAGTCTCGATCGCGCGTGCGGTCTCGATATAGGCGGAGAGGTCGGCCTCTGGGATCGTCGCGGTGACCTCGGGTGGATAGTCGTAGCGGCCGGGATGATCGTCCATCGCGTAGACGTCGACGGCGATGTCGGGAAAGCTCGCGCGGAGCGCGGTGAACACGTCGGTCGTGAAGGTCGCGATACCGCACAGCCTGGGCAAGAAATTACCGATCAGCGCCAGTCGCGCGATATTGCCTCCGTCCGCCGGTTTCACCATCCGATTGTCCCTCGTTTGAGCACGCGGCTAGGGTTTAACCTGAACCGCGTATGTCTCGAACGAGCGCCGTAGCATAAAGTTTCATTATTGTTGCATCGCAACAGGATATGGCGGAACCCGCAGCGGGTGGAGGGTCAGCCCCGCCCGCGATAGGCGCTGACGCCCTGGTCGGGCAGCCACAGGCCGGCGGGCGGCGCCGAGGATTGCCAGAACACATCGATCGGGATGCCGCCGCGCGGATACCAATAGCCGCCGATGCGCAGCCAGGCGGGCTCCATTTCGTCGAACAGGCGCATCCCGATGCCGACCGTGCAGTCCTCGTGGAACGCCGCGTGGTTGCGGAACGACCCCAGGAACAGTTTCAGCGACTTCGATTCGACGATCGTCTCGCCGGGGACATAGTCGATGACGAGATGCGCGAAATCGGGCTGGCCGGTGACCGGGCAGAGCGAGGTGAACTCGGGCACCGCGAAGCGCACCAGATAGGTCTGGCCCCGCCTGGGGTTCGGAACATAATCGAGGATCGCCTCTTCTGGAGTGGCGGGGAGGGTGCTGGTTTGGCCGAGATGCGTAGGTGTCATGAAGCGGGATGTAGGGGCATGGGGGCGCGGGTGGAAGATGTGGGGGATCGCCATGCCGGGCTCGTCCCGGCATCCAGGGTTCCGGGAAGCAACACGTCCGGCGTGCGGAATCCTGGACCCCGGGACGAGCCCGGGGTGACGAAGGAGTGGGGGTGGTGACCCAAACTCTCGCCGTGGTCCTTGGCGACCAGCTCACGATCGACATCGCCGCGCTTCGCGACGCCGACCCGGCCACCACCGTCGTGCTGATGATGGAGGTCGCCGACGAGACGACCTATGTCCGCCACCACAAGCGCAAGATCGCCTATATCCTCTCGGCGATGCGTCACCACGCCGAAGCGCTGCGCGACGCAGGGTGGACCGTCGACTACGTCAAACTCGACGATGCCGATGCGACCGACAGCTTCACCGGCGAGGTCGCCCGCGCGATCGGGCGGCACGATCCCGAGCGGATCGTCGTGACCGAGGCGGGCGAGTGGCGCGTGATGGCGATGCTGGAGAGCTGGGAGACGCTGTTCGGCATTCCCGTCGATATCCGCACCGACGACCGCTTCCTCGCCAGCCATGCCGAGTTCGCCGCCTGGGCGGAGGCGCGGAAGTCGCTGACGATGGAATGGTTCTACCGCGAAATGCGCGTGAAGACCGACCTGCTGATGGCCGACGGCAAGCCCGAGGGCGGCCGCTGGAACTTCGACAAGGAGAACCGCAAGCCGGCCAAGGCCGACCTCCTGATGCCGCGGCCGCTGGCGTTCAAGCCCGACGCGATCACGCAGGAGGTTCTCTCGCTGGTCGCCGACCGGTTCGCCGACCATCCCGGCAGCCTCGACGAGTTCGACTACGCCGTCACCGCCGCCGATGCCGAGCGGCAGGCGACGTATTTCTTCAAGCATGCGCTGCCGCAGTTCGGCGATTACGAGGACGCGATGCTCAGCGGCGAGCGCTATCTGTGGCATTCGATCCTCAGCCCGTACATCAATTCGGGGCTGCTCGATCCGCTCGACCTGTGCCGTCGCGCGGAGGCGCAGTATCGCGCGGGCCGTGCGCCGCTGAATGCGGTCGAGGGCTATGTCCGTCAGATCATCGGCTGGCGCGAATATATGCGCGGGATCTACTGGCGCGAGGGGCCGGACTATGTCGAGCGCAACTTCCTCGGCCATACCCGCGAGCTGCCGAACTGGTACTGGACCGGCGAGACCGACATGCATTGCCTCTCGCAGGCGATCGGCCAGACGCTGGAGACCGCGCACGCGCATCATATCCAGCGGCTGATGGTGACGGGCAACTTCGCGCTGCTGATCGGCGCCGATCCTGCCAAGGTCCATCTCTGGTACCTCGAAGTCTATGTCGATGCGTATGAATGGGTCGAGCTGCCGAATACGCTCGGGATGAGCCAGTTCGGAGACGGCGGGCTGCTGGGGTCGAAGCCGTACGTCTCGTCGGGCGCCTACATCAACCGGATGTCGGATTATTGCGGGCGCTGCCGGTACGACGTGAAGCAGCGCATCGGGCCCGATGCGTGCCCGTTCAATGCGCTCTACTGGGATTTCCTGGCGCGGCACGAGGACAAGCTGGGGCGCAATCCGCGGCTCGCGATGCCGTATCGCAACTGGGCGAAGCAGACGCAGGCGGACCGCGACGCGACGCGGGCGCAGGCCGAGGCGTTTCTCGATTCGCTCGACGCAAGCGGGCCTGCCGGGTACTGATCGCGCCTGAGGAGACCGGACATGGACGCGTTGGTGACCACCGAATGGCTGGCGGGCGAACTGGGTGCGCGCGATCTCCGCGTCGTCGATGCGACCTATATCGATGCGGCGACCGGCCGCGATGCGGCGGCGGAGTATGACGCCGCGCATATTCCGGGTGCGGTGTTCCTGAACCTCGCCGAATTGCGCGACACCGACGACGAACTGCCCAATACCGTGCCTGGCCCCGCGAAGTTCGCCAGCCGGATGCAGGCACTGGGGCTGGGCGACGGGTGCCGGATCGTCCTTTACGACAGCTCGCCCTGGCATACGTCGGCGCGCGCCTGGTTTCTGTTGCGGCTGTTCGGCATGCGCGACGTCGCGATCCTCGACGGCGGGATCGCCAAGTGGCGCGCGGAGGGCCGCGAGACGGCTTCGGGGACAGAGGCCCCGCGGCATCGTCACTTCACCGTCCAGCCGGGCGACGTCGCGGTGCGCGACCTCACCGCGATGACGGCCAATCTCGAGAGCGGGGCGGAACAGGTCGTCGATGCACGCTCGGCCGCGCGGTTCACCGGCGAAGAGGCGGATCCGCGCGCGGGCGTGGCATCTGGGCATATCCCGGGGTCGAAGAGCCTGCCGTACACCAGGTTGTTCACGGCCGAGGGCATCTGGAAGCGCGGCGATGCTTTGAAGGCGGCGTTCGTCGAGGCTGGCGTCGATCTCGACCGGCCGATGGTCACGACCTGCGGCTCGGGGATCACTGCCGCCGTCGTGGCGTTCGGCGCGCATCTGCTGGGGGCGGACGTGGCGCTCTATGACGGCAGCTGGTCCGAATGGGGCGCCGATCCCGCGACTCCCAAGGCGCTGGGCGCGTGAGCGCGAGCGACCGGCCGATCGGCGACGCGACGCGGCTGGTGTCGGCGGGGCGCCGTGCCGAATGGACGCATAGCGCCGAAGGCGGCGGGATCGTCAATCCGCCGGTCTGGCGCGCGTCGACGATCCTCTACGATTCGGTCCAGCATCTGCGCGATGCGGCGGGCAGGGACACGCACCACCGGCTGTTTTACGGCCGCAAGGGCACGCCGACGCAGTGGAGCCTCGCCGATGCGCTGACCAGCCTGGAGCCGGGGGCGGAGGGCACGTTCCTCTACGGATCGGGCGTCGCGGCGATCGCCGCCGCGTTGCTGTCGGTGCTTTCGCCCGGCGACGAGCTGCTGCTGCCCGACAGCGCCTATGACCCGACGCGCGGGATGGCGATGGGGCTGCTCAAGCGGTTCGGGATCGCCACGCGCTTCTACGATCCGCTGGTGGGTGCCGGGATCGCCGACCTGATCGGCGATACCACGCGCGCGATCCTGATGGAGAGCCCCGGGTCGCTGAGCTTCGAGGTCCAGGACGTGCCCGCGATCGTCGCGGCGGCCAAGGCGCGCGGCGTGACGACCCTGCTCGACAACACCTGGGCGACGCCGTTGTTCTTCCCGGCGATCGCGCGCGGCGTCGACCTGACGATCCTCGCCTGCACCAAATATGTCGTCGGCCATTCGGACGCGATGCTGGGATCGGTGACGGCCGGACCCGGCCATTTCAAGGCGTTGCGCGACACCAGCTTCCAGCTCGGGCAGGTCGCGAGCCCCGACGATTGCTGGCTCGGCAGCCGCGGGCTGCGCACGATGGGCGTGCGGCTGAAGCAGCACCAGGCGAGCGCGCTGCAGATCGCGCAGTGGCTGAAGACGCGGCCCGAGGTCGCGCAGGTGCTGCACCCGGCGCTGCCCGATTGCCCGGGGCATGACATCTTCGTGCGCGACTTCAAGGGATCGAGCGGGCTGTTCTCGTTCGTCCTGAACGGCGGCGACAATGGCGCGCGCGCGGCGCTCATCGATACGCTGGAGCTGTTCGGCATCGGCTATAGCTGGGGCGGGTTCGAAAGCCTGGCGCTGCCGGTCGACCCGCAGCGGCACCGCAGCGTCACCGATCGTGCGTTCGCGGGGCCGATGGTCCGGTTGCAGATCGGCCTCGAAGACCCGGACGACCTGATCGCCGATCTGGAGCGGGGGCTGGCGGCCTATCGCGGCTGACACTGTTGCGCTTGCGCAACATAGTGCGCGTCAATCCCCGGCGCGACGCAAGAAACGCCTTGTGCACCGCAATACCCACTGTCATCTATTTACCACCGTTGAAAAGACCCCTCTCGGACTCCGGGCGAGAAGAGGCGGCGTTCGCGGGATGCAGGGCGGACATCGACTTCCGGTTTCGAAAGGGAAACGATGCGCTTCTCCACTCTACTGCTCGGCGGCATCGCGCTCGCCGCCGCCACCCCTGTGTTCGCGCAGGATTCCGCTCCGCCCAAGCCGATCACGGTGACGGGGTCGGTCGGGCTCGTCAGCGACTATCGCTTCCGCGGCGTGTCGCAGTCGGACGAGAACCTGGCGATCCAGGGCGGCCTGACCGCGACGCATGAAAGCGGCCTCTATGTCGGCACCTGGGGGTCGAACCTCGCCGGATGGGGCACGTTCGGCGGCGCCAACATGGAGCTCGACCTCATCGCCGGGTTCAAGCTGCCGGTCGGCGGCGGGTCGCTCGACGTCGGCGCGACCTGGTACATGTACCCGAACGGCTTCGACAACACCGACTTCATCGAACCCTATGCCAAGCTGTCGGGCACTGCAGGGCCGGTCAACCTGACCGCAGGCGTCGCCTTCGCGCCCAAGCAGGAGGCGCTGGGCCCGTGGTATTCGAACGGCACGTCGGCGGCGAACGGCGTCTATGACCGGCCGGGCGCCAAGGACAGCAACCTGTATCTGTGGGGCGACGTCAGCAGCGGCGTGCCGGGTACCGGGCTGACCGTGAAGGGCCATATCGGCTATTCGAACGGCAACAAGGGCCTCGGCCCGTTCGCGACCAGCGTCGCGCCGACCGGCGAATATTTCGACTGGCTGCTCGGCGCGGACTACACGATCCCGAGCACGCCGCTGACGCTCGGCGTGGCGTATGTCGACACCGACATCGGCCGCGGCGAATCGGCCTATCTGCAGCCGAGCTTCAGCGAGGGGCAGGACGGCACCGGGTCGATCGCGAACGGCAAGGTCGTGGTGTCGCTGACCGCGGCGTTCTGATCCGCGCCTATCCGTCATCCCGGGTTTGGCCCGGGATCCAGGGTTCGGGCGGTGCCGCCTGGGGCCCTGGATCCTGACTTTCGTCAGGATGACGAACACGAAAAAGGGCGGCCCCGCGAGGGATCGCCCTTTTTGTTTGGGTAAGACCCGATCAGTTCGCGGTGGTGCGGGCGTCCTGGCCGTCGCCTTCGGGCGCGGCGACGATGTCGCGCGTCGTCGATCCCTTGTCGACGACGGTCGTGCCGGGATCGCCGACGCTCGAGCGGATGCCGGGGTCGTCCGAATCGTCGCCCGCCGCGTTGATCGTCGAACGTTCGCTGGCGCTGCGCGGCGCGGCGCCGCCGAACAGCGCGTCGAGCGTCTGCGCGTTGGCGGCGGTGTCCTGCGGGCGCGCGGCGCCGGGCTGCGGCGGGACCAGGCTGAAGTCGGGCGGGATCACCAGCGGTGCCTGGCGTGCGACGGCGAACTCGTCGGGGCGTGCGCGGTCGAGGCTGCGACCCGCGCCGCAACCGGACAGCAGGGCGACGCTCGCGAGGCCGGCGGCCAGGGGCACAAACTTACGCATGGGACTTCTCCACAGGGGGCTTCTCGCGCACGAGAAGGGCTCGAACAAGCAGGACGAGCACGCCGACCGTAATCGCTGCGTCGGCGACATTGAAGACCAAAAACGGACGCCAGTCGCCGATATGCAGGTCGCAGAAGTCGACGACATAGCCGAGCCGCGCGCGGTCGAGGATATTGCCGAGCGCCCCGCCCAGCACGAAGCCCAGCGCAATCTGGTCCGCGCGGTTCTTCTCGCGCGTCATCCAGATCGCGACGCCGACCGAGATCGCGCCCGTCAGCGCGATCAGCGCCCAGCGCGTGAGGTGACCGTCGGCGGGCAGGAGCCCCAGCGAGATCCCGATATTGGGCACGAAGCGCAGGTCGAAGAACGACGTGATCGTCGTCGCGTCGCCGAGCGAGTCGATCCCGAGGCTCTGCGTGACGACGAACTTGCTGAGCTGGTCGGCGATGAACAGAGCGATCGCAGTGGCGATCCCGGCGCGGGGCAGGTTACGCATCGCCGACCACGCTTTCACAGCGGTTGCAGAGCTCGCCGTCGGTCTGCACTTCGGGCAGGTGCCGCCAGCAGCGGCCGCATTTGTGGAACGCGGTGCGAGTCACCGACAGGTCGCCCTCGGTCACCTTGGCGACGATGAACGCCTCGGTCAGACCGGCGGCGTCGAGCGGCATGCTCGGCACGCCGACCTCGGCCTCGAGGCTCGATCGCACCGTCTTCTCGCGGCGCAGCGGCTCGATCGCCTCGGTCACGCGCTCGCGCAGCGCGCGGATCTCGTGCCATTTCGCGCCGTCGACCTCGACCGTCGGGAGCAGTGGCCATTCGAGATAATGGACCGATCCCTCGTCGCTCGGGAAGCGGGCCTGCCACACCTCCTCGGCGGTGAAGCAGAGGACGGGCGCCGCGTAGCGGACCAGCGCGTGGAACAGCACGTCGAGCACCGTGCGGTACGACCGGCGCTTGATGTCGCCGGGCGCGTCGCAATAGAGGGAATCCTTGCGGATATCGAAGAAGAAGGCCGACAGGTCTTCGTTCGCGAAGTCGGTGAGCAGCCGGGTGTAGCGGTTGAACTCATAGCCTTCCGCCGCCTGGCGCAGCTCGGTGTCGATCATGTCGAGGCGGTGGAGCACGTAGCGCTCGAGCTCCGGCATGTCGGCGACCGCGACCCGTTCTGACTCCTCGAAGCCGTCCAGGGCGCCGAGCATGTAGCGGAAGGTGTTGCGCAGTTTGCGGTACGCGTCGCTGGCGGTGGCGAGGACTTCCTTGCCGATCTTCACGTCGTCGAAATAGTCGGTCGAGGCGACCCACATGCGCAGGATGTCCGCGCCGCTCTCGCCGATGATCTTGAGCGGGTCTACGACGTTGCCGAGCGACTTCGACATCTTCCGGCCCTGGCCGTCGAGCGCGAAGCCGTGCGTGAGGACCGCGTCGTACGGCGCACGACCGCGGGTCCCGCAGGATTCGAGGAGGCTCGACTGGAACCAGCCGCGATGCTGGTCGGAGCCTTCGAGATAGAGGTTGGCGCGCGTGCCTTCGCCGTAGCGCGCCTCGACGGTGAAGACGTGCGTGCAGCCGGAGTCGAACCAGACGTCGAGGATGTCCTTCACGACCTCGTAATCGGCAAGATCGTAGTCGGGGCCGAGCAACGCCTGGTGGCCGTCGGCGTACCAGGCGTCGGCGCCGTGTTCGCGGAAGGCCGCGACGATGCGCGCGTTGACCGCGGGATCGTTGAGGTACTGGCCGGTCGCGCGGTCGACGAACAGCGCGATCGGGACGCCCCAGGCGCGCTGGCGGCTGATGACCCAGTCGGGGCGGCCCTGCACCATCGAGGTGATGCGGTTTTCCGCGCGGGCGGGGATCCAGGTGGTGGCGGCGATCGCGTCGAGGGCGATTTCGCGGAGGGTGGCGCCGTTATCTGCTCCCCTCCCGCTCGCGGGAGGGGTTGGGGGAGGGCTTGTTCCGGAAAGGGACGCGTCGTTGGACAGGCCCTCCCCTAACCCCTCCCGCAGGCGGGAGGGGGACTCTGTTTCGCTCCGGTCCATCGGGATGAACCATTGCGGCGTCGCGCGGAAGATCACCTTGGCCTTGGAGCGCCATGAATGGGGGTAGCTGTGCTTGAAGTCGTCGCTCGCCGCGAGGAGGGCGCCGGCTTCGCGCAGATCCGTGCAGATCGGACCTTCCGCGCTGACGAACTTCTTGTTGATGACCGAGCCCTGGCCGCCGAGCCACGCCCAGTCGGCGCGGTACATGCCAGCGCCGTCGACCGCGAAGACGGGGTCGATGCCGTACTGCTTGCAAAGTTCGAAATCGTCCTCGCCATGGTCCGGAGACATGTGGACGAGACCGGTGCCCGCGTCGGTCGTGACGAAGCTGCCCGGGAGGAACGGGCGGGGTTTCGCGAAGAACCCGCCGAGCGCGTGCATCGGGTGGCGTGCGGTGGCGTCGGCGAGGTCCGAACCCTTCCCGCGCCAAAGGATGGCGGTGCCACCCTCTTCTCCGTCACCCCGGCGGACGCCGGGGCCCACCTTGCCAAGGTCTCCGTCGTGGATAAGTGGGTCCCGGCTTCCGCCGGGATGACGGGAGGGTAGGGTACGGGCAAAGAAGCTGTCGATCAGCGCGTCTGCGATCAGGAGCCGGTGATCGCCGTCCGCGACGAGGACATACTCGATGTCCGGCCCATAGCTCAAAGCCTGGTTCACCGGGATCGTCCACGGCGTCGTCGTCCAGATCACCGCATGCGCGCCGACCAGTTCGGGGGCGTTCGGCGCCTCGACGATCTCGAACGCGACGTCGATCTGGGTCGAGACGATGTCCTCATATTCGACCTCGGCCTCGGCGAGCGCGGTCTTCTCGACCGGGCTCCACATCACCGGCTTGGCGCCGCGATAGAGCTGACCGCTCTCGGCGAACTTCAGCAGCTCGCCGACGATCGCGGCCTCGGCCTCGTACTTCATCGTGAGGTACGGGTCGGCCCAGTCGCCCATCACGCCGAGGCGCTCGAACTCCGCCTTCTGCACGTCGACCCATTTCTCGGCATAGGCACGGCATTCGGCGCGGAACTGGTCGACGGGGACGTCGTCCTTGTTGAGCTTCTTCGCGCGATAGGCTTCCTCGACCTTCCACTCGATCGGCAGGCCGTGGCAGTCCCAGCCGGGGACGTAGGGCGCGTCCTTGCCCATCAGCGACTGCGAGCGGACGATGATGTCCTTCAGGACCTTGTTCATCGCGTGGCCCATGTGGATGTCGCCGTTCGCGTAGGGCGGGCCGTCGTGCAGGATGAACCGCTCGCGCCCGAGCCGCTGTTCGCGCAGCCGGTCGTAGAGGCCGAGCTTGGCCCAGCGCTCGAGGATCGCCGGCTCCTTGGCGGCGAGGCCGGCCTTCATCGGGAAGTCGGTCTTCGGCAGGAAGACGGTGTCGCGGTAATCGCGGGCGGGGGCGGGCGTGGGAGCGTCGGTCATGAGGGCCGGGCTTTACCCGCGCTGTCGGTCTTACACAAATGGGGAAGATGGGTTCACGCGGAGGTGCGGAGACGCGGAGGTTTGCGCGTCGCCATCCCCGCCCATTTCGTCATCCCAGCGCAGGCTGGGATCTCGTGCGGCGAGCGCGCGGCTGATGGAGGGAGACCCCAGCCTTCGCTGGGGTGGCGGTTTGGGGGCTGGGGTGACGGTTTGGGGGCTGGCGTGACGGTTTGGGCGCTGGCGTGATGGCTTGAGGCAGGCATGGCGGTTTCGGCCGCCTCACCGCCTATTTGAGGATTTCGCGCGCGCGTGCGCAGTCGGCGTCCATCTGCGTCGTCAGTGCGTCGAGGCTGTCGAACTTGGCTTCGGGGCGGAGATAGTCGATCAGCGCGACCTCGATCGTCTGTCCATACAGGTCGCCCGCGAAGTCGAAGAAGAAGGGTTCGAGCAGTTCCTTGGGTGGGTCGAAGCTCGGGCGGATGCCGAGGTTCGCAGCGCCATTCAGGATGCGTCCGTCGTCGAGGCGGCCGGTGACCGCGTAGATGCCGTAGGCGGGGCGCAGATACTTGCCCATGTCGATGTTCGCGGTCGGATAGCCGATCGTGCGGCCGACCTTGTCGCCGTGCTGGACCACGCCCTGAATTGCGAACGGCCGCGTTAGCAGGCGGGTAGCGGTCGCCATGTCGCCGGCGCGGAGCGCGTCGCGGATGCGGGTAGAGGAGACCGTCTCGCCGTCGAGCGCGACCGGACCGACGGTTTCGGCGCGAAAGCCGTGGACGGGGCCGCGCGCGGCGAGCGTCGCGACGGTGCCGCCCTTCGCCTTGCCGAAGGTGAAGTCCTCGCCGGTCACGACGCCGGCGATCTGCAGCGCGCGTTCGAGGCGTTCGGCGATGAAGTCCTCGGCGGTCAGGCCGGCGAGGTCGCCGTCGAAGTGGAACACGATCATCGCATCCGCGCCGGCCTCGGCGAACAGCCGCTCGCGCTGGTCGAGCGTGGTCAGGCGGAACGGGGGCGTGTCGGGGCGGAAATGGCGGACGGGATGCGGATCGAACGTCGCGACCAGCGCGGGGCGCCCCTCGGCCTTTGCCCAGGCGATCGCGCGCGCGACCGCCGCCTGGTGGCCGAGATGAAATCCGTCGAAATTGCCGAGCGCAACGATTCCCTTGGCGAGATGCGGGGGGATCGAAGCGCCCCCGTCGAGCCGCTGCATGGTCGCGGGCTATAGGGGGGTGGGAAGGGGGACGCTAGCGGCAGTGTGAGGCATCGCATCGCTGCTGTACCCCGGCGAAGGCCGGGGCCCAGTTGGGAAAGCTTTGGGAACGAAGCGTACCCCGCTGTTATTTCGGTTCCCCAACTGGGCCCCGGCCTTCGCCGGGGTACTGGAAAGGGGGCGGTTCAGCGCGTCAGCGTCACGAAGCTGTAGGCCGGGCGCTCGCCCTCGGCGGGGTGATCCTCGCGCGCGACTTCGGTCCAGCCGGTGAAGGCGGGGACGACCACGTCGCCTTCGGGTTCGCCGTGGACTTCGGTCAGCTCGATCCGGTCGGCGTAGGGGAGCATCAGCGCGAAGATTTCCGCGCCGCCGATCACCGCGACGTCGTCGCCGGCCATCGCGAGCGCCGCGTCTACCGAGTGCGCGACCTCTGCGCCGTCTGCGGTCCAGTCGCCGCGCGTCAGCACGATATGGCGGCGGCCGGGGAGGGGGCTCGGGAAGCTCTCGAAGGTCTTCCGGCCCATGATCATCGGCTTGCCCATCGTCAGCGCTTTGAAGCGCTTGAGGTCGGCGGGGAGGCGCCAGGGGAGCTGGCCGTCGCGACCGATCACGCCGTTGGTGGCGCGGGCGAGGTAGAAGGTGATCATCAGGGCGGTATGGCGGATGGGGCGAGGGGCGCCAAGTGTCGTGCTCGTCGCACCCCCCGATCCGTCACCCCAGCGCAGGCTGGGGTCTCGCGCGGCGAGGGCGCGCTTGAGCCTCGGGAGATCCCAGCCTTCGCTGGGATGACGGAAGGGGCGCGCATCCGGCCAACGGGGACGCGGGATCAGCCCGGCGCGTGTTCCTTCACATACGCCTCGGGGTCCTTGTCGACGACCTTGACGCCGTTGAGGTGGTTCGCCTCGAACGCCGCGAAGCGGACGCCGAGTTCGTGGCGTTCCTCTAGCGTCGCATGCTTGCGGAAGTCGGTGAGGCCCTGGCGCTCCTCCTCGGCGAGATGGTCGCTGTTCGCCTTGTTGCATGCGCCGACTGCTTCGAACCAGGCGTCCGAGCCGACCGGGTGCTTGTCGACCGCTTCGCCGGTATCGCGGATGTCGTTGTGATCCTCGATCGCGTCCTCGGTCTCCTCGGCGGCCGAGTCGGCGTCGTTGCCGCCGGTGCCGATCTTCATCAGGCGCGGGTAGAAGAAGCGTTCTTCGGCCTCGGCATGCGCATCGAGCAGGTTTTTCAAGCGGGTCCAGAGCGCGGAAAGCGCCTCGGTATCTTTGGCGTCGATCGAGTCGATCTGGGCGAAGAGCGAGCGCTGCTGCGCGTGTTCGTCGAGAATGAGCTGTGTGATGTCCATGCGCGTCCGAACCGCGCAGGCCGTCACGGGTTCCTGTTGCGATTCACTCTCGGGTCATTGGCGGGCCAGGCGCGGTCAGACTGCGACGGGCGCCTTGATGTGCGCTTGCGCGACGTAATCGTGCAGCACGAAATCCTCCAGCTCGTAGGTGTCGATCGACGGCGCCTGGCGGACGATCTCGAGCCGCGGGAGCGCGCTCGGCGTGCGGGCGAGCTGCGTGCGCGCCTGCTCCAGATGATTCGAGTAAAGATGGCAGTCGCCGCCGGTCCAGATGAACTCGCCGACCTCGAGCCCGCATTGCTGCGCGAGCATATGCGTGAGAAGCGCGTAGCTGGCGATGTTGAAGGGCACGCCGAGGAAGATGTCGGCGCTGCGCTGGTAGAGCTGGAGCGACAGCCTGCCGTTCGCGACATGCGTCTGGAACAGGCAGTGGCACGGCGCGAGCGCCATCGCGTGCAGGTCGCCGGGGTTCCAGGCGGTGACGATCTGGCGGCGGCTGGCGGGGTTGGTGCGAATCTGGTCAATCAGCTCGGCGATCTGGTCGATGTGCCGGCCGTCGGCGGTGACCCAGTCGCGCCATTGCTCGCCATAGACCGGGCCGAGGTCGCCGTTCGCGTCGGCCCATTCGTCCCAGATCGCGACTTTCCGGTCCTGCAGCCAGCGGACGTTGGTGTCGCCGCGCAGGAACCAGAGCAGCTCGACGATGATCGAGCGGAGGTGGAGCTTCTTGGTAGTGAGGGCGGGAAAGCCCTGCGCCAGGTCGAAGCGCATCTGCGCGCCGAAGACGGAGAGCGTGCCGGTGCCGGTGCGGTCCATCGTCTCGACGCCGGTCGAGAGGATGCGGTCCATGAGGTCGAGATACTGGCGCATGACGGCTGCCTAGTCCGGCCGGCGGCTGCCGCCAAGACGGAGATAGCTGGCCGTGCGCCGACGCGCGCGCGGGGCCATGCCGGTTCGTGCCGGATATATCGCCCCTCACGGACCTTGCGGCCGCCGTCGCGCTGTTCCGCACACTCGGATTCGCGCGGCGCGAGGTGGTGGGGCTCGCCTATCTTGGTCCGGAACGGAGGATTCTCGGGCTGCGCCATGTCGCCGGGCGCGGCGGGCGAGTCGACCTGGCGATCCGCGGGGTGGTGGGGGATGCGCTGGCGTTCGGCGCGACCGCGGTGGTGATGGCGCACAACCATCCGAGCGGCGACCCGCGACCGAGCGAGCGCGACCTGGCGTTCACGCGGGCGCTGGCACGGGGGCTGGCGATGGTGGAGGTCGAGCTGCTCGACCATCTGGTGATCGCAGGCGAGTCGGTGACGAACCTGCGGACATGGGGCTGACGGCGTTTACCGGGCGGATTTTGGCGCGTTCAGCCGGCAGGGGACGATCCCCTCCGGCTCGGGACGCCGCCCGGTCGCGCGGAACGTCGCCATGTAGCCGCCGGCGGACGGCATGTCCTCCATCGCGACCTGGGTATAGCCGACCGCGGCAAGCTCACATTTGAGCAGCGGCGGCGGGGTGCCGTGGTCGCGCGTCGGGCGGTCGGCATCGACGATCACGACCAGCCCGTCGGGTTTCAGCGACGGGCGCAGCCGCCACAGGAACTCGTAGGGCTGCGCGATCTCGTGGTACATATGGACCATCAGCACGCGGTCGAAGCTGTTCGGCGGCAATTTCGGGTCGTTTGCTTCGCCCAGCCGTACGCTGACGGTGTCGAGCCGCTCGCGCGCGACTCGCTCGGCGAGCTGGTCGCGGACGCGCGCGACGATGTCCTCGGCGAGCACGCGGCCGTCCGGCCCGACGCGCTGCGCGAGGCGGATCGTGTAATAGCCTTCGCCCGCGCCGATGTCGGCGACGGTCATGCCCTTGCGGATATCGGCCTTGTCCATCACCTCGCCGGCCTCGTTGAGCCGGTCGCGGGCTTCCTCGTTCGACCAGCGCGACGAGACGATCGACGCGACCGGGCGATCGGCGGCGGGGAAGGGGCCGGGACCCTTGGGCTCGCGCTTGATCAGCGGCTTGCTGCCGTCACAGGCAGCAAGCGGCAGCGACAATGCCAGGATCGCCGCGAGTCCGACGGCCAGCCTCAATCGACGTCCTCCACCTCGACCGCCTCGCCCGTGACGCGCTGCGACAGCGCCGCGGCCATGAACGCCTCGAGGTCGCCGTCTAGCACGTCGGACGGGCTGGTCGAGACCACGCCGGTGCGCAGGTCCTTCACCATTTGGTACGGCTGCAGGACGTAGGAGCGGATCTGGTGGCCCCAGCCGATATCGGTCTTGCCGGCATTCTCGGCATTGGCGGCGGCTTCGCGGATCGCGAGTTCGCGTTCGTACAGCCGTGCGCGCAGCTGGTTGTACGCCTCGGCCTTGTTCTTGTGCTGCGACCGCTGGTTCTGGCACTGGACGACGATGCCGGTCGGGATGTGCGTGATACGCACCGCCGAATCGGTCGTGTTGATGTGCTGCCCGCCCGCGCCGGATGCGCGGTAGGTGTCGATGCGCAGGTCGCTCTCGTTATAGTCGACCTCGATATTGTCGTCGACGACCGGATAGACCCAGACGCTGGCGAACGAGGTGTGGCGGCGCGCGGCCGAGTCGTACGGGCTGATGCGGACGAGGCGGTGGACGCCGCTCTCGGTCTTGGCATAGCCGTAGGCGTTCTCGCCCTTGAGCAAGAGCGTCGCGGACTTGATCCCGGCCTGCTCGCCCGAATGCTGGTCGATCAGCTCGACCTTCAGCCCATGGCGTTCGCCCCAGCGCGAATACATCCGGCTGAGCATCCCCGCCCAGTCCTGGCTCTCGGTCCCGCCGGCGCCGGCATTGACCTCGATATAGGTGTCGTTGCCGTCGGCCTCGCCCGCGAGCAGCGCCTTGATCTTGTCCTTGTCGGCACGCGCGGCGAGTTCGGCGAGCGCCTGGACGCCGTCGGCCTCCATCTCGGTATCGCCCTCGGCTTCGGCCATCTCGATCAGCTCGGAGGTGTCGGCGAGCTCGCTCTCGATCGCGCGCGTGGCCGAGATCGCCTCGTCGAGACGACGACGCTCGCGCATCACCTCCTGTGCGGCCTTGGGGTCCGACCAGAGCGCCTGGTCCTCGACGCGCGCGTTCAGCTCGTCGAGGCGGCGCAGCGCGCGGTCCCAGTCGAGGAAGCGGCGCAGCAGCGCCAGCGCGTCGTTGATGGTGTCGACATGTGCCTGCGCTTCGGCGCGCATGGGTATTCTCCAAAAACGGTCACCCGGGGCCGGGGTCTGGCGCGGCACGTGCGCGCCTTCCGGCTCCAAGATCCCGGCCTGCGCCGGGATGACGTACGTATATAGGTGCCGGGCCTAGTAGATGCCGCCCTGCTTCTGCAAGAAATCACTGTCGCGCGGCGCTTCCGCGCGCGGCGCCACCGGCTTGGCGACGACCGGCGCGATCGGACCCGAGCGGCGCGCGGCGCGGCGCGGCTCGCTCTCGGGCTTGAACGCTTCCCAGATCACCGCGGGCTTCGGATCGGACATGTTGGGCCAGGTGCCATAGACCGGACGGCCGCTGCCGCGATCGATGCGGACCATGCGGATGCCGGCGGGCGCGCGGAACGGGAGCTTCTCCATCCCCTCATACGCCTTGACCGCGAACTGCTTGAAGATCGGCGCGGCGAGCGTGCCCCCCTGCGCGGCGCCGCCCAGGTTCCGCGGCGTGTCGAAGCCGATGTAGAGGCCGCCGACGAACTGCGGGGTGCCGCCGACGAACCACACGTCTGTCGGACCGTTGTTGGTCCCGGTCTTGCCGAACATCGGCCGGTCGAGATCACGCAGCGTCACCGCGGTACCGCGCTGGACCACGCCTTCGGTGATGTGCACCATCTGGTAGGCGGTCAGCGCGTCGAGCACCTGGCGCTGGCGGGCGACCGGGCGCGGCATCGGCTTGCCGTCCCAATCGGGCGCGTTGCAGCGCTCGCACGGGCGCCAGTTCTCGGGCCAGATCACCTTGCCGCGACGGTTCTGGACGAAGTCGATCAGCGACGGCGGCCCGCCCTTGCCGTTGTTGGCGAGGATCGAATAGGCGTTGACCATCCGGCCGACCGTGGTCTCGCCCGCGCCGAGCGCGAAGGAGAGATAGGGGGCATAGTCGCCAACGCCCATCTTCTTGATGGTGGCGACGACCTTGGGCATGCCGGTCTGCGCCGCGGCGCGCACCGTCATCAGGTTGCGCGACTGTTCGATGCCCCAGCGCATCGTGTGCGGGCCGGCGCCGCGCGAATTGCCGAAGTTGCGGAAGCATTTGTTGCCGAGGCGGGCGCCCTGATAGACGCAGAACGGGCCGTCGACGATGATCGACGCGGGCGTCATGCCGTTGTCGAGCGCGGCCGAATAGACGATCGGCTTGATCGTCGAGCCGGGCTGCCGCATCGCCTGCGTCGCGCGGTTGAACGCCTGGATACGGTCGTCGAACCCGCCCTGCATCGCCAGCACGCGGCCGCTCGCAGGTTCCTCGACGACGAAGCCGCCGGAGATCTTCGGGATCGCGCGCAGGCCGAAGCTGCCGCCTTCGGGGGCGACCGCGACGATGTCGCCCGCCTCGAGCGCCGCAAACGCGGTGCCGCCCTTGCCGCGCACGGGCATCTGCGCGCCGGAGCGCGGCAGCGTGCCGGTCTCGCCATCGGCGAAGCCGATCTCGGCGGACCCGCCCGAGGTCGCGATCACGATCGCGGCGACCCAGTCGTTATAGTCGAGCGCGATGTTGGTGTTGAGCAGCGACTGCAGCCAGTTGGGCTGGCCGGCATCGTCGGTGACCATGTCGACGTGGCGGATCGGACCGTTCCAGCCGCGACCGCGGTCGAAGCGGATCAGGCCATCCCGAAGCGCTTTCTGCGCGAGGTCCTGCAGCCGCGTGTCGAGCGAGGTGCGTACCCACAGGCCGCCCGAATAGACGCTGTACGGGCCATCCTTTGCGTTCTCGCCGAACTTGGCGAGCAGCTGGCGACGCACTTCCTCGACGAAATAACCGCCGACGCTCTCGAACTTGGGGGTGCGCCGCAGCACCGCGACGATCGGTTCGGCGCGCGCCTGATCGTGCTGGCTACGCGTGATGAAGCCGTTGTCGAGCATCCGGTCGAGCACATAGTTCCGGCGGATCGTCGCGCGCTCGCGCGAGCGGACCGGATCATAGTTGGACGGACCCTTGGGCAGGATCGCCAGATAGGCCATCTGCGCCAGGTCGAGCTCGTCGAGCTCCTTGTCGAAATAGGCGTGGCTCGCTGCCTCGACGCCGAACGCGTTGCGGCCCAGCGCGATCTGGTTGAGGTAGAGTTCGAGGATCTGCTGCTTGGTCAGCGTATCCTCGATCTTGTACGCGAGCACCGCCTCGCGCAGCTTGCGCGTCGGCGAATATTCGTTGCCGATCAACAGGTTCTTGGCGACCTGCTGCGTGATCGTCGAGCCGCCCTTGGCGCGTCTGCCAGTGCCGATCTTCGACGCATAGTCGATCACCGCGCCGGCAAGGCCGGGGAAATCGACGCCGTGATGTTCGAAGAACGACTTGTCCTCGGCAGCGAGGAACGCGCGGATCAGCATCGGCGGATATTCGGCGTAGCTGAGCTCGACGCGGCGTTCGCGCGCATAGCTGTGGATCGGCGCGCCATCGATGCCGCGGACGTTGGTCGGCAGCGGCGGCTCATAGGTGCGCAGCGCATCGACCGAGGGCAGGTCGCGGATCACCAGCAGCCAGAAGGCGAAGATCGCGACGAGGCCGAGCGCGAGCAGCGCCAGCGCGGCCTTGACGAGTTTCCGGGACCAGACGCGCGCGAACCATCCGCGGGCATCCGCGATCGGGCGGCGGATCGGGACGGTCGAGCTGGGGGAAGGTTCGGATGCCATAGACTGGGCCGAGCGTTTAGCAGGTTCGGGGGCGCTTGCCAGCGGGGTTCGCGAAACGGCCTAACCACCCCGGCGGAGGCCGGGGCCCAGTCGGGGTACGGCGATAACGGAGGGCTGCGTGTCGTCACATCGGCCTTCCCAACTGGGCCCCGGCCTTCGCCGGGGTGGTGGAAGGGGGTGGGGTGGTGGAAGGGGGCGCCTTGCGATCTTCCGTTCTCCCGCGCAGGCGGGAGGCCAGGAGCCGCGAACGCGGCGCTCGGAACCCTGGGCTCCCGCGTTCGCGGGAGAACGTTGGTGTCCAAAGGCCCGACTTGTGGCAGCAGGCCCCGCATGACCCCCGTGCTGCCGATCCTTGCCGTTCTTCCCGACCTGCTCGCGGCGTTGCGCGATACAGCGTCGGCCGTGCTCGTCGCGCCGCCGGGTGCGGGCAAGACCACCGCGGTCGCGCCGGCGCTGCTCGGCGAGCCGTGGTGCACGGGCGAAATCCTGCTGCTGTCGCCGCGCCGCCTGGCCGCGCGTGCCGCGGCCGAGCGGATGGCGGCGACCGCGGGCGAGGCGGTCGGCGGGACCTTCGGCTATGCGACGCGGATGGACAGCAGGCGGTCCGCCGCGACGCGCGTGACGGTGATCACCGAGGGCATCTTCGTCGCGCGGATCCAGGCCGATCCCGAACTCGCGGGCGTCTCGGCGGTGCTGTTCGACGAGGTTCATGAGCGCAGCCTCGACGGCGATTTCGGGCTGGCGCTGGCGCTCGACGTGCAGGCGGGGTTCCGGCCGGACCTGCGGATCGTCGCGATGTCGGCGACGCTGGATGGCGCGCGGTTCTCCGCGCTGATGGACGACGCCGCGGTGATCGAGAGCGAAGGCCGCAGCTACCCGCTCGAACTGCGGCATGTCGGCCGCAACGCAGAACTGCGGATCGAGGAGGCGGTCGCGAGCGCGGTTCGGCTGGCCTTGTCCGAGAACGAGGGCGGGGTGCTCGCCTTCCTGCCGGGCGTCGCCGAGATCGAGCGCACCGCCGAGCGGCTGGCGGGGCTGCCCGAGACGATCGCGCTCCACGAACTCCATGGCAACCTCGACCCCGCCGCGCAACGCGCCGCGATCGCGCCGCAGCGCGACGGGCGCCGGAAGGTGGTGCTCGCGACCAGTATCGCCGAGACCAGCCTGACGCTCGACGGGATCCGCATCGTCGTCGATTCGGGGCTGGCCCGGCGTCCGCGCTACGACCGCGCGGCGGGAATGACGCGGCTCGTCACCGAACGCGCGAGCCAGGCGGCAGTGACGCAGCGCGCGGGTCGCGCAGCGCGGCAGGGGCCGGGGGTCGCGTACCGGCTGTGGGAGGCGGCGGCGACCGCGGGGCTGCCGCGCTACGATCCGCCCGAGATATTGGAGGCGGACCTGTCGGCGCTGGTGCTGGCGTGCGCGCTGTGGGGCGTCGCGCCGCGCGAGTTGCGCTGGATCGACCCGCCGCCCGTGGCTGCGACCGATGAGGCGCTGGCGCGGTTGGCGACGCTGGAAGCCGTCGATGCGGATGGGCGCCCGACCGCGCATGGGCGACAGATTGCGGGGCTGCCGATGCCGCCGCGGCTGGCGCACATGCTGATCCGCGCGGGCGAGCGGGGGCTGGGGCAGGTGGCCGCGGAGGTCGCGGTGTTGCTGGGTGAACGGGGGATCGGCGGCCCTGACGTCGATCTCGAGGCGCGGCTGCGGCGGTGGAAGACCGAGCGTGGGCCGAAGGCCCAGGCGGCGCGGGGGATGGCGGAGCGGTGGGCGCGCCTTGCTCCCCTCCCGCTCGCGGGAGGGGCTGGGGGAGGGCCTGTCGCAAATATAGCAGAGCGTTCCGACAGGACAGGCCCTCCCCCAACCCCTCCCGCAGGCGGGAGGGGAGTCGAAGTGGCCCTCGCCCTCGGCTTCCCCGATCGAATCGCGCGGCGGCGGGATGCGTCGGGGGAGACCTGGGCGTCGGTGGGCGGACGCGGGTTCCGGCTCGATCCGGCGTTGCCGCTCGCGCGGTCGGAATGGCTGGCGGTCGCGGAGACGCAGGGGTCGGCGGCGGGTGCACGGATCCTGTCCGCCGCGGCGATCGACGCCGCCACGGTCGAGGCGCTGTTCGCCGACCGAATCGAGACGCGGCGTACCGCGGTGTTCGACCCCGCGACCGGCGGCGTGCAGCCGATCCGCGAACGCCGGCTGGGCGCGATCCGGCTGTCGAGCGGGCCGGACAGCGGTGCCGACCCCGCGACGATCGCCGCGGCGCTGCTCGACGGTGTCCGCACCCACGGCCTCGCGCTGCTGCCGTGGAGCGAGGGCGCGCGGGCGCTGCGCGACCGTGCGGCGTTCGCGGGCGTGCCGCTCGACGACGCGACGCTGCTCGACCGCGCGGAGGAGTGGCTCGTGCCGTTGCTGGCGGGCAAGCGCCGGCTCGACCAGATCGGGTCGCTGACCGAGTCGCTGCGCGCCCTGCTGGGCTGGGATGCGATGCGGACGATCGACCGGCTGGCGCCTGCCGAGTTCACCAGTCCCGCGGGGAGCACGCATGCGATCGACTATGCGGCGGAGGGCGGGCCGCGCGTCGACCTGCGCGTGCAGACGCTGTTCGGGCTCGCGGTGCATCCGGTGGTGGGCGAGCGCCGCGTACCGCTCGTCCTCAGCCTGACCTCGCCCGCCGGCCGGCCGATCCAGACGACTCGCGACCTGCCGGGGTTCTGGGCGGGCAGTTGGAGCGCGGTCGCGAAGGAAATGCGCGGGCGGTATCCGAAGCATCCCTGGCCTGACGACCCCGCTTCGGCGTCGGCCACGCTGCGCACGAAAAAGGCGGATGCAAGGGCCGCCGGTTCGCGGTAGGGAGGCGTCATGCCTACCGCCCGTATCTTCCAGCGCCCCAAGAACGCCATGCAGTCCGGCAAGTACCGGACCGAATCCTGGCAATTGGAATTCGAGCCGTCCGAGCCCAAGCGGCCCGACCCGCTGACTGGCTGGGCCGGCAGCGGCGACACGCGCGACCAGGTGCGGCTGTTCTTCCCGACGCTCGTGGCGGCGATCGCCTATTGCGAGCGCGAGGGGTTCGACCACACCGTCGTGCCGGCGCCGGAAAAGACGCTCAAGCTGCAGAGCTACGCCGACAATTTCCGCTAACGCGGCGCGCGGGGGAGCGCGGACCGCCGCTCCTCTGGTCTGACAGGTCGGCCTCAGGGTCGTCGTGCATGCAGCGGCGGCGCGATCGTGCGCGGGAGCCATACGGCGCGACGAGAGTTACACCAGCGCAACGACCCCGCATGGGGCGTCTATTCCCTTGCGAAGGTTCGACTCATGACTATTGCGCGATCGCGCGTCGAAAACGGCGGCCTGATCCTGTTCCTCGCGCTCATCACGGTCGCGCTGGGCATGGTGGTTTCGAGCTTCGCCGGCGCGTTGCTATGGGCTGCGCTGGCGGCCCTACTGTTCCAGCCGCTGTTCCAGCGCCTGCTCGCGCGGTGGCCGAACCGGCGCAACACCGCCGCGGCGGTCACCATCCTGATCATCACGGTCGCGGTCGTGATCCCGGCGATGATCGTCACCAGCCTGGTGATCGAACAGGCCGCCGGCGTCTACAACCAGATGCGCAGCGGCCAGATCAACTTCGCGTCCTATTTCGAACAGGTGCACGATGCGCTGCCGATGCGGCTGCAGCGGCTGCTCGACAAGGCGGGGTTCGGCAGCTTCGAGCGCGCACAGGCGGAAATATCGCAGGCGATCGGCAGCAGCGCGAGCATGCTGGCACAGCGCGCGCTCTCGATCGGCGCGAACGCCGCGGCGTTCATCCTCGCGTTCGGCGTTGGGCTTTACGTGACCTTCTTCCTGTTGCGCGACGGGGGGCGGATCGGCCCCGCGATCGTGCGCGCACTGCCGCTCGAGCATTCGGTGGCGCAGCGCCTGGCGGACAAGTTCGTGTCGGTCGTCCGCGCGACGATCAAGGGATCGGGCGTCGTGGCGCTGGTCCAGGGTGCGCTCGGCGCGGTGACCTTCTGGATCGTCGGGCTGCCGGCGGCGCTGCTCTGGGGCATGCTGATGGTGATCGCGGCGCTGTTGCCCGCGGTGGGGCCGGCGATCATCTGGGGACCGGTCGCGATCTATCTGCTGGCGACGGGGGCGATCTGGCAGGCGGCAGTGGTGATCCTGTCGGGCGTGATCGTGATCGGCCTGGCCGACAACATCCTGCGCCCGATCCTGGTCGGCCGCGACACCGGTATCCCCGACTGGCTGGTGCTGGTCACGACGCTGGGCGGGATCAACCTGGTCGGGCTGAGCGGTATCGTCGTCGGTCCGCTAGCGGGCGCGCTGTTCATCACCGGCTGGCAGATCCTGACCGAACAGAGGGCAGCCGGTGGGGCGGTACAGGATCCAGCACCACGCGACGCATCCTGATAAAAGGGCTGCGCGTCCCGTCGCAAAACGGGGCGGGGCGTGCTATATACGCTGCGTGTCCATCGCCATCCCCCACTGCTACGCCATCGGCATCGAGCCGGCCGACATCGACTTCATGGGTCACGTCAACAACGCGAACTACCTGAAGTGGGTGCAGGCCGCGGTCGTCGACCATTGGCAGCGGCTCGCGCCGCCCGACGCGGTCGCCGCGCATCTGTGGGTCGCGCTCAAGCACGAGATCACCTATCGCAAGCCCGCGTTCCTGAACGACGACGTGATCGCGACGGTGCTGCTCGAGAAGGTCCAGGGCGCGCGCGCCTTTTACGAGACGATCATCAAGCGCGGCGAGGATGTGCTCGCCGAGGTCAAGTCGAGCTGGTGCTGCCTTGACGCCGAGACGCTTCGGCCGTCGCGGCTGGCGAACAGCGTGATCGAGCATTTCTTCCCCAAGGACGCCGAGTAGCCGTTTTTCCGCGTGCGCAGGAAAACGGCTAGAGCACCGTGTACGGCACCGGTCCGCGCCGGTCGGGATCGACACGGATCTCGCTCGCGGCGGGTGGAAACGCGCGCTGGTCGCAGTCGGGGCGGAGGCAGATGCGGCAGGATGTGCCGATCGGTGTCGCGATGCCGCCAAGGCCGTCGGCGTAGATGAACTCTGACGCATTCGCCTCCTCGCAGCCCAGCGCGACCGCGTAGCGGCGGGCGGGGCGGGTGTAGGTTTCGGACGGCTTCACCAGCCCCTTCGCCATCGAGACGTAGCGGGTGCCGTCGGGCGTCTCGACCAGTTGCGCGAGGATGCGGTCGGGGATCGCGACCGCTTCGTGCACGATCCACAGCGGACAGGCACCGCCGAACCGCGCGAACTGCAGCCGGGTGGCGCTGTGCCGCTTGGTGATGTTGCCCGCCATGTCGACGCGGCAGAAGAAGAACGGGATGCCGAGTGCGCCCGGCCGCTGCAGCGTCGAGAGCCGGTGGCAGGTCTGTTCGAAACTCGTCCCGAAGCTGCGCCGAAGCCGGTCGATGTCGTGCCGCATCGCGCGCGCGGTATCGCGAAAGCGAGTGTACGGCATGACCAGCGCGCCCGCAGCGTAATTGGTCAGCCCGGCGGCCAGCAAGGCGCGGCCGGTGTCGGACGCCATGTCGGACCCGGCGACGATCTCGGCGACGAGCGGGGCGAATTCGATCCGCGCGAGCTGGTGCGCGAGCGAGAAGAGCGTCGTCTCGCGCGGCTGGCTGCCGTCGAGATCGAGCCGGCCGTCCGCGTAGGCGCGCAGCGGTGCCGCGGCGGCGGTCGACCGGTTCACCGCGACGCCGTGGTCTGCGAGGCGCGCTTCGAACTGCGCAATACCCTGGACCTCTTCGCCGATCGCCTCGGCACGGCGGTCGATCGCGTCGACGTAATTGCCCGCGGCGTGAAACCAGTCGCGGACGTCCTCCCAAGGCAGCACGCCGATGCTCGACCCCGCGTCGAGCCGGTCGTCGAGCGCGCGCAGCTGGTCCTGCGAGCGGCGATAGGCGGCGTGCATCGCAACGAGGCGACGCGCGAGGCGCGGTTGATGCGTCACCGCGCGGCGCAGCTCGGCCTCATCGAGCCGGTGGTCGGCGACGCTGGTATCGGCCATCGCCTCCAGCGTCGCGACCAGCAGCGTGGTGT
Organism: Sphingomonas ginsenosidivorax; assembly: GCF_007995065.1. Classification (NCBI taxonomy): domain Bacteria; kingdom Pseudomonadati; phylum Pseudomonadota; class Alphaproteobacteria; order Sphingomonadales; family Sphingomonadaceae; genus Sphingomonas; species Sphingomonas ginsenosidivorax. Next base: position 2,973,909 of record NZ_VOQR01000001.1, on the reverse strand, counting down.
CGGCTGCGGCATCGATGCTGCCCCAATCGGCGGGAAATTCGCGTGCGAGCGTCATCAGCACGGGTGCGGTGACCGGGCGATCACCATTCTCGATCTGCGACAGATAGCTGACCGAAATCCCGATCCGCGCAGCCATCGCCGCCTGCGACACCGCCAGCCGTGCGCGCAGTTCGCGCAGGCGGTGGCCGGCGAAGATTCGGCGGGGCGGGCTGGACATGGGCGAGGGATAGTTTGCAAAGAGGGGCCCGACAAGTTTGCAAGATCACATTTGCCGTTCGCGTGCCGCTCTGGAAGGAGAGGGCGCAAGACCAAGGAGAGTCCATGTCCTCGACGATCGAAGAGCTCGCCAAGCGCCGTGAAGCCGCCCGGGTCGGCGGTGGCGAGAAGCGCATCGCCGCGCAGCATGCCAAGGGCAAGCTGACCGCGCGCGAACGGCTCGACGTCCTGCTCGACGAGAATTCGTTCGAGGAGCTCGACATGTTCGTCGAGCATAACTGCATCGATTTCGGCATGGCCGAGCAGGTCTATCCGGGCGACGGCGTGGTCACCGGCTCCGGCACTATCAACGGCCGCCTGGTGTTCGTGTTCAGCCAGGACTTCACGGTGTTCGGCGGGTCGCTCAGCGAACGCCATGCGCAGAAGATCTGCAAGGTCATGGACATGGCGATGAAGGTCGGTGCGCCGGTCATCGGCCTCAACGATTCCGGCGGCGCGCGCATCCAGGAGGGCGTCGCGAGTCTCGGCGGCTATGCCGACGTGTTCCAGCGCAACGTGCTGGCGAGCGGCGTCGTCCCGCAGCTCTCGCTCATCATGGGCCCCTGCGCGGGCGGCGCGGTGTACAGCCCGGCTATGACCGACTTCATCTTCATGGTGAAGGATTCGAGCTACATGTTCGTCACCGGTCCCGATGTCGTGAAGACGGTGACCAACGAAGTGGTGACGCAGGAGGCGCTGGGCGGCGCGGTGACGCACACCACCAAGACCAGCGTCGCGGACAACGCGTTCGAGAACGACATCGAGGCGCTGCTCGCCGCGCGCGACTTCATCGATTTCCTTCCCGCATCGAACCGCGAGGGCGTGCCCGAGCGGCCGACCGCGGACGAATGGGACCGCATCGAGGACAGCCTCGACACGCTGATCCCGGACTCGGCCAACCAGCCCTACGACATGCACGAGCTGATCCGGAAGGTCGTCGACGAGGGCGATTTCTTCGAGACGCAGCCGGCGCACGCAGCGAACATCATCACCGGGTTCGGGCGGATCGAGGGGCGCACGGTCGGGTTCGTGGCGAACCAGCCGATGGTGCTGGCGGGCGTGCTCGACATCAATTCGTCGAAGAAGGCGGCGCGGTTCGTGCGCTTCTGCGACGCGTTCGACATTCCGATCGTGACCTTCGTCGACGTGCCGGGGTTCCTGCCGGGCACCGCGCAGGAGCATAACGGCATCATCAAGCACGGCGCCAAGCTGCTGTTCGCGTACGGCGAGGCGACCGTGCCGAAGATTACCGTGATCACGCGCAAGGCGTATGGCGGCGCATACGACGTGATGGCGTCGAAGCATCTGCGCGGCGACCTCAACTATGCCTGGCCGACCGCGGAGATCGCGGTGATGGGCGCGAAGGGCGCGGTCGAGATCATCTTCCGCGGCAAGACGCCGGAAGAGATCGCGGCGCGGACCGCCGAATACGAGGCGCGCTTCGCAAACCCGTTCGTGGCCGCGAGCAAGGGGTTCATCGACGAGGTGATCCAGCCGCATTCGACGCGCCGGCGGATCGCGCTGGGCCTGCGGAAACTCCGCGGCAAGGCGCTGGAGAATCCGTGGAAGAAGCATGACAACATCCCGCTGTGAGCGTGCGTTGCATGTCGGCCGCCTGCACATTATCATGTCATGCGAAGGAGTCGTGACATGCAGACCGAACGCGTGACGTTTCTGACCACCCCCGATCACAAAGCCGCGCTCGATGCGTTCGCGGTGGGCAGCGGCCGCTCGGTCGGACATGTCGTCCGCGAGGCGACCAGCCAGTATATCGCCGGAGGGGAAGGCGACGAGCAGGAGGCCCTTGCCCTGTTGTCGCACGAGATTTCGCTCGCGGTGCCGCGGATGCAGGCCGACATGCGCGAAGCGATCGCGTCGATCGAACGCGCCAACAAGGTGGTCGACGATATCCTTGCAGGCGGGACAAGGCATCCGTGAGCACGATCGGAGAAGCGCTGAAGGCGTTGCGGACGGTCCTGTTGATGCAGGACGACGTCCGCTTTCTCAAAGAGGCCGCCACGGCGCAGAGCGAGCGGCTGTCGCGGCTGGCCGAGGCGCATGGCGATCTGCGTGATCGCGTGTCCCGGCTCGAGGGCATGATAGAGGGCGCGGCGATGGCGGCCGCGCGGCAGCGGAGGATCGAGGAATGATCTTGGCCCTTCTTCTCCAGGCGGCAGCGGTTGCTGCGCCGGCTCCCGCCGCACCGGCATGGAAGTTCGCCGACCGGACCAACGCCGCCGGCGTCCGCAGCGCGTCGGCATCGGTCACGGGCCGCGACGGGCTGTCGCGGTTCGTCGTCAAGTGCGACGTGGCGTCCGAGCCGATCGTCTCGATCCAGTTCATCCAGCCGACCGCGATCGGGCAGTCGGCCGACAAGGCGGTCTCGGTCCGGTTCGACGGCGGGCCGGCCTTCACCTATCTGTGGCAGTTCCCGGGGACCGCGACCTACATCACCGATCCCGAGGCGATCACCCGGCTGACGACCTTCCTCGTCAAGTCCAGGTCGGTCGGCGTCGAGACCACCAACGGATCGAACTTCGCGGTCCAGGCGGTGTTCGACGCAACGGGCAGCGATGCGCTGGTCCGCAAGGTGCTCGGCGTCTGCGGCTACACGCTGGGCGTCGTGCCTCCGCCGCCGCCAGCGCTCAAGGAGCCGAAATGACGATTGCGACGACCCTGGGGCGCCTCAACCATGTCGGCGTCGCGACGCCGTCGATCGCGAAGTCGGTCGAGACCTATCGCACGCTGCTCGGCGCGACCGCGATCGGCGAACCGTTCGACCTGGCCGCGCAGGGCGTGAAGGTGTGTTTCATCGACGCGCCGAACACGCAGATCGAACTGATCGAACCTTATGACGAGAGCTCGCCGATCGCGGGATTCCTGCGGAAGAATCCGGCGGGGGGGCAGCATCACGTGTGTTTCGAGGTGCCCGACATCGATGCCGCGGTCGCGGACCTGACCGCGAAGGGCGCGACCGTGCTGGGTGTGCCGCGGATCGGTGCGCACGGCACGCCGATCATATTCGTCCACCCGAAGGATTTCGGCGGGATGCTGGTGGAATTGATGGAAACCCCGAAGGACTCGCATTGACCGCAGAGCATATCCTGATCGAGCGGCGCGGCGACGTGCTGGTGCTGACGCTAAACCGGCCCGACCGGCTCAACGCCGCGCCGCCGGCGATGTTCGACGCGTTGAAGGCTGCACTCGACTCGCTGGACGGTGCGCGCGCGGTGCTGATCGCGGGGGCGGGGCGGGCGTTCTGCTCGGGCGCGGACGTCGGCGGTGGCGCGCTCGGCGCCGACGATCCCGGCGCGGCCACGTTCGCGGCGCTGACCGACAGCTATAACCCGCTGATGGCGGCGATCGCCGATCTCGGCGTGCCGGTGGTCAGCGCGGTGCGCGGGCCTGCGGCGGGGATCGGCTGCAGCCTCGCGCTCGCCGCGGATTTCTGCGTCGCGAGCGAGACCGCCTATTTCCTGCAGGCGTTCGTCAATATCGGGCTGGTGCCCGATGGCGGCGCGTCGTGGATGCTGCCGCGACTGATCGGCAAGGCACGGGCGACCGAGATGATGATGCTCGGCGAGCGCGTGCCGGCGGCGAAGGCGCTCGACTGGGGCATGGTGCACAAGGTCGTCGCGGACGACGCGCTGGATGCCGAGGCGTTCGCGCTGGCGGAGCGGCTGGCGGCGATGCCGACGGTGGCGCTCGGGCTGATGCGGCGGGCGATCGTGCAGGGCTATGAAAGCGACTATGCGACCGCGATGCGGGTCGAGGCCGAGAACCAGCGCGCGGCGCGGGGGACGGCGGATTCGATGGAAGGCGGGATCGCGTTCCTGACGAAGCGCAAGCCGGTGTTCGCCGGGCGATGAGCCTTGCTCCCGCCACCACCCCGGCGGAGGCCGGGGCCCAGTTGGGTAACGGACAATTGACTGGTGCTGCGCTCCATTACCTCGACCTTTCCAACTGGGCCCCGGCCTCCGCCGGGGTGGTGTTTCAAGTATGACTGACAAACCGACCCCCACCCTTGCCGACTGGCAGGCTGCCGCCGCCAAGGAAGTAAAGGGCGCCGACCTGACTTGGCCCACCCCCGAGGGCATCGACGTCAAGCCGCTCTACACCGCCGAGGACGTCACCGTGGATCCCGGCCTGCCGGGTTTCGCGCCGTTCACGCGCGGCGTGCGCGCGTCGATGTATGCGGGGCGGCCGTGGACGATCCGGCAGTACGCCGGCTTCTCGACCGCGGAGGCTTCCAACGCCTTCTACCGCCGCAACCTCGCCGCCGGGCAGAAAGGGCTGAGCGTCGCGTTCGATCTGGCCACGCACCGCGGCTATGACAGTGACCATCCGCGCGTGACCGGCGACGTCGGCAAGGCGGGCGTCGCGATCGACAGCGTCGAGGACATGAAGATCCTGTTCGACGGCATCCCGCTCGACGAGATGTCGGTCAGCATGACGATGAACGGCGCGGTGATCCCGATCCTCGCCTTCTTCATCGTCGCGGGCGAGGAACAGGGCGTGCCGCGCGCGCAGCTCGACGGGACCATCCAGAACGACATCCTCAAGGAGTTCATGGTCCGCAACACGTACATCTACCCGCCCGAGCCCAGCATGCGGATCATCTCGGACATCTTCGGCTATACCAGCCGGGAGATGCCGAAGTTCAACAGCATCTCGATCAGCGGCTATCACATGCAGGAGGCGGGGGCGACGCAGCTCCACGAGCTCGCCTTCACGATCGCTGACGGCCGCGAGTACGTGAAATACGGTGTCGCGAGCGGGCTCGACATCGACAAGTTCGCCGGGCGGCTGTCGTTCTTCTTCGCGATCGGCATGAACTTCTTCATGGAGATCGCCAAGCTGCGCGCGGCGCGCGTGCTGTGGCACCGGGTGATGACCGATCTGGGCGCGAAGGACGAGCGCTCGAAGATGCTGCGCACGCATTGCCAGACGAGCGGCGTGTCGCTGACCGAGCAGGATCCGTACAACAACGTCATGCGCACCACGATCGAGGCGATGGCGGCGATGCTGGGGGGCACGCAGTCGCTCCACACCAACGCGCTCGACGAGGCGATCGCGCTGCCGACCGACTTCTCGGCGCGGATCGCGCGCAACACGCAGATCGTGATCCAGGAAGAGACGGGGATGACCAAGGTCGTCGATCCGCTGGGTGGCAGCTATTATATCGAGAGCCTGACGCAGAGCCTGGTCGACGGCGCGTGGGAGATCATCGAGCGGGTCGAGCGCGAGGGCGGGATGGCCAAGGCGGTCGCCGCGGGCTGGCCCAAGGCGATGATCGAGGAAGCCGCCGCCGGACGGCAGGCACGCGTCGATCGCGGCGAGGACGTCATCGTCGGGGTGAACAAGTACAAGCTCGCCGAGCAGGACCCTATCGACATTCTCGACGTCGACAACGTCGCGGTCCGCGAAGGCCAGATCGCGCGGATCAAGCGGGTGAAGGCGGCGCGCGACGAGGCGGCGTGCCGGGCGGCGCTGGATGCGCTGCGCGAGGGTGCGCGGGGGACCGACAACCTGCTCGCGCTCGCGGTCGATGCGGCCCGCGCGCGCGCGACGCTCGGCGAGATTTCGTCGGCGATGGAGGATGTGTTCGGCCGCTATGGGACGCAGCCGACGCCGGTGTCGGGCATCTATGGCGGCGCGTACCAGGACGATGCGCGCTGGACCCGGCTGACCGACGGGGTCGCGGCGACCGAGCGACGGATCGGCCGCAAGCCGCGGATGCTGGTCGCCAAGATGGGGCAGGACGGGCACGACCGCGGCGCGAATCTCGTCAGCTCGATGTTCGGCGACCTGGGGTTCGAGATCGTGCCGGGGCCGCTGTTCCAGACACCGTCCGAGGCCGCGGCGCTGGCGGTCGCGAGCGACGTCGACGTCGTCGGCGCGTCGAGCCTCGCTGCGGGCCACAAGACTCTGATCCCCGAGCTGATCGGCCACCTGCGCGAGGCAGGGCGTGCCGACATTAAGGTGATCGCGGGTGGCGTGATCCCCGCGCAGGACTATCAGACGTTGCGCGATGCCGGGGTGCAGGCGATCTTCGGCCCCGGTACCAATCTCGTCGAGGCGGCGGAGGAAGTCCTCCGCCTGCTCGGCCACAACATGCCGCCCCAAGAGGAAGCCGCAGAATGACCGATACACTATTGTCCCGCTCGCGGGAGGGGCTAGGGGAGGGCCTGTCGATGGGCAGCGCCGTTCCCGACCAGGCCCACTCCCAGCCCCTCCCGCGTGCGGGAGGGGAGTCCAGAACCGACTGGACCCGCGCGGAAATCAGCGCGCTGTTCGACCTTCCGTTCGACGAGCTCATGTTCCGCGCGCAGACCGTCCACCGCGCGCATCACGCCGCGGGCGAAGTGCAGCTGTGCACGTTGCTGTCGATCAAGACCGGCGGCTGCCCCGAGGATTGCGGCTATTGCTCGCAATCCGCCTCGGCCGACACGCAGTTGAAGGCCGAGAAGCTGATGGAGGTGCAGGCCGTGCTCGCGTCCGCCGCCGAAGCCAAGGCCGCAGGCTCGCAGCGTTTCTGCATGGGCGCCGCGTGGCGCAACCCCAAGGACCGCGACATGGGCAAGGTGATCGCGATGGTCGAGGGCGTGAAGGCGATGGGCCTCGAGACATGCATGACGCTCGGCATGCTCGAGCCGCATCAGGCGCGGCAGCTCGCCGATGCGGGGCTCGATTACTACAACCACAATATCGACACGAGCCCCGAGAATTACGGCAATGTGATCACCACGCGCACGTTTGCGGACCGGCTCGATACGCTCGCCAATGTCCGTGACGCGGGCATCAGCGTCTGCTGCGGCGGGATCGTCGGGATGGGCGAGACGCGCGGCGACCGCGTCGGCTTCGTGCACGCGCTGGCGACGTTGCCGCGGCATCCCGAGAGCGTCCCCGTCAACGCGCTGGTGCCGGTGCGCGGCACGCCGCTCGGCGACATGCTGGCGGACACGCCGATGGCAAAGATCGACGACATCGAGTTCGTCCGCACCGTCGCGGTGGCGCGGATCACGATGCCGCTGAGCATGGTCCGCCTGTCCGCGGGCCGCGAGAGCATGGGCGAGGCGACGCAGGCGCTGTGCTTCATGGCCGGCGCGAACTCGATCTTCACGGGCGACAAGCTGCTGACCACGGGCAATGCTGGCGACAGCGCGGATGCGGCGCTGCTGGCGAAGCTGGGGCTGAAGCCAATGCTCGGCGAGGAGCCGATGCGGGTCGCGGCGGAGTGAGGCGTCGCATCGCCGTGCTGCTGGCGTTGCTGACAGCATGGCTTTGCTACGGTCTCGTCATGCTGAGCTTCGCTGATCGAGAAGCTAGCCGGTGTCATCAATTTGGTAGCCTAGCTGCCGAGTGCTTCGGCCCCTTCGGACTCTTTTTCGGTGGGGTCTCAGTCGTCTTCGTGCTCGCCAGCCTCGTGCTGGCATTCCTTGCGCTGCGTTCCTCGTCACAATCGGGTGAGAATTGATGTTCAAGAAAATTCTGGTCGCCAATCGTGGCGAGATCGCGTGTCGGGTCATGCGGACCGCCAAGGCGATGGGCATCAAGACCGTTGCGGTCTATTCGGACGCGGACGCGCGCGCGCCGCATGTGCTGATGGCCGACGAATCCGTCCGGCTCGGGCCGGCGCCGGCGGCGGAGAGCTATCTCAAGGCCGACCTGATCCTGCTCGCCGCGCGCGAGACAGGCGCCGACTGTATCCACCCCGGCTACGGCTTCCTCAGCGAGCGCGAGAGTTTCGCGCGCGCCTGCGCCGAGGCCGGGATCGCGTTCGTCGGCCCGCCGCCCGAGGCGATCGCGGCGATGGGCGACAAGATCGAATCGAAGAAGCTTGCCAAGGCCGCGGGCGTCAACGTCGTCCCCGGCTATCTCGGCGAGATCGACAGCACCGACCATGCGGTCGAGATCGCATCGGGCATTGGCTATCCGGTGATGATGAAGGCGTCCGCCGGCGGCGGCGGCAAGGGCATGCGGCTGGCCTATAGCGAGCAGGACGTTCGCGAGGGCTTCGAGGCGACCAAGCGCGAGGGGCTGGCGAGCTTCGGCGACGACCGCGTGTTCATCGAGAAGTTCATCGAAAGCCCGCGGCATATCGAGATCCAGCTGATCGGCGACCAGCACGGCAACATCGTCTATCTCAACGAACGCGAATGCTCGATCCAGCGCCGCCACCAGAAGGTGGTCGAGGAAGCGCCGTCGCCGTTCGTGACGCCGAAGATGCGGAAAGCCATGGGCGAGCAGGCGGTCGCGCTCGCGCAGGCGGTGGGGTATTTTTCCGCCGGCACGGTCGAGCTGATCGTCTCGGGTGCGGATACGACCGGCGAGGGCTTCTACTTCCTCGAAATGAACACCCGGCTGCAGGTCGAGCATCCGGTGACCGAGGCGATCACCGGGCTCGACCTGGTCGAGTTGATGATCCGCGTGGCGGCGGGCGAGCCGCTGCCGTTTGCGCAAGCCGATGTGCAACTGAACGGCTGGTCGATCGAGAACCGGGTGTACGCGGAGGATCCGTATCGCGGGTTCCTGCCGAGTATTGGGCGGCTGGTCCGGTATAACCCGCCCCTGCCGTTCGCCCTGAGCGAAGTCGAAGGGCACGTCCCAAGCGCAGGTGCTTCGACTACGCTCGGCACGAACGGATATGTGCGCGTCGACGACGGCGTGCGCGAGGGCGGCGAGGTGTCGATGTTCTACGACCCGATGATCGCCAAGCTCATCACCTGGGCGCCGACCCGCGACGAGGCGGTCGATCTGCAGATCGCCGCGCTCGACGCGTTCGAGATCGAGGGGCCGGGCAACAACATCGATTTCCTCTCCGCGATCATGCAGCATCCGCGGTTCCGATCGGGCGCGCTGACCACCGGGTTCATCGCGGAGGAATATCCCGACGGCTTCCACGGCGCGCTGGCGAACCCAGACTTGCTGACGACGCTCGCCGCGGTGGCCGCGTTCGCTGCGACTGCGGAAGCCGATCGCGCGCGGCGGATCGACGGCCAGCTCGGGCGGCGGCTGCGGCCGCCTGCGGACTGGACCGTGACGATCGGCGGCGTCGACCACAATGTGACGGTCTCGACCGACGGGATCGTCGTCGATGGCGAGGACCTTGACGTCGCGCTCGAATATACGCCCGGCGACCGGATGGTCATGGTCGACGGCGCGGAGGACCTGAGCGTCCGCATCGCGCGCACGCGCGGCGGCTTCAAGCTGACGACGCGCGGCGCGAGCCACGCCGTTCGCGTGCTGCCGGCGCGCGCGGCCCCCTATGCGCGGCACATGATCGAGAAGATCGCGCCCGACCTGTCGAAATTCCTGATCTGCCCGATGCCGGGGCTGCTCGTGCGGCTCGACGTCGCGGCAGGGGACAAGGTCGAGGCTGGGCAGCCGCTGGCGGTGGTAGAGGCGATGAAGATGGAGAACATCCTGCGCGCCGAGAAGACCGGGACGGTGAAGTCGGTCGAGGCGAAGGCGGGCGATAGCCTGGCGGTCGACCAGGTGATCCTGGAGCTGGAGTAAGCCGCACCGCCTGCTGTTCTCCCGCGACGGCGGGAGCCCAGGGTTACGGAGGACCGCGCTCGCGACTCCTGGGCTCCCGCCTTCGCGGGAGAACGTCAGGCGGTGACAATGACTCCGTCGGCCACCGTCACCGGCCAGGGGGTAAGTGCGGCCCCCACGCACGGACCGCCGACACACAGCCCGTCGGCGATCTCGAACAGCGCGCCATGCCATGCACAGGCGATCCGCGTCCCGTCGGGGGTCAGATAGGCGTCGAGCGACTGCGCCAACGGCACGCCCATGTGCGGACAGCGATCGACATAGCCGACCACGCTCTCGCCGCGGCGCACGACGAAGCCGTGGAACCGCCCGGCGCGTAGCTGCAGCACGAAATTGCGCGCGGTGCCGTCGGGGATGAGCGCGAGCGGGCCGAGCGTCACGCCGGCCGGGGTCGCGAAGACGCGCTCGATCATCCGGCGTCGGGTTGGCGGTCAGGGTGCGCGGCCTGGAAGGCGGGGAGCGCGCGCGCCCGGTCGACCGCCGCCATCAGCTGCGGATAGGGCGTCAGGTCGACCGCGAACCGCTCGGCCGAATAGACCTGCGGCACGAGGCAGCAATCGGCGATCGTCGGCGTGTCGCCGAACGCGAAGCCACGGCCGTGACGCGCGATCATCACCTCAAGCGCAGCGAAGCCGTCGCCCATCCAGCGCGCCATCCACGCCTGCACCGCGGCGGCGTCGAGTCCGAAGTCGCGCTGGAGCGCCTGCACGACGCGCAGATTGTTGAGCGGATGGATGTCGCACGCGACCGTCGCTGCCATCGCGCGCACGACCGTGCGATCGGTCGCGGCCTCGGGGAGCAGGGCCGGCGAGGGGTAGCGCTCCTCCAGCCATTCGAGGATCGCGGGCGACTGGGTCAGCACGTCGCCGTCCGCCTCCAGCGCGGGCACCAGTCCTTGCGGGTTGAGCGCGCGGTACGCGTCGGACGCCTGCGCGTCGGTGCGCAGGTCATGCGTCACCTGCTCGTAGGCGATGCCTTTGAGCGCGAGCGCTATCCGCACGCGATACGCCGCACCCGAGCGCCAATAGCCGTGTAGGATCATCAGGGCAGCTTCGCCTTCGGGAAGTCCGCCCAGACCGCGTCGTAATCGAGCTGCGCATGGTCGAGCGCGTAGGACGTCGGTTTGTACGGCCAGCAGCTCTCGACCATGAACGCCATCGCGCCGTCGATCTTGTGCGGCTTGAGGTCGGCGTTGCTCGCACCCGTCCAGCTGGCGAGATCGGGGCCGTGACCCGCCATCAGATTGTGCAGCGAGATGCCGCCGGGCGCGAACCCTTCGGCCTTGGCGTCGTACGCGCCGGTGATCAGCCCCATCGCCTCGGACATGATGTTGCGGTGGAACCAGGGCGGGCGGAACGTGTCCTCGGCGACCATCCAGCGCGGCGGGAAGATCACGAAATCGGCGTTGGCGCGCCCGGGCACGTCGCTGGGCGAGGTCAGCAGCGTGAAGATCGACGGATCGGGATGGTCGAAGCTGACGCTGCCGATCGTGTTGAAGCGGGCGAGATCGTAGCGCCACGGCGCGAGGTTGCCGTGCCACGCGACGACGTCGAGCGGGGAATGGTCGAGCGTCGTCGTCCACAGGCTGCCCATGAACTTCTGGACGACCTGCGTCGGTTCGTCGTGATCCTCGAACCACGCGACCGGCGTCTCGAAATCGCGCGCGTTGGCGAGGCCGTTGGCGCCGATCGGGCCGAGATCGGGGAGGCGGAACAGGCCGCCGTGATTCTCGACGACATAGCCGCGCGCGGTGCCGTCGGGGAGTGCCACGCGGAACCGCACGCCGCGCGGGACCAGCGCGATCTGCCCCGGCGCGATCACCAGGCGGCCGAGTTCGGTGACGACGTCGAGGCGGCCGGCCTGCGGCACGAACAGCAATTCGCCGTCCGCGTCCATGAACACGCGGTCCATGTCGGTGTCGGCGGCATAGACGTGGAGCGCGACTCCCTCGAGATCGGCGGGGTCGCGGTTGGCGAGCATCGTCGTGATGCCGTCGAGCCAGTCGGTCCCGGGGGCACAGGCCGCGACCGGATCCCAGCGCAACCGGTTGGGCGCGAGCGGCGCGTCGCCAGTGCCGGGGGCGAACCGGGCCGCGCCGGCGTAGCGCGTGTAGGGCGGATGCTCGGCGGTCGGGCGCAAGCGGTAGAGCCAGCTGCGGCGATTCTCGTGACGCGGTGCGGTGAAGGCCGTGCCCGACAGCTGCTCGGTATAGAGCCCGAAGGCAGGGCGCTGCGGCGAATTGCGCCCGATCGGCAGCGCGCCGGGGACGGCTTCGGTCGAGACGTGGTTGCCGAAGCCGGGGAGGTAGGTTCCGGCGGTCGCGCCCGCGTCGCTCGGCTGGTGCATTGTCATGGGCTTCCTCTCCAACACCTGTTCCGATTCTTCGCGGGTGTGACCGCCTCACCTTCCCTCGCCGTTCTCCCGCGAAGGCGGGAGTCCAGGAGCCAAGCAGCGCTGCGTTCCGTAACCCTGGACTCCCGCCTTCGCGGGAGAACGGGTGGGGATTACGCGTCGACGGTGATCACCCCGCGGCGGATCTGGTCGAGTTCGATGCTCTCGTACAGCGCCTGGAAATTGCCGTTGCCGAAGCCTTCATTGCCCTTGCGCTGGATGATCTCGAAGAAGATCGGCCCGAACATCGTCTCGGTGAAGATCTGCAGCAACAACCCTTCCTCGCCGACATTGCCGTCGAGCAGGATGCGGTTCGCCTTGAGGCGCGCGAGGTCTTCGCCGTGGTTCGGCACGCGCTTGTCGACCAGTTCGTAATAGGTCTCGATCGTGTCCTGCAGCTTGACGCCCCGCGCGCGCAGCTTCTCGACGGTGGTGTAGATGTCGTCGGTGGTCAGCGCGAGATGCTGGATGCCCTCGCCGTTATAGTCGCGGATGAACTCCTCGATCTGGCTCTTGTCGTCCTGGCTCTCGTTGAGCGGGATGCGGATCGCGCGGTCGGGCGCGATCATCGCCTGGCTGAACAGTCCGGTCGCCTTGCCCTTGATGTCGAAATATTTCTGCTCCTCGAACCCGAAGATCTGGCCGTAAAAGGCCGACCAGGTCCGCATCTGCCCGCGCTTCACATTGTGCGTGAGGTGGTCGAGAAGGTCGAGCCCGACATTGTTCTCGGCTTCCGCTTCCGCGGCACCCGGGACCGGGGTCCAGTCGTCGTAGAGCGAGCCGGCGGCGCCGTGGCGGTCGACCAGGTACAGCAGCGACCCGCCGATCCCTTCGAGCACATAGCCTGTCCCGAGCGCGCCGGTGCTCGCATCCGCCGCCTTGGCGCCGCGCGCGACGGCCGCGTCGAACGCGGTCTTGGCGTCGGCGACGCGGAACGCCATCCCGCTTGCCGACGGTCCGTGCGCCGCGGCGAAGGCCGACGCGTGCGAGTCCGGTTCGCGGTTGAGCAGCAGGTTGATCCGGCCCTGCTTGTAGCGCGTCACAGCGCGCGTCGGGTGCGTCGACGCCGCCACGAAACCGAGCTGCTCGAACTGCCGCGCCATCGCGTCGGCGTCGGGGGCGGTGAATTCGCAGAACTCGAAACCGTCGAGCCCCATCGGGTTGACGTCCATATGGTCCATGTCGCGTGTCCTTGCCGTCGGCTTAGTATCTGTTGATACCAATTTGTCGGGTTGCGGCGATGGTGTCAACCGTTACCATCTCGCTATGACCGCCCAACCGACCGTCCGCCCCCTCGTCCTCGACGACTTCATCCCGTTCCGCCTGTCCTACACGTCGAACCTGGTCAGCGAGCGTGTCGCGCGCGCGTACGAGGCGCTGTTCGGACTGACGATCCCGCAATGGCGGCTGGTCGCGGTGGTCGCCGAGACGGGCGGGATCAGCCAGGGCGAGATCGGGCAGCGTACGCGGATGGACAAGGTGACGGTCAGCCGCGCGGCGATCGGACTGGTCGAGCGCGGCCTGCTCGACCGGTGCGACAACCCTGGCGACAAGCGCTCGCACCTGCTCGTGCTGACCGGGGCGGGGCGCGCGCTCTATGCCGACGTCGCGCCCAAGGCGCGCGACCTGGAGGCGCGGATCTTCGCCGGGTTCGGGGCGGAGGAGATCGCCGGGTTCGTGGCGATGCTGCGGCGGATCGATGCGGCGACCGCCGCGCTGGACTGACGCTCGAACCGCGTGCGAACGCGCTAGTCGAGCGACCGGCGGAACGTCTCGGGCAGCAGGAACAGTCCGATCGCGACCGTGGCCGCCGCGGCGACGACGGGATACCAGAGCCCGTAATAGATGTTCCCCGTCGCCGCGACCATCGCGAACGCGGTCGTCGGCAGGAACCCGCCGAACCAGCCATTGCCGATATGATAGGGCAGCGACATCGAGGTGTAGCGGATCCGCGTCGGGAACAGCTCGACCAGCAACGCCGCGATCGGGCCGTAGACCATCGTCACGTAGAGGACGAGGATCGTGAGGTAGAACACGACGAGCGGCTTGTTCATCGCCGTGATATCGGCCTTTTCGGGATAGCCGACCGCGGACAGCGCAGCCTTTGCGCGGACCCCGAACGCCTTGATTGCATCGGCGCGTGCGGCGCCCGTCACCTGGCGCGGATCGACCGTTTCGACCACGGTCCCGCCGATCCGGATCGTTGCGAGCGTGCCTGCGGGCGCGGCGACATTCTCGTACGAGACGCCGGCCTTTGCCAGATACGCCTTGGCGATGTCGCATGAGCTCGAATCGAACTTGTTCTTGCCGATCGGATCGAACTGCACCGAGCATTCGCCGGGGTCGGCAACGACGGTCACGGGCGCGTTAGCCTGCGCGGCGTAGAGGGCCGGATTGGCTGCGCGCGACAGGCCGTGGAACAGCGGGAAATAGGTGACGGCAGCCAGCAGGCAGCCGGTGAGGATGATCGGCTTGCGCCCGATCCTGTCGCTGAGCCAGCCGAAGAAGACGAACGCCGGGGTCGCGATCAGCAGCGCGATCGCGATCAGGATGTTGGTCGTCGCACCGTCGACGCGCAGCGTCTTCTCGAGGAAGAACAACGCGTAGAACTGGCCCGTATACCAGACCACGCCCTGACCCATCACCGCGCCGAACAGCGCGATCAGCACGATCTTGAGGTTGCCCCATTTCGCGAACGCTTCGGTCAGCGGCGCCTTCGACACCGTGCCTTCGTCCTTCATCTTCTGGAACACCGGGCTTTCGGCGAGCTGCATGCGGATCCACAGCGACACCGCGAGCAGCAGGATCGAGGCGAGGAACGGCACGCGCCAGCCCCAGGCGGCGAACGCCGGTTCGCCGACCAGCGTGCGCACGCCGATCACCATCAGCAGGGCGGCGAACAGCCCCAGCGTCGCGGTGGTCTGTATGAAGCTGGTGTGCAGCCCGCGCCGGTGCGGTGGCGCATGCTCGGCGACATAGGTGGCGGCTCCGCCATATTCGCCGCCGAGCGCGAGGCCCTGGAGCAAGCGGAGCAGGACGAGCAGCACCGGTGCCGCGACGCCCATCGTCGCATAGCTCGGCAGCAGCCCGACGACGAAGGTCGAGACGCCCATGATCCCCATCGTGACGAGGAAGGTGTTCTTGCGCCCGACCATGTCGCCGATCCGCCCGAACACCAGCGCGCCGAACGGCCGCACCGCGAACCCCGCCGCGAACGCCGCGAGCGCGAAGATGAACCCGGTGGTCTCGTTGACGCCCGAAAAAAACTGCGCGGTGATGATCGTCGCGAGCAGGCCGTAGAGGTAGAAATCATACCATTCGAAGACGGTACCCAGCGACGAGGCTATGATGATCATCCGCTCGCTCTGCCGCGCGGGCGTGCCCTCGTTTACTGCCGCTGCCAATCCTGCTCTCCCGTTCGGTTGTGCGCGCGAGTGTCGAGGGAAAGGGCAGTGATTACAACCCAGGTTGATTATGGGCCGAGCAGCGATACCGAATAGGGCATCGAGACGCTGAAGCTCGACCCCGCCGCCATCGTGCCGCGCGGACGGAAGCGGATCGCGGTGATCGCGGCCTGCGCGGCGGCGTTGCCGGGTGCCGGCTGGTACGTCCAAGGCTCGGTGACCAGGTCGAAATTGACGTTGTTGGAGAATTCGACATCGTCGCTGCTGCTGTTCGACGCCGTATAGGTCAGCGCCAGATTGGACGCCGGGGTGCCGTCGCTCGTCGTGACCACTGCGTTCGCCGGGGTCTTGTCGCCGTCCAGCGCGACCACGCCCTTGGCCGGGGTCGGCAGCACGATCCTCAGCGAGTTCGCGTCGAGCGTCGCGATATCGGGGTTGCTGACCGTCACCGTCGTGCGCTGCCGGCTGCCCGGCGTGGCGCGGGGATTGGCGGTGTTCGACTGCGGGTCCCATACTGTCGTCGTGGCGATGACCATCTGCACCGGGTTGGCCGTCAGCGTCAGCGTGATGGAGATCGTGGCGGTGGTGTTGGACGCGCTGGCGCTCGTGTCGTTCACGAGACAGATCTCGGCGCCGAGCAGGTTCACGCCGAGCAATGAACAGAATTGCCATGCCCAAGTGATCTTGAAGTCGCCCTTGTAGATCCCGGGCGGCACGGGGTCGGTGCTGGTCGGGCGGACATACACCTTCACGTCGCTGGCGTCGCCGAGCAGGCCCAGCAGGTTCACCGACGGCCCCTTGAAGACGAAAGCGGTTCCCGGGCTGATCGGGTTCGCGCCGGCGGAATCGGCCGCCAGCGTATAGGTCACCGACCTGGTCGCATCGGTGGTCGAGGTCAGCTTCAGCGGCGTCGCCGCGGACACCGTCGCGCGCGCATAGTCCGAGCTGAGCAGCGACAGGATCGCGGCCGAACAGCCGAAGCCGCTCGACGCGGGCCTGTACGGCACGACGGTCTGCCGCACCGCCGCGGGGGAATAGGTGCCGAGATCGACTGCGGTCGTCGTCCTGACGCTGCACGCCGCAAAGGCGGGGGTCGCGAGCAGGGACACGAGCAGAGACGCCAACAGGGCCGGGGCAAGTCGCCACCGCATCAAGCCGCTTCTCACCGTGTTCCGAGCCCCTCGCATCCAGGTCTCATCGGCTATCCTGCAATCCTTAACGGCGTTTCAAAAACCGGAAATGGGGTTTTCACAGCCGAACCCCGCCCGATCCGGGCTCGGCCCGGTCGGCATAATCTTGCGACAATTGCCGACTAGGCGGTCCTGATGCGTATCGGGGGAGTTTTCATGCGGCGTTTGGGTTTGTTTCTGGCGGCGAGCATGCCGACGCTTGCGATCGCGCAACAGGCTCCGGCGCCGGCCGCCTCGCCGGCAGCCCCCGCGGCGCAGGACGAGGGCAATTCGGACGAGCCCGACATCATCGTCACCGGCCAGCGCAACCTGCCCGGCGCGGTGATCGGTGACATCCCGCCCGACCAGCAGCTGGGGCCCGCGGACATCCGCTCCTATGGCGTCAGCACGATATCGGACCTGCTCGCCGAACTCAGTCCGCAGACGACCAGCGGACGCGGTAGCGGCGGCGCGCCGGTGGTGCTGCTCAACGGCCGCCGGATATCGAGCTTCGCCGAGATCCGCGACATCCCTACCGAGGCGATCCAGCGCGTCGACATCCTGCCCGAGGAGGTCGCGCTCAAATACGGCTATCGCGCCGACCAGAAGGTCGTGAACTTCGTGCTGCGCCGCCGCTTCCGCGCGGCGACGCTCGAGGCCAACGACCGGTTCGCGACCGAAGGCGGGCGCAACACGCCGCAGGGGACGATCGACCTGCTCGGCATTGCGCGCGACAAGCGGATGAACCTGCATCTGGATCACACGCAGAGCTCGGCGCTGACCGAATCCGAACGCGACATCATCCCGACGCCGACGACCGCGGTGGGGGCGAGCGGCGCGGTGATCGACCCGACGCCGTATCGGACATTGCTCGGGTCGAGCCGCACGACCAGCGCCAACGCGGTCTATGCGCAGAACATCTTCGGCAATGTCGGGGCGACGATCAACGCGCGGCTCGAATCGACCGACAGCAAGAGCCTGAACGGGCTGCCGACCGCCAACCTGACGCTGGCGAACGGGACGAGCGTCAGCCGCGCGCTCGACGATCCCGGCTTCCTCCCGCTCGCGCAGAGCAGTTCCTCGATCGCGGCGCATCTGGGCACGACGATAAACGGCGGGCTGGGGACATGGCGCTGGTCGGTGACCGGCAATTACGACCGCAGCGACACGCAGACGTTCAGCGAGACGGGCGTCGACGCGAGCGCGTTCCAGGCGCGGCTGACCGCAAACGACCCGACCGCGACGCTGGCCCGGCTGACCGCCGCCGACATCGCCGCAGCGCCGGGCAACCGCGCCTATGCCAAGCAGAGTACCGGCGGAGTCGATGCGCTGCTCAACGGGACGCTGTTCGCACTGCCGGCCGGCGCGGTGTCGACGAGCATCAAACTGGGCGCCGAGACCGCCGACTTCAGCAGCCGGTCGTACCGCGCCGGGCTCACCTCGACGGGGCAGGTGTCGCGCGACACCGTCAACGGCCAGGTCAATGTCGACGTGCCGATCGCGAGCCGGTCGAAGGACGTGCTCGGCTTCCTCGGCACCCTGTCCGCCAACTTCAATCTGGCGGAGGATCATCTTTCCGATTTCGGCACGCTGACCACGCTCGGCTACGGCGCCAACTGGTCGCCGATCGAGGGCGTCCGCGTGATCGCGTCGGCGACTGACACCGACCAGGCGCCGTCCGCGCAGCAGCTCGGCAACCCGTCGATCACGCGGCCCAACGTCCGCATCTTCGATTACATCCAGGGCACGACCGCGACCGTCACCGCGATCAGCGGCGGCAACCCCAACCTGATCGCGGACAACAACCATGTGAAGAAGCTGGGCCTCACGCTGAAGCCCTGGACCAAGCGCGACATCAACCTGACCGCCAATTACGTCAGTTCGCGGACCGACAATCCGATCGCGTCGTTCCCGACGCCGACCGCGGCGATCGAGGCGGCGTTTCCCGACCGCTTCACGCGCGACGCGAGCGGCAATCTGCTGCGCGTCGACCAGCGCCCGATCAATTTCGCGCGCAGCGAACGCTCGGAACTGCGCTGGGGGATCAACTTCTCCGCGCCGATCAAGTCGAAGATCCAGAAGGAGCTCGAGGCCTATCGCGCCGGGACCGGGCCCAACCCGTTCGAGGGGCTGGCGCCGCCGGGCGGGTTTCGTGGCCGGCCAGAGGGTGCAGGCGCAGGCGGAACCCGGGAGGGCGTTGCGCGCGGCCCCGGTGGTGGCGGCGGCGGGGGCGGCCGTGGTTTCGGCGGCGGTGGCCGCGGCGGGGGGCAGGGCGGGGGTCGCGTACAGTTCGCGGTCTATCACACCTGGAATTTCACCAACCGTGTGCTGGTCCAGCAGGGCGGCCCGAGCCTCGACCTGCTCAACGGCGATGCGATCGGCGCGAATGGCGGCCAGTCGCGGCACGAGATCGAGGCCCAGGCGGGCTACAGCAACAACGGCGTCGGCGTGCGGTTGTCGGCGAACTACGCGAATGGGACGCGCGTCAACGGCGGTACCATCGCCGCGCCCGAAACGCTCGCCTTCTCGGGACTGGCGACCGCGAGCCTGCGGCTGTTCGGTGACTTAGGCCAGCAGTTGAACCTGGTGAAGGCGCATCCCTGGGTGCGGGGCATGCGCGTGACCTTGTCGGTCGACAACGTGTTCAACAGTCGCCAGCGGGTGCGCGATGCGACGGGGGCGACGCCGATCAGCTTCCAACCGGACTATCTGGATGCGCTGGGCAGGACGGTGCGAATCAGCGTGCGGAAGCTGTTCTTCTAGAACCCCGTCACCCTGAACTCGTTTCAGGGTCTACTTCTCCCCAAGCGCTACCGCTGGGGGAGAAGTGGATGCTGAACCAAGTTCAGCATGACGGTTAGAGGCCCACTTTCCCGGCCAGCCACTTGGCCGCGGCCTCGGGCGTCTGCTTGTCCGTATCGCGATCGACCTGGTAGTTCGCCGTCCGCATCGCCTCGACCGGGATACGCCCGACCAGCGGCTGCAGCGCGGCGACGAACTTCGCATCGGCTGCGCGTTTGGGCGCGACGAGCAGGATCCCGTCATAGCCCGGGATCGCGTGGCGGGGGTCGCTCAGCACGGTGAGCCGGTCCGCCGCGATCCGGCCGTCGGACGAGAAGGCGGAGATGACGTCGACCGCGCGGCTCTCCAGCGCGCGGTACATGAAGGTCGGGCTGTACGGCGTCGCCGCGGCGAAGCGCAGCGGATAGGCGCGCGACACCGCCGCCCATTCGGGCCGCTCGAGAAACTCCAGGTCGCTGCCGAGTTTCAGTCCGGGCGATGCCCGGGCAAGATCGTCGAGATTCGATATCCCCCGCCGCCGCGCGTCGTCGCTGTGCATCGCGAACGCATAGGCGTTCTCGAACCCGAGCGCGCCGACCAGCCGGACGCCGCTGGTCCGCTTCGTCCATGCGCCGATCGCCGCGACCATCGCGGGGCGATCGGGCACGTCGGTGCGCTTCATCGCGTTGGTCCAGATCGTGCCGGCATAATCGACATAGACGTCGATATCGCCACCCGCGACCGCGCCGAGCACCACCGCCGAGCCGAGCCCGTCGCGATACTCGACGGCGTACCCGGCGCGTTCGAGCCGGTCGCCGATCAGCCGCGCGAGGATATATTGTTCGGAGAAGTTCTTGGCGCCGACGACGACGGTGCGGCCCTTGCCGGCGTGCGCCCAGAGCGGGGCGGTCGCCGCCAGCGTGCCGATCGCCAGCAGGGCCGTGCTCGCCATCCACAGCCAGCGGCGGCGCGTCGCAATGCCGCGCTCGATCGCGCCAATCAGCGCGTCGACCGCGAGCGCCAATCCCGCCGCCGACACGCAGCCGGCGAGCACTAGCGCCCAGTTCTGCGTCTGCAGCCCGGCGAAGATCATGTCGCCCAGACTCGGCTGGCCGACCGTGGTCGACAGCGTCGCGGCGCCGATCGTCCAGACCGCCGCGGTGCGGATGCCCGCCACCAGCACCGGTGCGACCAGCGGCGCTTCGACCAAGCGCAGCTTTTGCCCCGGCGTCATGCCGACCGCGTCGGCGGCCTGCAGCACCGCCGGATCGATCCCGTCCAGCCCCGCCACCGCGTTGCGGAGGATCGGGAGCAGCGCATAGAGCGTCAGCGCGATCAGCGACGGCAGGAAGCCGAGCGCCGGAATCCCGCCGCCGACCAGCGCCGACAGGCTGAGCAGTACCGGATAGAAGAGCGCGAGCAGCGCGAGGCTCGGGATGGTCTGCACGAGGCTCGCGAAGCCGAGCGAGACGCGCGCGACGGTCGGGTTGCGCGCCGACCAGATCCCGAGCGGCACGCTGATCGCGATCCCCAGCAGCAGCGCGCACGCCGACAGCACGACATGCGCGGCGAGGAGGGGCGGCACGCGGGTGAGGGCGTCGAGGAAGGCGGTCATGGCGTCAGTGCCGCCAGTCGCTCGGCCTGATCGCGCGGCACCTGGACCAGCGCCTGCGCCTCCGCACCGCCCTGTCCGGCGAGCAGCGCGCCGGGGGTCGCGTCGGCGACGATCCGCCCGGCCTTCATCACCAGCACGCGATCGGCCAGCAGCAGTGCCTCGGCCATGTCGTGCGTGACGAGGATCGTGGTCAGGCCGAGGCGTTCGTGCAGGCTTCGGATCGCGGTGCCGAGCGCATCGCGGGTGACCGGATCGAGCGCGCCGAACGCCTCGTCGAGCAGCAGGATCTTCGCGCCCGGCGCGAGGGCCCGGGCGATGGCGACGCGCTGGCGTTGCCCGCCCGACAGCGCGTCGGGCATCCGAGTTGCCACCGCGCGCGGCAGGTCGACCAGGTCGAGCAGTTCGCCGACCCGGTCGGGCTCGTCGCGGCCTGCGATCCGGAGCGCGATCGCGATGTTCTCGGCGACGGTCATGTGCGGGAACAGCCCGATCGTCTGGAACACATAGCCGATCCGCCGCCGCACTGCGGGCGCAGGGCCGTCGGCGACATCGATGCCGTCTATGGTCACGCGGCCGGCGCTCGGTTCGACGAGCCGGTTGAGCGTCTTGAGCAGGGTCGACTTGCCCGAGCCGGATGTGCCCACGAGCGCGACGAAACTGCCGCCCGCGATTGCCACCGAGACGTCGTCGACCGCGATCGTATTGTCGTAGCGTCGGGTTACACCGTCGAAGGCGAGGGCGGGGGAAAGCGCTGGCATCTGGGGAAGGGATGCGGGATGCAGGGGACAAAATCAAACGGAGAGGGGCCATGACCCAGACTATCTTCATCACCGGCGGCGGCTCGGGCATCGGGCGCGCGACCGCTGTGTTGTTTGCTGGGCGCGGCTGGCGCGTGGGTCTTGCCGATGTCGACCGGGCGGGGCTCGCCGCCACGCAGGCGCTGCTGCCGGCGGGGATGGCCGAGACCTATGTCATGGACGTTTGCGACCGCGACGCCTGGGTCGCGTCGCTCGATGCGTTCACCGGTGGCGGCGGGCTCGACGTGTTGTTCAACAATGCCGGGATCGGATCGGGCGGGCCACTCGCGATGACCAGTTTCGACGAGATCGACCGGGTGGTCGCGATCAACCTGGTCGGCGCGATCAACGGTGCGAAGATCGGCCATGCCTATCTGAAGCGGACACCGGGATCGTGCCTGCTCAACACCGCGTCGGCCTCGGCGATCTACGGCTCGTCGGGGCTCGCGCCTTATTCGGCGACCAAGTTCGGGGTGCGCGCCTTGACCGAGGCGCTGGACGGCGAATGGGCGGCGGAGCGGATCCGGGTGCGTTCGATCATCCCGAGCTTCATCGACACGCCGTTGCTCAACACCGCCACCGCGGCGACCAACCGATCGATCCGCGAGACCGTGACCGCGGCGGGGATGGAGCTGACCGGGGTCGAGGCGGTGGCGCAGGCCGCCTGGGATGCGGTCCACGGCGAGCGGCTTCACACCTATGTCGGCAAGACCGCGCACCGGATGGCGTTCGCCGCGCGGTGGATGCCGGGGAAGCTCAGGAAGATGATGCGCGGGCGGCGGCGGGGCTAGACGAAACCCACACCGTTCGCCCTGAGCGAAGTCGAAGGGTCTGCCCCGAACGATGTGCTTCGACTTCGCTCAGCACGAACGGCTTTTGCGGCCGTCAGTCGTCGTCGACGATCGCGTCGATCGCCTCGGCCAGCTCGATATCGCGCGGCGACAACCCGCCCGCGTCGTGCGTGGTGAGCAGGATCTCGACGCGGTTCCAGATGTTCTTCCATTCGGGATGATGGTTCGCGCGCTCGGCGATCAGCGCGACCTGGGTCATGAACCCGAACGCCTCGACGAAGTCGGCGAACACGATCGTCCGCGTGATCGCGTCGCGCGCCTCGTCATAGTCCCATTCGTCCAGCCCATCGAGCGCCTCGGCGCGTTCGACCTCGTTCAACGCTTCGATCATCGCCGTCCCTTGCCGCTATGAAGCCACTACGCCTATGGCTGGGGACATGAGCGGGCAAGAGCGTTTCGCCGCGGCGCCGGACGCCGCAGCCATCGAGGGCATCGCGCGCGCGACGATCGCGCGGCTGCCGGCGGCATTCGCCGCACATCTGGGCGAGATCGTGCTGCAGGTCGAGGAATTCGCCGACGACGAGACGCTCGCGTCGCTGGGGATCGAGCATCCGCTCGACCTGTCGGGCCTGTATCACGGCCGCCCGATCGGCGAGAAATCGTCGATGGACACCGGCAGCCTGCCCGACCGGATCTTCCTCTATCGCCGCGCGATCCTGGAGGAATGGGTCGAGACCGGGGTCCGGCTCGACGACCTCGTCGCGCATGTGACGATCCATGAGATCGGGCATCATTTCGGGCTTTCCGACGACGACATGCACGCGCTCGAGGATTCGGTCGGCCCGTGAGCCTGGCGTTCCACGACGTGGCGTGCCTGCGCGGCGGGCGCATCGTGTTCGAGGCGCGATCGTTTGTGCTGGCCCCGGGCGAGGCGGCGCTGGTCACCGGGCCGAACGGCGTCGGCAAGTCCAGCCTGCTGCGCATCGCCGCCGGACTGCTGGCGCCGACGTCCGGCTCGGTCGAGACGAGCGGGACGCGCGCGCTGCTGACCGAACAGGCGGCGCTCGATGGCGATCGCACGTTGGGGGAGGCGCTAGGCTTCTGGGCGGCGCTCGATCCTGAACCCGCCCCTGAGGCGCGAGTGCGGTCGGCGCTCGCTGCCCTGGATCTGTCGACTCTTGCGACTGTGCCCGTCCGGCTGCTGTCGACCGGCCAGCGTCGTCGCGCCGCGATCGCGCGCGTGGCGGCGAGCGGGGCAACTCTGTGGTTGCTCGACGAACCCGCGAACGGACTCGACGACGGATCGGTGGCGCGGCTCGAAGCGCGGATCGCCGGCCACCGCGCCGCAGGCGGGATCGCGCTGATCGCGACGCACCAGCCGCTGGCGGTCCCCGGTGCGCAGGAGATCGCGCTGTGATCGGCATCGTGATGCGCGATCTGAGACGGAATGTTGCCGGCGGAGGCGCGACGTTGGTGGTCGGCTTCTTCCTGCTGGTCGCCACGCTGTTCCCGTTCGCGATCGGCCCGGATGCGGCGCTGCTCGCGCGGGTCGGCGGCGGGGTGATCTGGACCGCGGCGTTGCTCGCGGGGCTGTTGCCGGTCGAACGGCTCGTCGCGCCCGACCTGGAGTCAGGGGTGTTCGACCAGTTCGCGGTGCGCGGAATCTCGATCGCGGCGGTTGCGGGAGCGAAGATGCTCGCGCACTGGCTGAGCTTTGGTCCGCCGCTGATGCTCGCCGCCGTGGTCGCGGCGGGGTTGCTCGACCTGTCGGGCGAGACGTTGGTGCGCGTCGAGATCGGGCTGGCGATCGGGACGCCGGGGCTGGCCGCGCTGGCGGTCGCGACGAGTGCGCTGGTCGCGGGCGTGCGCGGCGGCGGTGCGGTCGCGGGGCTGGTAATGCTGCCGCTCGCGGTACCGTTGCTGATTTTTGGCGCAGGGTCGCTCGACGGCGCCGCGGGCGCCGTGAAGCTGCTCGCCGCGGTCAGCCTGATACTGGTCGCAGGCGCACCGCTGGTGGCAGGCGCGGCGATCCGCGCGGCGATGGACTAGAGCGGCAGCGTCAGCGTCGCGCGCAGCCCGCCGAGCGTCGGCGACGATCCGAGCACCAGCCCGCCGCCATTGAGCTCGGCGAGTTCCTGCGTGATCGGCAGCCCGAAGCCGTGGCCCGGTCCCGCCTCGTCGAGCCGCCGGCCGGGGACCAGCGCCTCGGCGCGCTGGTTCGCGTCGAGCCCCGGGCCGTCGTCGTCGATCGTGATGACGGCCTTGCCCGCGTCGACCACGGCCGCGATGCCGATCGCGGTGGCGGCATAGCGCCACGCATTGTCGAGCAGATTGCCGAGCATCTCGTCGAGGTCCTGCGCATCGACGCCGACGGTGACCCCGTCGACCGCGACGTCGACCGCGATCGGACGATCGGCATGGACGCGGCGGAGGACGTCGACCAGATCCCCGATTGCCGGCGCGAGCGGAATTGCCCCGCGGCCCGGGGCGCCGGGCATCGCCGCACGTGCGCGGCGCAGGTGATGGCTGACGCGCCGGTCGATGTCGGCGAGCATCGCCGCGAGGCGGCCGTCCGGATCACGGTCCGCCAGTTCGAGGCCGAGCCCTGCGAGCGGCGTCTTCAGTCCGTGTGCGAGGTTTGCGACGTGGCGGCGGGCATGCGCCAGACCCTCGGCATTCTGGTCGATCAGCGTGTTCAGTTCGTGCGCGAGCGGCGCGAGTTCGACGGGGAGGTCGGTCGGCACGTGGTGCTGCCTGCCGGCGATGACGTTGCCGAGCGCCGCCTGCAGCGTGCGCAGGGGGCGCAGGCCGATGCGTAGCTGGACGAGCGTTGCGGCAGCGAGACCGATCCCGAGCAGCGCCAGCGAGCCGAGCAGGGGTAGCATCGCCTCGCGCAGCGGGGCTTCGACGACGCGGCGGGGTCCGCTTGCGGTGATGGCGACGGGCCCGCCGACGCGCATCAGCGTCAGCGTGCGGAAATGTTGCCGTTGACCGGTTCGGTCGCGGCCTTCGCCCGGATGCGACCGATCGCGGTCGCGCGCGCGTTCGGATGCCATCCCCGGTGGCGGGGGTGGGGGAGCGTCTGCCCTTGATGCCGGCACCGGCAGCGCTTCGGCGCCGTTGCGCCACACCTGTCCGTCGGCGCTGCGGACCTGCCAGATCCAGCCCGACCCGGCCTCGTCGAATCCAGGCAGGTCGATCGCGCGGGTCGTGTCGAACCGCCCCCGTGCGTCGACGGCGCGCGCAAGGACCATGGTCTGCGCGTCGAGCCGGTCGTCGAACCCGCGCATGACGAAGCGTTCGAGGACATGGCCGATCGCGACGCTCGCCAGCAGCAACGCGGCCAGCGTCGCGAGCGTCGCTACCGCGAGCAGCCGCCCGAACAGCGAGCGCGGCATCAATCTCATGCGCCGGCCGTCAGGCGATAGCCGCGGCCGCGCACCGTCTCGATCAGCGTCGCGCCGATCTTCCGCCGCAACCGGCCGATAATCACCTCGATCGAGTTGGAATCGACGTCGGCGTCGCCTTCGTAGACGCGTTCGATCAGGTCGGCGCGCTCGACGACGACTTCGCGGCGCAGCATCAGCGCGGACAGCACGCGCCATTCGAATGCGGTCAGCTTGACCGGCAGGCCGTCGAGCTCGAACGTGCCGAGCTGCGCGTCGAAGACCAGCGGGCCGCACGCGACTAGCGCACCGGCATGGCCCGCGGCGCGGCGGACGAGGGCGCGCAGCCGCATGATCACTTCCTCGACGCGGAACGGCTTGACCAGATAGTCGTCGGCGCCGGCCTTGAAGCCCGCGACCTTCTCCGACCAGCCGTCGCGCGCGGTCAGGATCAGCACCGGCAGGTCGCGGCCCGCCGCGCGCCAGTCGCGCAGCACCGACAGTCCGTCGCGCAGGGGCAAGCCGAGATCGAGCACTGCTGCATCGTAAAGCTCGGTGCTGCCGAGATGGCCGCCATCCTCGCCATTGCCGGCGATGTCGACCGCGAAATTCTCGGCGCGCAGCGCACGCGCGATGCCGGCGGCCAGCGTCTCATCATCCTCGACCAGCAATACCCGCATCGCGTCTTCCTATCCGTCCCGACCAAACCGAATCTGAACGGCGCGGTTCAGCGGGATGGTGGGGCGACAACGCTAGAGAAGGTGCATCGCAACCAACCGGAGACGATTTCATGTCCAGACTGTCCCATTTCCGCGGCCGCCCCGCCATTCTCGCCGGCGCGCTCGGCCTGCTCGTCGTCGGCGGCGGTGCCGGCGCGCTGGCGGTCGAGGCGAGCCGCCCCACCGTCACGATGGCGCCCGCGACCCCCGTCGCGATCCGCACGCTGACCAACGACGACGATTCGATCGTGACGATCCGCGGCCGCGTCGCCGAAATTTATGGCGACAAGTTCGTGATGGCGGACGGCAGTGGCCGCGCGCTGGTCGAGACCGGCCGCGAGGGCGAGGACGGCACGCTGGTCGGCGTCGGCCAGCCGGTCACCGTGCAGGGGCGCTTCGACCGGGGAACCCTCCACGCCGCGTTCCTGGTCGGCGCCGATGGCAAGGTGAAGGCGATTGGCCCGATCGGCCGTCCGCCGCATGATCGCGGCGGGCCGGGGGGTCCCGGCGGTCCCGGCGGTCCGGGTCGGGGGCCAGATCGGGGGCCGGGTGCCGGCCCCGATCGCGCCCCGCCGCCGCCGCCCGCAGGTGGTGCGGCCCCGGTCGCGACGTCTGCTCCTGCGGCGGCGCCCACCCAGGCTCCGGCCAACGCGGCGGCGCCGGCGGCTTAATACAGCCACCCGGTCCACCCCGGCCTGCGCCGGGGTGGCAACCGTTCCGCATACCGTTCCCCCGCGAAGGCGGGGGCCCAGGAGTCACGAGCGCAGCGCTGCTTGGCGCTGGACTCCCGCCTTCGCGGGAGAACAGTAAATCGGGTTGGGGGGCGTACGTGCGTCCGGAGCGCTCGATCCCCGATCCGGGCTTGCACCCTCGACCCGCGCAACTACTTAGGACAGCAATGACGTCCTACCGGTATCGCTTCGACCAGGCGCGCGTGTTCGTGCCGCCTGACCCCGCCCCGCGTGCATGGGCTGAAGCGTGAGATTCGGGCGGCGCGGGCTGGCTTCGATCTATGCCGAGATCCGCGACGGCATCCTGCCGGCGGCGAACCGCATCTCGACCGCCACCAGGACCGATGCGATCGCCGCGACGCCGCGCAGCTACCGCGTCACCGCGCTGATCATCGCCTGCGCGCTGTTCATGGAACAGATGGACGCCACCGTGCTCGCGACCGCGCTGCCGACGATGGCGCGCGATTTCGGCGTGCCGGCGACGAGCATGAGCTCGGCGCTTACCTCCTATCTTCTCGCGCTCGCGATCTTCATCCCGGCGAGCGGGGTTCTCGCCGACAAGTTCGGCTCGCGCGCGATCTTCCGCGCGGCGATCCTGATCTTCGTCGGCGGATCGTTGCTGTGCGGGCAGGCGACCAGCCTGCCGTTCATGATGGTCGCGCGGTTCGTGCAAGGGCTGGGCGGCGCGATGATGATCCCGATCGGGCGTCTCGTGCTGCTGCGCAGCGTCGCCAAGGAGGACATGGTCTCGGCGATGTCGTGGCTGATCATGCCCGCGCTGATCGGGCCGATCATGGGGCCGCCCGTCGGGGGGCTGATCGTGACCTATCTCGACTGGCGCTGGATCTTCTGGCTCAACCTGCCGGTCGGGCTGCTCGGGGTCGTGCTCGTCACGCGTTATATCGGCGAGGTGCGCGGCGAACGGCCGGTGCGGTTCGATTTCGCCGGGTTCGTGCTGTCGGGCGTGTCGCTCGGCTGCCTGTTGTTCGGGTTCGAGATGAGCAGCCGGCCGGGCGAGTTCGTCGATGCGCTGGTGCTGATCGCGATCGGGCTGGTCGCGGGGATCGGCTATATCGCGCATGCCAGGCGGCGCAGCGACCCCATCCTCGACCTGTCGCTGCTGCGCTACACTTCGTTCCGGCTCTCGCTGATCGGCGGGTCGCTGACGCGCGTGACGCAAGGGGCGCAGCCGTTCCTGTTGCCGATGATGTTGCAATTGGGGTTCGGAATGACCGCGGCGGCGAGCGGCGCGATCACGGTCGCGGGCGCGATCGGGTCGCTGGCGATGAAGGGGCTGGCGCCGCGCATCCTGCGGCGGTTCGGCTTTCGCCGCAGCCTGATCGTCGGCGGGCTGGGGGCAAGCCTCGGCTATGCGATCTGCGGCGCATTCCGCCCCGACTGGCCGATCCCGGCGATCTTCGCAGTGCTGATGAGCGCGGGCTTCTTCATGTCGTTCCAGTTCTCGGCGTACAACACGATCGCCTATGACGAGGTGCCGAAGACGCGGATGAGCGCGGCGACCAGCTTCTACGCGACGTTCCAGCAGCTGATGCTGTCGCTCGGCATCTGCGTCGGTGCGGCGGCGTTGCACATGGGAATGCTCGGCACCGGACGGACGCGGCCCGAACTCGGCGACTTCACGCTGGCGTTCCTCGTCGTGACCGCGGTGTCGATGTCGGCGACGATATGGAACATGCGCTTCGCCGCCGATGCGGGCGCGGACATGAGCGGGCACCGCGCCCGCGCATGACCTAGGGTTTGGCGGCCTCGATCATGTGCCATACATGGCCGTCGCGTTCGAGCAGCGCGTCGGCCGCGTCGGGACCCACGCTGCCGGCAGGATACGGATCGGGCGCGCCCTCTGCGGCCCAGATGTCGAGGAACGGCTGCACCGCGGCCCAGCCCGCCTCGATCGCGTCGGCGCGCTGGAACAGCGTCTGGTCGCCCATGAACATGTCGTAGAGCAGCGATTCATAGCCGGTCAGGTGGCCTATGTCGAAGCGGTCGGCGTAGCGGAAATCGAGCGCGATTGGCACCGTGTCGACGCCGAGCCCGGGTTGCTTGATCAGCAGGTCGAGGCTCAGGCCCTCGTCCGGCTGGACCTGGATGACCAGCCGGTTGGGGGGCAGGCGTTCGGCATTCGACGGGTGGAACGAGGCGAACGGGACGGGCTTGAAGGTGATCACGACCTCGGTGTCGCGGCACTTCATCGCCTTGCCGGTGCGCAGGTAGAAGGGCACGCCGGCCCAGCGCCAGGTGTCGACCATCAGCTTCAGCGCGACATAGGTCTCGGTCCGGCTGTCGGGGGCGATGTCGGGCGAGGCGGTGTAGTCGGGGATGTCGCGGTCGCCGATCTGGCCGGCGGTATAGACGCCGCGCACGCCGTTGCGCTTGGCCTTGGCGGGCGACCAGGCGCGCACGGCCTTGAGGACCTTGCCCTTCTCGTTGCGGATCGCCTCCGCGTCGAAGCTCGCGGGCGGCTCCATGGCGACCATCGCGAGCAATTGGAACAGGTGGTTGGGGACCATGTCGCGCAGAGCGCCGGTCGAGTCGTAGAACTTGCCGCGCGTGCCGACATCGACCGTCTCGGCGGCGGTGATCTGGACGTTGGCGATGCAGTCGGCGTTCCAGACGCGCTCGATCATCATGTTCGCGAACCGCGCGGTCATGATGTTCTGGACGGTTTCCTTGCCGAGGAAATGGTCGAGCCGGTAGATCTGCGCCTCGCCGACCTGTGCGAGGATGCGGGCGTTGAGCGCGCGCGCCGAGGCGAGGTCGTGGCCGAACGGCTTTTCGATCGCGATGCGGCGGAAGGCGGTCGGCGTCTCGGTGGTCAGGCCGTGTTCGCCGAGCTTGTCGACGATATCGCCGAAGAAGCGCGGCGGGACTGCGAGGTAGAAGGCGGCGTTGCCAGTCAGCCGCGCCTTGAGCGCCTCGTAGACCGCGTCCTGCGTGAAATCGCCCTCGAGATATGCGACGCGGTCGCGGAGACGGGTCCAGGCGGCGTCCTTTTCCGCCGCGCCCTCGCCGCCGGGTTCGGGCGCGAACGAATCGAGCGCCTCGCGGAGCGTCGCGTCGTCGCCGTGATCGATGCCGACGCCGAGGACCTCGAGACCGTCACCGGCAAGGCCGAGCCGCGTCATGTTGACGAGGGCGGGGACCAGCAGGCGGCGGGTCAGATCGCCCATCGCACCGAAGATGACGAGCATCGCGGGGGGCGCCGGCGGCACCGGCGGCACGGGCGGTTTGCTCATGCGAGAGCGGCGGCGCGGGTTTGGTGCAAGGTCATCACGAGAAAACCGGAGGGAAACCGCAATGTTCCCGGTCGCGTCACGCGAGGACGCGCGGTGGCCGGATGAGGCCTGCGAAGGGCGCCCGTCACCGCCGGTGACGGGCGCAAGCGCTTACTTGCCGCGCAACGTGTTCAGCACGGCCAGGCCGACGACGCCGAGCAGTGCGGCGGTAGCGTAGGGACGGCTCTTGGCGAAGGTGGTCGCCTTCTCGGTCAGCGGGCCGACCGCGTCGCGTGCCGCGCCGACAGCCTTGTTCGCGTTGCCGGTGATCTGGTCGACCACGCCTTCGCCCTGCAGCGAGGTGTTGCCGGTGACGTCGCCGACGGTTTCCTTGATCTGGCCGCCGATGGCCTGGCCGTCGCCCTTGAGAGTCGTCGTGTTCATGGGGTGTCCTTTCGAATTGCTACGCGAGCGTAACGGACGACGGCCGTGTTGGTGCCAATAGCGTCAGAACGGCACGCGATTTTCGTCGGTGTAGACGTCGAACCGCGTCAGCACGACCGGACCGAAGGTGTTGGTCAGCGCCGCATCGGTGGCGTCGCGACCGCGTGCCATCAGGATGCGCCCGGCGCGGGGATAATTGTGGCGGGCATCGAACGTGTACCAGGTGCCGTCGAGATACGCGTCGAACCAGGCCGAGAAATCCATCTCGCCGACGATCGCGGGCAGATCCATGTCGCCCATATAGCCGGTGCAGTAGCGTGCCGGGATGTTCATGCAGCGGCACAAGGTGATCGCGAGATGCGCGAAGTCGCGGCAGACGCCCTGGCGTTCCTCGTGCGCGTCCCACGCGGTCTTGGTCGGGCGCGCGGTCTGGTAGTCGAAGCGGATGCGTTCATGTGCATAGGTGACGATCGCCTGCACCAGTTCCCAGCCGGGCGTGTAACGGCCGAACAGCGCCCAGGCGGTGTCCGACAGCCGGTCGGTCTCGCAATAGCGGCTGCCGAGCAGGTACATCATGACGTCGTCGGGGAGTGCCTCGACCGGGGTCGCCCGTGCGTCCGGGTTGACGATGTCGGGGGTGAACGGGTCCTCGATCACGAACCCGCACGAGATGGTGATGCCGCCCGCCGGAATCGTCAGGCGGGTACAGACGTTGCCGAACGAATCGACATAATCGTAGATCGGCACGTCGGGCGTGGTCATGATCCGCTGCGCGGTGCGCAGATCCTTGTTGCGCGACGAATGGATGCTGAGATTGGCGAGCATCGGCACCGCCTGGGTCGTCTCGAACGCGATGTCGTAGCCGGCGCGGATCAGCATCAAGGACCTTTCTGTGTAACGGAAGAGACGGGTAGACACTGCGCGGGCGATTTCGCCAAGCGATCAGACGCGGTGGCGTGCCTCTGCCAGGTCGATCTCGCGGATCAGCTTCTTGGCGGTTTCGCTGCCGATCTCGCGGTCGCGGGCGATGCGGAAGATCTCGTCGCGCTCGGCGCCCAGTGCGGCGAGCCGCAGGTCGCGCTCGATCCGGCCGTCGCGGCGTGCCTGAGCGGCGGCCTCGCCGCGCTTGGTGCGCCGCTCGATCCGCTCGCGATAGGTGTCCATGATCCGCGTGCCGGCGCTGGCATAGACATCGGCATCGCCGCGGCCGTCGGCGAGCGCATGCTGGACCCGCTCGACCTCGCGGATCGCGGCCTTGGCAGCGGCGACGCGGGCGCGATCCTCCTCGACCTGCTTCGACGGTTCGCTCGGCATCGTCAGCCCGTGGAGCAGCAGCGGGAGCGCGATGCTGGCCGCGAGCAGCGACACGATGATGACCCCGGCCGCCAGGAAGATCGCGAGGTCGCGCGCGGGAAAGGGCGTGCCGTCGTTCAACGTGAGCGGCAGCGTCAGCACGCCCGCCAGCGTGATCGCGCCGCGGACGCCGGCGAACGACATCGCCGCGAGCAGCCGCTTGGCGATCTTGCGTGGCGGCGTGCCGTCGTTGCGGCGGCGGAACAGCGTCAGCCTGAACGATGCCCATACCCACAGGAAGCGCAGCAGCGCGAGACTGAGCGTGATCGCGAGGACGTAGACGATCAGCCACCATGGCTCGACATGGCCCGAGAGGCGGACGGTCTCGCCGGCATGTGCGATGATGTCGGGCAGTTGCTCGCCGAGCAGAACGAAGATGATGCCGTTGGCGGCGAACTGGATCGTGTCCCACACCGAGTTGCGGCGCATGCGGGTGGTGGCGAGCGCCTGGCGCGAAATCTCGGCGAAGCTCATCGTCACGCCGGCGGCGACCGCGGCGAGGATGCCCGAGCAATGGAGATGTTCGGCGAGCAAATACGAGCCGAACGGGATCAGCAGGCTGATCAGGATCTGCGACCCGGTCTCCTCGCCGAAGCGGTTCGAGACCCAAGCTTTCGCACGCGTCACCGCGAGCGTGACCACGACGCCGACCACGATGCCGCCCGCGGCGACCCACAGGAAGCTCAGAGCGGCGGCGGAGGGCGAGAAGGTGCCGGTGAGCGCGGCGGCGATCGCGAAGCGCAGGCAGACGAGGCCCGACGCGTCGTTGAGCAGCGATTCGCCTTCGAGGATGTGCATCATCCGCTTCGGGATCGAGACGCGCGACGCGATCGCCGACACCGCGATCGGATCGGTCGGCGACACCACGGCAGCGAGCGCGAAGGCGACGGCGAGCGGCATCGCCGGGATCATCCAGTGGATGAAGAACCCGACGCCGACGACGGTCAGCAGAACGAGGCCAAGCGCGAGCTCGGCGACGGTCGACAGATCCTTGAGCAGTTCGTCCTTGGGGATGCGCCACCCGTCGAGGAAGAGGAGCGGGGGCAGGAACAGCAGCAGGAACAGTTCGGGATCGAGCTCGACCTTCAGCTTGACGCCGAGGCCGATGACCGCGCCGAGCGCGATCTGCACGAGCGGCGCAGGGACGGCGACGGGCAGCATGCGCGCGATCGCGGCGCTGACGACGACTGCTAGCAGCAGGACGAGGACGATCGAGACGGTTTCCAGGGACTTGGCTCCGGTTTGCGGGGGGAGGGGGCGGACTGCTCCCGAGCCGTTCGTGCTAGGCGTCGTCGAAGCACCTGCGTTCGGGGCATGCCCTTCGACTTCGATCAGGGCGAACGGAAGGGGGTGAGCCGAACCGCTGGCGTTGCTCTAGCCGGCAACGGGTGTTTTGGGCAAATCGCGAGGGGCTGCTCCACGACTGCGAAGGCCAGGATCGTGCGTGACGACCATGTCCTGTCCAACCGTCATGCCAGCGCAGGCTGGCATCTCCCTGGGGCGGGTGTTGCGGGCCCCACGGGAGACCCCAGCCTTCGCTGGGGTGACGAGACGGTGGCTCAGCCCGCGCCCTGCACCGGGATGTTGACGCCCATGCTCTGCAGGTACCGCTTCACGTTGCGCGCGGCCTGGCGAAGCCTCTGCTCGTTTTCGACCAGCGCGATGCGGACATAGCCTTCGCCGTTCTCGCCGTAGCCGACGCCCGGTGCGACCGCGACCTTGGCGTGCTGGAGCAGCTGCTTGGAGAATTCGAGGCTGCCGAGATGCGCGAGCGCGGGCGGGAGCGGCGCCCAGGCGAACATCGACGCGCGCGGGCTCGGGATCTCCCAGCCGGCGCGGCCGAAGCTGTCGACCAGCACGTCGCGGCGCTTGTGATAGAGTTCGCGGTTGCGCTCGACGATGTCCTGCGGGCCGTTGAGCGCGGCACAGGCGGCGGCCTGGATCGGGGTGAACGCGCCGTAATCGAGATACGACTTCACGCGGCTCATCGCCGCGATCAGCGTTGTGTTGCCGACCGCGAAGCCGATCCGCCAGCCGGCCATCGAATAGGTCTTGCTGAGTGAGGTGAACTCGATCGCGACGTCCTTGGCACCCGGCACCTGGAGAATCGAGGGCGTCGGGTTGCCGTCGTAATAGAGCTCCGAATAGGCGAGGTCGGAGATGATCCAGACCTTGTTCTCTTTCGCCCAAGCGACGAGGCGTTCGTAGAAGGCGAGGTCGACGGCCTCGGCGGTCGGGTTGGACGGATAGTTGACCACGAGGATCGACGGGCGCGGGACGGTGAACGCCATCGCACGCTCGAGGCTCTCGAAATAAGCGTCGTCGGGCGTCGTCGGCACCGCGCGGATCGTGGCGCCGGCGATGATGAAGCCGAAGGTGTGGATCGGGTAGGACGGGTTGGGCGCGAGCACGACATCGCCGGGCGCGGTGATCGCGGTGGCGAGGCTGGCGAGCCCTTCCTTCGACCCCATCGTGACGACGACCTCGGTCTCCGGATCGACGTCGACGCCGAAGCGGCGTCCGTAATAGTTCGCCTGTGCCTTGCGGAGGCCGGGAATGCCCTTCGATTGCGAATAGCCGTGCGCGTCGGGCTTGCGCGCGACCTCGACGAGCTTCTCAATGACGTGCGGGGGCGGGGGCAGGTCGGGATTGCCCATGCCGAGATCGATGATGTCCTCGCCACCGCCACGCGCCGCCGCCCGCATCGCGTTGACTTCCGCGATGATGTAGGGCGGCAGGCGTTTGATGCGGTAGAAGTCTTCGGACATGGCGGGCCTCGTTGTTCGCCGACGAGTGTACCGCAGGTGCGGCGTCGGTGGAACCGGTTCGTCGGCAATCTATCCTTTAGCGCTGCCTGTCCGTCACCCCAGCGTTCATCCGTCACCCCAGCGCAGGCTGGGGTCTTCCTGTTGGCGCGTGCTGCGACCCGAACCGGGAGATCCAAGCCTGCGCTGGGATGACGGGAGGGCTGGGGTGCGAGCCGGTGGCGAACGCGCTTTCGTTGTGCGGATGGATAGGCTTATGATCGTCGCAACTAGCGAGGATGCCATGGCCGATACGCCCAGCCTGACCGATCTGCAGCACTGGACCTGGGTGATGGGTCGCGCGCAGCAGATGATGATGGAGCAGGGGCTCGGCGTGCTGAAGACGAAGCCCGACGCGGTGCCGGTGATCCCCGGGGTCACCGATCCTGCGACGATCGAGCGGGCGACCGAATTCTGGACCGAGAGCATGGCGCTGTGGCAGCGCTTCCTCGATCCCGCACGGCCCGAGCCCGCCCCCGTCGCCGACAAGCGGTTCAAGGCGCCGCAGTGGCGCGAGCCGGTGTTCGACCTGATCCGGCAGAGCTACGAACTGATCGGCGATCACATGCTGCGCGGCGTCGATGCGCTGGAGGGGGTGCCGGCCAAGCAGAAGGAGCAGCTGCGCTTCGCCACGCGCGGGTTCGTCGATGCGATGAGCCCGACGAACTTTCCGATCACCAATCCGCAGGTGATCGACAAGACGATCGAGACCAACGGCGCCAACCTGTTGAAGGGCCTGCAGCACATGCTCGCCGACCTGTCGCGCGGGCAGATGACGCACACGCCCGAGGGCGCGTTCGAGGTCGGGCGCGACCTGGCGACGACACCGGGGCAGGTGATCAAGCGCACGCCGCTCTACGAGCTGATCCACTATGCGCCAACGACCGAGACGGTTCTCGCGACCCCGCTGGTGATCTTCCCGCCCTGGATCAACCGCTTCTACATCCTCGACCTGACCCCGGAGAAGAGCTTCATCCGCTGGGCGGTGGGGCAGGGGCTGAGCGTGTTCATGGTCTCGTGGAAGTCCGCCGATGCGACGATGAAGGACGTCGTCTGGGACGATTACGTCGCGGCGCAGGTCGACGCGATCGAGACGGTTCGCGCGCTTCTCGACGTGCCCGCGGTGCACAGCGTCGGCTATTGCGTCGCGGGGACGACGCTTGCGGCGACGCTCGCGCTGCTCGCCGCGCGGGGACAGGCGGAGACGGTCGCGAGTGCGACGTTCTTCACAGCGCAGGTCGATTTCACCGCGGCGGGCGAGCTGCAACATTTCATCGACGACGAGCAGCTGGCGATGCTCGCGCAACTGTCGCCCGACGGGTTTCTCGACGGGCGCTACATGGCGACGACGTTCAACCTGCTGCGCGGGCGCGACCTGA
The DNA here is from genome assembly GCF_007995065.1 of Sphingomonas ginsenosidivorax. Taxonomy (NCBI): domain Bacteria; kingdom Pseudomonadati; phylum Pseudomonadota; class Alphaproteobacteria; order Sphingomonadales; family Sphingomonadaceae; genus Sphingomonas; species Sphingomonas ginsenosidivorax. The sequence goes on along the minus strand of NZ_VOQR01000001.1, from coordinate 2,937,099 downwards.
TCTGGAACTATGTCACGCAGAACTATCTGCTGGGGCAGGACCATGTGCCGTTCGACCTGCTGCACTGGAACGGCGACACGACGAACCTGCCGGCCAAATGGCACATGCGCTATCTGACCGACCTGTACCGCGACAACCTGCTGGTGACGCCGGGCGCGATCACGATCGACGGTACGCCGATCGACCTGACCAAGGTCATCACGCCGACCTATGTCCAGGCGGGACGCGAGGATCATATCGCCCCGGCGGAATCCGTCTGGAAGCTGACGCAGTTGTTCGCGGGGGCGGTCAAGTTCGTCCTGGCAGGGTCGGGGCACATCGCCGGAGTCGTCAATCCGCCGGCCGCGGGCAAATATCAGTTTTGGACCAATCCCTCGGTGCATACGACGCTCGAGGACTTTATCGCGGGTGCGACCGAGACGAAGGGCAGCTGGTGGCCTGACTGGATCGACTGGATCCGGACGGTCAACAGCGATGTCGTGGCGGCGGATGGAGCGAGGCAACCGGGCGAAGGGAGCCTGCCTGCGCTGGAGCCTGCGCCAGGCACCTATGTGCGAGCCCGCTAGGCCTTTGAAAAGTCGCGAATGCTGCACCCATGACTGAATATGGTGCAGTGCACAATAATCGTTGCGACTCGTGAGAAATCTGCTATATTGCGTCGCAGCATAACGGTGCGAGGAGGTATGGATGGCGAGGACAAGAACGCGTGCTGCGGCAGTGCCGAAGCTCGAGCCCATGAAGCCCCAGCCTATCGAGCCCGACGCGATCCAGCCGGCTGCACCGGCAATCGAACCGGCCGTCGAGCCGGTACCCGCGAGCGACCCGGTCGCCGCGACCCCAACCTTAGCCGCCCAGGTTCGGACGGCTCCTTCTCCAGAAAAGGACGTCATCATGGACATCAATACCGCCGCCGAAAAGACCCAGGCCTTTTTCTCGGGCTTCACCGATCGCTCCAAGGGCGCGGTCGAGAAGAGCACGCAGATGTTCGAGGAAATGAACGCATTCGGTAAGGGCAATGTCGAGGCGATCGTCGAGTCGTCGAAGATCGCCGCCAAGGCGTTCGAGACGGTCGGCCAGGACGTTGCCGACTATGCCAAGACCTCGTTCGAGAGCTCGGCTGCCGCGTTCAGGACGCTGGCATCGGCGACCTCGCCGACCGAGTTCTTCAAGCTGCAGAGCGACTATGCCCGCGCGGCATTCGACACGATGATCGCGCAGAGCTCGCGCTCGACCGAGAAGATGCTGAAGCTGGCCGGCGAGATCGCACAGCCGATCTCGAACCGCGTCGCCATCGCGACCGACAAGGTCAAGACGGCCGCGTAAGACCGGCCCTTCTGGGCGGCGAAAGGGCGGCTGTCGAAAGACGGTCGCCCTTTTGCGTATCGGCCCCCTTGCCCTTGCCCCCCGCCATGCCATATTTTGTCATCAATGCTGACGACACCCCCAAAGATGGCCGAACGCCGCGACTCCGGTAACGACGAGGGCAACGATCGTGGTACCGGTGCCGGTGTCGCGACCAAGACCCGGACGCGGACCAAGCAGCCGACGCCGTATCGCGTCCTGATGCTGAACGACGACTACACGCCGATGGAGTTCGTCGTGCTGTGCCTGCAGCGCTTCTTCCGCATGGACATGGAGGCCGCGACTCGCGTGATGCTCCACGTCCACCAGAAGGGCGTCGGGGTGTGCGGGACGTTCAGCTACGAAGTCGCGGAAACCAAGGTCGGCCAGGTCATGGACTTCGCGCGGCAGAACCAGCATCCGCTGCAGTGCACGCTGGAAAAGGCCTGACCCTACCGGGCGGGCGGTAGCCAGCTGAGGTCCAGGCCGCTCCAGCGATCGACATAGTTGGCGATGCGCGTCAGCATGGGCTCGTTGAGCAACGTCATTCGACCCCCGTCGCGCTGCAGCAGTCCTTCCTCTTCCAGCTGCCGCAGCATCCGGTTGACGTGCACCGAGGTCAGGCCGGTCGCGTCGCCGATTTCTTCCTGCGTCAGCACCAGGGCGAACGTCTCGCCGATGCTCTTGTCCGCGCGGCGCAGCCGGTTGCGGATGTCGAGCAGCAACGCGCCGATCCGCGCCTTTGCCGAGGTGCGGCCGAGCGCCGCCAGCCGGTCGGTCAGCGCGACCTTGGCCATCTGGGTCACGACCATCAGCAACGCTGCCAGCCGCGGGTGGTCGGTGACGACGTCGACGAGGAGCGAGCGGTCGAACGGACTGACGGTGCAGTCGGTCAACGTGACGATGGTCTCGGGCGAATTGCGATAGACCAGCGCCGACACGGCGATCAGGTCGCCCGGGAACAGGAAGCGCAGGATCTGGCGGCTGCCGTCGTCGAGCAGCACATAGGTCATCGCCATGCCGCGCTGGAGGACGAAGAGTTCCCCGTGCGGATCGTCCTCGCGGATCAGGATGGTGTCGCGGCGCAGCTCGCGCGAGCGGTCTTCGAGTCGTGCCACCGCTGCCCGCTCGCTTGCCGTCAGGTCGATCAGATCACCGAGACGATCGGCAAAGCAGCTGTGCGGCACGATGTCGGCTCCCCTTGGCGCGGCCTAGTAGATCAAACACCCGAGACTAGTACATTGAAATCGATCAGGCGCGCGATGCAGCGACGGCCTTGCGCGAATTACAGGCGCGGGTAGATACCGGCGATGGATCGTATTCTCATTCGTGGCGGCAACCGCCTGTCCGGGCGCCTGCCTATCTCCGGCGCGAAGAACGCGGCGCTGACGCTGATGCCCTGCGCGCTGCTGACCGACGAGCCGCTGACGCTGCGCAACCTGCCGCGGCTGGCCGATGTCGATGGCTTCGGCCATCTGCTCAATCAGCTCGGCGCGTCGACCAGCATCGAGGGCACGAACCCGCAGGACTTCGGCCGCGTGATGACGATCCGCGCGGGCAAGCTCACCTCGACCGAAGCGCCGTACGACATCGTCCGGAAAATGCGCGCGTCGATCCTGGTGCTGGGTCCCTTGCTCGGGCGCGGGGGCGAGGCGACGGTGTCGTTGCCCGGCGGCTGCGCGATCGGCAACCGCCCGATCGACCTGCACCTGCGCGCGCTGGAAGCGATCGGTGCCGAGCTCGAGATGGCGGCGGGTTACGTCAAGGCGATCGCGCCGGGCGGGCGGCTGTCGGGCGGGCGCTATCGCTTTCCGATCGTCTCGGTCGGCGCGACCGAGAACGTCGTGATGGCCGCCGTGCTCGCACGCGGCACCAGCGTGATCGAGAACGCCGCGCGCGAGCCCGAGATCGTCGACCTGTGCAACTGCCTGGTGGCGATGGGTGCGTCGATCGACGGGATCGGTACCGAGACGCTGACGATCGAGGGCCGAGACCGGCTGCACGGCGCGACCTATGCGGTGATGCCCGACCGGATCGAGGCGGGCAGCTATGCCTGTGCGGCGGCGATCACCGGCGGGTCGCTCGACCTGATCGGCATTTCGTCGGAGAGCATGGGAGCGACGTTCGACGCGCTGGTCGAGGCAGGTGTCACGCTGACGCCGATCAAGGACGGGGTGCGCGTCGAGGCCGGCGACACGCTGAAGCCGCTGACGCTGTCGACCGCGCCCTATCCGGGCTTCGCGACCGACATGCAGGCGCAGTTCATGGCGATGCTGTGCAAGGCGGACGGCGCCAGCGTGCTGACCGAGACGATCTTCGAGAACCGCTACATGCACGTGCCCGAGCTGGCCCGGATGGGCGCGGACATCCAAGTGCGCGGGCGGACCGCAGTGGTGCGCGGCGTCGACAAGCTGGTCGGCGCGCCGGTGATGGCGACCGATCTGCGCGCGTCGATGAGCCTGATCCTGGCGGGGCTGGCGGCCGACGGCGAGACCTCGGTCGGCCGGGTCTATCATCTCGACCGCGGCTATGAGCGGCTCGAGGAGAAACTGAGCGCCGTCGGCGCGGATATCGAGCGCGCCAGCGACGGGTGACGGTTACCGGTAATGCCGACGGATGACGGCGTCGCCTGAGTCAGGCGTGGCTCAGGCGACGATGTCCGAAGAGGTTGCCGGCGGCTGACAGTGCGAGATGCTGGTCGCCAGCGTGTCGACCGCGGTGGAGAGAATCGCCGCGACGTGATGTTCCTCGCAGTCGTCGAGTACCGTCAGCATGGGGACCAGCTGATCATATATCGCGCTAAGCCTTGCGCGTCGTGCGGCGATGGACATGACCTGTGTTCCCCGAGAGTTGTTCCATCTAACCTGAATAGACTGCGGTGCAAAGCGGATCGCGCCGTCGTTCGCCACTATTCATCGATATTGATTTCGGTCAAGCTGGTGGAAACATACACGACGTCGATACGTTCCAGACCGTATCGAAGTACGCGTAGCGAACACTCGGGCAAGGACGCCGTGTTAATGCCGCAGACGGGACATGTTCTCATCGGTGCCGACAACGAGCTGATCGATGTCGATGCGGCGTTCTGCGACATCATGCGGTCAGACCCCGACGACCTGCGCGGGCAAAGCGTGGCTGACCTGACCGCGCCTGCGGACCGGCAGGAATGCGTCCGCGCGATCCTGACGCTCCGCCAGACTCAGCGGCCGTTCACGCTGGTCAAGCGGCTGATCCGCCATGACGGATCGCTGGTGTGGGTGCGCAACACGGTATCGATCACGACCAGCGACGGGCGTGCGCGGACCGTGGTGGGGACGATCGAGGAAGTCGCGGCGCCGGAGGAGAACGACACCCCGGCGGTCCTGCTTGACGTTGCGCAGTTCCTGATCGCTGAACGCCGCGACCGCGAGGCGGTATGCGACCGGACGCTGTTCTCCGAACCGGGCTGGGACGCGGTGCTCGCCGCCTATGTCGCGGAGGCCGAGGGGCGCGCGGTCGATGTCGCCACGCTGGCGGCGATGATCGATCACACGCCCTCGACGACCGGACGCTGGATCAACGCGCTGGTCCAGCACGGGGTGCTCGAGATCGAGTATCGCAACCCCAAGGCCGAGGCGCCCAAGGCGTTCCGCCTGACCGCGGGCACGCACCGCAAGCTCGAAACCTATCTGAGCACGCTCCGGCAGCGGCACCGCGAAACCGTGATGAACGACTAGGCGATCCGGTCGGGGACGGCCGTCGCGTCGAGTTCGATGGCGGCGGCGGGCGCGACGGCTTCCCAGGGGAAGACGAACCAGTCCTTGGTGACATGCCGGTCGATCTGGCGGGCGGTATAGTCGATGCGTTCGGCGGAGCTGATATTGTCGATCAGCATCGCGAAGCGGACCGCGCCGTCGACCGCGCCGGCGTCCGCCAGTGCACGGCGCAGGTGCGTGATCGTCCGGCCCGAATCGTTGATGTCATCGACGAACAGCAGGCGCTCGCCGGCCTGCGTACGCGCGGCCAGCTTGACCAGCGGCGCATCGGCGAAATCCTTCACCTGGCTGGAGAAGTCGACCGAGAGCGTCGACAGACCGGTCGCGTGGCTGAGGAACACCGCGGGGACGAGGCCGCCGCGGCCGATGCCGATGATGAAGTCGGGCTTCCAGTCGGTGTCCGCGGCGAGTTTCGCCGCGAGCGTGTGGACCGCGGCGACGAACTCGTCCTGGGGGATCGGGGTGAAGATCGGCATGGGGGCGAAACTACCGTCGTGGAGGGGGGTGGGAGATAGCTGCGTCCGTCATGTCCCCCGCATCCGTCATCCCGGCGAAGGCTGGGGCGACGGACGCGGGGGTCGCGACCGATCAGATCGCGTCGAGCGCCTGGGTGAAGTCGGCGATGAGATCGTCGGGATCCTCGACGCCGATCGAGATGCGCACCAGGCTGTCGGTGATGCCGAGCGCCTGTTTCCGCGCATCGGGGACCGAGAGGTGGGTCATCGACGCCGGGTGGCTCGCCAGTGTCTCGGTGCCGCCCAGGCTGACCGCGAGCTTGGCGATCTTGAGCGCGTCGAGGAATGCGAAGCTCTCCGTCTCGCCGCCCTTCAGGAACAGCGAGAAGGTCGAGCCCGCACCGATGCAGTGGCGCTTGTAGATGTCGGCCTGGCGTTCCATCCCCGGCTCGTCGGCAAGGAAGCCGAGATAGCCGACGCGCTCGACCTTGGGATGGCCGCGCAGGAAGCCGCAGACCTTCACCGCGTTCTCGCCCGCGCGGTTCATGCGTAGTTCGAGCGTCTCGAGACTGCGCAGCAGCATCCAGGCGGTGTTCGGATCGGTGATCGTGCCGATGGTGTTGCGCATCGAGCGGATCGTGTCGATGTGCGCCTTCGACCCCAGCAGGCCGCCGGCGACGAGATCGCTGTGGCCGCCGGCGTACTTGGTCAGCGAATAGACGACGATGTCGGCGCCGTGCTTGAGCGGCTGCAGCCAGACGGGACCCAGGAAGGTGTTGTCGATCGCGATCGGCGGCTTGTTCTCACCGAAGATCGCGTCGCGGCTGGCGGCGACGGCCTGAATGTCGACCAGCGCGTTCGTCGGGTTTGCCGGGCTTTCGAGATAGATCAGTGCGACGTTGCCGGTCGCGGCCTCGGTCATCACCGCGTCGATTTCCTCGCGCGTGGCGCCGGCGGGGAAGTCGAGCCACTTGACCCCGAACTTGCCGAGCACGCGGCCGATCAGAGTCTCGGTCGCCGCGTAGAGCGGGCCCGAATGGACGATGGTGTCGCCGGGCTTGACCATCGCGAGGAAAAGGGTGGCGATCGCCGACATGCCCGACGAGAAGGCGAGCGCATCCTCGGCTTCTTCCCAGATACCGAGGCGATCCTCGAGGATCTCCTGGTTGGGGCCGTTGAAGCGCGAGTAGACGAGGCCCTCGGCGCCGCCGGGGCGCTTGCCGGTGACGCCCTCGAAGTGGCGCTTGCCCGCGGCCGCGTTGGGGAAGACGAAGGTCGAGGTGAGGAAGATCGGGGGCTTCAGCGAGCCTTCGGACAATGCCGGGTCGTAGCCATGGCCCATCATCAGCGTCGACGGCTTGAGCTTGCGGCCGTTGATCTCGCCGACCGGCGGCTTGGGGGCGACACGCGCGGCGACGCCGGTCAGGTCGGCTTCGGTCTCGGTGGGTTCGGTCATGGGATACTCCTTGATCTTGGTGTATGAACGACGAAGCGGGCATTAAGGTCGCAAACCTCGCTCCGTCATGCCGGACTCGTTCCGGCATCCACCGGTTCGCATCACCCAGAGCCGTTGGTTTGCGGCACGGTGGACCCCGGAACAAGTCCGGGGTGACGAAGATGAGTTCTGTTACAGCCCGATCAGGCTGATCTGGCGACCATAGGCCGCTTCCCCGCGATGAGTCGCGCGGCGGTAGCTGAAGAAGCGGCCCTCTTGCGGATAGGTGTCGAGTCCCAGCGCCTCGATCCGGCCGATGCCGGCGCCTGCCAGACGCGCGACGACGTAGGATTCGAGGTCGAACTGGTGGCGACCGTCGCGGCCGTCGGCAAAGAACCGCTCGTTCTCGGGATCGTCCTCGCAGAAGCGGCGCAGGAAGCCGGCATCGACCTCGTAGCTGGCGCGCGCGATGCACGGGCCGACCGCGGCGACGATGCGCGAACGGTCGGCACCGATCGCTTCCATCGCGAGGATCGTCGCGTCGGTGACGCCGCCGAGCGCGCCCTTCCACCCGGCATGCGCGGCGCCGACGATGCCGGCCGAGACGTCCGCGAACAGTACCGGCGCGCAGTCCGCGGTGAGGATGCCGAGCAGGAGCCCCGGCAAATTGGTGACGAGCGCGTCGGCGCGGGGGCGGACGCCGTCTTCGAGGGGGGCGAGGATGGTGACCGCCTCGGCCGAATGGATCTGGTAGACGGTCTGCAGCGCCGCGCCCGGCAACACCGCCTCGGCGGCGAGCAGCCGGTTGCGCGTGACCGTGGCGACGTCGTCGTCCGAGCCGATCCCGACGTTCAGCCCGGCGAACATGCCCGTCGACAGGCCGCCGCGGCGGCCGAGAAAGCCGTGCGCGACGCCGTCCAGCGCCCTGGCACGGATGACCTCGACGGGAATCGATGGGGTTTCGGGAGTCACAGCATCAACCTCATCACTTCGTCGCGGTCGATCTGCGTGCCGGTGTGGAACGCATAGTCGCCGACATGGACGAAGCCATAGCGTTCGTAGAAACGGCGCGCGCGCGGATTGTGTTCGAAGACCGTCAGGAACAGCGCCGGCGCACCGCGGGCGCGGGCGGTGGCGATCGTCCAGTCCATCAACCCTTGCGCGACGCCTTGGCCGTGGCGGTCGGCGACGACGTAGAGCTGGCTGAGCTGGAGCGCGCCCGGCTGGGTGGCGGCCTCGACGACCCAGGGCTGGGTGAGCTTGGCATAGCCGACGATCCGCCCGTCCTCGACCGCGAGACGGAAATGGATCGCGGGGTCGGCAAGGTCGCGGAGCAGCGCGCCGTCGGGACCATAGGCGGTGGCGACATAGGCGGCGATGTCGGCGGCGGGGGCGGTGTGGGCAAAAGTCGCGATCCAGATTGCGCGCGCCATCGCGTCGAGCGCGGGGCCGTCGGCGGACGTCGCATCGCGATAGGCGGTCATGCGCCTGCTCCCGTGAATGCGGCCGGCATGGGCCAGGTGGGCGCGGTGAGCGCGAGCGCCTTGAACAGCGTGCCCATGTCTTCCATCAGCCGGCGGCGATCGGCCATCAGCTGCTCGCCGCGATCGGGCGTGGCGCGTGCGAGCGCCGAGGTGCGCGTATCGATGCCGAGCCCGCCGAGCAGGTCGCGCTGCGTGACCGGGCCCCAGGCGACCGCACCCTGCGCCTGCGCGGCGGCGGCGAGCGTGGTGAAGTCGACATGCGCGGTGAGGTCGTGCTCGCCGGGCGCCTCGAACGGGTTGGCGAAGGCGTGGCTGCGGACCGCCTGCAGTGTGTCGCCGAGGGCGGGGCCTTCATAGCCATAGTCGATGGCGAGGAACCCGCCGCCCTGCGCGACGAGGCGGTCGGCGAGGGCGCGGATGACGGCGACCGCAGCGGGGGCGGATTCGAGGATCGATCCGGCGGGCGCGTCGCGCAAGGGTTCGGGGATGACCGAGTCGGGGAGCGCCTTGCCCGCGATCGGGAGGAACAGCGTGTCCTGCGCGGCGACGAGGCGTTCGTGCCAGGCCTCACGCTTCACGAGCTGGCGGATCGGCAGCGCGTCGAAGAATTCGTTGGCGACGACGATCAGCGGGCGATCGGCGGGGAGCGTGGCGATCGTGTCGTGGAAGGTCGCGGCGGGGACCGCGCGTTCCTGCGCGGTACTCAGCGTCGGGCTGGTCTCGACGAAATGGACCTCGGGGACGAGGCCGGCCTTCGCCATCGCGCGAAGCGCGTCGGCGGCGAGCGTGCCGCGGCCGGGGCCGAGCTCGACCCAGGCGATGTCGGGACGACCGGCTCGGTCCCACAGGTCGGCGCACCACAGGCCGATCAGTTCGCCGAACATCTGGCTGATCTCGGGCGCGGTGGTGAAGTCGCCGGCGGCGCCGAGCGGGTCGCGAGTGGCGTAATAGTGCGCGTTGGCGGCGGCCATGTACTGCGCGATCGAGACGGGGCCCGCGAGCGCGATCGCGCGGGCGAGGCGTTCGGGGAGGGCGGTGTCGAGGGGGGTAGGGTCTGTTCCCCTCCCGCTTGCGGGAGGGGCTAGGGGAGGGCTTGTTTCGGGCATGATGCGCGAGGACATGCCCTCCCCCGACCCCTCCCGCAAGCGGGAGGGGAGTTTTGGGCAGCCCTCCCGCAAGCGGGAGGGGAGTTTAGGCGACGCTCTGCGAGCCGGCGATCGGTTCGACGCGGACGCGGCGGCGTGCGGCGGTGAGGATCAGGTACAGGCCGCCGAGGATCATCGGGACGCAGAGCCACTGGCCCATGTGCAGCCCGGTCTTCTCGGCGAATTCGCGCAGCTGCGAATCGGGTTCGCGGAAGAATTCGACCGTGAAGCGCGCAAGGCCGTAGCCGAGCACGAACAGACCGACGAGCTTGCCCGGGTCGTAGCGCGCCTTGGTCTTCCAGAAGGCGAACCACAGGAGTGCGAACAGCGCGATGCCTTCGAGCCCGGCCTCGTAGAGCTGGCTCGGATGGCGGGCGGGTTCGGTCAGGCCGAAGGCGACGGTGCGTTCGAACACGATGCCCCAGGCGACGTCGGTCGGCTTGCCCCAGAGCTCGCCGTTCACGAAATTGGCGAGGCGCCCGAAGAACAGCCCGAAGGGTACGCAGCACGCGATATAGTCATGCACGCGCAGCCAGTTGAGCTGGTGCTTGCGCGCGAACAGGATCAGCCCGAGCGAGGTGCCGATGACGCCGCCGTGGAACGACATGCCACCGTCCCACAACCGCAGGATCCGCAAGGGGTGCAGGAACATCTCGGGCGCGTAGAACACGACATAGCCGAGCCGCCCGCCGAGGATGATGCCGAGCGTCGCGTAGAAGACGAGGTCGTCGGCATGGCGCCGGGCCATCGGCGCGCCCGGCTGGGCCAGCAGCTTCAGCAGATACCACCAGCCGATCAGGATGCCCGCGATATAGGCGATCGAATACCAGCGCAGCGTGAAGAAGCCGAGCGTGAACACCTCGGGCCGGAGCGGCAGATCCGCGAAGTGGACATGCGTGTCGGCGGTGGCGACGGCCGCAGCGAGGATGGTCGGTATCAAAGGCTTTTCCCCAAGGGTTCGCGCCTGCATAAAGGCGGGCAACAAGAAGACCAAGCGGAGAGAGATATGCGGACCGAACTGGACCAGGCGATGGAATCGACCATGGCTGCGCTCACGGCGGCCGACGGACCGCTCGCGCTGGGCCGGGTCGAACGATACGGGATCACGCTGCCGACGATCGGCACCGCGCCGCCGGCACTTCCCTATTATTTCGCGCATTACGCGAACGAGCACCGCGATCTCGTCTTCCTGGTGGCAGGCCAGGAGCGGCTGACGTTCGGCGAGGTCCATGCCGCCGCGACGCGGGTGGCGCGCGCGCTGGTATCGGCGCACGGCGTGACGAAGGGCGAGCGGATCGGCATCGCGATGCGCAATTCGCCGTCCTGGATCATCCTCTACATGGGGATCGTGATGGCTGGCGGCATCGCGACCCTGCTCAACGGCTGGTGGCAGACCGAGGAGCTGGAGGCGGCGATCGCGGAGGTCGATTGCCGGATGGTCTTCGCCGATCCGCCGCGGGTGAAGCGCATCGCCGCGATCGCTGGCCTGAGCGCGGAGGTGATCGAGATCTGCGACATGGAGCCGATCGCGGTGGCGCTGGCGCCGCTGTTCGACGCCGACGACGATGCCGCCGAACTGCCGATCCTCGGCCCCGACCATGCCGCGACGATCCTGTTCACGAGCGGTTCGACCGGGTTGTCGAAGGGCGCGCTGTCGGATCACCGCGCGATCACGCAGGGCGTGTTCAACTATCTGGCGCAGACGCTGATGATGGTCGGGATCGCGACCGCGCAGGGGAACCCGCCGACGGGACAGCCCTCGACGCTGCTGACGATCCCGCTGTTCCACGTGACCGCGGAGGTCACCGTGTTCCTGCAGAGCATCGCGATGGGGCGGAAGGTCGTGATGATGCCAAAATGGGATGCGCGCGAGGCGATGCGGCTGATCGAGGCGGAGGGAATCACCTATTTCGTCGGCGTGCCGCTGATGAGCTTCGAGATCCTGACGCATCCCGACCGCGCGAACTACGACCTGTCGACGGTCACCGATTTCGGCTGTGGCGGCGCACCGCGCCCGGTCGATCACGTCCGGCGGCTCGATGCGGAGATGGGCGGGAGCTCGCCGCTGATCGGCTATGGCCTGACCGAGACCAATGCGGTCGGCACGGGCAACTGGCGCAGCAACTATATCGCCAAGCCCAATTCGGCGGGGCGACCGTCGGCACCCTTGAGCGACCTCGCGATCCTCGACGATGCCGGGCGTCCGGTGCCGCAGGGCGAGCGCGGCGAGGTTGGGATCCGGTCGGTCGTCAACTTCCGCGAATATTGGAACCGGCCCGAGGCGACCGCGGCGGCGTTCACCGCCGACGGCTATTTCCTGACCGGCGACGTCGGCTATCTCGACGAGGAGGGCTATCTGTTCATCGTCGACCGCAAGAAGGACATCATCATCCGCGGCGGCGAGAATATCAGCTGCCAGGAGGTCGAGGCGGCGCTGTACGAGCATCCCGGCGTCGCCGAGGCGGCGGTGTTCGGGCTGGCCGACGAGAAGTTCGGCGAGGTGCCGGGCGCGGTCGTCCACCTGCGCGAGGGCGAGCAGGCGGGGCAGGACGAGCTGCGCGTGTTCCTTGCCGAGCATATCGCGGCGTTCAAGGTGCCGCAGCGGATCTGGATCTCCGATGCCGCGCTGCCGCGGTTGGGGACGGAGAAGATCGACAAGGTGTCGCTGCGCGCGACGTACCGCGCGCTGGCGGCGGCGAACGCCGCGTGATCGTCTGAGATGGCCCCTCCCCGGCGAAGGCCGGGGTCCAATTGGGGGACCTCCGTGATGGCCGGCGGCGCTCCGTTAAAGCCACCTCTCCAATTGGGCCCCGGCCTTCGCCGGGGAGGCAGGGGAGGCTGGTGTCTCTACTTTCCACGCTTCGCCGCCAAGGATAGAGCCCTGCCATGGCGAACGGGATCAACAGGCGCAGGCTTCTCGTCGGGGGCGGTGCGGGCGTCGGGTTGCTCGTCGCGTGGGGCCTGTGGCCGCGCAGCTATGCGCCCAACCTCGTGGCGAATCCCGGGGAGGCGCTGTTCGGGGCGTGGCTGAAGATCGGGACCGACGGGCATGTCACGGTCGCGGTGCCGCAGGCCGAGCATGGCCAGGGCGTCTATACCGCGCTGGCGCAGATCGTCGCGGACGAGCTGGGGGCGGACTGGCGGACGGTCGGGGTCGAGCCGGCGCCGCTCAATCCGCTCTATGCCAATCCGCTGGGCGTGAACGACCTGTTCGAGGGGCTGTTCTCCGCGTTGCCGGCGGACGCGCCGATTTTGACCGGTGGGTCCAGTTCGATCCGGATGTTCGAGACCGCGTGCCGCGAGGCGGGGGCGGCGGCGCGGGCGCTGTTGTGCAGGGCGGCGGCGGAGCGCTGGGACGTCGACTGGACGCAGACCCGGGTCGAGGCGGGGTTCGTCGTGCACGGCGCCAAGCGGCTGCGCTTCGCCGAACTCGCCGAGGTGGCGGCGGGGGGCACGATCCCCGATCCGCTGCCGCTGGGCATGCATGGCGCGGGCAAGCTGGTCGGCACGTCCGTCCCGCGGATCGACGCGCCGTCCAAGGTCGACGGGTCGGCGAATTTTGCGGGCGACGTCCGGCTGGCCGACATGGTGCACGCTGCGATCCGGCAGGGACCGGCAGGCAGCCGGCTGACCCGGGTCGACCGCGCGGCGGCGGACCGCATCCGCGGCGTGCTGTCGGTGGTCGAGAACCCGCGCTGGGTCGCGGCGGTCGCGACGACCTGGTGGGCCGCGCAGCAGGCGCTCGATGCGCTCGCGCCGCGGTTCGAAGGCGGCCGCGCGGTCGACAGCGCGTCGATCGACACGGCATTGACGACCGCGCTCGGCCAGCCCGGCACGCGGATGGCGAAGGTCGGCGATGTCGACGGCGTGTTCGAGGGCGCCCGCCTGGTGACCGCGGAATACCGCGTGGGGCTGGGGCTGCACGCCGGACTCGAGACGCCGAGCGCGACGGCGGCGTTCCGCGACGGCCGGCTCGAACTCTGGCTGGCGACGCAGGCGCCCGGGCTCGCGCGCGCCGCCGCCGCGCGGGCGGCGGGGCTGTCGGACAGCGCGGTGACGGTACACCCGATGCTGGTCGGCGGATCCTTCGGGGCCGCGCTGGAGCATCACGTCGCCGAACAGGCGGCGGTGCTCGCGATGACACTGAAGCGCCCGGTCGCGCTGGTCTGGTCGCGCGGCGAGGACAGCCTGCACGATCGCTATCGCCCCGCGGCACGGGCACGGATGGCGGCGCGGCTGGCGCCGAACGGCGCGATCCTCGGGTGGAGCGCGAAGATCGCGGCGCCGTCGACGGGTGCCGAGCTGGCGCGGCGGCTGATGCCCGGGCTGGCGACCGAGGCCGCGGTCCGCGTTGCGCGCGGCGATCGTCATGCGGTCGCGGGCGCGATGCCCGCCTATCGCATGCCTGCCGTTGCGATCGACCATCACGCCGCCGATATTGGCGTCGCGACCGGGCATGTCCGCGGTGGTGCACACGTATCGAGCGCGTTCTTCACCGAGTGCTTCCTCGACGAACTGGCCAAGCTCGGCCATTCGGAGCCGATGTCGTTCCGGATCGGCATGCTCGGCGGCAACCCGCGGCTCGCGCGCTGCCTGTCGACCGCGGCGTCGCTCGGCGGCTGGGACGGCGGGGTGCCGGGCAGCGGGCAGGGGATCGCGTGCCACGCGTTTCGCGGCAGCTATATCGCGGTGCTGGCCGAGGCACACATGGGCGACGACCGGCGGCCGGTGGTCGACCGGCTGGTCGCGGCGGTCGATTGCGGCGCGCAGATCAACCCCGACCTGGTCCGCCAGCAGATCGAGGGCGGTTTGATCTTCGGGATGGCGAACGCACTCGGCGCGGCGACCGGGTTCACGCGCGGGCTGGCCGATGTCCGCGGGTTCGACACGATGCGGATCCCGCGGCTGGCCGACACGCCCGACATCACGGTCGAGCTGATCCGCAGCGACGAGGCGCCGGGCGGAGTCGGCGAACTCGGCGTTCCCGCGGTCGCGCCGGCGATCGCGAACGCACTGCAATCCGCAACGGGCTATCGCATCCGCGATTTGCCCCTAAATACGATGGCATGACGCCCCCCGCCGACCACCCGCCGATTCCGCGCCCGAAGATCGGCGTGCTGCTGATGAACCTCGGCACCCCCGATGGCCCCGACGTGAAGTCGGTGAAGCGCTATCTCGGCGAATTCCTGTCGGACCGGCGCGTCGTCGAACTGCCGCCGATCGCGTGGCAGCCGATCCTGCGCGGGATCATCCTCAATACGCGGCCCAAGAAGTCTGCGCATGCCTATGGCCTGGTGTGGCGCGAGGACGGATCGCCGCTCGCCGCGATCACGCGGTTGCAAGCGGCGGCGCTGAAGGATTCGTTCGGGCCCGACGTGCTGGTCGACTGGGCGATGCGCTACGGCAATCCGGGGATCGCGGTGCGGTTGCAGGCGATGAAGGATGCCGGGTGCGAGCGCATCCTGCTCGCACCGCTGTATCCGCAATATTGCTCGGCGACGACCGCGACCGCCAACGACAAGGCGTTCGCGCATCTGGCCGGCATGCGCTGGCAGCCCGCGATTCGCACGCTGCCGCCCTATCATGACGATCCCGCCTATATCGACGCGCTGAAGCAGTCGCTCGAGGCGGGGCTGGCCGGGCTCGATTTCGAGCCCGACGCGATCGTCGCGAGCTTCCACGGCATGCCGAAGCGGACGCTGGAACTGGGCGATCCCTATCATTGCCACTGCCAGAAGACCGCGCGGATGCTGAGCGAAGCGATGAACCGCGAGCTGACCGTCGCGTTCCAGTCGCGGTTCGGGCCGGCGAAATGGCTCGAGCCGCCGACCGACGACACGCTGGTCGCGCTCGCGCAGGCGGGTAAGAAGAAGTTGGTGATCTTCGCACCCGGCTTCTCGGCGGATTGCCTGGAGACGCTGGAGGAACTGTCGATCCGCGGACGCGAGAGTTTCGAGGAGGCGGGCGGGACGCACTTCGCCTATCTGCCATGCCTCAACGACAGCGCGGTCGGCATCGCTATGCTGCGCACGCTTCTCGTGCGTGAGCTTGAAGGATGGCTAAAGCGCGGTTAGCTTTACGCAAAATAGACTAGGAGAGAGATATGGCACGCGTCGCAATCGTCACCGGCGGTACGCGCGGGATCGGTGAGGCGATCAGCCTGGCCCTGAAGGACATGGGCATCTCGGTCGCCGCCAACTATGCGGGCAACGACGAGCGGGCACGCGAGTTCACCGAACGCACGGGGATCCCCGCCTATCGCTGGGACGTCGGCGACTATGAAGCGTGCCAGACCGGGTGTGCGCGGGTCGCGGCCGAACTGGGCGATATCGACATCGTCGTGAACAATGCGGGCATCACGCGCGACGGCACGATCCTCAACATGAGCTACGAGGACTGGAAGGCGGTCATCGACACCAATCTGGGTGGCTGCTTCAATATGGCCAAGGCGGTGTTCCCGGGCATGCGTGCGCGCAAATGGGGGCGGATCGTCAATATCGGGTCGATCAACGGGCAGGCCGGGCAGTACGGCCAGGTCAACTACGCCGCGGCGAAATCGGGCATTCACGGCTTCACCAAGGCGCTGGCGCAGGAAGGCGCGCGTGCCGGCGTGACGGTCAATGCGATCGCACCGGGGTATATCGATACCGACATGGTCGCCGCCGTGCCCGCCGACGTGCTGGAGAAGATCGTCGCGCGGATCCCCGCGGGGCGGCTGGGCCAGGCGAGCGAGATCGCGCGCGGGGTCGCGTTCCTGTGCGCCGAAGAGGGCGGGTTCGTGACCGGATCGACGCTGAGCATCAACGGCGGGCAGCATATGTACTGACGGGCGATGCGCGCTGCCAACGGCAGTCGCGCAGCGCCCGGCACGGCCGGCGGGTCGGGCCTACCCGACCCGTCCGACGAGAGACGACGGCTTTGCCGGCGTCCGGCCCGGACGACCGGGGTGCACAGTTAAGCCGCCGCCCCGCGTAAACCAACGCTCGACCAGCGCTGCGGACATCCATCCCGCGACAAGCGTCGCGACGAAGAACGCTGCAGCCTGCGGCGGAGTCCGCGTCGGCATGATCCACAGCAGCGGGACATGCCACAGGTACATCCCGTACGAGACCCGCCCGACGACCTGCAGCGGGGGCCAGGCGAGCAGACGCGGCGGATCGGCGACGACCAGCACGGTCGCGACCTCGGCGAGCGGCAGGACGTACAGCCACCAGTCGAACGTTCTCACGCCGACCATGATCGCGACCAGCAGGGCCAGTGCGACGGGCCCGCGGCGGGCCGAAATCGGCTGGAGCGCCAGCGCGCTGCCCAGCAGCAGGCCGGTTGCGTGCAGCGGGGTGAAATAATAGGTGCCAGCGCCGCCGACCATCGCAGGCCATGCGAATCGCAGCGCGGTGAGGCAGACCCACGCCACGCACAATAGCCGCGCGGCGCGGTGCCGGCCGAGTCGCAGCAGCGCGGGCACGACGAACGGCCAGGCCAGGTAGAATTGCGCTTCGACCGCCAGCGACCAGGTGTGGGACAAGGGCGTATCCGCGGGCCAGACCGTCTCGCGCAGATTGGTGAGATACAGGAACGCCGTCGCCGCATCGAACCAGCGACGGTCCGCGGACTGCGGGTAGAGCCAGGGCGCGACCAGCAGGTAGGCCAGCAGCAGGCAGGACAGCGCGGGCAACAGCCGCCGCAGCCGCCGTGCGAGGAAGGCGGGGCGATCGACCGTGCCGGTGCGCTCGGTCTCGTCGGCCAGCAGGCCCGTGATCAGCCAGCCCGACAGCACGAAGAAGATGTCGACGCCGAGCGACCCGCCCCCCGCGAACCAGAGATTGGCGTGGAAGGACATCACCGACAGGATGGCGACCGCGCGCAGGCCGTCGAGTGCGGGGATCCTCATGGCACGCGTGTACCGGGAAGGCGCGAAGGGAGCGTTAATGCGGTTGGTCCGAGCGGACCGGGACGAACAAGAGGCCGGTCTCCTTCTCGGAAACCGGCCTCCGCCCTCGATACGCTACGCGAGGGAACTGGGGAAACTGGGGTGCGGGGCGGGACGACGGCAAAGCCGCCGTCTTTCGTCGGACGGGTCGGCCTAGGGCCGACCCGCCGGCCGTGCCGCCGCCAAGGCGGGCCTTCCCGCCTTAGCGGCGGCAGTACCTGGGGTTGTCCGACTTATCGATCGCGCGGCCAGCGAGGGCGCCACCCGCTGCGCCGAGGACCGCGCCGAGCGTCCGGTCGCCGCGGCCAGCGACGGTGTGACCCAGCAGGCCGCCGGCGAGCGCACCGACGATCGTGCCGCCGCTGTTGTCGCAGCCGCCGCCGCGACGACGGTTGTAATAGCCGCGGTCGCCACCGCGATAATCGCGATACCCACGGTCGTAGCCGCCGCGATCGTAGCCACCACGATCGTAGCCGCGCTCGTAACCGCCGCGATAGCGCTGCGCATCGGCAGCGACCGGAACCAGGGCGGTGGCGGACATCGCGAGGGCGCTCGCGGCGAGGGTAAAAGTCTTGAACATTGCGCGTCTCCCGTTGGGGATGTCCGGAACCGCGTCGGCGGCCCTTCGATCTTCGATGACGTCCTTCTGGGCGATTCGCATTGAGCGAACCCTGAATGCGCTCGTTATCCATTGTTCATGCACGCCGGGTCTCTAAGAGGCCGGGATGCGCCGCCCGCTCACCCTGTTGCTCGTCGCCGGAACCGTGCTGGCGATCGCGCCGGGCTGGACCGGTGAGGTGCGCCTGCCGCTGCTCGGCCGGGCCGCGAATCTGTCCGTCGCACCTGTCGCGCTGGACGAGGGCGACTCGGCGCGGACCACAGTGGGGGCGCTGACGTTTCTCGGCGGGGTCCACCTGACCAGTCGCGACCCGGCGTTCGGCGGCTATTCGTCGCTGGCGGTGGCGGGCGACCGGTTCATCCTGCTGAGCGACGGCGGCAATGCGGTGAGCTTTCGCATGGGGGCGGACTGGCGCCCGGCCGATATCGGCTTCCGCAACCTGCCGGGCGGGCCGGGCGAGGGGTGGCAGAAGGCCGACCGCGACAGCGAATCGATGGCGATCGACCCGCGCACCGGCACGATCTGGGCAGGGTTCGAGGGCGCCAACGCGATCTGGCGCTATGCGTCCGGCTTCGCGCGGGTCGAGGGGCATGTCGCGCCCACCGCGATGGCGAAATGGGACGTCAATGGTGGCGCCGAATCGCTGGCGCGGCTGCACGACGGCCGGTTCCTGACGATTTCTGAGACGACCCGCGGGCCGCGCGTCGCGGTGCCGCGGCGGCGAGGGCGGCAGGCGCTGATCTTCGCGGGCGATCCGCTGAAGGACAGCCGACCCGCGGTGCGCTTCACCTACATGCCGCCCAACGGCTATGATCCCTCGGATGCCACCGAGCTGCCCGACGGGCGGTTGCTGGTGCTCAACCGCGCGTTCAGCCTGCCGTTCGTGTTCACCAGCATCCTGGTGCTGATCGACCCGCGCGAGGTTCGCGAGGGCGCGACCGTAACCGGACGCGCGATCGCGACGCTGGCCCCGCCGCTGATCCACGACAATTTCGAGGGGGTCGCAGCGACCCGGGGCACCGGGCGCGATGCGGGCGCGACGATGTTGTGGCTGGTGTCCGACGACAACCAGGCCGCGCCGCTCGAGCGCACGTTGCTGTTGAAGTTCCGCCTGAACGGCTGACCCAAACGACGACGGCTCGCCCCGCATGGGTGCGGGACGAGCCGGCCGTTCAGCAACCGCAGACCGCGTTAGGCGGCGACGGCGAGCTTCTTGACGATTTCGCGCTTCAAGCGGCGCACGCGCAGCGAGAGCTTGTCGTCCGAGGTCTTGACCAGCCAGTTGTCCAGGCCGCCATTATGCTCGACCGAACGCAGGCCGTGCGTCGAGACGCGCAGGCGAACGCCCTTTTCGAGCGAATCGGAGATCAGCGTCACGTTCTGCAGGTTGGGCAGGAACGTACGCTTGGTCTTGTTGTTGGCGTGGGACACGTTGTTCCCGACCATCCGGCCCTTGCCGGTCAGTTCGCAAATGCGCGACATCTGTCTACCTATAAGTTTCGGGATGACCCCCGGAAAGGCGCGCCGATACCCCGCGAGGGGGAGCGCGTCAACCGATTCACGGGTTTGGGCGTTCGAGGTCATCCGGTTGAAGGGGCGCCATGCAACTCGTGGTGCAACTCGCGCGGCGGTGTCGACGTTGTTACGCTATCGAACCGGTAAAGGGGAAATTTATGCGTACGATTCTGAGTCTGCTCGCGATCGCGGTGCTGGTTGTCGCCGGACTGATGTATTTCGGGATCATCAACATCGACCAGACGCAGTCCGCCGTCGTGCAGGCGCCGAAGTTCCAGGCGGACGTCGCCAAGGTGACTCTGGGTACCGAGAACAAGACGGTCGCGGTGCCGACGATCTCGGTCGAGAAGCCGGCGAACGCACAGGCCAACGCGCAGGCGCCGAACTGAGTTTACGCGCGCCGTTTCCCTGCCACTCCGTCCTCGCGGGCTTGACCCGGGATCCAGGGTAACAGCGCGCGGCGATTGTGGCCCTGGATCCTGACGTTCGTCAGGATGACGGGGGGGCGGGGGTGACGGTGGTCGTGGTCCGAGGCTGTCCCTTTACGGATGTCGTGATGCGGGGCAGGGCAGCGGGATGTTCCCGGTCCCCGACCCCATGCGGCGCGCGCTCGATGCGGCCCGCAACGCGGCGCTGGCCGGCGAAGTGCCGGTCGGCGCCGTCGTCGTGTTGAAGGGGGAAGTGATCGCGGTCGCGGCGAATGCGCCGCGGGCGCTGAGCGATCCGACCGCGCATGCCGAGATGCTCGCGATTCGCGCCGCCGCGGCGCGGTTGGGGCGCGACCGGCTGGAAGACTGCGACCTGTGGGTGACGCTGGAGCCGTGCGCGATGTGCGCGGGGGCGATCGCGCATGCGCGGATCGCTCGGCTCTATTATGCCGCGCCCGATGCAAAGGGCGGGGCGGTCGAGCATGGGCCGCGGTTCTTCGGGCAGCCGACGTGCCACCATCGCCCCGAGGTTTATGCGGGGATTGCCGAGGGTGAGGCGGCCGGGTTGCTGCGGGCGTTTTTCGCGGGGCGGCGGTAAGGGGCACTCGCACTGCGCCCCCTTCCGTCATGCCAGCGTAGGCTGGCATCTCCTGTGGTGCGCGCCGCACCCATCCCAGGGAGATCCCAGCCTTCGCTGGGATGACGGATTGTTGGGGGAGGGGAGCAAGCAGACCTGCCCCTTCACGCAATTACCGCAGGTCGTTCTGCGTGATCGGGACGATCTTCACCTCGACGCGGCGGTTGGCGGCGCGGCCGGCGTCGGTGTCGTTCGAGGCGATCGGCTGCGTCTTGCCGTAGCCGCGGGTGCCGATGCGCGCGCTCTGGACGCCGTGGCCGGCCAGATAGTCGGCGACCGCGGTCGCGCGGCGCTCCGACAGCGCCTGGTTATACTGGTCGCTGCCGGTCGCGTCGGTATGGCCGTACACGTCGATATAGGTCTGGTTGTACTGGCCGAGCGTGCTGGCGACCTGGTCGAGCGTGCGCTGGAACTGCGGCTGCACGGTCGAGCTGTCATAGGCGAAGGTGATTCCCGACGGGATGTTGAGCACCAGGTCGTCGCCCTGGCGGATCACCTGCACGTCGGTGCCCGCGGTGCGCGCGCGCAGGTCGCGCTCCTGCTTGTCCATGTACGCGCCGACGCCCGCGCCGGCGAGACCGCCGATGCCGGCGCCGAGCAGCTTTTCGGTGCGGTCGTTGCGCCCGCCGACGATGTCGCCGAGCAGATACCCGCCCAGCGCGCCACCGATACCGCCGAGCGCGGTCTTCGAAATCGTCTGCCGCCCGGTCTCGGGATCGGTGACGCACCCGCTGGTCAGTACGAGTGCTGACAATGCGGCGGTGGCGAGAATCGTCTTCATCTGGGCATCCCTCT
Source organism: Sphingomonas ginsenosidivorax (assembly GCF_007995065.1). Taxonomy (NCBI): domain Bacteria; kingdom Pseudomonadati; phylum Pseudomonadota; class Alphaproteobacteria; order Sphingomonadales; family Sphingomonadaceae; genus Sphingomonas; species Sphingomonas ginsenosidivorax. The sequence continues at coordinate 2,915,560 of NZ_VOQR01000001.1, read as the reverse complement.
TGATCGTGGCATGGAAAACTTCGCTTTGTGGACGATTGTTCCGCCTGCGGATTGAATGCGCGCTGTCCCGGCGGTTGTGAAGTGCGGCGTTGTACGCCAAAGAGGGGCCGAGCCGATGGCACCGCTTCCCCCCTTCCCCTGGATCGACGTCCTGATCATCCTCGCGCTGGTCGCGTTGAACGGCGTGTTCGCGATGAGCGAGCTCGCGATCGTCTCCGCGCGGAAAGCGCGGCTGGAGGCGATGGCGCGCGCGGGCAAGCGCGGTGCGCGCGCGGCGCTGCTGCTGGCGTCCGATCCGGGCAAGTTCCTGTCGACGGTACAGATCGGCATCACGCTGATCGGCATCCTGGCCGGCGCCTATTCGGGTGCGAGCCTGGGCACGCCGACCGCCGCGCGGCTCGAGATGCTGGGGCTGGCGCACGAGAGTGCGGAGACGATCGGGTTCGCGATCGTGATCGGGCTTACGACCTATGCGTCGCTGATCATCGGCGAGCTGGTACCCAAGCAGTTCGCGCTGCGATCGCCCGAACCGATCGCGGCGTTCATGGCGCCGGTGATGCGCTGGATCGCGGTCGCGACCGCGCCGCTCGGCTGGGTGCTCAACGCGACCAGCGCGCTGATCTTCAAGCTGCTGCGGCTCGATCGCGAATCGGAGGAGCATGTGACGGCCGAAGAGCTGCACATGATCGTCGCGGAGGCGAGCAAGTCGGGCGTGATCGAGGAGCATGAGCGCTCGATCATCTCGGGCGTGGTGCGGCTGGCGGATCGTCCGGTGCGCGAGGTGATGACGCCCAGGACCGACGTCGACTGGCTCGACTGCAACGCGAGCGCGGACGTCATTCGCGACACGTTGCTGGCGAGCGCGCATACCCGCCTGCCGGTAGGCGACGGGTCGATCGACAAGGTCGCCGGCGTGGTGCAGGCGCGCGACATCGCCGCCGCTCTGTTCCGCGGCGAACCGCTCGACCTGCGCCAGCTGATGCGCAAGGCGCCGGTGGTGATCGACCAGATCGACGCGATGGACGCGCTGATGGCGCTGCGCGAGGCCGAGGTGCCGATGGCGCTGATCCACGACGAGTACGGGCATTTCGAGGGCATCGTGACCCCCGCCGACCTGCTCGCGGCGATCGCGGGCGAGTTCAAGTCGGACGCCGACCCGCTCGATGCACCGTCGGTGGTGGTGCGCGACGACGGTTCGCTGCTGGTCGCGGGGACGATGGCGGCGGATGCGCTGGCCGACCGGCTGGGCATCGACCTGCCCGAGGATCGCGATTACGCGACGGTGGCCGGGCTGGCGCTGGCGGTGTTCCGCCATCTGCCGGGCGAGGGCGAGAGCTTCGTCGAGCAGGGCTGGCGGTTCGAGGTGGTCGATCTCGACGGGCGACGGATCGACAAGATGCTGGTGAGTGCGGTCTGAGGCGTACGTCGTCCCGGGCCTGTCCCGGGATGGCGGATGTGGTTAGGCCTGTCGCGTCCACCATGGTCCGTCACCCCAGCGCAGGCTGGGGTCTCTCGCGGCTTACGCTTCGCGCCTGCTTTGGGAGAGCCCCGCCTGCGCTGGGATGACGGGCTTTGCGAGCGTTCCCGCCAGCGTCAGAGTTTCCCAAACACCGCCTCGAAGCCCGCCCGGTCGCCAGCCGCGAGGAGTCGTGCCTGTTCGATCCAGCGGTCGCGGCCCATGCGGCCGGTGAAGGCGCCGAGCTGGGCGTCGATCGATTCGGCCTGGTCGCTCGACAAAGCCGACATGTCGCCGATCGTCGTCACGCCGAGTTCGGCGAGGCGGCCGGCGACCTTGGGGCCGAGGCCCTTGAGCTGGGTGACGGGCTCGCTGGCGTAGTCGGTGGCGGGCGCCGGGGCCGGGGTCGCGGGTGCAGGAGGCGCGGGGGGCGCGAGTTCGGTGGCGGGGCCGGCGTCGAAGCTGGCGGCGATGGGTTCGTCGGCGATCGGCTCGGCCGCGGCGAGATCCGTGGCTTCGGGGGCCGGCGGGACCGGAGCGGGGGTCGGTTCGATTGGGGGTGCGATTGGCGCCGCGATCGGCGGGGGGGCAGGGGCGACGGGGGGCGTCGCGACCTGGCCTTGCGATTGCGACTGTGTTGGCGCCGGTGCCGCGTCGCGCGGGGTGGCTTCGCGCGGTGTAGCTTCGGGAGTCGCGGGTGGGACGCCCGCTTCCTCCGCGTGCTCGACCAGTTCGCGGGCCGCGGCGGTGCGGGCGCGCTTCTTGCGCATGCCCCACAGGATGCCGAGGATCGCGAGCACCGCCAGCACCGCGATGATCGCGAGGTGGACGGTCGTGATCGCGGCGGTGCCCTCGGGCAGCAGGCTGAGGCCCGAAGCGGATGTCGTGTTGGTCATGGGGGCATCGTAGCGGCGCTGCGGGCCCCTTTCGAGACCTAATCGGCGCGCGCGACCTCTCGCCAGCCGATGTCGCGACGATGAAAGCCGGTCGGGAAGTCGATGGCGTCGACCGCGCGATAGGCGTTGGCCTGCGCTTCGCGGATGCCATCGCCGGTCGCGGAGACCGCCAGTACCCGGCCGCCGGCCGCGACGAGTCCGCCATCGACGTAGCGCGTGCCGGCCTGGAAGACCGTGCCGCCCGCCTCGCGTGCGGCGTCGAGCCCGGCGATCGATCCGCCGGCTTCGGGCGTACCGGGGTAGCCGTTCGCGGCCATAACCACGGTCAGCGCGGTGTCGTCCGAGAAGGCGGCGGGGGGCATCGTCGCCAGCCGCCCTTCGGCGACCGCGAGCATCGTCGCGAGCAGGTCGCCCCTGAACCGCAGCATGAGCACCTGAGTCTCGGGATCGCCGAAGCGGGCATTGTATTCGATCAGCTTCGGCCCCGTGCGCGTCAGCATCAGCCCGGCATAGAGCACGCCGCTGAACGGCATGCCCTCGGCTGCCATCGTCGCGACGGTCGGCTCGATGATCTCGGCGATCGCGCGCGCTTCGAGGTCCGGGGTGAGGACCAAAGCGGGGCTGTAGGCGCCCATGCCACCGGTGTTGGGACCGGTATCGCCGTCGCCGACGCGCTTGTGGTCCTGGGCAGAGCCGAACGGCATGATCGACTTGCCGTCGGTGAGGACGAACAGGCTGGCTTCCTCGCCGTCGAGGAATTCCTCGATCACGACCTCGGCGGCGGGGTCGTCGCCGTACAGGGCGTCGAGCGCGGCGGCGATCTCGGCTGTGCTGGTCGCGATGACCACTCCCTTGCCGGCGGCGAGCCCGTCGGCCTTGATCACCACCGGCAGCGCGAAGATGTTGGCGATCGTCGTTTCCGCGGCGGCGCGGCTGCGGACGCGCGCATAGCCTGCGGTCGGAATGCCGGCGCGCGTGCACAGCTCCTTGGTGAAGCCCTTCGAGCCTTCGAGCTGCGCGGCGGCTCGGGTGGGACCGAAGACGGGGATGTCGGCGGCGACGAGCGTGTCGGCGAGGCCGTCGACCAGCGGCGCCTCCGGACCGATCACGACGAGCCCGATCGCATGCTCGCGTACGAACGCCACCACCGCGGCGTGATCCGTCGCATCGAGCGGGACGCACGTCGCATGGCGCGCGATCCCGGGGTTGCCCGGCGCGGCATAGAGCGTATCGAGACCGCTCGATTGCACCAGTTTCCACGCGAGCGCATGTTCGCGCCCTCCCGAGCCCAGCAGCAGGACGTTCATGCCCGATCCCTTTTTCGATGACGCGCGGCTGGTAGCCGAGGACGTGCCGGGCGACAACGCCCTGACGGTCTCGGTCGGCGAACTCGCGTTCAAGCTGAAGCGCATGGTCGAGGGCGAATTCGGTCATGTCCGCCTGCGCGGCGAGATATCGGGATGGAAGCGCGTCGCCTCGGGCCATTGCTACATGTCGTTGAAGGACGACCAGGCGGTGATCGACGGCGTGATCTGGAAGGGCAATGCGAACGCGCTCGCCTTCGCGCCGCAGGACGGCATCGAGGTGATCGCGACGGGCAAGCTGACGACCTATCCGGGGCGGTCGAAATACCAGATCGTGATCGAGCGGATGGAGCTGGCAGGCGCGGGCGCGCTGATGGCGCTGCTCGAGAAGCTGAAGGCGAAATTGGCAGGCGAGGGGCTGTTCGACCCTTCGCGCAAGAAGGCGTTGCCGTTCATGCCGCAGGTGATCGGCGTGGTGACGTCGGGGACGGGCGCGGTGATCCGCGACATCCTTCACCGGCTCGAGGATCGCTGCCCGACTCACGTCATCGTCTGGCCTGTGAAGGTGCAGGGCGACGGCTCGGCGAACGAGATCGCCGCCGCGGTGCGCGGGTTCGACGCGATCGAGGCCGGCGGACCCGTGCCGCGCCCGGACCTGGTGATCGTCGCGCGGGGCGGGGGGTCGGTCGAGGACCTGTGGTCGTTCAACGAGGAAATCGTGGTGCGCGCGGTCGCCGGCTGTTCGATCCCGATCATCTCCGCGGTCGGGCACGAGACCGACACGACGCTGTGCGACTATGCCGCCGACCTGCGCGCGCCGACGCCGACCGCGGCGGCGGAGATCGCGGTGCCGGTGCTCGCCGACCTGCGGCTGACGATCGACAGCCATCGCAACCGCACCGAACGCTGCGCGCGGCGCTATGTCGAGCGCGGGCGCGAGCAGCTGGCGGCGCTGGCGCGGCATCTGCCCAAGCGCGACCAGCTGCTAGGCCCGCAACGCCAGCGCGCCGACGATCTGGGGCAGAGGCTCGATCGCGGGCTGGAACGGCGGCTGACGCTGGCGCGCGGCAGTCTCGATCGGTCGGCGGGGGCGTTGCGCCCGGCGACGCTGGAGCGCAAGCTGGAGGCCAAGCGCGCGCAGCTGGAGGCGACCTGGCGGCTGGCCCAGTCGCTGAACCCGGACAACATCCTCGACCGCGGCTATGCGCGGATCACCGCGCGGCCGGGCGGCGAGACGCTCGCCTCGGCCAAGGGCGTCCGCGCGGCGGGGGCGATCACGCTGCTGTTCCGCGACGGCGAGGTCGATGCCCGGGTTGAGCGGACCCAGGGCAAAACCTATGATAAGGGGGCGCCCGAACAGCCCTCGCTGCTTTGAGAGATCCGAAATGCTGATGTCCAATACCGATCGCCTGGCGCGGCTTCATTACATGGCCAACGGGTTCCGCGTGCTGAGCCCCGGCGACCATGTCGTGTGCGAAACATCGGGCGTTCGCATCGCGCTCGAGGACCTGCGCTACTGGAGCGTCACGCGGCAGGCCGCCTATGCCACCGCGACCCTCGCCAGCGAGGCGCTGGCACCGCGATGAAGGCGCTGGCCGCAGCGATGCTCGTCGGAATGGCGGGTATCGCCTGCGCCGCGCCGCAAGCGGTCGCGCCGTCGGTACCCGCGATCCGCTGGACCGGGACGGCGAGCCAGGGCGGACTGATCCTGGGCACTGCGCCTGCGGGCACGCGGATGCTGTCGGTGGACGGAGTCCCGGTGACAGTCGCGCCGGACGGCCGGTTCGTCGCCGGGTTCGACCGCGACGCCAGGCCGCAGGCGACCCTGTCGGCGACACTGGGCGACGGCCGTGTGGTCACCGAGACGCTGGCGGTCGCGCCGCGTGGATGGTCGATCTCGCGGTTGCCGACGCTGCCCAAGATCCCGGTGCCCGATGCCGAGTTCGCTCGGCTGCGTCCGCCCGAGCTGGCCCGGATCGTCGCCGCGCGTGCGGTGAACGCCGCGTCGGACGGCTGGCGCCAGCGGTTCGCCTGGCCGGTCACGGGGCGCATCTCGACGCTGTTCGGTTCGCAGCGGATCTACGCGAACGGCGAGGCGGGGTCGTATCATTCGGGCGTCGACGTCGCGCGCGCGACCGGCACGATCGTGACCGCGCCGGCGGACGGCGTGGTGATTCTGGCAGCCGACCATCCGTTCACGCTGGAGGGCAATCTGCTGATGATCGACCACGGCATGGGGTTGAACAGCGCGTTCCTGCATCTGTCGCGGATCGACGTCAGGGTCGGCGAGCGGGTCCGCCAGGGCCAGCCGATCGGCGCGGTCGGCCGCACCGGCCGCGCGACCGGCCCGCACCTCCACTGGTCGCTGCGCTGGCGCGACGCGAAGCTCGATCCGATGCTGGCAGCAGGTGAGATGCGGTAGGCGCTCTGCCACATTATCGTGCGTCGAATGCTGCAATGCCGCAATTTGACGCACCGGTTCGGGCAATTAGGCGTCGCTTGTGTCATTTTCGCTACAGGCGGGAACGAAAGCGAAATCGCTTCCTGAATGCAATCTTTACAGAATGCGACAGCTTCTCCATCCCATCGTCATGTCCTTCGGGGTCGCGTTTCGGCGCGATGAAAGGGGGCGAAGCATCACCCGGCGTATCGCGATGCGGACGACCGGGTTCTAGCGAGGGATCATGATGACCAGCATTTCGTTGACCAAGAAGGCGCTCCTGCTCGCGGCTGCGACGCCGTTCGCATTCGCCATGGCGACGCCGGCGTTCGCGCAGCAGGCTACTCCGCCGGAGCAGAACGGCGTCCGCTCGGGCGACGTCGCCGAGCAGAACCAGACCACCGGCGAAGAGATCGTCGTCACGGGTTCGATCATCCGCGGCACCGACGTCGGCATCTCGCCGACGACCACGCTGACCACCGAGAACCTCGATTCGCGCGGCATCAACACCGTGCAGGCCGGCATCCAGGCGCTGTCGTCGAACAACGGTCCGGCGCTGACCAACTCGTTCACCGCGAACGGCGCATTCGCCGCCGGTGCATCGTCGGTGTCGCTGCGCGGCCTGTCGACCAACTCGACCCTGGTGCTGTTCGACGGCCTGCGCGCCGCTTACTATCCGCTGTCGGATGACGGTTCGCGCAACTTCGTCGATCTGAACACCATCCCCGACGACATCGTCGAGCGCGTCGACGTGCTGCGCGACGGCGCATCGTCGAGCTACGGCGCCGACGCCATCGCCGGCGTGGTCAACGTGATCACCAAGCGCAAGTTCAACGGCATCTCGGGTCGCGCCGAAGCCGGTATCTCGGAAGACGGCGTCAACGCCAACCAGCGCCTGACGCTGACCGCGGGCACCGGCGATCTCGACGAGAAGGGCTACAACGCCTATATCAGCGGCTTCTACTATCGCAGCGAAGCGGTGTACCAGCGCGACCTGCCGGCACCGTTCAACTCGGACAACGAGACGGGCATCTGCTCGAACCGTACCGGCACGACGCAGTGCGGCCCGAACAACATCGCGAACGGCCTGGACTCGGCCGGCAACCTCAACGGCTTCGCCATCGGCACGGGCAACTATTATGTCCGTCCGGCCAACGCCGCGAACACGGTCGCGACGGGTCGCTACCAGCTGCTCAACCAGGCTGCAGGCTGCCTCAACGGCACCCCGTACAACCCGACTGCAGCCCAGCTCGCGCAGGCGGTCAACGCGACGACCCCGACCACGGTCTGCCAGGTCGACAACACCAACAAGTATGACGCAGTGACGCCGAACCTCGAGCGTTTCGGCGGTTCGGCCCGCTTCACCGCCAAGGTCGGCGACAGCTCGGAAGCGTACCTGCTGGTCAACTTCCAGCAGTCGTCGAGCAACTATACGGGGCGTCCGGCCACCATCCGCGCCAACGCACCGGCTGGCATCCTCTTCCCGCAGTTCTCGACGTCGCAGAACCAGACCCCGGCACTGGCAGCCGGGTCCTCGGTGCTGGCACTGCCGGTCTATGTCTGCGCCGCGCGCGTGAACTGCGGCCCGACCAACGGCACGCTCAACCCGAACAACCCGTTCGCGGCACAGGGCCAGGTCGCTCGCCTCGTCGGCGCACTGCCCGACACCGTCACGTCGAACGCAACGCGTAGCCGCGTCTACCGTGCGGCCTTCGGTCTCAAGGGCACCGTGCTCAACGACATCGACTACGACTTCAACGCGACCGCGATGCACACCGACCTGCGTCTCAAGACCAACGGGTATGTGTACATCCAGCATCTGCTCGATGTGATCGCCGACGGCAGCTATAATTTCGTCAACCCGGGCCTCAACACCCAGGCCGTGCGCGATTACCTGTCGCCCGAGAACATCACCGACACCTCGTCGGACCTGTACCAGGCACAGCTGACCCTGCAGAAGTCGCTCGCGACCCTGCCTGGCGGCGACCTGCGTCTCGCCGTCGGCGGGTCGATCTTCTACGAAGCCGTCGATGCACCCAGCGCCAACGACGACTATAATGGCCCGACGCAGCGCTACTTCACGCTCAACGCGTTCGGTACCAAGGGTAACCGTACGGTCAGCTCGGCCTTCGCCGAAATCAACGCGCCGATCCTCAGCGTGCTGACGCTGAACGGTTCGGGCCGCTACGATCACTATTCGACCGGCCAGAGCAACTTCTCGCCGAAGGTCGGCGCGATCTTCACCCCGGCCCGGCAGCTGACGGTCCGTGGTACCTACTCGCGCGGCTTCCGTATCCCGAGCTTCGGCGAGGCGAACGCACTGCCGACGACCGGCTATGTGACGCAGTCGCTCTCCACCATTCCCGCCGCATTCCTGGCGCAATATGGTGCAGGCTGCTCGGTGGCGACGCCGACCGGCTGCCCGACGTACCTGACGTCCTACTCGATCGGCCAGACGACGCTGGCGTCGCCGAACCTGAAGCCCGAGAAATCGCGCAGCTTCACCGGCGGGATCAAGATCGACCCGATCCGCAGCCTGTCGCTGACGGTCGATTACTACAACATCAAGAAGACCGGCGCGATCACCACGCCGGACAACTCGCCGGCCATCGCGGCCTATTACGCCGGTGCTGCGATCCCGACCGGGTTCGAGGTCATCGCCGACGCGGTCGACACCAACAACCCGGGTGCGCGTCCGCGTATCGCGTTCGTCCGCTCGCAGCTGATCAATGCCGACACGATCAAGTCGTCGGGCATCGATTTCGGCATCAACGGTGCGTACGACTTCGGTCCGGTCAAGTGGACGTCGAACCTGAACGCCAGCTACATCATCGAGCTGAGCACGACGATCGACGGCGTGAAGCAGCGCTACGAGGGAACGCTCGGCAACTTCAACCTGACGGCCGGTTCGGGCACGTTCGAGTGGAAGGGCAACTGGCTCAACACCTTCGACTTCGGTGACTTCGCGCTCAGCAGCACGGTCAACTACACGTCGGGTTACGACCTGTCGGCGACCGACCAGGGCAACGACTACAAGGATTGCGGCCTGGCCGCCGCCTACAACAACTGCCACGTGAAGAGCTACATCACGGTCGACGCGAACGTGAACTTCAAGGTCAACGACCGGTTCAGCTTCTACGTCAACGCGCTGAACGTGTTCGATCGCCTGCCGCCGGTGGATACCGTCACCTACGGTGCGTATCTGTACAACGCGGTGCAGGGTGGCGACGGCATCTTCGGTCGTCAGTACCGTGCAGGCGTGAAGTTCGGCTTCTAAGCCGCCTACACGACGCAAAGATTGGGGCGGGTCCTTCGGGACCCGCCCTTTTTTGTGTCCGGCGGTGAGCGTGACTTCGTTCGTCACCCCGGGTCTAGCCCGGGGTGACTGGGGATGGTCAGGCTTAGGCGACCGTGAGTGCGAGCTCGCCGTCGCCTTCGTCCACCCGGACTGTCGCGCCGTCCCTGACTTCGCCGCGCAGGATCAGGTCGGCGAGCGGGTCCTGGAGGTAGCGTTGCACCGCGCGCTTCAGGGGGCGGGCGCCGTAGACCGGATCGTAGCCGACGCGGCCCAGCCAGGCGCGCGCGGCGTCGGTCAGGTCGAGCACGATCTTGCGGTCCGCCAGCAGCTTGTCGACGCGCGAAACCTGGATGTCGACGATCGGGGCCATCTGCGCCATGCCGAGCCGGTGGAACAGGATGATCTCGTCCAGCCGGTTGAGGAATTCCGGGCGGAAATGCGCGCGGACGATCTCCATCACCTGCGGCTCGACCGCGGACACGTCCTCGCCCTCCATGTTGGCGAGATACTGGCTGCCGAGGTTCGACGTCAGGATGATCAGCGTGTTGCTGAAATCCACCGTGCGGCCCTGGCCGTCAGTCAGCCGCCCGTCGTCGAGAACCTGCAGCAGCACGTTGAAGACGTCGCTGTGTGCCTTCTCGACCTCGTCGAACAGGATTACCTGGTACGGCCGCCGCCGCACGGCTTCGGTCAGCACGCCGCCTTCCTCATAGCCGACATAGCCCGGAGGCGCGCCGATCAGGCGGGCCACCGCGTGCTTCTCCATGAACTCGCTCATGTCGATGCGGACCATCGCGGCGGGATCGTCGAACAGGAACTCGGCGAGCGCCTTGGTGAGCTCGGTCTTGCCGACGCCGGTTGGCCCGAGGAACAGGAACGAGCCGAGCGGGCGGTTCGGATCCTGTAGTCCGGCGCGTGCGCGGCGGACCGCGGTCGAGACTGCGCGGACCGCATCGGCCTGGCCGATCACGCGCTTGCCGATCGTCGCCTCCATCGCGAGCAGCTTCTCGCGCTCGCCCGACAGCATCCGGTCGACCGGGATACCGGTCCAGCGGCTGACGACCCCGGCGATGTCGTCGGCGGTGACCTCCTCGCGCAGCATCGCGCCCTGCGTCTGCTGCTCGGCTTCCTCGAGCTGGCGCTGCAGCTGGGGGATGGTGCCGTAGGACAGCTCGCCGGCGCGTGCGAGGTCGCCCGAGCGCTGCGCCTGCTCGAGTTCGAGCCGGGCCGCGTCGAGCCGTTCCTTGAGCTTCGCACCGCCTGCGATCTTGTCCTTCTCCGCCTGCCAGCGCGTGGTGAGCGCGGCCGACTGCTCCTCCAGATTGGCGAGTTCGCCCTCGATGTTGGCGAGCCTGTCCTGCGAGGCCTCGTCGGTCTCGCGCTTGAGCCCTTCGCGCTCGATCTTGAGGCGAAGGATGCGACGGTCGAGCGTCTCGATCTCCTCGGGCTTGCTCTCGACCTCCATGCGAATCCGCGACGCGGCCTCGTCCATCAGGTCGATCGCCTTGTCGGGGAGGAAGCGGTCGGTGATGTAGCGGTTCGACAGCGTCGAGGCGGCGACGATCGCGCCGTCGGTGATCCGGACGCCGTGGTGCAGCTCGTACTTTTCCTTGAGGCCGCGCAGGATGCTGATCGTGTCCTCGACCGTGGGCTCGCCGACGAACACGGGCTGGAACCGCCGCTGGAGCGCGGGGTCCTTCTCGACATGCTTGCGGTATTCGTCGAGCGTGGTCGCGCCGACGCAGTGGAGTTCGCCGCGGGCGAGCGCGGGTTTCAGCAAGTTACCGGCGTCCATCGCGCCTTCGCCTTTGCCCGCGCCGATCAGCTGGTGCATCTCGTCGATGAACAGGACGATGTCGCCCTCGGCGGCCTTCACCTCGTCGAGCACGCCCTTCAGCCGTTCCTCGAACTCGCCGCGATATTTCGCACCGGCGATCAGGCTGCCCATGTCGAGCGACATCAGGCGGCGGTTCTTGAGCGTGTCGGGGACGTCGCCATTGGCGATGCGAAGGGCTAGCCCTTCCGCGATAGCCGTTTTTCCGACGCCCGGTTCGCCGATCAGCACTGGGTTGTTCTTGGTGCGGCGCGCGAGGATCTGGATCGTACGGCGGATCTCCTCGTCGCGGCCGATCACGGGGTCGAGCTTGCCGTCGCGTGCCGCCTGGGTCAGGTCGCGCGCGAACTTCTTGAGCGCGTCGTAGCGGTCCTCGGCACCGGCAGTGTCGGCAGTGCGGCCCTGGCGCAGGCTATTGATCGCGGTGTTGAGGCCTTCGGGGGTCGCGCCGCTGGCCTTGATCGCCTTGCCCGCCGCGGTGTTGAGCGACAGCGCGAGCGCGACCAGCAGCCGCTCGACCGTGACGAAGCTATCCCCGGCCTTGGTCGCGATCTGTTCGGCCTGGTCGAGGATGCGGACCGCGTCGTTGTCGATCCCGGGCGTCGTCTGGGCGCCGGAACCCGAGACGGCGGGGATCTTCGCGAGCACGAGGTCGGTTTCGGAGACGGCACGCTTGGGGTCGCCGCCGGCGGCGGTGATCAGCCCTGCGGCCATGCCCTGCTCGTCCTCGAGCAGCGCCTTCAGCAGATGCTCGGGCGCGATCCGCTGGTGGTTCATGCGGATCGCGACGGTCTGCGCGGATTGGAGGAAGCCCTTCGCGCGGTCGGTGAATTTGTCGATGTTCATGCCAGTTTCCCAGTCGGACTATTGCCGACAAGGTAGTGTTGCATTTGGGCAACACAAGAGGCATTTGCGCCCTATGTAGTATCTACAGGTAATCGTCAGGCGCGGCCCATCGGACGACGGACCGGGATGCCCGCGGCGGCCAGTGCGGCGTGCGCGTCGCCGATCGAGGCCTGGCCGAAATGGAAGATCGAGGCGGCGAGCACGGCGCTGGCATGGCCGTCGCGGATGCCGGCGACGAGATCGTCAAGCCCGCCTACGCCGCCGCTCGCGACCACGGGGACGCTGACGCGGTCTGCGATCGCTCGGATCAGCTCGAGGTCGTAGCCGCTGCGCGTGCCGTCGCGGTCCATCGAGGTGACGAGCAGTTCGCCGGCGCCGAGTTCTGCCAGGTGCAGCGCGTGTGCTACGGCGTCGATTCCGGTGCCGCGGCGGCCGCCATGCGTGAAGACTTCCCAGCCGCCCTCGACGCGGCGGGCGTCGACACTGGCGACGCAGCACTGGCTGCCGAAGCGTTCGGCAATGTCGGCGACGAGTTCGGGACGCTCGACCGCGGCGGAATTGACCGCGACCTTGTCGGCGCCGGCGAGCAGAAGCGCGCGGGCGTCGTTGGCGGTGCGCACGCCGCCGCCTACTGTCAGCGGCATGAAGCAGACCGCGGCAGTGCGGCTGACGACGTCGAGGATCGTGCCGCGGCCTTCGTGGGACGCGCCGATGTCGAGGAAACAGAGCTCGTCGGCGCCGGCGGCGTCATAGGCGCGGGCCTGTTCGACGGGGTCGCCGGCGTCGCGGAGCTCGACGAAGTTGACGCCCTTCACGACGCGGCCGTCGGCGACGTCGAGGCAGGGGATGACGCGGGCTCTGACGGTCATGCTTGGGTCCAGAAGGGGGTTTCACGCGGAGGCGCGGAGACGCGGAGGGGCGGCGTAGCCGCGCAGGAAGGGGTTTTCGCGCAGAGGCGCAGAGGACGCAGAGATAGAGAGGCTGCGCGCGACGGTGAGCGGAGCATCCAGACCATAGGATGAGGGACTGCTGTCGCGGTCAGGCGCGCAGCCTCTGCGTTCTCTGCGCCTCTGCGCGAAAAATCCTTCTCTCCGCGTCTCCGCGCCTCCGCGTGAACCCTCATGCGGCCGAGGCTACAGAAAGCGCTGCGGCAAGGTCGAGGCGGCCGTCGTAGAGGGCGCGGCCGGTGATGACGCCTTCGACGCCGTCGCGGGCGTGGAGGGCTAGGACGTGGATCTCGGCGATGCCTTTCACGCCGCCGCTGGCGATCACGGGGATGTCAACCGAGCGCGCGAGGTCGACGGTGGCCTCGACGTTGCAGCCTTTGAGCATCCCGTCGCGGCCGACATCGGTGAAGAGGAGCGAGGCGACGCCGACATCCTCGAAGCGGCGGGCGAGGTCGACCGCGCTGGTCGTCGAGACGTCGGCCCAGCCCTTGGTCGCGACCATGCCGTCCTTGGCATCGACCGCGACGACGATGCCGCCCGGGAAATCCTTCGCGACGCCGCGGACGAAGTCGGGATCCTCGAGCGCGGCCGTGCCGATGACGACGCGCGAGACGCCGAGGTCGAACCAGCCTTCGACGCTGGCGCGGGTGCGGATGCCGCCGCCGAGCTGGACGTGCCCGGGGAACTGCTTGACGATCGCCCTGACCGCGTCGCCGTTGACCGAGGCACCCGCGAACGCGCCGTCGAGGTCGACGACGTGGAGATGACCGGCGCCCGCTTGCGCGAACAGCATCGCCTGCGCGGCGGGATCGTCGCCGTAGACGGTGGCGCGGTCCATATCGCCCTCGGCGAGGCGGACGACCTGGCCGGCCTTGAGGTCGATGGCGGGGAAGACGATGAGCGTCATGAATTTCGTTCCAACTCGTCACCCCGGCGAAGGCTGGGGTCTTTTCGTAACAGGGAGACCCCAGCCTTTGCCGGGGTGAGGGGCAGTCTTACGGCGCCCATGCCAGAAAACGCTCCAGCAGCGCGAGGCCGTAGCGCTGGCTCTTCTCGGGGTGGAACTGGACCCCGACCATCGTGTCGCGGCCGATCGCGGCGGTGACCGCGCCGGCATGGTCGGTGGTCGCGATCACGTCGCTGCCGTCGAACGCGAAGCTGTGGAGGAAATAGGCCTCGCCGGGTTCGATCAGCGGATGTACGCCGTTGGGCACGACGTCGTTCCAGCCCATGTGCGGGACCTTCGCCTCCATCGTGGCTGGCTCCAGGTGGCGCACGCGGCCGTGGATCCACCCGAGTCCGGCGTGCGTACCCATCTCCTCGCCGGCGTCGGCCATCAGCTGCATGCCGACGCAGATGCCGAGGAAGGGCGTGCCTTCGGTGCGGACTCGGCGGTCGAGGGCGTCGATCATGCCGGGAACCGCGCGCAATGCAGCAGCGCAGGCACCGTAGGCGCCGACTCCGGGCAGGACGATCCGGTCCGCCTTCGCGACCGTGTCGGCGTCCGCGGTCACGATCAGGTCGGTGCAGCCTGCGGTGCGCAGTGCGTTCTCGACCGAATGGAGGTTGCCGGCGCCGTAGTCGATGAGCGCGAGGGTCAAATCCCCCTCCCGCTTGCGGGAGGGGTCAGGGGAGGGGGTGACATATCCGGGACCGCAACGCTGGAGGACAGGCCCTCCCCCAGCCCCTCCCGCGAGCGGGAGGGGGGCATTAGAGTATTCCCTTGGTCGACGGGATCGCGTCGGCCTTGCGCGGGTCGATCTCGATCGCAGTGCGCAGCGCGCGTGCGACGCCCTTGAACGCGGCTTCGGCGATGTGGTGGTTGTTGGTGCCGTACAGCGTCTCGACGTGCAGCGTGATGCCGGCGGCCTGCGCGAAGCTGTGGAAGAAATGTTCGAACATCTCGGTGTCCATGCCACCGAGACGCGGCTGCGAGAACAGGTCCTTCCAGACCAGCCACGGCCGACCCGAGATGTCGAGCGCGACCCGGGTCAGCGTCTCGTCCATCGGCGACAGCGCGTCGCCGTACCGCGTGATGCCGCGCTTGTCGCCGAGCGCCTGCGCGAAGGCCTGGCCGATCGCGATCCCGGTGTCCTCGACGGTGTGATGCTCGTCGATGTGCAGGTCGCCCTTGGTGCGGACGGTCAGGTCGATGAGCGAATGGCGCGAGAGCTGTTCGAGCATGTGGTCGAAGAAGCCGACGCCGGTCGACACGTCGTAGACGCCGGTGCCGTCGAGGGTGACGGTGACGTCGATCGCCGTCTCGGCGGTGGAGCGGGAGATCGTGGCGGTGCGCATGAACCCCCCATAACGCACCCGTCGGCGCATGCAATCTTGACCCCCCTTCGAATGGCGCTACCCAAGGGGACATGAGCGATGGCCTAACCGATAGTCTGATTCCGTACGATGAGATCGTCCAGGAAGCCCTGCGTGCCGTGGTCGGCCGTGTGCTCGGGTCGGTCGCGGAGGCCGGCGGGCTGCCCGGCGAGCATCATTTCTACATCACCTTCAAGACGCAGGCGCCCGGCGTCGACATCCCGAAGCGGCTGATCGAGCGGTTTCCCGACGAGATGACGATCGTGATGCAGAACCGCTATTGGGATCTGGTCGTCGACGAGGAGCGGTTCTCGATCGGGCTTTCGTTCAACCAGGTGCCGTCGAAGCTGGTGATTCCCTATTCGGCGATTACTGGGTTCCAGGATCCGGCTGTGAGCTTCGAGCTGCGGTTCCAGGCGCAGGAGGGGCCGGACGACGGCCCCGGCGGGCATGACGCGGCGGAGAATGACGGGCCGACGGTGACGCCGGTCGAGGACGGCTCGAACGTGGTGTCGGTCGACTTCAAGCGGAAGAAATGACGTCATCCTGAACTCGGTTCAGGATCCACCTTTCCGTCGCGAGCGCGGTGGGTGGCGCTTGGTGGATGCTGAAACAAGTTCAGCATGACGGGGGTTTGTACGGGATGACCCAAAACACCACCCGGACCGAAACCGACTCGCTCGGTCCCATCGAAGTCCCCGCAGACGCGTACTGGGGTGCGCAGACCGAGCGCAGCCTCGAGAACTTCCCGTTCGGCGCGCGCGAGCGGATGCCGATCGAGATCGTCCATGCGCTGGCGCTGGTGAAGCAGGCGGCAGCGCGGGTGAACCGGGCGCATGGCCTGCCCGCGGAGAAGGCCGACGCGATCGAGGCGGCGGCGGCGGAGATCGTCGCTGGGAAGCTCGACGACCAGTTCCCGCTCGTCATCTGGCAGACGGGCAGCGGGACGCAGTCGAACATGAACGTCAACGAGGTGATCGCGGGGCGCGCCAACGAGGTGCTGACCGGCACGCGCGGCGGCAAGACGCCGATCCACCCGAACGACGACGTCAATATGAGCCAGTCGTCGAACGACAGCTTCCCGACCGCGCTGCATATTGCCGCGGCGCTGGCCTCGACCGAGCGCCTGCTGCCGGCGCTCCAGCGGCTGGAGGATGCGCTGTTCGCCAAGGCGGCGGCGTGGGACGACATCGTCAAGATCGGCCGCACGCACCTCCAGGACGCGACGCCCCTGACGCTGGGGCAGGAGTTTTCTGGGTATGGCGCGCAGCTGAAACTCGCGCGGGTGCGGATCGAGCCGTTCGTGACACACGCGCTGGCGCGGCTGGCACAGGGTGGGACGGCGGTCGGGACCGGCCTCAACGCGCCGGCCGGGTTCGGCGAGGCGTTCGCTAGGGAGGTGAGCGCGCTCACCGGCTTTGCGTTCGAGACCGCTCCGAACAAGTTCGAGGCGCTGGCGTCGAATGACACGCTGGTGGATTTCTCAGGGCGGCTCAACAGCCTCGCGGTCGCGCTTACCAAGATCGCCAACGACATCCGGTTGCTGGGGTCTGGGCCGCGGTCTGGGCTGGGCGAGCTCGACCTGCCCGCCAACGAGCCCGGCAGCTCGATCATGCCGGGCAAGGTCAATCCGACTCAGTGCGAGATGCTCACGATGGTGGCGGGGCAGGTGATCGGAAATCACATGGCGATCACCGTCGGGGGGATGCAGGGGCATCTGGAGCTCAACGTGTTCAAGCCGCTGATCGGGGCGAACGTGCTGCGGTCGATCGACCTGTTGAGTGTTGCGATGGAGTCGTTCGCGCGGCGCTGCGTCGACGGGATCGAGCCGAATCGGGGGCGGATCGGCGAGCTGGTCGATCGGTCGCTGATGCTGGTCACCGCGCTCGCGCCCGAGATCGGGTACGACAATGCCGCCAAGATCGCCAAGCATGCGCATGCCGAGGGGCTGACGCTGAAGGAGGCGGGGCTGGCGCTGGGGCTGGTCGATGCCGAGACGTTCGACCGCGTGGTGCGGCCGGAGGATATGCTGGGGCGCTGAAATCCCCCCCCTGCAAGGGGAGGTGGCTGGCGCAGCCAGACGGAGAGGTGTCACCCTATCGATAGCGGGTCACCCCTCCGTCAGCCCTGCGGGCTGCCACCTCCCCTTGCAGGGGAGGATTGTCGGCACGGAACCTCCGCCGCCGTCCTGCGCTATCCCCGCAGCAAAAAGGGAAACGGACATGGGTGCAACGACCATCGGCGCGCTGATTGGCGCGGGGATCGATTCGATGAGCGGCGACGACGGCAACGCCGATGGCGCGATCATCGGCGCGATCACCGCCAACGTGCTGAAGGTCGTCGTGCCGATGGCGGTGACCTATGCGATCGGCTGGGCGGTGCTTCGCGGCGCGGCTGAGCTGAAGGACCAGGTTTTTGGAGAGGTGAAGGCATGACTGGACGGATTGTCAGCGCATTGGTTGGCCGCGAAATGGGTCGCCGCGAAGGCGGCAGCGGTACCAAGGGCGCGATCGCGGGCGTCGTCGCGATGAGCGCGATGCGGCGCATGGGTCCGCTGGGTCTGATCCTTGGCGGCGGCTATGCGGCCAAGAAGGCCTATGATCGCAACAAGGCGCGCAAGCAGGGCTATTGATCGCCCGCGAGTCCACCGCGTGAATATCGGGCGCGGGGCGACCATGGGTTGACGCCCATGGCCGCCCCGCGCCAAAGGCGCGCATGCCTCATTCCACACAGTCCGACCTGCATGGCTTTCGCCGCCGCGGCGTGTTGTTCGTCCTGTCCTCGCCGTCGGGCGCCGGCAAGTCGACGATCGCGCGACGATTGCTCGCCGACGAACCCGAGCTCGCCATGTCGGTGTCGGCAACGACCCGCGCGATGCGGCCGGGCGAGGTCGAGGGCAAGGACTATCATTTCGTCGATCTCGAGGAATTCCGCCGCATGGTGGCGGAGGACGAGTTCCTCGAATGGGCGCACGTGTTCAACCATCGCTACGGTACGCCCAGGGGGCAGGTCGAAGCGATGCTGGCCGCCGGCAAGGACGTGCTGTTCGATATCGACTGGCAGGGCGCGCAGCAGCTGTTCCAGATTTCCGGCGCCGACGTGGTCCGGGTGTTCATCTTCCCGCCGTCGATGGAGGAACTGCACCGCCGCCTCACCAGCCGGGGGACGGATTCGACCGAGGTCATCGACGCACGGATGGCGCGCGCCGCGAACGAGGTCAGCCACTGGGACGGCTACGACTATGTGCTGGTCAACGACGACGTCGACAGCTGCATCCGCGGCGTGAAGACGATCCTCGCGGCCGAGCGGTTGAAGCGCTCGCGGCAGCAGGGGCTGATCGGGTTCATCCGGCGGCTGACGCGCTAGGCATCGTCATGCTGAACTTGGTTCAGCATCCACCCAACCACACACGGTATCGCACGTGGACGGGTAGACCCTGAAACAAGTTCAGGGTGACGGGGTGAGTAATCCCAGGAACTGCACGCCGAAATCGAACTCGCGGCGCTTTGCCGCGCGCGACTGAGCAGCCTGCCAGTCTTCGCCCCACATCTCGACCGACCAGTCCTCGTCGATCCCGGCCGCCGCCCAGGCTGTGTTGGCGTCGATCCGCTGTTCGAGCAGCGCCAACGCGATGATCACCGATCCGGTGAGCGTAACGACCGGGGACAGCCCGGCGAGCGCGAACGGATCGAAGGCCGCGACGGTCGTGCTTAGCCTGGCGATGGTCGCGGGCGGCTGCGTGACGTGCATCACGCCGGACGTCACCGCGAAATGCACGTCATAGCGAGCCGCAGCCCAATCGAGCAGCGGATCCCAGGACGCGGCCTGGCGCTCGACCAGCGGCGGCGGGCCTTCGGAGCGATAGCAGAGCAGGTCGCTCTCGGCATAGCGCGCGAGCCCTGCAGCGAACGCGGCAGGATCGGTCGCGATCGGATCGGTAGCAGCGTTGGCGAGGCCGGTCAGCGGCATTGCCCTGGGATCGATGTCGGTGCCGACCGCGCGCCATTCCTCGGCAACGGCCTGCGCCAACGCATCCGTCGGGAGCGCGAGTGGCCGGCGACCGGGCGTGCGCACCGGCTTGCTGTCGAGCGTGACCACCCGGGCGTCGTCGATCGCGACGTCGGTCCAGAAGCGCTTCATGCCTCGGGCGTCCGCCAGCGGTGCGCGAGCGCCCTTGGCACCACGGCGATCAGCAGCAGCGCCGACAGCACGATCGCGACGCCGAGCGCTTTCTGCGGCCAGGCATAAGCGCGCGCGATCAGCACGAGACCGAGCATCGCGCCCGCGGTGCCGGCGATGCGCACGCCGACCAGCGCCAGCCAGCGCCCCTGCGCCTTGTCGGTCACGGACGGGCTACCAGCCGCGGCAGATCGGCGACGTCGCTGGCGACGACGTCCGCGCCTGCGTCGGACAGTTCGTGGATGGCGTGATAGCCCCAGGCGACACCCACCGCGCGCGCGCCCGCTGCCTTGGCCATCGCCATGTCGAAGCTCGTGTCGCCGATCATCGCGGTATCCTGCGGGCTTGCGCCGGCCTCCGCCATCGCGGCGAGCAACATCGTCGGATCGGGCTTGGACGGGTGGCGGTCGGCGGTCTGCAGCGTCACGAAATGGCCGGTGATCGCGTGCTGATCGAGGATATGCGCGAGGCCGCGGTCGGACTTGCCGGTCGCAACCCCGAGCAGCCAGCCGTCATCGACCAGATTGCGCAGGACGTCGGCGATGCCGTCGAACAACGGCTCCTCGATCAGCGTGCCGCTCGTGCGCATCGCGCGGAACGATTCCTTGTAGCGCTCAGCGAGCAGGCGGTGCGTGTCGTCGTCCGCCTGCGGAGTCAGGACGCGCATCGCCTCAACCAGGCTCAGCCCGACGATGCGGCGGATGGCGGCGCGGGGCGGCGCGACGAGGCCCGACTCCTCGAATGCGGTTTCGCAGGCGACGCAGATGTTCGCCTGGCTGTCGACGAGCGTCCCGTCGCAATCGAATACGGCTAGGCGGATGGACATCGCGCTCTGGTAGATGATGCGGGAGGACAGTCAACGCGCATACCCACGACTGTCGACCAAAGCCGCGCGTCCGCGGCGGAGGCCGGGGCCCAGTTGGTGAGGTCGATGTAAGGGAGCGATGCCCGTCGCCACGATCGTTTCCCAACTGGGCCCCGGCCTCCGCCGGGGTGGGTTTTCAACGGTTTACCGCTTCGGCGCGCCCTTGGGCTTCACGCCGCCGGGTTTGCCCGCTTTCGCGCCACCGGACCGTGCATTGGCGCGGGGCTTGTCGTCCTGCGCGCCGCGCCCGCGACGTTCGCCGCGATGCTCCTTGCGCATCACCTTCGAGTGCGCCTTGGCGCGGCTCTTCAGCTGCTCCTTCGACATCGGGGTCTTTTCTTCGAGCACCAGCGCGTCGCCGAGCTTCTCGTCGAAGCCCAGTTGCTTGAGGCTCTCGGCGAAATGCGTCGGCAGCTCGGCGGTGACGTCGATGCCGCCGCCATCGGGATGGTCGACCTTGATGCGGCGCGCGTGCAGATGCATCTTCCGCGAGATGCCGCCGGTCAGGAACGCCGCGGCGCCGCCGTATTTGCCGTCGCCGACGATCGGGTGGCCGATCGCCGCCATGTGGACGCGGAGCTGGTGCGTGCGGCCGGTGAAGGGCTGCAGCTCGACCCAGGCGGCGCGGTTGCCGGCGCGCTCGATGACGCGGTAGCGGGTGCGTGCGGGCGCGCCCTCGGCCTCGTCGACATGCATCTTCTCGCCGCCGGTGCCGGGCTGCTTGGCGATTGGGAGCTCGATCATGCCGTCCTCGATCGACGGTACGTCGACCACCAGTGCCCAATAGACCTTCCGTGCGGTGCGGCTCGAAAAGGCCTTGGCGAAGAACGCCGCGGCGCGGCTGGTGCGCGCGACGAGCAGCGCGCCCGACGTGTCCTTGTCGAGCCGGTGGACGAGCTTGGGACGGCCCTCATTGTCGTACTGCAGCGCGTCGAGCAGGCCGTCGACATGCTGCGTGGTCTTGGTCCCGCCCTGCGTCGCGAGACCGGGGGGCTTGTTGAGGACGAACGCCTGGAAGTCCTTGTGGATCACCATCGCCTGCGCGGCCTCGGTCTCTTCCTCGGAAAGGATCACGCGTTCGCGGACGCGCTTGGGCTTGTCGACGTCGGCCGCGGCCTTGTCGGCCTCGGGGGGCGGCACGCGCAGCATCTGGCCGGCGGCGATGCGGTCGCCGGGGGTCGCGCGGGCGCCGTCGACGCGGAGCTGGCCGGTGCGCGCCCACATCGCGACGGTGGTGTAGCTGGTGTCGGGCAGATGCCGCTTGAACCAGCGATCGAGACGGATGCCGTCGTCGTCGAAGCCGACATTATATTCGCGGACGCCGGCGTCCTTGCTGTCGCTCTTGCCTGCGGTCATGCGACGGTCCTTGCAAGCGTGAGGCCGGCGAACAGCGCGGCGATCGAGCCGATGACGGACACGAGGACATAGCCGAGCGCGACCGTCAGCTGGCCGCGTTCGATCATCGTCACCACATCGAGCGAGAAGGACGAGAAGGTCGTGAACCCGCCGAGCACGCCGACGCCGAGCAGCAGCCGCCACGTCTCGCCACCGTTCGACGCGCGCGCGAGCACGCCAACCAGCGCCCCCATCAGCAGCCCGCCGACAAGGTTCACGGCAAGCGTGCCATAGGGGAAACCGGGTCCGAACAGCGACAGCGTCGCGCGGCCCGTCAGATACCGCGCGCCGGAGCCGAAGGCGCCGCCGAGCATGACATACAGGAGAGACATGATGCGCCCGTAGCGCGAATCGCGCCCCGGCGGAAGCCGCGCGTCCGGACTCCGGTCAGATCCCGGCGTTGGAGACGAGATCGACCTCGCTGCCGCCGCCGCTGCGCGCCGTGACATAGACGACATAGGCGTCCTCGCCGCGAGTGCCGCCGAGCACATGCTGCGCGCCGTCGGTGCGGTGCCCGGTCGAATACCCCGCCTTCGTCGCCCTGGTGTAGTAGAAGTCGATCAGGCGATCGACGGTCGCGGCGCTGGCGAAGCTGACGACGCGGAGCCGGCAGCCGTCCTGGTCCGCACCCGCTGCCTCGGCGAGCCGTGCGTCGGGGTAGAGCGGCAGGTCGGCGGGCAGGCGGTTCGCCCAGCCCGCGCTGTAGCCGATCGCGCCGGCGCAGGCCGCGGTGCGGCGATTGGCCTGGCGTTCGGCAAGCGCGCCGAGCGTCAGCGCACCCTTGGCAGCCTTGCATTCGGGGCAGTCGCCGCTGGGCGCCGGTGCCTTTTTCAGCGTCGCCGGGTCGGTCGGATCGGTGCGCGGCGCGACTCCGTCGGGCGGCACCGCGCCGCTGGCCGGGCGGGGCGGCGGACGGACCGCGTTGCCGTTGGACGATTGCGCGAGCGTCGGGTCGACCATGATCTGGTCGGCGAGCGCCGCGGTGAGCGCAGGGTCGCGCGCGTTGCCCGTATTGCTCGCGGTCAGTTCGGCGTCGAGGCTGTTCAGATCCTGGCCGGCGGGAGCCTTGTCGCACGCGATCAGGGCAAGAGCGAGCAGGGGGATGGCGCGAATCGGTTTCATGGCGCGAGTGTATAGCGGGGCGGGCGTCAAGAAAGCGTTGTCGCGAGGCTGGGCTGGATCGCGCGGCACACTTGTCGGCGACCGAGCGCTACGCCATATCCGGGGCATGCTGAACCTTGTCTCGATCCTCATCGGCCTCGTCACGCTCGCCCTGGGGCTGGTCGCGTTCATACCGCTGCTGGGGTGGATGAACTGGATGGTGATCCCGATCGGGATCGTCGGCGCGGCGGTCGGCGCGCTGTCGTCGAGCAATGCCGGGCGGAACCTCAACGTGGTGCTGATCATCATCTTCGCGCTGCGGCTGATGCTGGGCGGCGGGATTATCTGATTTCGGGCGGCATCGTCGATGGCGATGCGGCTTGTGCCTTACCATGGGTGGCGTCGCCGGTACGACTCCGCGACACGTCAACGTCGTCATCCCCGCGGAGGCGGGGATCCATATACTCGGACGTTGCGGGCTTCCCGCAAAGCTAGCCAGTCTGGATCCCCGCCTTCGCGGGGATGACGGATTTGGGACGCACGGGTGGGCTATCGTGCTGTCCCGTAGTGCCGCGCCTTCGAACGTTTGCGTGCGCGGCACGATGGATGCCGGACCATGTCCGGCGTGACGCGGGATTACGCCAGCGTGTGCTCGAGCGTGATCTCGCAGTTCAGGACCTTCGAGATCGGGCAGTTCGCCTTGGCGTCCGCGGCGATCGCCTCGAACTCGTCCTTTGCGATGCCGTCGACCTTGGCGTTGAGCGTCAGCGCGGACTTGGTGATCTTGAAGCCGTCGCCGTCCTTGTCGAGCGTGACCTTCGCGCTGGTTTCGAGCGTGCCGGCCGAATAGCCCTTGCCCGCGAGCGCGAAGCTCAGCGCCATCGTGAAGCAGCTCGCATGCGCGGCGGCGATCAGTTCCTCGGGGTTGGTGCCGGGCTCGTTCTCGAACCGCGTGTTGAAGCCGTAGGCGTTGTCGGAGAGGACGCCCGACTGCGTCGAGACATGGCCCTTGCCGTCCTTGCCGAGGCCTTCATATTTTGCCGAAGCGCTACGGGTCGTCATGATTTCTGTCTCCTGAAATGCAAAAGGGGCGCCCGCGATCATCTCGCGAGCGCCCCGATTGTTCCGCCGCCCGGGCCTAACCCAGGGGATTGCCTAGTGGTCCGGGCAAGGCCCGGACCGGGCCGTTTAGCGGCAGCGACGGTTGTTGTTGCTCGAACCCTTGTCGATCGCGCGACCGGCGAGACCGCCGAGGACCGCGCCGCCGAGCGTACCGACCGTGCGGTCGCCGCGGGTGTCGACCGTGCGGCCGAGCAGCGCGCCACCGACGCCGCCGATGATCGTGCCGGTCGTGCCGTTGTTCTTCTTACAATAGATCCGGCCGTCGCGACCGCGCCATTCGCGACGCGCTTCGGCGGACGACACCGGGACCAGCATCGTCGGCAGGACCATCGCGGTGCACCCCAGGGCGAGCATCATCTTACGCATATTCTTACTCCCGTTTTGAAAAGAACTGTTGCCGTAACGTTGGGAGAATAAGGACGGTTGCATGAACCTGAAACAACCGCACGTTCAGGAAGCCAAAGGGTTCCGTCGCGTGCGGCAACGAACTGGGATAAGCCCCTGCAAATGCTGCCGACACCCATCCTTCCCGTCGCAATCCTGCCCGTCGCGGCGCCCTGGGCCGATCTGGCCGGGCTGGCGGTTTTCGCCGCCTCGGGCGCGCTTGCCGCGGCGAAGCGCGGGCAGACCGCGGTCACGCTCGCCTTCTTCGCGCTGATCACTGGGGTCGGCGGGGGTACGGTGCGCGACTTGCTGATTGGTGCGCCGGTGTTCTGGGTGCATGACGCGCGTGCTGCGGCGGTGTGCCTGGCGATGGCGTTGCTGATCTGGACGACGCCGGCGCGCTGGTGGAAGGACGAGGCGCTCGACTGGTTCGATGCGCTGGGGCTTGCCGCCTATGCGGTGTACGGCGCGTCGAAGGCGATGCGCTATGGCATCCCGCCGGTCCCGGCAGCGGTGATGGGGGTGGTGGCCGCGTGCGTCGGGGGGATCATCCGCGACGTGCTGGCGGGCGAGCCGTCGATCCTGATGCGGCCCGAGCTGTACGTCACGGCCGCGGCGCTGGCGTCGGCGACCTATGTCGGGCTGGTGTTGCTGGGCGTGCCGCAGGGCTGGGCGGCGCTGGCCGGCGCGAGCGCGGGGTTCACGCTGCGCGCGGCGGCAATCCGGTTCCACCTGGCGCTGCCGGCGTATCCGGGCACGCGGTGAGCCTTCATCCCGGCGTTCGTCGGGATGACGGATGAGCGCCCGATCCGGCGTTACAGGAAGCGTTTCAGCAGCCCGACATTGGTCTTGCCCAGTTCGATCACCGAATCGCCGCGGCCGCTGAGGACTGCCTTGGCCATGTAGAGCGTGAAGCCCTTCATCTGTTCGATCGTGATCTTCGGCGGCATGGACAGTTCGGTGCGCGCGGTGACGGCGTCGAGCAGCGCGGGGCCGGGATGCGCGAGGACGTCGCGAACGCCGGCCTCGACCTCGCCCGGATCGGTGATGCGAACGCCGTGGATGCCGATCGCCCGCGCCATCGCGGCAAAATCGGGGTTGTCGAGCGTCACGCCGGTCTCGACCAGGCCCGCCGCCTTCATCTCCATCTCGACGAAGCCGAGCGTGCCGTTGTTGAAGACGATGATCTTCACGGGCAGGTTGAGCTGCTTGATCGTCAGCAGCTCGCCCATCAGCATGGCGAGACCGCCGTCGCCCGACAGCGTCACCACCTGCCGCCCCGGATAGGCCGCCTGCGCGCCGATCGCCTGTGGCAGTGCGTTGGCCATCGAGCCGTGGTTGAACGAGCCCAGCAGGCGGCGGCGGCCGTTCATCGCGAGGTAGCGCGCGGCCCAGACGGTGGGCGTGCCGACATCGCAGGCGAACACCGCGTCGTCGGCGGCCTGTTCGCTGAGTACGCGCGCGACGTGCTGGGGGTGGAGGACGCCGCTGCCGGGGGTGCCGTGCGCGAGCTCGTCCAGGCCTTCGCGCGCCTTCGCATAATCCTTGCGCGAGGCCTGCAGGAAGTCGCCGTCGCGGGGCGCGGTCAATTTAGGGAGCAGCGCGGCGATGGTCGCGCCGACGTCACCGATCAGGCCGATGTCGATGCCGGTGCGGCGACCGAGGTTCTCCGAGCGGATATCGATCTGCGCGACCTTGGCCTTGGTCGGGAAGAACTGCCGATAGGGGAAGTCAGTGCCGAGCATCAGCAGCGTGTCGCAGCCCATCATCGCGTCGTAGCCCGACGAGAAGCCGATCAGCCCGGTCATGCCGACGTCATAGGGGTTGTCATATTCGACGAACTCCTTGCCGCCGAGCGCATGGACGATCGGCGCCTGCAACGTCTTGGCGAGATCGAGCAGCGCCGCGTGTGCGGTACGGCAGCCGCGGCCGGCAAGGATGGTGACGCGGCCGGAGCCGTTGAGCAACGCGGCGAGTTCGGCCACGCCCGCCGCATCGGGGACGATCGTCGCAGGCGCGGGCAGCAGCACGCCGCTGGACCTCGCGAGCGTGCCGGTCGTGGTCCGCAGTGCGACATCGCCCGACATCGCGACCACCGACACGCCGCGCTGCCCGACCGCGGCGCGGATCGCGGTGTCGAGCGTGCGCGGCATCTGGTCGGCGTCGCTGATCGTCTCGCAATAGACGCTGCATTCGCGGAACAGCGCCTCGGGGCGGGTTTCCTGGAAATAGTTCGAGCCGATCTCGGCGGTCGGAATCTGCGCGGCGATCGCCAGCACGGGCACGCGCGTGCGGTGGCAGTCGTAGAGGCCGTTGATGAGGTGCATGTTGCCGGGGCCGCACGAGCCGGCGCAGACCGCGAGCCTGCCGGTCAGTTGCGCCTCGGCACCCGCGGCGAACGCCGCGGCTTCCTCGTTGCGGACATGGACCCAGTCGATCTTGCCCTGGCGGCGCAGGCTGTCGGTCAGGCCGTTGAGGCTGTCGCCGACGACGCCGTATATACGTTCGACGCCTGCGAGGTGCAGCGTCTCGGCGAACAGATACGCGATCACGGTCTTCGACATGGGGTACTCCAGGGCTGATGGCGGAGACCCTGTAACGGACCGCGCGCGCGGCCTGTTCCGGCCGACGCTACGGCGTGGCGTGCCCGGGGGCCGGATCGTCGAGCAGGATCGGCACGCGGCCGCGCTTGTCGGGCTTCTTCGCGAGCATGCTCTTCACCGCGCCGACCGCGGCCCTGGCGATCGGCATGATCGGCGGGCCGATACCGACCTGGCAGCCCTTCTGCGAGGCGGCGCAGGGCGTGTTTTCGAGCGCGAGTGCCCGTACCGCGCTTAGTTCCGGGTTCGACGCGACGGGACGATCGGGCGGGCCGCGTTCGTCGGGCAATGGGAGGCGCGGCGAGCTGGCCTGGGTGGAGCCGCAGACGACGATGTCGCGGCCGTCGTCGGAAGTCCGCGCGCACGGGTCGGCGAGGATCGAGAAACGCTGCGGTACGGGCGGTGTGACCGGGGCGGGGGGCGGCGTCGCGGTTGCCGCCGCCGCTTGCAGGAGCAGCGCGAGGATCATGGCGCAGGGGTCCGCATGCCGGCGAATTTCGTCTCGCCGGATCCGCCCACGGTGGCGCTGACGCCTGCCCCGCCGCCGCCGACGAGGAAGGGGCCCATATCCTCCATCGGGGTGCGCGCGTGGACCAGCGCGGCGCGCTGTTCGGCAACGTTGTCGCGGCGGGCGGGTGCGGTCTTGAGGGGAACGCGGAAGCGATCGGCGTTGCGCAGGCCGCAGACGGTGATGTCGGTCGAGTTGGGATCCTGCACGCAGCGCTGCGCGACGCTTGTCATGCGGCGCGCGGTGTCGACGAGGGTAGCCGTGTCGGCCTGCAGGGCCAGGATATAGGGAAACATCTGGCACCCCGTAGCGGCGGACGGAGCGATGCTGCCCGATCGCCCGGCAGAACGCCAGCGGTCGTTAGCGGGGACGGTTCATTCCCGATCGGCCTGGATCGGTGCGACGCCGAGTCGCGGGATGTCGATCGCCGGGCAGCGGTCCATCACGACCTTGAGACCGGCAGCCTCGGCGCGGGCGGCGGCCTCGGGATTGGACACGCCGAGCTGCATCCAGACGGCCTTCGCGCCGACGGCAATCGCCTGGTCGACGGCCTCGCCGGCAGCGGCCGAGTTGCGGAAGATGTCGACGATGTCGATCGGATCACCGAGCTGCGCGAGCTCGCGGAAGACGAACTCGCCGTGGATATGCTCGCCGGTGATCTGCGGATTGACGGGTATGACGCGGTAGCCGTGCGCCTGGAGTTTCGCCATCACGCCGTAGGAGGGCCGGTCGGGGCGGTCGGAGGCGCCGATCATCGCGATCGTGCGGGCACCTTCGAGCAGTGCCTTGATGTCGGCATCGGCGGTGAGCGGCATCGACGCCTCCTAAAATCTGGTCCGCTCGTACCGTGACTCTACGCGTCAGGTACGACCGGTGAAGACATAACGTCGAAAGACTCCGCTGGTTTCACAGTGTTTTCAACCATGCGACGAGCCGTGCGGCGAGTGGTGCGAACACCGTGTCGCCGGGGTCGGCGGCGGGCGGCTTGCCGGCGTCGGAGGCGGTGCGCAGCGCGATCGTCAACGGCACGCGACCGAGGAAGGGGATGCCGAGCTCGGCCGCCGCCGCCTCCGCACCGCCATTGCCGAACGGGTCGGACGATTCGCCGCAATGCGGGCAGACATAGCCGGCCATGTTCTCGACCAGGCCGATGATCGGCACGCCGGCTTTCTCGAACAGGTCGATCGCGCGGCGTGCGTCGATCAGCGCGAGGTCCTGCGGGGTGGAGACGATCACCGCGCCTGTGGGGCGATATTTCTGGACCATCGTCAGCTGGACGTCGCCGGTGCCGGGCGGCAGGTCGAGCACGAGCGTGTCGACCGCGCCCCAGTCCGCCTCGACCAGCTGGCCGAGCGCACCCGCTGCCATCGGTCCGCGCCACGCGAGCGCACGGCCCGGTTCGACGAGCTGGCCCATCGAGAGCAAGGGCACGCCGTAGGGAGTCGGGACCGGATCGAGCACCTTGTCCTTCGCGGTCGGGCGGGTGCCCTCGACGCCCATCAGCCGCGGCTGGGACGGGCCGTAGATATCGGCGTCGACGAGGCCCACGCGGCGGCCGGCCCTGGATAGCGCGATGGCGAGATTGGCCGACAGCGTCGACTTGCCGACGCCGCCCTTGCCGCTCGCGACCGCGATCAGGCGGCGGGTGGAGCGTTCGGCGGTGAGCGCGATGCGGACCTCGGCGACGCCGGGCGCGGTCGCGGCCATCCGCACCGTCGCCTCCAGCGCATCGCGTGCCTTGGGATCGAGGCCGGTGGCGTCGAGCACGATGCCGAGCCTCGCGCCTTCGAGCCGTACCGTGGCGCGCGCGCCGGCCACTGTGGCGATCGCCGCCTTTACCGCTTCGATGTCGATCATGCGCGGCAGATAGGGTGGCCGCGGGCGCTTGGCACTGTTTTTCCGCCGCCGCGGTCTTATAAAGGCATGATGACGAACTTCTCGCGCTGGTTCCGGCGTCCCCCTATCCTTGCGGTAGAAACTCCCAAAGGCCCCTGGGGCGGCTCTGGCGACGATGGTACGGGCAGCACGGGTGGCCCGCGCAATCCCTGGGCGACACCGCCGGGTGGGCGCAAAACGCCCGTCAAGCCGAGCGCGCTCGACGAATTCCTGCGCAAGGCCCGCAACACCGGTGGCGGTGGCGGCGGTGGTGGCGGCGGCAATTTCGGCGGCCTTCCGTCCGGTGCCAATGCGCGGACGCTGTGGGCCGTGGGGGTCGCGGTGATCTTCGTCGCGTGGGTGCTGTTCACCTCGGTGCACCAGATCGGCCCGCAGCAGCGCGGCGTCGTCACCTATTTCGGCAAATATGCGGGTACGCTCGAGCCCGGCCTGCGGCTGACGCTGCCGGCGCCGCTGGCGGACGTCGAAGTGGTCGACGTGCAGAAGATCCGCACCGACAATTTCCCGGTTGGCGAGGGCGAGAACCTGACGCTGACGGGTGACCAGAACATCATCGACCTGGCCTATTCGGTACGCTGGGACATCGCCGATCCGCGCGATTTCGTGTTCCAGCTCGCGCAGCCGCAGGACACGGTGCGCGCAGCCGCCGAGAGCGCGATGCGCGCGGTGGTCGCGACGACCACGCTGAGCCAGGCGATCGGTACCGGCCGAACCGTCATCGAGCAGCGCGTCGCCGAACTGACGCAGCAGATCCTCAACGACTACAAGTCGGGCGTCCGTATCCAGGGCGTCGCGATCAAGCAGGCGGCGGCGCCGGCACGGATCGTCGAGGACTTCAATGCGGTGACCGCGGCGCAGCAGGAAGCGATCGCCAACCTCAACCAGTCGCGCTCCTATGCGCAGCAGGTCGTGGCGCGCGCGCAGGGCGAGGCCGCGTCGTTCGACAAGGTCTATGAGCAGTACAAGCTGGCTCCCGAAGTGACGCGTCGTCGCATGTATTACGAGACCATGGAGGCCGTGCTGGCCAAGACCGACAAGACGATCGTCGAGACCCCCGGCGGCGTCGTGCCGTACCTGCCGCTGTCGAACGCGAAGCGGTTGCCCGAGCCCGATGTCGCGCCCGTGGCGCAGGCGGGGGCAGGCCAGTGACCGGCTTCTATCGCAACCCCGTCGTACTCGGGTTCGTCGCGCTGGCGCTGGTGATCCTGGCGGCCGCGACGTTCGCGATCGTGCCCGAGACCAAGCAGGCGGTGATCCTGCGCTTCGGCCAGCCGGTCCGGACCGTCAACGTGTGGCAGCCGAACGTTCCGTTCGGGCAGACCGGCGCCGGCCTGATCGCGCGCATCCCGTTCATCGACCGCATCGTCTGGGTCGACAAGCGCGTGCAGGACCTCGAGCTCGACAACACGCTGGTGCTGTCGACCGACCAGCTGCGGCTGGAGGTGGACGCCTATGCGCGCTACCGGATCATCGATCCGCGCAAGATGCGCAACGCGGTCGGCAGCGAGGACCGGGTCCCCGACCAGCTGCGGCCGATCTTCGGGTCGGCGTTGCGCAACGAGCTCGGCAAGCGGCAGTTCGTCGAGCTGCTGAGCCCCGAGCGCGGGCAGCTGATGGACAATATCCAGGTCGGGCTGCAGCGTGTCGCGAGCCAATACGGCGTCGAGATCGTCGACGTGCGGATCAAGCAGGCGAACCTGCCGGTCGGGCTGCCGCTCGACAGCGCGCTCAAGCGCATGCAGAGCGCGCGCCAGCAGGAAGCGATCACGATCCGCGCCGAGGGCCAGAAGCAGGCGCAGATCGTCCGCGCGCAGGCCGACGCCGATTCCGCGCGGATCTATGCGGAAAGCTTCGGCAAGGATGCCAGTTTCTACGACTTCTACCGCGCGATGCAGTCGTACCGGCACACGTTCGGCGCGGACGGCGGTGCGAAGCCGGAAGGTTCGACCTCGATCATTCTTTCGCCGAACAACTCGTATCTGAGGGAATTCGAGGGCCGCGGGCGTTGAACGCCTGACGACCCGTTCATATTCAAGCATCGTTCAGCATGATTTGGCGATGAGCCACCTGTTTCGACCGATGAAACGAGAGGATACCACTTCAGTGCGTTACGCTTACGCCATCACGACTGCGCTTCTGCTTGGCGGGGCCACCGCGACGCTCGCGCTGCAGCCCGCCGCGCAGGTCGCACAGAACGAACCCGGCGCGATCCAGGCGGTCGCGCCCAAGCCCGGCGCGCCGATGAGCTTCGCCGACATGGTCGCCAAGCTGCAGCCCGCGGTCGTCAACATCTCGACCAAGCAGACGATCGTCCAGCAGCAACAGGCCAATCCGTTCGCGGGCACGCCGTTCGGCGAGCTGTTCGGCGGCGGCCAGGGTGGTGCGCCGGTGAAGCGCGAGGGCGCGTCGCTGGGCTCGGGCTTCCTGATCTCGCCCGACGGCTATGTCGTGACCAACGCGCACGTGATCCGTCCCGGCGCCAAGGGCGCGACGGTGAACTCGATCACGGTCACGCTGACCGACAAGAAGGAATATACCGCCAAGATCATCGGCCAGGATCCGGATTCGGATCTCGCGCTGCTCAAGATCGACGCGACCGGGCTGCCGTTCGTGAAGTTCGGCAATTCGGCCGGCGCGCGCGTCGGCGACTGGGTCGTCGCGATCGGCGAGCCGTTCGGCCTGGGCGGCACGGTGACCGCGGGTATCATCTCTGCGATCAACCGCGTCACCGGGCAGGGCGGCGCGTATGACCGCTTCATCCAGACCGACGCGTCGATCAACCAGGGCAATTCGGGCGGGCCGATGTTCGACCTGAACGGCAACGTTATCGGCATCAACAGCCAGATCTTCAGCCAGTCGGGCGGCAATATCGGCATCGGCTTCGCGATCCCCGCGGAGCAGGCCAAGCCGATCATCGACACCTTCATGAAGGGTGGTTCGCTCAAGCGCGGCTATCTGGGCGTCGGGCTAGGCGGTCCGGTCGACGAGGATGCGGCAGCGGCGCTCGGCATTCCGAAGAACCGCGGCGAGCTGATCTCGCGCGTCGAGCCGGGCGGTCCGGCGGCGAAGGGCGGCCTGAAGGTCGGCGACGTGGTGACCAAGGTCAACGGCAAGGACGTGACCCCCGACCAGACGCTGTCCTATCTGGTGTCGAACGTGACGCCCGGGCAGGTCGCGCGGCTCGACGTGATCCGCGCCAGCCGTCCGACCGCGGTGAGCGTCACGGTGGCCGAGCGGCCGTCGCAGGAGGCGCTCGCGGCGCTGGTCGGCGGCGG
The DNA here is from genome assembly GCF_007995065.1 of Sphingomonas ginsenosidivorax. Classification (NCBI taxonomy): domain Bacteria; kingdom Pseudomonadati; phylum Pseudomonadota; class Alphaproteobacteria; order Sphingomonadales; family Sphingomonadaceae; genus Sphingomonas; species Sphingomonas ginsenosidivorax. The sequence continues at coordinate 2,882,898 of NZ_VOQR01000001.1, read as the reverse complement.
TGACGACGGGTTCAGCGCGGACGACGACGATGCACCCGCCACCGGCGGTGCGGTCGCGCCGACCAGCGGCAACGCACTGGGGCTAACGGTACAGCCGCTGACGCCCGCGATCGCGCGTGCGCCTGCGGTGAACGTCGATGCGACCGTGCAGGGCGTCGTGATCGCGCAGGTCGACCCGTCGAGCGACGCGGCCGGCAAGCTGAAGCGCGGCGACGTGATCGTGGCGGTCAACGGCGCGCAGGTCCGCAGCGCGGCCGACGTCGCCGCCGCGGTGACGGCAGCCAAGGCCGCGGGGCGTCCGCAGGTGCTGCTGCTCGTGCAGCGCGCACGCGGCCCGGGCGCGTTCGTGCCGGTGAAGATCAAGGGCTGATCCTCCGCCAGGTTGAGAAGGGGCCGTCGTTTCCGGAAGGGAATGGCGGCCTTTTTTTGTGGGTACGGGGGCGCGCGTTTTCTTTTGAGCCCCGTCGGCGCCCCGTCTAGGTTCGGGCAAAGCGAACGGAGGCGGTAATGGGCGAGGGCATCTTCATCGGTCAGGGCGGCGGCAGGCCGCAGGTGCTCGAACTCAAGCGCGCCAACCGACACGGGCTGATCGCCGGCGCGACCGGGACCGGCAAGACGGTGACGCTGCAGGGGATCATCGAGGGCTTCTCAGCGAACGGCGTGCCTTGCTTCGTCGCCGACGTGAAGGGCGACCTGTCGGGGCTGGCGATGGCGGGATCGCCGACCGCCAAGACCCACGAGACCTTCGCGGCGCGCGCGGAGGAGATCGGCGATGCCGACTGGGCCTATGCCGACAACCCGGTGCAGTTCTGGGACCTGTATGGCGAGCAGGGGCATCCGATCCGCACGACGATCAGCGAGATGGGGCCGTTGCTGCTGGCACGGCTGATGGACCTGAACGCGGTGCAGGAGGGGGTGCTGGAGATCGCCTTCCACGTCGCCGATACCGAGAAGCTGCTGTTGCTCGACCTCGACGATCTGCAGGCGATGCTGGTCGACTGTGCGGCGCGCGCGGACGAGCTGACGACGACCTATGGCAACGTGTCGAAACAGTCGATCGGCGCGATCCAGCGGTCGTTGTTGCAGCTGAGGACACAAGGCGCCGAGCATTTCTTCGGCGAGCCCGCGCTCGACCTGGCGGATTTCATCGGGGTCGACGATCGCGGGCGCGGGATCGTCAACATCCTGGCTGCCGACAAGCTGATGGCGAGCCCGAAGCTCTATTCGACGTTCCTGCTGTGGCTGATGAGCGAGCTGTTCGAGGCGCTGCCCGAGGTCGGCGATCCCGACAAGCCGACGCTCTGCTTCTTCTTCGACGAGGCGCATCTGCTGTTCGACGAGGCGCCCAAGGCGCTGCTCGAGAAAATCGAACAGGTGGTGCGGCTGATCCGGTCGAAGGGGGTGGGGGTGTATTTCATCACGCAGAACCCGATCGACATTCCCGACACGGTCGCGGGGCAGCTCGGCAACCGCGTGCAACATGCGCTGCGCGCGTTCACGCCGCGCGACCAGGCGGCGGTGCGGTCGGCGGCGGAGACGTTCCGGGCGAATCCGGGGGTGGACGTGGCAACCGCGATCACCGAACTGAAGGTCGGCGAGGCGCTGGTGTCGCTGCTGCAGGCGGACGGGGCGCCGAGCCCGGTCGAGCGTACGCTGATCAAGCCGCCTGCCAGCCGGGTCGGGCCGATCACGCCGCAGGAGCGCGCGGTGATGATCCAGACCGATGCGATCGGGGACAAGTACGACACGCTGGTCGATCGCGAGTCGGCCGAGGAGCTGCTGGCGGCGAAGACGGAGGCGGCGAGCGCCGCCGCGGCGGCTGCGAAGGCGACGACGGACGCCGAGAAGGCGGCCGCGATGCAGGCCAAGGCCGATGCGCAGGCCGCCAAGGTCGCGGCGCGCGAACAGGTGGCGCAGGAGCGCGAGGCGGCGCGCGAGGCCGCGAACTCGCCCTGGACGAAGATCGCGACTTCCGCGACACGCGCGGCCGGGTCGTCGATCGGGCGACAGGTGGCGAACGAGATCGGCAAACAAGTGTTCGGGACCAAGTCACGGAGCCGCTCGTCGTCTGGCGGATTGGTCGGGACGGTGCTGCGCGGGGTTTTAGGCGGGCTGTTCCGGGGGTAAGGTTGCTCGCCATATCAGATCCCCGGCGAAGGCCGGGGCCCAGGTGGGAAGGCTCCGGTAACGATGGATCGTCCCCATGTTATGGCCGTTCCTCAACTGGGCCCCGGCCTCCGCCGGGGAACTGGCTGAACTAGACACGGCAGCGATCCGAAGGAGTTTGCCATGAGCCTGGATTTCGAGACCGCAACCGACTGGGCCGCGGTGGGCGAAGCGTCGCTCGACGAGGCGATCGACCTGCGCCGGGCGATCCATGCCGATCCGGAGATCGGGCTGCACTGCCCACGGACCTCGGACAAGATCAAGGCGGCACTCGCCGGGCTGCCGCTCGAGATCCGCGAGGGGACGTCAACCACGGGTTTCGTCGCGGTCCTGCGCGGCGGGCGCGACGGGAGTGCCGGCGGCAACGGGCGGACGGTGCTGTTGCGCGGCGATATGGACGCGCTGCCGATGCAGGAAGAGACCGGGCTGCCCTTCGCGTCGCAGACCCCCGGGGCGATGCATGCGTGCGGACATGATTCGCATACTGCGATGCTGGTCGGCGCAGCGAAGGCGCTGTGCGCGCGGCGCGACGACCTGCCGGGGACGGTGGTGTTCATGTTCCAGCCGGGCGAAGAAGGGCATCACGGCGCGCGGCACATGATCGCCGACGGGCTGCTCGACGATCCGCTGCCCGAGGCGGGGTTCGCGCTGCATATCTCGCCGAACATGCCGATGGGGACGGTGGTGAGCCGGTCGGGGACGCTGATGGCGTCGACCGATACGCTGCGCGCGACGATCACCGGGCGTGGCGGCCATGCGGCGATGCCGCACGACTGCCTCGATCCGCTGCCGATCGCATGCGAGATCGTGACCGCGCTGCAGGTCTATGTCGGGCGGCAGGTGCCGGTGACGGATCCTGCGGTGCTGTCGATCACCAAGCTCAACGCGGGGAGCGCGCACAACGTCATCCCGTCGACCGTCGAGATGCTGGGGACGATGCGGACGCTGTCGGAGCGGACGCGCGAGCAGCTGCGCGCGGCGTTCACGCGGATGGTCGAAGGAATCGTTGCGGCGCACGGCGCGGTCGGCGAGGCGCGGATCGAGGAGGGTTATCCGGTCACGGTCAACGATCCGCGCGCGACCGAGCTGATGAAGGCATGCGCGACCGGATTGAACGGCGAGGCGGGCTGGGCGGTGATGCCGCCGATGATGGGCGCAGAGGACTTCTCGTACGTGCTGCAGAAGCTGCCCGGCGCGATGGCGTTCATCGGTGCGGCGCCCGAGGGGAGCGATCCGGGGACCAACCCGCCGCTGCACAATACGAAGATGACGATCGACGAGCGGGTGATGGCGCACGGGATTGCGATGCACTGCGCGGTGGCGGAGCGGTTCCTGGCGACAGGGTTCGACTGACTGTCGCGGGCCGTCCGATCGAACCACCCCGGCGGAGGCCGGGGCCCAATTGGGAAGGTCGGTGTAACGGCGGATTGCCCTTCGTTACTACGGTCACCCAATTGGGCCCCGGCCTCCGCCGGGGTGGCCCCGGGCTCGAATGGCAGCCAACAAAAAAGGGGCGGGGCCTTTCGGTCCCGCCCCTTTCGGCATTTCGAACGGTCAGGCTCAGAAGTGCGTGATGATGCCGAGCATCGGACGCAGGCTCTGTGCCTTGCCCCAGGTGTTCACTTCGGCGCGGATGCGGAAGCCCGCGTTGCCGGTGATGCCCTTGAGGCCGATGTTCTGCGGGCCGACTTCGGCGCCGATGCCGTAGGTCACTGCGCCATAGTCACGACCGGTGTCGCCGCCGCGGGTCGAGCGTGCCGAGAAATGGTCGAAGTTGACCCACTGATAGCCAGCCTTGGCGTAGAACAGGCCGCTGTCGCCAGCGCGGAAGCCAACGCGGCCAGCTGCGCCATATTCCCAATCGATGTTGCCATCGACACCCTTGATCACGTTGCCTTCGGCACCGACGAACACCGGCCCGAGCGGAACGTTGACGCCGACGACGCCCTGAACCAGCGCGCCCTGGGGCTTGTAGTGGCGACGCAGCGAACCGTCGGCGTTGATTGCCTGCGGCAGACCGCGGCCGCTCTCGTTGTCGAACTGCTCCCAGCCGCCCATGATGCCGACATAGGGCTCGATGCCGAATGCCTTCGAGCCGTCCGGAGCCGCGGCTTCGCCGGGCTGCGCGCTGTTGTCGGTGGGGGCCATCGTCGTGTCCTGCGCGAAAGCGGGAACCGCAACGGTAGCGGCGGCGAGGGCGATGGCGAGGGAAAGCTTACGCATTAGTATCTGACCTTTTGTCGTTTCGATGCCGTGGTCCGGTCGCTCACCGCGCCTGGTCCAGGTACCTCCAAACCGGCCAATGACAGTATTGTTGCGTTGCAAACAACCGCGAGACGGAACTTATTCGGGCTGTTGCGAAAGCGTCACGGTTCCTGTCAATTTGGTGAACGAACCATGGCCGATTGGGGGCGAGAACCGGTCAGGTGTGTCGCAATCAAGGCACGTGGACGCCTGGCGCCTTGATCCGCCGGGTCGGCACTGGTGCGAATCATTTCGCGGCGGACCGTGCGGACCGGGTCGTGGCTGCCTTGGCGAGCGCGTATCGGTCGATATTCGCCTTGGCGCGTTCGGCCGCGATCATCGTGGTGTCGATCGGTTTGGCAGGCTGTCGCGAACAGGCGCCCAGGCCGACGAGCGAGATCGCGACCAGGATATGCGTGGGCGCTCGCGTGGCGAGGGAGCCGCGGCGGACGCGGCCCCGGCGCGTCATGGCTTCAACGCGACATCGTCGGAATCGTCGAGCTCGTCATCGTCGATGCTGCCGTCGTCGAGCGAATCCTGGACGTCGTCCTCGTCCTGGTCGTCCTCGTCCATCGTGACGCTGGCATCGGTCTCGCCGACTTCTTCGGAGTCCATGTCGAGATCGTCGATATCCTCGTCCTCGGAATCCTCGTCGCCGACGTCCGGGTTGAGGTTCGTCATGATGATGCCGTCGGTCGGCCCGTTGCCGGTCGCCTCGAGGATCTCGGCGCGCTGGCTCTCGTCATAACCGTCTTCGTCGAAGCCGTCGTCGCCCGAACCGGCGCTTGGAATCTGGTGTCCGCCCATGATGTCACTCCTCAGGCCGCGGGATGCGGGTCCGTGGGAAGCGAACGGCGGGGCGGCCTTGCGGGTTCCGTCAGGCGGGCCGGGATGACGGCTGCGCGGGCCGGAACAGCCGGCCGCGCTCGGTAACCGCGACGGCGACCAGCGCGACGAGTCCCGCGAGGAGGAAGCCGACCACCAGCGGGATCGTCGTGCCGTCGAACGCCTGGCCGATCAGCGCGCCGGCGACGGCACCCGCAGTGACGCTGACGAAGCCCTGCACGCTCGACGCCGTGCCGGCGATGCGGCCCATATTCTCCATCGCCATCGCCGAGAAGTTCGAGGTGGCGAGACCGAAGCAGCCGAGCGTCAGCGCCTGGAAGACGGTGAAGCTGACGAGGGTTTCCCATCCGAGCAGGATCGCGGCGAGGTGGAGTAGCGACACCAGGATGAGGCCGGTCAGCGCGCCATGGCTGATCAGCCGGGTGCCGAGCCGCATGACGATCCGCGAGTTGAGCAGGTTGGCGACCGCCATCGTCACCGAGCTCGCCGCGAAGATCACGGGCAACAGCGCGGCCTGCGCGAACACGTCGGCCATGATCTGTTGGATCGAGTTGAGATAGCCGTACAGCGCGCCCATCAGCGCGGTCGAGGCGAGCATGTAGCCGAGCGACTGGCGGTCGACGAGCGTCATCCGCCAGTCGGCGAGGATGCGCGAGGGCGTGATCGGCAGGACGTTCTCGGGCGCCAGAGTCTCGGGCATGCGGATGTAGAACCACAGCAGCACGCCCGTCGTCAGTACGGCGATGGTGGCGAAGATCAGCCGCCAGTCGCCGAACTGCAGCACCAGCCAGCCGAAGCTCGGCGCGAGGATGGGGACGATCATGAAGACCATGAACGCGATCGACATGACGCGGGCCATCGCGCGGCCGTGATAGCAGTCGCGGACTAGGGCGATCGTCGCGACGCGTGCAGCGGCGATCATGGCGCCGCCGAGGACACGGGCGACGAGGAGCAGCGTGAAGCTGCCCGCGATCGCGCAGGCGAGGTTGGCGACGACATAGGCGGCGAGCGACCAGAGCAGCACGGTGCGGCGGCCGAAGCGGTCGGCGAGCGGGCCATGGACGAGCTGCGCGACGCCGAACCCGATCACGAAGGCGGTGACGATGTACTGGCGCGCATTGTCGCTCGCGACGCCCAGCGTCTCGCCGATCGCGGGCAGCGCGGGCAGCATCGAATCGATGCCGAGCGCGGTCAGCGACATCAGCGAGGCGACCAGCGCGACGAATTCGACAAAGCCGATCGGCGCGCCGCGCATCGTCGGCGAGTCGGTAGTGGGAGCAGACGTCATGATGCGGGGGCCCCTACAGCGTCATGGTGCAGTGCGGAACCCTTCGCGGCAGCGGATCGCTGGGCTATGGTCCGGCCTCACCGTCAGGAGACCGTCATGCTTCGTCCCCTCCTTCTCGCCGGCCTCGTGCTGGGCGCCGCTGCCTGCAACCGGTCCGACGAAGGTACGTCGGTGTCGATCAACGCCGATGGCGGCAACGTGATGGGCGCGATCAACGGCGAGACGGGCGAGATGAAGATCGACGTTCCGGGCTTCAAGGGATCGGTGACGCTGCCCAAGATCAAGCTCGATTCGGGGGACTTCGATCTCAACGGGGTGAAGCTATACCCCGGGTCCTCGATCACCAACGTCGCGGTGACCGGCGACGGCCAGGAGGGCGGCGGGCTGCGCGTGCGGTTCGCGAGTCCGGCGACGCCCGACGTGGTGCGCGGCTGGTTCGCCGAGCGTCTCGCCAAGGTCGGGTACCGGGTGAAGGCGGACGGCGCGAACCTGATCGGCACGACCGACGAGAACAAGCCGTTCCGCCTCGAGCTGGCGCCCGACGGTGCGGGGAAGGCGAGCGGGACGGTCGTGATCGGCGGATGATCCTTCGTTGGGGGGGCGTTTGGCAAAGCACGATCGAGGCGCCTATATGCAGCGTTCCCCAATATGGACGCCGCCATCATGCTCGATACCCCCGCCGCCCAGGTCCCGACCCTCAGCCTCGCCATGCAGGACAGCGATCCCGACGGCTTCGCCGCGGCGTTCGGCGGGTCGTTCGAACGCTATGGCTTCGCGGTCATCGCCGATCACGGCATCCCGCAGGACCTGATCGACCGCGCCTGGGCCGAGACCAAGCTGCTGTTCGACCTGCCCGAGGACGAGAAGCGGCAATATCACGTCCCCGGCGGCGGCGGCGCGCGCGGCTACACCCCGTTCAAGACCGAGATCGCCAAGGACGCCAAGGTCGTCGACCTCAAGGAGTTCTGGCATGTCGGCCGCGAGCTCGCCGCCGGGCATCGTTATGCCGACCAGATGGCGCCGAACATCTGGCCCGACCGGCCCGAGGGGTTCAAGTCGGTGTTCGTCGAGCTGTTCGCGGCGTTCGATGCCGCGGGCGACCGGCTGCTGTCGGCGATCGCGCGGCATCTGGGGCTGGCGCCCGACTGGTTCGACCCGGCGGTCAAGGACGGCAACAGCGTGCTGCGGCTGCTCCACTATCCGCCGATCCCCGCCGATGCGGAAGGGGTCCGCGCCGGGGCGCACGAGGACATCAACCTGATCACGCTGCTGCTCGGCGCCGAGGAAGCGGGACTCGAGCTGCTCGGCAGCGACGGGGAGTGGCTGGCGATCAAGCCGCCCGAGGGCGCGATGGTGGTCAATGTCGGCGACATGCTGCAGCGGCTGACCAACCATGTGCTGCCGTCGACCACGCACCGCGTCGTCAACCCGCCGCCCGAGCGCCGCGGCCATTCGCGCTACTCGATGCCGTTCTTCCTGCACCCCGCGCCCGACTTCCTGATCGAGACGCTGCCGGGGACGGTGAGCGCCGAGCGGCCGAACCGCTATCCGACGCCGATTACCGCGCATGATTACCTGCACGAGCGGCTGGTCGAAATCGGGTTGGTGAAGGCGTAAGCCCCCGGTTCTCCCGCGAAGGCGGGAGCCCAGGGTTACGCGCGCTGCCGCCTGGTACTTCTGGGCCCCCGCCTTCGCGGGGGAACGGGGTCCGACTCACCCTTGGGGCGGCTCGTCGCATTGGCAAGGCTTCGGTAACCGTCGCCGCCTAGCGCGGAGGCGATGGCGTACCGAGTTTCCCCGCGCGGGGTTCCGCGCAAATCCGGCATATGGTGGACGAGTTTGCGGGAGGCGCGCGGCGTGCTGCTCGCCGCGCTGGCGCTCGGGCTGGGCGTGGTGGCGGTCGAGCGGGGCGGGGGCGATGCGGCCGCCTATCCCGACGCGCCCCGGCAGACCGGGGCCGCGCGATTCTCGATCTGCGGGTCGGGCAAGCGGATCGACTGCGTGGTCGACGGCGACACCTTCTGGATGGACGGCGCGAAGATCCGCATCGCCGATATCGACACGCCCGAAACGCACCCGCCGCGCTGCACCGCCGAGGCGAAGGCCGGGCGTGCTGCAACGCTCAGGATGCAGGCGCTGCTGAATGCGGGGCCGTTCGAGCTCGTGCCGATCCGGCGCGACGTCGACCGCTATGGGCGGAAACTGCGGCGCGTCGAGCGGGACGGCGTGTCGCTGGGCGCGGTGCTGGTCGGCGAGGGGCTGGCGCGCGACTATGGCGGCGGCCGGCGGGCCGGGTGGTGCGCCGCGGGCTGACGCCCCGTACCGAAGCCTGCCCTACCCAGCCCCCACCACCCGGCCTGCGAAAGCTCATGCGCGCTGCTGGGCGGGGGGATGCGGGCGATCATCGTCGACGTCGGGCAAGTCGGCATCGACATCGGTATCGGCCAGCCCGGTCATGGCCGGGGCAAAATCCGCCTGCATCGCGATGATCGCGGTCGCGCGCGCGGTCATCTTGCCGCCGGGATCGAACGGCGCGGGGTCGAGGTGGCCAGCAGGACCATCGGCATGCGGTCCGACGGGATCGCCTGTTCGACGACGATCCGCCCCTCGCGCCAGATCTGGCGCGGCGTGCCCGCGGTGGCGCGTTCGAACGCCACGGTCATCAGCCGTCCGCCGGCGCGCATCAGGGCCGCGTCCGAGGCGCGCAATGGCTTCGCTCTTGGAGTGTTTGCGCAAACGGTAGGCGGAGCGCGGGGTGATGTCGGCGGCGTCGACGGCGATCGAGATGCTGCCGCCGTTCGCGAGCGGGTTGAGGAAGACGCGCGGCCGGTCCGCGAACCAGCCGTCGTGGCGGCGGTGGAGCGCCACGATCATCATGCTCTCGGTGATCGCCTGCGACGCCTGATTCGACGGCGGGTCGGGGTCGTCGACCATGTCCCCATGGCCGAAATTGGTGACGACACGGCCGGTGCGTTCGCCGCGTAGGAGTCCGTCTTCATGGTTGTGCCCCTGTTTCAGGAGCCATGCCAGCTATGCGCGGTTTGGGGGTGTTGGACAGCGGGTTTGTTGGGTGGGGCCGGGACTTATGGCGGGGCGCGGTTTATGGTGCGGCGCGACCATGAAACCAGTCGTCGACGAGCAGGAAGCTGGACGATACGGGCGGGCTGCCCGCGCGTGGCTAAGACGCGTGGAAGCGGGCCAAGATCGAGCGCGGGCTGGCGCAGTGCCGGGATCGTAGCGCGATGATCCCGTCGAACAGGTTTTGCGCGACTTGTAGCGCCCTTCCGTCATGCCGGACCCTTCGGCGAAGCTCAGGATAGGCTTGGTCCGGCATCCACGGCGCGGCATAATTGAGATGCTTTGGTTCGCGGGACGGTGGACACCGGACCAAGCCCGGGGTGACGAACGTGTCGTCATCCCGGGCTCGTCCCGGGATCCAGAGTTACGGGCGCTGCGGGCTGTTACCCTGGATCCCGGGACAAGCCCGGGATGACGGGGCGGTCGCGCTACGCAGCGTCGCGGACGAGCGCGCCGCTCCCCTTCCATCCGTCATTCCCGCGAAGGCGGGAATCCATACTGGCTGGCCTCGCGGCTGGAGGCGCGAGGGTCGAGGATCTGGATCCCCGCCTCCGCGGGGATGACGGCGTATGTGGGGCGGCTGCGGTAGCCTCAGGCGGCGTCGCGGACGAGTGCGCCGCTGGCCTCCAGTCGCTGGTGCAGCGCATCGGCGGAAAGTTCGAAGCCGTTGGGCCAGGCGAGCGCGCCACCTTCGATAAAGGCACGCGCGAAATAGGCGGGGTCGGCGAGCGGCCGCGTCATCACGGTGTCGCGCGCGATCAGCGCGCCGGCGGACCAAGGGGCGGCGGTGCCGTCGGAGAAGGTGAGCAACAACGTCGTGTCGCCTTGGACGGCGAGGCGGGTGAGCTTAATCATCGAGGTCTGCACCGGCGATCATCTCCAGCGGCAACAGGTCTACGCCGCGCTGCCAGTTTGCCATGAGTTCGGGTTGGTGGTCGAGAGCCCATTGACGGACGATCCGGGTCGCCCGGTTGGGCAGGCTGCCCCGGATGATCGCACCGTCGCTGATCCGAACGAAGGCTTCGAAGCCTTGGTAGCTCGCGTGGAAATGGGGTGGCGGATGATCATCGAAATACATCCGAATCACGATGCCGAAGAAGAGCGAGATTACCGGCAATTACTAGTCCGACCTCGCCTCACACTCTGCATACTCGTACGCGAGTTTGCGAAATTTGTCTACGTCAACCAGATACTGTTCTAGCTGATCGAAGTGGCGTTTAAGGCTGTTTCGGTATTGCTCGACTTCAAACGACGAGCAATTTTGACTAGCTGCGCAATAAGGCCGCGATGGTTTGCTGCTGTAAAGCATGGGTGCTCTTGGAGCCATGCAGAATCCATACGCCGCACTCGCCTGAGAGTTCTGTAGGCCAGTTGCGATGCTTAGTAGGGTGACGATTATAATGGACCTGTAAGATCCACGACGTTTCATCGTATGCACCGCAAATCTCCCCAAGCCGAATAGGTATATCTTGGGGGTCAATTTGGCATTCTGTAAATAGTGGAATTCGAGGCGCTGGAATATGGATGAATTCGATTGAGGCCATCACAAGATGGTACGACATGGGCAAAGCCCATGCCGTCGGTCGGCGCTTGTAGCGCCGCCGGCCGGTCGCGCCGCCGGTGGCGGGAGTTAGCTTTGCGCTAACTCCTCGCGCGGCGCGACTTACTCAGCCGCAACCGAGTCCGAAAACATATCCCGAACCTCACCCAGATCCAGGTTCGCCGCAGGCCCACGCTTCGCGCTCTGCCGCTTGTCGAACGAATCCCAGACGTCGGTCCACTGGCCCTTGGTCGCGGCCTTCGAATATTCGGTCGCGCGGGCTTCGAAGAAGTTGGCGTGCTCGACGCCGTTGAGCATCGGGGCGAGCCAGGGCAGCGGGTGCTCGTCGATCATGTAGATCGGCTTCAACCCCAGCTGGTTCATCCGCCAGTCGGCGATGTAGCGGATGTACTTCTTGATCTCCTTGGGCGTCATGCCGTTGACCGGGCCCATTTCGAACGCGAGGTCGATGAAATTGTCCTCGAGCCGGATCGTCGTCTGGCACACGTCGGCGATGTCGTCCTTCACCGCCTTGGTCAGGCACTGGCGCTCGGCGCAGAAGGTGTGGAACATCTTGATGATGCCCTCGCAGTGCAGCGTCTCGTCGCGGATCGACCAAGTGACGATCTGGCCCATGCCCTTCATCTTGTTGAAGCGCGGGAAGTTCATCAGCATCGCGAAGCTGGCGAAGAGCTGGACGCCCTCGGTGAAGCCGCCGAACATGGCGAGCGTGCGCGCGATGTCCTCGTCGTTGTCGACGGTGAACTTCTGCATGTAATCATGCTTTTCCTTCATCTCGGCATATTCGAGGAAGGCGCCATACTCGCTCTCGGGCATGCCGATGGTGTCGAGCAGGTGGCTGTAGGCGGCGATGTGCACCGTCTCCATGTTGCTGAACGCGGTCAGCATCATCTTGATCTCGGTCGGCTTGAACACCCGGCCGTATTTCTCGTGATAGCAGTCCTGCACCTCGACGTCCGCCTGGGTGAAGAAGCGGAAGATCTGCGTCAGCAGGTTGCGCTCGTGGTCGGTGAGCTTCTGCGCCCAGTCGCGGCAATCCTCGCCCAAGGGCACTTCCTCGGGGAGCCAGTGGAGCTGCTGCTGGCGCTTCCAGAACTCGAACGCCCAGGGGTATTCGAACGGCTTGTACTGCTTGGAGGCTTGGAGGAGGGACATCGGATACTCCGGTACGATGAAGAGATGAAAACGGGGAAACTGAATTACTTGAGTCAGGGGCGGACGGTCAGGGACTGGCGGCCCAGGACTGCATCGCGCCGGCCGACATGGCGAGGACGATCGCGCCCGAGACGAGCATGATCCCGATCATCCTGAACGCATAGACCTGCCCCTGGGTTACCCGAGGGGAGGCGAGGCGGACGAGGCATGCTATCCCGATCAGGCCGAACACGCCCGCGACCGCAAACATGATCAGCACCTGCCAGCTCATGCGACCAATTCCGGGCCTGCGCGTTCTGCACCCGAACCCAACACAGGAGAAGACCCATGGTCGATGTCAGCCAGATCCAGGAACATGCCGAAGTCATCGGCGCAGACGGCGTCCATGTCGGCACCGTCGACCACGTCGAGGGCGACCGCATCAAGCTGACCAAGAAGGACTCGGGCGCGCAGGTCAAGGAAGGCACGACCAGCCACGAGGGCCATCACCACTTCATCTCGCTCGGCCTGGTCGCCGGTGTCGAGGACGGCAAGGTGCGCTTGAGCGCGAATGCCGACGTCGCCGTGACGTTCGAGGAAGAAGCGTAGGACTGGACCTCCTCTCCCCTTGTGGGAGAGGAAGGGGCCCGCGGCCGCAGGCCGGGGGAAGGTGAGGGGGCCGTCCATCATGGGCGGCCCTTTTGCATGTCAGGCGAAAGCGCGGCGCCGATCGTCTGGATCACGCCGTCGATGTTTTCCATGACCTCGTTGTTCCAGAAGCGCAGCACGCGATACCCTTCGTTGTTGAGAAATTGGGTGCGGGCCGCATCATAGCCTGCCGTACCAGCATGCGTGTCGCCGTCGATTTCGATGACCAGCCTGGCAGCGTGCGAGCAGAAATCCACGAAATAGGGTCCTAACGGGACTTGGCGGCGGAAGCGTTGCGCGGGATGCGCCTCGCGAACGGCGCCCCACAAGCGGCGCTCAGGTTCACCCGTATTCCTGCGCAACACGCGGGCGCGTCTTGTCGTGTCAGCAGGCAGCAGTTGGCGCTTCGTCAGGCCTTCCGCATTCCCCCTCACCTTCCCACGCTTCGCGCGGGCCCCTTCCTCTCCCACAAGGGGAGAGGAGTCCTGCTGTCCCTCTTCCCTTGTGGGAGAGGAAGGGAGGCCCGCAGGGTCGGAAGGGTGAGGGGAACCTATCGATGACACCTCACTGGCACGCCAGACATTCGTCATAGTCCTTCGACTCGACCTCGATCTGGCGCAGGTCGATCGTGTTGTCGGCCTCGACGCCGCCGGCGAACCCGGCGCGCTGCACCGACTTCGAGCGGAGATAGTAGAGCGACTTGATGCCGAGCTCCCAGGCGCGGAAGTGGAGCATGAGGAGGTCCCATTTCTCGACGTCGGCGGGGATGAACAGGTTCAGCGACTGCGCCTGGTCGATGTACGGCGTGCGGTCGGCGGCGAGTTCGAGCAGCCAGCGCTGGTCGATCTCGAAGCTCGTCTTGTAGCAGTCCTTTTCCTCGGTCGAGAGGAAGTCGAGGTGCTGGACGCTGCCGCCCTGCTCGAGGATCGAGTTCCACACCGCGTCGCTGTTCTTCGACTTCTCGGAGAGCAGCTTTTCCAGATACGGGTTCTTGACCGAGAAGCTGCCCGACAGCGTCTTGTGCGTGTAGATGTTCGCCGGGATCGGCTCGATGCACGCGCTGGTGCCGCCGCAGATGATGCTGATCGACGCGGTCGGCGCGATCGCCATCTTGCAGCTGAACCGCTCCATCGCGCCGACATCGGCGGCGTCGGGGCAGGGGCCGCGCTCGATCGCGAGCTGCATCGACGCTTCGTTGGCCGCGGCGTTGATGTGCTTGAACATGCGCAGGTTCCACGACTTCGCCATCGCGCCCTCGAAGGGCAGGCCGCGCGCCTGGAGGAAGCTGTGATAGCCCATCACGCCGAGGCCGACCGAGCGCTCGCGGCCCGCCGAGTAGGCGGCGCGCTCCATGCCGGGCTCGTGGCGGTCGATGTAATCCTGCAGGACGTTGTCGAGGAAGCGCATGACGTCCTCGATGAAGCCCTTCTCGCCGTTCCACTGGTCCCAGGTTTCGAGGTTCAGCGACGACAGGCAGCACACGGCCGTGCGGTCGTTACCGAGATGGTCGCGGCCGGTCGGCAGCGTGATCTCGCTGCACAGGTTCGAGGTCGAGACCTTGAGGCCGAGTTCGCGGTGATGCTTGGGCATCGCTTTGTTCACGTGGTCGGCGAAGATGATGTAGGGCTCGCCGGTCTGCAGGCGGGTCTCGACGAGCTTCTGGAACAGCGAGCGCGCGTCGACGGTGGCGCGGATCGCCTGGTCCTTGGGGGAGCGCAGATGCCATTCGGCGCCGGCGCGGACGGCTTCCATGAAGTCGTCGGTGATCAGCACGCCGTGATGCAGGTTGAGCGCCTTGCGGTTGAAGTCGCCCGAGGGTTTGCGGATCTCGAGGAACTCCTCGATCTCGGGATGCGAGACGTCGAGATAGCAGGCGGCAGACCCGCGGCGCAGCGAGCCCTGCGAGATCGCGAGGGTCAGCGAATCCATCACGCGGACGAACGGGATGATGCCGCTGGTCTTGCCGTTGAGGCCGACCGGCTCGCCGATGCCGCGGACATTGCCCCAATAGGTGCCGATGCCGCCGCCGCGCGAGGCGAGCCAGACATTCTCGTTCCAGGTGTCGACGATGCCGTTGAGGCTGTCGGGCACCGAGTTGAGGTAGCAGCTGATCGGCAGGCCGCGGCCGGTGCCGCCGTTCGAGAGAACGGGGGTGGCGGGCATGAACCAGAGCTTCGAGATCGCGTCGTAGAGGCGCTGCGCATGGCCGGCGTCGTCGGCATAGGCCGAGGCGACGCGGACGAACAGGTCCTGGTAGCTCTCGCCCGGCAGCAGGTAGCGGTCCTTCAGCGTTTCCTTGCCGAAATCGGTGAGCAGCGCGTCGCGGCTATGGTCGACCTCGACCGGATAGGGCTGCGGGCGCACCGAGTGGCTGTCCTGCGCCTGAGCCGCCTGCGGGGCGGCCGCTGCGGCGGTGTCGAGGGTGTCCGTGGTCATGTCGCTATCCCGGCTGCTATCACTGAAGTCCATCGAAACCGCTCCCCATTCGTTCTCGGTCCGTTCGAATCGGGAGCGGGCTCCCTATTACACCCGCGCGACCCCAAGCGGAGAACAAAAAGAGATCACGCAGCCGAAACGACGGTTGCGATGCTCCTGCCTGCATATGGTAATGCAACGACAATTCTACCAGCGATTGGGTCCGGCAACGAACGCAACCCCAAGAGATTGTGCCAAAGCGGAAGGCGACGCAAGCGGGTTGATGACGGGACGGTCATCTTGCGGGTCGGTTCGACCGGCGATGCCCGCGCGACGCACGGACTTCTGCGGGGTTCACGATGTGCAAGGGAACAGGGCGCGAACGAAAATATTTTGGTGGGGATGGTCGGGGTGTCTTCTCCACCCGTCATCCCGGGCTCGTCCCGGGATCCAGGGTTACGGGCGGGTCGCTTGGGGCTCTGGATGCCGGGACGAGCCCGGCATGACGAAGGGGGGGCGGCTGACCGAACGGGGCGTCGTACGACGGGGGGCGGCGTCAGGCCGAGCGGCGGAGGACGCGGGAGACCTGGGCGGGGGTGAGGCGGTCGAGGTTGAAGGCTTCGGCGAACTCGATCCCTGCCTTGCCGTCCTTGGCCCAGCGGATGCGGGCGGTGATCATCTGGTCCTCGAGCAGTTCGATCTGCATCTCGATCCCCGCGGGGTCGCCCTCGATCGCGATCCCGTCGATCATCGCGCCCTTGGTCGAGATGTCGCGGATGCGCACGTCGCCGCGGGCGCCGTCGATCGCGATCCGCGCGGAGCGGAGCATCTTGGTGCGCGGCGACCGGCTGACCTTGAAGCCGCTGGGCTTGGCGATGCCGGCCTGTCCGCCGAGTTGCACCAGGACCTCGTCCGCGGGCGCCGGGCGGCCATAGACATAGCCCTGGATATGGCTGCAGCCGAGGTCGCGGATCAGGTCGATCTCGTCCTGGATCTCGACGCCCTCCGCGGTGGTTTCCATCCCGAGCGTGTCGGCGAGCGTGACGATCGCCTTGATGATCGCGGCGTTGCGGTTGCCCGACTGTGCCGCGCCCTTCACGAACGACTGGTCGATCTTGATCTTGTCGAACGGCGCGTTGCGCAAATAGCCGAGACTCGAATAGCCGGTGCCGAAATCGTCGAGCGCGAGGCGGACGCCGATCCCCTTCAGCGCCTTGAACATCTGGTCGGACGACTGCGTCTCGTCAAGGAACACGCCCTCGGTGATCTCGAGTTCGAGCCGGCCGGGCGCGATACCCGAATGCGCGAGTGCGCTGGTGACGAGTGCGGGCAGCGCCGGGTTGGCGAACTGGATCGGCGAGACGTTGACCGCGACGCGGATGTCGCCCGGCCAGCGCGCCGCCTCGAGACAGGCGGTGCGCAGGACCCATTCGCCGATCCCCTCGATCAGTCCGCTCTCCTCCGCGATCGGGATGAAATCGGCGGGCGATACGTTGCCGCGGGTCGGGTGGGTCCAGCGGATCAGCGCCTCATAGCCGACGATGCGCGCGGTCTTGGTGCTGACGACGGGCTGATAGGCGAGGTGGAAGGCGCCGTCGGACACCGCGGTGCGCAGGTCGTCCTCGAGCTGCTTGCGGCTCTTGGCACCCGCCAGCATGTCGTCCGAATAGAAACGGTGGATGCCGCGGCCGTCGCCCTTGGCAGCATAGAGCGCGAGATCGGCGTTGCGGACCAGCGTCTCCGAATCCTCGCCATGTTCGGGTGCGACCGCGATGCCGATCGAACAGCCGATCGCGACTGAGGCGCCGCTGATGAAATAGGGCTGGGACAGCGACGTGATCAGATCGCGCGCGAGCACCGCGAGCTGCTCGCGATTGTCGATGCCGGGCAGCACGACCTTGAACTCGTCGCCGCCGAGGCGCCCGACCAGACCGGCGTCGCCGACCCCGCGCTGCAGACGCTGCGCGACCTGTTTGAGCAATGCGTCGCCCGCCTGGTGGCCGAGCGTGTCGTTGACCGCCTTGAAGCGATCGAGATCCATCAGGAACAGCCCCGTAGGGCGATGCGGGCCCGCCTGCTGCGCGAGCGTCTTGTCGAGCGTCAGACGCATGCGCTGGCGATTGGCGAGACCGGTCAGGCCGTCGAACAGCGCAAGGCGAGTGATCTCAGCCTCCGACTTGCGCTTCTCGGTGAGGTCCGAGCCCGAGCCGATAAAGCCCTGGAAGCGGCCGATCTCGTCGACCAGCGGGCGCCCCGAGATCGACCACCAGCGCGGCGAGTCGGTGTCGATCGGCGGGTCGATCGCGGCACGAACCGAATAATCGGCGAACGAGGTGCGCGAGGAGAGATGGAAGGCGAGCGTGCGTTCGGTGCTGTCGCTGTCCATCCGGAACAGGTCGGTCAGCAGCATGCCCGCGGGGCTGCCCCCGGTCGGGGTCAGCTCGCCCGCGACCTTGGCAGAGATATAGGTGACGCGGCCGTGGCGGTCGGCTTCCCAGAACCAGCCGGTGCCGTGGCTTTCGAACTCTGCGATCATCTTCACCGCGAGGCGACCCTCGCTGCCTTCGTCGACGCGGTCGAGCGCGATGTCGTGATCGACCTGGGCGAGCCGGTGCGCGACCAGCGCGAGGCAGCCGAGGAAGAGCACCGCGACGGCGAAGGCGAGGCTGATCCCCGACAGGATCGCGAGCATCAGCACCACGCCAGCGCCGAAGCCGAGCGTCGCGACGCGGACCGGGTGGATGCTGAGCGCGGTGACGCCGATCGCGCCCGAGACCGCGACGAAGCAGCCGAGCTGCACCGTGCCGACGGGCATCCGCGTCGTCGTCCAGAGCAGCGCGAGCAGCCCGGCGGCGAGACCGGCCGCACCCGCGGTGAGGATCCGGTAGCGCTGATGCGCCGGCCAGCGACGCATCGCGGGAACGCGCAACGTCGCCAGCAGCGCCAGCGAGACGATCGCGACGATCCCGACATAGACGCCGATCAGCGGCAGCATCGCGCCCCGCCCGTCGATCGCGGCGATGACGATCAGCAGCACGCCGGCGACGAGCTGGGTCGCCAGCGTGAACGGCCATACCGCGCCGATCTGCGCGAGCAGCGCGCTCTGGACCGCGACGACCTGATCGCGGCCGTCTTCTCCCAGCCCGAACAGGCCATAGGCCGCGGGGCGACTGCGTTGGCGACGATCGGCTTTGGGAAGGGGCGCGTGCATGGCGCTGGATAGCCCCGGATGCGTTGCGAAACTGATAAGCGATCAGGGTTAACGCGCGTCGATCGCCCGAAATCGGTTCGATCGCGCGCGCCGGGGACTCAGTGCTTGGGCAGCGGCGTACTGCCTTCGATCAGCGCCCTGGCGGTCTTGTAGCAATCCTCAATATGCGCGTTGCCGACGAGCTTCATCGCGCCGAAACTGATCGAGGCGGCGACCGCGGAACCGGCGAAGGGGACGAACTTGGCGACCGAGCCGACCGCGAGTCGCGTGCCGATGCGGCGGAGCAGTGCGGCGACGACGCGTTTGGTGACCATCCGGCCGATCATCGTGTTGCCCATGCTGGTCGCGAGCACGAAGACCTGCTGCGCAAGGCGCGGGTCCATCTTCTCGATCTGCGCATGGTCGAGCTCGAAGCGTTCGCTGATCTTCGGCAGCAGCGTCGTCAGCAGGCCGACATCGGCAACGAGGTCCGCGCCGGGGACCGGCACGACCGCGGCACCCGCCGAGATCAGCGCGCGGTTGGTGACGAGGCGGCGGGTTTCGTCGCGGATGCGGTCGAGTTCCGCGAGGCTGGTGATCATGGCGGGCGCTGTCCTGAAAGAGAGGTGCGGGCAGAACGCGCTTGCGGCCGGTAAGTGCCGTCAGACCGGTTGCGTTACGATCCGCGACGCGGCTTCGCTGGCGACGATGGGGGCGCCGGGAACCTGGAAATAGCCGGCGCGCGCCATCGCCTCGCCGCGCGCGATCCCGGCGGTCCAGATCGCGAGCCACGGCGCGAGCAGCAACCCGAGCGTCACCGGGATCAGCCACAGGGCGGTCATCGGCGCGAACGGCGACAGCAGCAGGAACACCACGCCCAGCGCCATGTGCCAGCGATAGCGCGGGAACGCGTCGGCCCAGGCAAGCCCGTCGCGGTTGCGGTTCTGCGGTGCCCAGCCCGAGGGACGGCCGCGCAGGATGTTGAACAGGTCGATCGTCTGCGTGAGCGCGGTGACCGGCGCGACCAGCATCGACAGCGGCACGTCGAGCGCGACCGAGCGCAGGATCGCGCGACGGCCGCCGAACGATTGGCGGCGCGGCGTGTCCGCGAACGCCCAGATCACGCTAAGCAGCTTGGGACCGAACAGCAGGACGAGCGTGACGCCGAACACCTGCAACGACACCGCCGCGTTGACGATCGTGGTCTGGCCCGCGAGCGCCTGCAGAATCGTCGTCGCGATCAGCACCAGCCAGGCGGGCGAGGTGATATAGGCGGACGCGCCGATCAGCAGCTGCAGCCGGCTTATCCAGTGGAAGCCTGCACTGTTCAGCAGGCGGAGATGCTGGATATTGCCCTGTGCCCAGCGGCGGTCGCGGACCGCCTGGTCGATCAGCGTCGGGGGATATTCCTCGTGGCTGTCGTCGATCATGATCATGTGCACCGACCAGCCGCGGCGGCGCAGCAGCGCGGCCTCGACCATGTCGTGGCTCATGATCGCGCCGCCGAACGGGGGCTTGCCCGACAAATCGGGGAGGCCGCAGCTCGAGGCGAAGGCGGTGACGCGGACCAGCGCGTTGTGGCCCCAGAAGGTCGCCTCCGCGCCCGACCACCAGACCAGCCCCGCGGTCGAGATCGGGCCGTAGAGTCGGCTGGCGAACTGCATCCAGCGCTGGAACAGCGTCTGCGCGTCGATGACGGTGGGGACGGTCTGGAGCAGGGCGATGCCCGGGCGCTGTTCCATGACCTGCGCCATGCCGACCATCGCGCGCCCGCCCATCAGGCTGTCGGCATCGAGCATCATCATATAGTCGTAGGCGCTGCCGAAGCGGCGGATCCATTCGGCGACGTTGCCCGGCTTGCGCCCGACATTGTCGGTGCGGCGGCGGTAATAGACGGGCACCGCAGCGCGGGGGGCGAGCGCCTCCCAGGCGGCGAACTCTTCGGGCTCGGCGGCAGCGGCGGAATCGCTCAGGATGAAGAAGTCGAACAGGTGCGCCGCGCCGGCATCGGCGAGCGAGCGCGCCATCTGCTCGACGCGACCATAGACCGCGTCGACGTCCTCGTTGTGGATCGGGACGAGCACCGCGGTGCGGCCGTGGAGCGTGCCGGCGCTCTGCGGCGCGGGGACGAAGCCGGGGTGCGACCCGGTGATCAGCAGGACGAAGCCGATCGCGGCGTTGAGGAAGCCGAACGCGATCCATGCGAACAGCGGGAAGAACAGCAGCAGCAGCGCGACGTCCCACGCGTCGATGCCGTCCTGGATCAGCGATTCGCGCAGCGTCGTCGATGCGGCGGTAGCGAACAGGCCGGTGAGCAGCACGAGCAGCACGCGGCGGCCGAGCATGTCGCCCGAATCGACGCTCTGGCCCTCGGCGATCGGCGCGTTGGGGCGCGGCGGCTCGCCGAAGCGCTGCACGGGCATTGCGATCGGCGCTTCGGGGGGGAGCGGCTGCATCAGAAGATCGGGGCCAGCACGGTTTCGCTGAGCGAGGTGGTGCCGCGCTTCAGGAACAGGCGGACATCGGCGGGGCCGCCGCCCTCGATCGCGACGTCGGCGGTGACGCGCCAGCGGTTGGGCTGGCCGACGACCGGATAGGCGGCGCTGGCGAGCAGCTTGCCGCGGGCGACGTCGATCTGCGGGGTGACGCCGCTCGAGCGGTCGAGCCCGGCGAGACCGGGGCCGACGAAATCGACGACGAGCTTCTTGGCACCCGCGATCGCCTCGCCGCCAGGGCGGCCGGCGGTGCCGCGCCAGGACTCGACCGCGTGCGCGACGTTGGCGGTGTTTGGGGCGACGGTCGGATCGGTCGAGCCCCAGGTCAGCGCATAGTCGAATTTGAGCGTCTGGCCGGCGCGGACCGGCGCGGCGGGGGTCCAGAAGGCGACGATGTTGTCGACCGTCTCGGCGGCGGTCGGGAAGGCGAACAGCGTGACGGCGCCCTTGCCCCATTGGCCCTGCGGCTCGACCCAGAGGTTGGCGCGGCGATCGTAGAAGGCACCGTCGTCCTGGTAGTGATCGAAGGCGCGGTCGCGCTGGATCAGGCCGAAGCCCTTGGGGTTCTCGTCCTGGAAGCTGTCAGTGGTCTCGTGCGGCGGGTTGGCGAGCGGGCGCCAGATGCGCTCGCCGGCGCCCGTGTGGAGCGCGAGGCCGTCCGAATCATGGATTTCGGGGCGCCAGTCGGTGCCGGCCGCGCGATTGCCCTCACCGTACCAGAACATGCTGGTGGCGGGCGCGATGCCGAGGCGCTGGATGTCGCGGCGGATGTTCAGGACCGACGAGACGCGCTGGCGGACGCCGTTCGCATGGGTGGATTCGAAGCGATAGGCGCCGGTCAGGCTGGGGCCGTCCATCAACGCATAGATCGTATAGGCCTGCGGACCGGTGCGCTCGATCCAGAATTCGGTGAAGTCGGGGAACTCCTCCTTGTCCGATATGCCGGTGTCGATCGCGATGCCGCGCGCGGACAGGCCGTACTGGTCCTGCGAGCCGGCGGTGCGGAAATAGCTGGCGCCCATGAAGGCGAGCCAGTCGCTCTTGCCGCCCGGCGCCATCGCGCGGAAGCCGGCGATGCCGAGTGCGGGGGCGTGGCCTGCCTCGCTCTCGAACAGGTCGGGGGTGAAGGGCACCGGGATCGCCCGGCCGTTTTCGACCACGTTGATCTTGACTGGCATGGGCGCGTAGCGGCCGAGCGGGAACAGGCGGATGCCGCCGGCGAGCTGCTTCGCCTCGCGGTAGCGGATCGCGCCGACCTTGTCGTAATCGACCGCGGCGGCGGCGGCGACCTTGGCCGGGGCGGTGTAGGGCTGGCGGGCCAGGGCGGCGGCGCGCGCCTGCAAGGCGTCCCATGAGAACGGCGCGGCGGCGGCGGTGGCAGCGCCGCTGGCCCTGGCAGCGACCATGAGCGCAGCGAGGCCGCCCAACATCTCGCGTCGGTAGAAGTCGACCATGAATACCCCTGTGCCGTGTCCGTCGCCGTGTTCGTCGAACGATCGTTACGGGACTGACTCGTTGTGCAACGCGGCATAACCTATCGCGTTCCCGTGTGCATCCCCACGCAAATGCGACGGTCCGGGTGCTTCACGCTTTCGCGCGATACCGGGTCCACAGCCGCAACACGACGAAGATCGCGGCGACGACGCCGATCAGGATCGCGATGCCGACGAGTTTGTTGCCCCCGAGTAGCTCCAGCACCTGATCGCCGAACAGATAGCCGATTCCCGTGAACAGCACCGCCCAGACGATCGCCGAGACCGCGTTGAGCGCGACGAAGGTGCGCGCGGGGACGTGGCTGGTGCCGATCGCGATCGGGCTGATCGTGCGCAACCCGTAGAGAAAGCGGAAGCCGAGGATGAACGCGGTCGGGTGGCGATCGAGCGTGCCAAGTGCCTTGGCAAAGGCGGGCTTCTCGATCATCCGGCGGATGCGTGCGGTGTCACGGTAGCGGCGGCCGATGAAGAAGAAGAGCTGATCCGCGGCGAACGAACCGGTCGCGGCGGCGACGCCGGTGCCGACGAGCGGGAGCAGGTGCTGGTGCGCGAGCAGGCCGCCGGTGACGACGCTGGTCTCGCCCTCGAACCCGGCGCCGAGGAAGATGGCCGCTAGGCCGTATTGGGTGATGAATGATTCTATCGACATGGGGGGCCTTGGACGAAGGGTTTGAGCGCATCCCAGGCGGGTTGCTTGGCCGCCAGCCCGATCGTGTGGAGCGGGCTGCTCGAGGGGAGCGTGATGCGGGGGGCGGGGTGTTCGCCGAGTAGCGGCGCGCCATGCTTTGCCGCGGTGGCGCCATTGAAGGCGATCGCCTGGAGCTCGGGGAGCGTGGCGGCGAGCGCGGCGAGGTCGTTGCCGGCGATGTCGCGGATCGCGGCGTCGGTGCTGCCGGGGCGCAGCGCGGTGGCGACGACGTCCCACAGGCCGATCCCACGCGCGAGCAGCGCGGCGAGGCGGTCTTCGTAGGGAAGCGCCATCAGGTCGTGGCCGATCACCGGGGATAGCAGCCGCCAGAACTGGTTCTGCGGGTGCGCGTAATAGCGCGCTTCGGCGAGCGAGCGGTCGCCAGGGAGGCTGCCGAGGATCAGCAGCCGGGTGTTCGGGGCGACCACGGGTGGGAAGGAGCGCTTGAGCATGAGGGTACCCTACCTCCGTCACCCCGGACTTGTTCCGGGGTCCATCGTGTCGCGTACTCGATGGTCCGGGGCGTGCGGTGGCATGGATGCCGGAACATGTCCGGCATGACGGGGGAGGCGAGGGCGGTCCGCCAATTGCGGGCCGGGGGGAAACGCGCTTATGTTCGCGCCCATGAAAATGCTCCTCTCCGCAAGCCTCGCCGCGATCGCCGTCGCGAGCCCCGCCGCCGCCCGCCAAATCACCATCGACGACGTGGTCGGCCTGTCGCGCGTGTCCGCGCCCGTCGTGTCGAAGGACGGGCGCTGGCTCGTCTGGCAGCAGCGCGAGACCGATCTCGCCGCCGACAAGGGCCGGTTCGACGTCTGGCGGCTCGATATGACCCGCAAGGGCGCGGCGCCCGAGAAACTGGTCGCCGAGGCGGACGTCAACGAGACGTCGCCCGCCTTCTCGCCCGATGGCACGACGGTGTATTTCCAGTCGGACAAGGGCGGCGACGATGCGATCTGGTCGGTGCCCGTGGCCGGCGGTACGCCGCGGCAGTTGACGACGGTCAAGGGCGGGATCGGCGGGTTCAAGGTCGCGCCGACCGGCGACAAGCTGCTGGTCTGGGCGGATCGCCGGCCGGGCGCGCCGAGCCTGGAGCCGGCGATGGTCAAGAAGGATCCCAATGCCGGCGGCGCGCGGACCTATGACCAGCTGTTCGTGCGCCACTGGGACACCTGGGCGGACGGGAGCCGGTCGCAGCTGTTCGTGCTGCCGCTGACGCCTGGCGGTGCGGCGGGGAACGGCGTGGCGATCGGCGGGCAGCTGATCGGCGATACGCCGTCCAAGCCGTTCGGCGGTGGCGAGGAACTCGCCTGGTCGGCGGACGGCAAGACGGTGTATTTCGCGCTGCGCGAGGCGGGGCGGATCGAGCCGCTGTCGACCAACATGGACATCTTCGCGGCCCCCGCGGACGGGTCGTCGCCGCCGGTCAACCTGACCGATGCGAACGACGGGACCGACACCGCGCCATCGGTGTCGCCGGACGGCAAGTGGCTGGCGTACACGGCCATGAAGCGCGCAGGGTACGAGGCGGACCGGCTGGTGCTCCAGCTGCGCAACCTGGCGACGGGCGAGACGCGCGCACTGACCGAGGGCTGGGACCGGTCGGTCGCTTCCGTCGCCTGGTCGCCGGACGGCGCGCGGATCCTGGTGACCGCCGAGGATACGCAGGAGACGCCGATCTGGTCGGTCGACCCGAGGAGCGGCAAGGTCACGCGACTGACCGGCGTCGGCAACGTCACGGCGGTGGTGCCGACGGCGAAGGGCATGGTGTTCGCGATGAACAGCCTGGTCGCGCCCGACGATTTTTACCGGATCACGGGCAAGGGTAAGCCGGTGCGGCTGACCTCGGTCAACGCCACCAAGCTCGCCGGGATCGAGATGCCGAGCGTCACGCGGTTCAGCTTCGCGGGCGCGGGCGGCGACACGGTGTGGGGCTATGCGGTGAAGCCCACCGGCATCACCGGCAAGCTGCCGGTCGCGTATATGGTGCATGGGGGGCCGCAGGGGTCGAGCAACAACAGCTGGTCCTATCGCTGGAACCCGGCGGTGTTCGCAGGCGCGGGATACGGGCTGGTCGCGGTCGATTTCCACGGGTCGACCGGCTACGGCCAGGCCTTCACCGATGCGATCCGGAACGACTGGGGCGGCAAGCCGCTCGAGGACCTGAAGCTGGGGCTGGCCGCGGCGACGAGCAAGTTCGGCTGGCTGGACGGCGACCGCGCGTGCGCGCTGGGGGCGTCCTATGGCGGCTATATGATGAACTGGTTCGAGAGCCAATGGCCCAACCGCTTCAAGTGCATCGTCCAGCATGACGGCGTGTTCGACGCGCGCGCGATGGCGTACGAGACCGAGGAGCTCTGGTTCGACGAATGGGAGCATGGAGGGCACCCCTATTACGAGGACCCGGCCGCGTTCGAGAAATGGAACCCGGTGAACTATGTCGACAAGTGGAAGACCCCGATGCTGGTGATCACCGGCGAGAAGGATTTCCGGATTCCGTACACGCAGGGGATTGCGAGCTTCACCGCGCTGCAGCGGCGCGACGTGCCGTCGCGGCTTCTGGTGTTCCCGAATGCGAGCCACTGGGTGCAGCGGCCCAAGGACAGCCGGCAATGGTATGGCGAGGTGATCGGGTGGATGGACAAGTGGACGGCGAAGCGGTGAGCCCCCCGTCATGCTGAACTTGGTTCAGCATCCATGGCTGTGCGGGCGCAGCGGTCGATCGTAGGCGCTGCGTTTGCCGCGCGATGGATCTTGAAACGAGTTCAGGATGACGGAGTTGGGGGGAGCGGCGGGCGTTTCGCGAATCCTCCCCCGCCAGGGGGAGGTGGCAGGCGCAGCCTGACGGAGGGGACGGAAAGGGAAACGCCCGTTCCGTGTCCGCCCCCTCCGTCACCTTCGGTGCCACCTCCCCCTGGCGGGGGAGGATTGATGGGGGTCAGTGCTTGCCGCGGGCCTTGTGGATCAGGTGGACGATACCGGCCACTGCGCTGCCGAGGATCATGCCGATTATCCCCGCGCCCACAGCGTTGACGAGCCAGGACACCGCGCCCTTGGCGACCGGGACGGCGGCGGCAGCGCTCTCCGCGGCGTGGTGGATCACGTGCGGGACCGTCGTCAGGCCGTAGCCCTCGATGCCGTGGACGATGATGCCGCCGCCGACCCAGATCATCGCGGCTGTGCCGATGATCGACAGCGCGCTCATGACGATCGGCATGCCCTTGACGAGGCCGCGGCCGATCGCCTGGACGCCGGTGTTGCTGCGCTGGGCCAGGTGGAGGCCGATATCGTCCATCTTCACGATCAGCGCGACGACGCCGTAGACGCCGATCGTGATGCCGATGCCGACGAACGCCAGCACGATCGCCTGTTCCCAGATCGGCTTGTCGGCGACTTCCGACAGCGCGATGACCATGATCTCGGCCGACAGGATGAAGTCGGTGCGGACCGCGCCCGCGACCTTCGAATTCTCGAGCGCCTTGGGATCGGTAATGACCTCTTCCTCGGCCTCGACATGGCCGCCGCCGAACGCTTCGAGGACTTTTTCCGCCCCCTCGAAGCAGAGATAGGTGCCGCCGATAATCAGCAGCGGGGTCAGCAGCCACGGCGCGAACGCGCTGAGTGCGAGCGCGGCCGGCAGGATGAAGAGCAGCTTGTTGCGGAACGAGCCGAGCGCGATCCGCCAGATCATCGGCAGTTCGCGCTTGGGCGAGAAGCCGGTCATGTAGCGCGGCGTCACCGCGGCATCGTCGACCACAACGCCCATCGCCTTGCTGCCCGCCTTGCCCGCGGCGGCGGCGACGTCGTCGAGGCTGGCGGCGGCGAGCTTGGTGATTCCGGCGATGTCGTCGAGCAGCGCGACCAGTCCTGTGGGCATCGATGGTGTCTTTCTCGTGGTCGGTGTATCGGCGCTCGGTACCGTGACAGGATTGTCATGCAACGCCTTTCGCCCTTGCGGTAGTGCGCGGCGCGCGGAAAGGTTGCAGGCAAGACGCCCAAAGCGACAGGACCCGCCATGACCGCCCCGCAATTGACGAACGATTTCATCACCCGCCTGCCCAAGGCCGAGCTGCACCTGCATATCGAGGGCAGCCTGGAGCCCGAGCTGATGTTCGCGCTGGCGGCGCGCAACAAGGTGGCGATCCCGTTCGCCAGCGTCGAGGACGTCCGCGCGGCATACAGCTTCACCAATCTGCAGACCTTCCTCGACATCTATTATGCAGGCGCCGCGGTGCTGAAGACCGAGGAGGATTTCCGCGACCTCGCGGTCGCCTATTTCGACCGCGTCGCGCAGGACGGCGTGGTACATGCCGAGATCTTCTTCGATCCGCAGACGCATACGCACCGGGGCATCCCGTTCGACGTGGTGGCGAACGGGTTGTTCGCCGGGATCGAGGAGGCGAAGGCGAAGCACGGCATGAGCGTCGGGCTGATCATGAGCTTCCTGCGGCATCTGTCCGAGGAGGATGCGTTCGAGACGTTCGCGCAGGCCGAGCCGTGGCTCGACCGGCTGATCGGCGTGGGGCTCGATTCGTCCGAGATGGGCAACCCGCCGTCGAAGTTCGCGCGGGTGTTTGCGGCCGCAGGCGATGCCGGGCTGATGCTGTGCGCGCATGCGGGCGAGGAGGGGCCGGCCGAGTATGTCCACGAAGCGCTCGATCTGCTGCATGTCGACCGGATCGATCATGGCAATCGCGCGCTCGAGGATCCGGCGCTGGTCGCGCGGCTGGCGCGCGATGCGATGACGCTAACGGTGTGTCCGTTGTCGAACGTCGCGTTGCGCAACGTCGATACGCTCGAGAACCATCCGATCGACCGGATGCTCGATCTCGGCCTGCGCGCGACGATCCATTCGGACGATCCGGCCTATTTCGGGGGGTATATCGGCGAGAATTACCGGCAGACCGCCGCGGCGCGGAACCTGTCGCGCGAGCAGGTGGTAACGCTGGCGCGCAACAGCTTCCTGGGGAGTTTCCTGGATGACGAGACGCTTGCGGGGCATCTGGCCACGCTCGATGCCTATGTGAAGGCGAACTGACCTTTGATCCTCCCCCGCAAGGGGGAGGTGGCGCCGAAGGCGTCGGAGGGGGCGGACATGAAACCGCCGTTCCCCTGTCCGCCCCCTCCGTCAGGCTGCGCCTGCCACCTCCCCCTGGCGGGGGAGGATGAGGCGGTCGAGTGACGGACATGTGAGATTCGATGATCAAACGCTTCCTCGCGGTGTTCGAGCCGTTCATCCTCATGCTGCTCGGCACCGTCGTGCTGGCGAGCCTGCTGCCCGCGCGCGGCGGGTGGGCGACCGCGGTGAGCTATGCCGCCGATGTCGCGATCGTCCTCCTCTTCTTCCTCCACGGCGCGAAGCTGTCGCGCGAGGCGATCCTGGCGGGGCTGCGCAACTGGCGGCTGCATCTGGCGGTGCTGGCGGTGACGTTCGTCGCCTTCCCGGCATTGGGGCTGGGCGTGGCGGCGTTGCCGTTCGTCACCGGGCCGCTCGCCGCCGGCCTGTTGTTCCTGACCTTGCTGCCGTCGACGGTGCAGTCGTCGATCGCGTTCACCGCAATCGCGCGCGGCAATGTCGCGGCGGCGGTGTGCAGCGCGTCCTTCTCCAACCTGCTCGGGATCATCGTGACGCCGGCGCTGGTCGCGTTGCTGATGCCGAACGCGGGCGGGGGCGGAGTGTCGGTCGAGGGGGTCGAGGCGATCGTGCTGCAGCTGCTCGTGCCGTTCGTCGCGGGGCATCTGCTGCGGCCGTGGATCGGCGCGTGGGTGTCGCGGCGCAAGGCGGTGCTGGGCGTGGTCGACCGCGGGTCGATCCTGCTGGTGGTCTATTCGGCGTTCGGCGCGGCGGTGGTCGAGGGGCTGTGGCAGCGGCTGTCGATCGGCGACCTGGTGCTGATCGGCATGCTGTGCTGCGCGATGCTGGCGTTGGTGCTGGGGCTGACGGTCGCGGTCGCGCGTGTGATGAAGCTGCCGCGCGAGGATGCGATCGTGCTGCTGTTCTGCGGGTCGAAGAAGAGCCTCGCGGCGGGGGTGCCGATGGCGGGGGTGCTGTTCCCGGCCGCGCAGGTGGGCGTGATCCTGTTGCCGCTGATGCTGTTCCACCAGATCCAGCTGATCGCGTGCGCGGTGATCGCGCGGCGGTATGCGGCGGCGGATGCGAAGCAGGAACCGCTATCCTGACTCCCGCCGGCATCCTGACGAACGTCAGGATCCAGGGTTACGGGCGCTGACGTTTGGAGCTCTGGATCCTGACGTTCGTCAGGATGACGGCAGGGTTGGGTTGGATGGTAGGCTCAGCAACACCGCCCGCCGCCCTTGCCGCCGTAGCGGGCCTGTTGCCGGTCGCGGAAGAAGGTCTTTTCGTCCATCGGCGCGTGGTCCGGGTGGCGGTCGGCCATGTGCTGGCGATAGGCGGTGTAGCTCGGCACGCCGACCATCAGCAGCGCGGTTTCGCGGAGGCGGGCGAGGATCGTCATTCCGCCGGAACCAGCTGCGGCGGGACTTCGCTGACCGTCGGGCGGTCGGTTTTCAGCGCGGCGAGGCAGGTGCGGATGCCGAAGCCGAGGATCGACACGACGACGCCGAGGAACAGCGCGATCAGCGCGGCGTCGATGCGGTCGTTGAAGACGATGCGGTGCATCTCCTCCATCGTCTTGGCAGGCGCGAGGATCTCGCCGCGGGCGGCCGCGTCGCCGAACTTGGCCGCGTGCGCGAGAAAGCCGACCTTCACGTCGCTGGAGAAGAGTTTCAGCAGCCCCGCGGTGATCGTGCACAGGCACAGCCAGGCGGCGGGGACCATCGTGACCCAGGCGAAGCGCTGGCGCTTCATGCGGAACAGCACGACCGTGGCGAGCACCAGCGCGACCGCGGCGAGCATCTGGTTCGAGATGCCGAACAGCGGCCACAGCGTGTTCACCCCGCCCAAGGGATCGGTGACGCCCTGATAGAGGAAGAAGCCCCAGGCGATCACGCACAGGGCCGTTGCGATGATCCCGGGGACGATCGCGGAGGCATTGCGGAACGAAGGCACGACGAGGCCGATCAGGTCCTGCAGCATGAAGCGCCCGGCGCGCGTGCCCGCGTCGACCGCGGTGAGGATGAACAGCGCCTCGAACAGGATCGCGAAATGGTACCAGAATGCCTTCATAGCCGGGCCGCCGACGACGTTCGAGAAGATCTCCGCCATCGCGACCGCGAGCGTGGGCGCGCCGCCGGTGCGGCTGATGATCGTCGCCTCGCCGACGTCCTTGGCGGCCTGCGTCAGCGCGTCGGGGGCGATGAGGAAGCCCATCTTGCTGACCGCGGTCGCGGCGGAGACGGCGTTGGTGCCGACCACCGCGGCGGGGCTGTTCATCGCGAAATAGATGCCGGGATCGAGGATCGTCGCGCCGACCAGCGCCATGATCGCGACGAAGCTCTCCATCAGCATCGCGCCATAGCCGATGAACGGGGCGTCGCTCTCGCTGGCGATGAGTTTGGGCGTCGTGCCGCTGGCGATCAGCGCGTGGAAGCCCGACACCGCGCCGCACGCGATGGTGATGAACAGGAACGGGAACAGCCCGCCCGACCAGACCGGGCCGCTGCCATCGATGAACTTGGTGAGCGCGGGCATTTTCAGCGGCGGCGCGACGATCGCGATGCCGACCGCGAGGGCGACGATCGCGCCGATCTTGAGGAAGGTCGACAGATAGTCGCGCGGCGCGAGCAGCAGCCAGACGGGGAGCACCGAGGCGACCGCGCCGTAGCCGACCATCATCACGCAGAGCTGGACCGGGGTCAGCGTGAAGATCGGGCCCCAGACCGGCGAGGCGGCGACGCTGCCGCCATAGACGATCGCGAGCAGCAGGCCGATCACGCCGAGCACCGAGACCTCGCCGACCTTACCCGGGCGGATCCAGCGCGTGTAGATGCCCATCGCGAAGGCGAGCGGGATCGTCGCGGCGACGGTGAACAGCCCCCAGGGGCTGCCGGCGAGCGCGCGGACGACGATCAGCGCGAGCACCGCGAGGATGATGACCATGATCGCGAACGCGCCGATCAATGCGATCACGCCGGGGACCGCGCCCATCTCCATGCGGATGAGTTCGCCCAAGGACCGCCCGTCGCGGCGCATCGAGATGAACAGCACCATGAAGTCCTGCACCGCGCCTGCGAGCACGACGCCGGCGAGGATCCAGAGCGTGCCGGGGAGATAGCCCATCTGCGCGGCGAGCACCGGGCCGACCAGCGGGCCGGCGCCGGCGATCGCGGCGAAATGGTGGCCGAACAGCACGTTGCGGTCGGTCGCGACGTAGTCGAGCCCGTCGGCGCGGCGGATCGCAGGCGTCGGGCGGCTCGGGTCGAGCTGCATGACGTGGCGTGCGATGTAGCGCGCGTAGAAGCGGTAGGCGATGAGGTTGATCGAGACCGACGCGGCGACGATCCACAGCGCGTTGACGTTCTCGCCGCGGACGAAGGCGATGACCGCGAGTGCGCACGCCGCGAGCAGGCTGAGCGCGCCCCAGCCGAATTTTTCGCGTAACGTCATGCGGTACCCCTACCGTTCAGGAAAACGACCACCCCGGCGAAGGCCGGGGCCCAATTGGCAAGGTCGATGTAACGGACCGGTGCGCGTCGTCACAGCTGTTTCCCAATTGGGCCCCGGCCTTCGCCGGGGTGGAAAAGACTATTTCCGCCCCTTCAACTCGTCGCCGACGATCCGCACGACGTGCAGCACGTTGGTCGATCCCGGCGTGCGGAACGGCACACCCGCCATCACGATCACGCGGTCGCCGGCCTTGGCCATGTTGTGCCGCAGCGCCATGCGCTTCGACTTGCCGACCATGTCCTCAAACGATTCGACGTCGCGGGTGTGGACCGCGTGCGTGCCCCAGAGCAGCCCGAGCCGGCGCGCGGTCTCCAGGCTGGGGGTGAGGACCAGCAGCGGCACGCCCGGCCGCTCGCGCGCGATTCGCCGGGGCGTCGAGCCCGAGGTGGTGAAGCAGATGATCGCCACCGCATCGACCGTCGCGGCGATGTTCTTCGCGGCCTCGGCGAGCGCATCCGCGGTCGTCGGATCGGGCTTCATCACGGTGAAGTGCATGCGGTCGCCGTGCTCGGGATCGCCCTCCACCGAGACACCGATCGCGTTCATCATCGCGACCGATTCGACCGGCCAGTCGCCCGCCGCACTCTCGGCCGAGAGCATGATCGCATCGGCGCCGTCATAGATTGCGGTCGCCACGTCCGAGACTTCGGCGCGGGTCGGCGACGGCGAGGTGATCATGGATTCGAGCATCTGCGTCGCGACCACCACCGGGCGGCCCATCCGGCGCGCAACCTCGACGATGCGCTTCTGCAGCGGCGGCACCGCCTGGGGCGGCATCTCGACGCCGAGATCGCCGCGCGCGACCATCACGCCGTCGCACGCCTCGACGATCTCCTCGAGCCGGTCGATCGCCGCGGGCTTCTCGATCTTGGCGAGCAGCGCGGCCTTGCCGCCGATCAGTTTCCGCGCCTCCCAGAGGTCCTCGGGCCGCTGCACGAACGACAGCGCGATCCAGTCGACGCCCTGGTCGACCGCGAAGTCGAGATCGCTGCGATCCTTGTCGGTCAGCGCGGCCATCGGCAGCACGACGTCGGGGACGTTCAGCCCCTTGTTGTTCGACAGCATGCCGCCGACCACCACGACCGTCTCGATCTGCGTCGGGCCGTGTCCGGTGACGCGCAACACGAGCTTGCCGTCGTCGAGCAGCAGGCGGGCGCCGGTCTCGATCCCCTCGAAGATCTCGCGGTGCGGCAGTTCGACGCGGGTGGCGTCGCCGGGCGTGGTGTCGCGGTCGAGCAGGAAGGTCGTGCCGGTCTTGAGCTCGACCTTTCCGGCCGCGAACTTGCCGACGCGCAGCTTGGGGCCCTGGAGATCGGCGAGGATCGTCGTCGGGCGCCCGAACTCCTTCTCCATCGCGCGGATCGCCTGGATCACCGCGATCTTCGACTGCTGGTCGCCATGGCTCATGTTAATGCGGAACGCGTCGGCGCCCGCCTCGAACAGAGTCGCGATCATGTCCGGGGAATTGCTCGCCGGGCCCAGCGTCGCGAGGACGCGCACCTTGCGGGGGCGTGGGGATATCGCCTTCGTCATTCAGCACTCCTGGGGGCTTTGCCGGTTCGTGCCTTAACCCCTATCTCGACACGATCAACCTCAACCACGGGATGGACGCGGATAATGGACAAGCTCGACGAACTCGACGATGCCGTAGCGGCGGCAGCCTTTCGCCGGCTGGTGCGCCACCTGCGCCACCGCGGCGACGCACAGAATATCGACCTAATGGGATTGGCCGGCTTCTGCCGCAACTGCCTGTCCGACTGGGTCGAGGAGGCGGGGCACATGGACAAGGAGGCCGCGCGCGAGACGGTCTACGGCATGCCCTATGCGCAGTGGAAGGCGCAGAACCAGGGCAGCGCGAGGCCCGAGCAGCTCGAGCGGATGCGCGCGAGCGTGGCGTTGAACGCACCGGGGAACGCACCCGCCTAAAGCGGCATTGAGCCGCGCACGGTTAACGCCTAGACGCGGCGCCGCACCGGGTCGCGCGATTCACCGGCCGTCCTTCGCGGACGCCGATCGCGCCCGGTCTGTCTTTTGAGCGAATGGGGATATCATGACGGACGAACGCCAACACGGCATGGGCGGCGGCGCGGTCGCGGCAGACGAACTGCGCCTGCTGATCGAGCGCGCCGAGCGGCTCGAGGAAGAGAAGAAGGGCATTTCGGACGACATCAAGGACGTCTTTGCCGAAGCCAAGGGCCGAGGTTACGACGGCAAGGCAATGAAAAAAATTATGGCTATCCGAAAAAAGAAGAAGGAAGAATATCAGGAGGAGGAAGCTATACTCGAAGTTTATTTACAGGCTTTGGGAATGCTCTGATAAACTGGACGGGGGCGATCAGTCGTCCTCGTCTATAGCTAAAGCGGCGCGATATTCCGAGAGCGCGCCCTTGTCACCACTTAAAAGTGCATCAACGATTGTGCGCATTTCCGTTGCATGCGTTCGAAAGGCGGCGGTTGTGGCGGTAAGAGCCGCAAGTATCGAATCGTTGATCCACGAGAACGCTATTTCTGCTCTTGCCATATCGTCATTGCCGAGATGTAGATCTTCCCGGCTCTTGGGATGGGTGATGCGGTGGCGCGCGCTCAATGCATCTTTTAGAGCCGACCAGCCTGTGCTTCCGAAATCAAGAGACAGTTCCGGATCGATAAGCTTCGCCTGTCGGTTTGTGAGTTTTATTATCGTGGGTAGAGTAATGAACTTTACTTGCTCTATGATCGTGCCTCGGTCAGTGACGCTAAAGCTTCTTTCCTGTAGGGCAAGGTCAGCTACCGGGGTAAGTAGGCCCATGCTTTTCGCCATCGATCGTACCTGCTGCCGGTATAACCAGATAGATCCTTCAATTGCTGCGAAGATCGTTCGAATGACTTCGCGGCGGTGTGTCTGAGAGTCGCAGTCATCCCGGCGCGCCCTCGCAACGAGCACGTCTTCCATCAAGGTGCCCAGAAAACTTAGGCGCAGCTCGTCGTCAATGGGGGAGTCTTGCATGCACTGCCGTCTCCCATGCTCCGCCTAACCTATCAAGGAGTATTGGCCTCCGCCGGCTGCGTGGTCCAGCCGAGGCCGGGAATCGTGATCGAACGCTTGCCGGCGAGGTCGACGCGGCAGACGATCAGGTCGCGGCTCTCGATATAGCCGATCAGGCGCTTCACGCGGCCGATCGAGCTGGTGCCGTAGGTCGCGGCGATGCGTGCGTCGGACGGGCAGGGCTCGCCCTCGCGCGCGGCGCGGGCGACCAGCAGGAACGCCCCGAGCATGTCGTCGGGCAACCCGCTGGCGACGTCGAGCGCGGCGGTCCACGCCTCGTCCGTCATGTCGAAGATTCCGGCGCGCGCGCAGCTCAGACGGCGGACGAAGCCGGGCAGGTCGAGCGGCGGCTTGGCGAGTCCCGCCATCCGGCAGCGCACCTGGAAATCCTGGAACAGCACCGAGGGCGGGCGCAGCGACGATTCGGCGTCGGCGACGATCGCGCGGAATACCTCGGCATAGATCGCCTCGACCTCGTCGTCCGACTTGTCGGGCGGCGGGGGGGCGGCGGTGCGCGGTTCGGGCGTGCGGCCGATGCCGTCGATCAGTTCCTCGGCGGGGACGCGGCGCGGGCGCGAATCGAACAGCAGGCCGAGCTCGGGCGCGTCGATAACGGGTTCGGAGAGCAGGTCGGCGAGGTCCATCGGCGTGGCGGTGGGGAGCGGCGTGAGCTTGGGGCTGCCGCTGCGTGCCGAGGTCTCGACGTCGCCGATCTTGACCGTGATCGGCCGCCTGGAGACCGCGGGGCCAAGCGCCATGAAGGTGCCGCGCTGGAGGTCGCGGATCGCCTCGGCCTGGCGGCGCTCCATGCCGAGCAGGTCGGCGGCGCGCGCCATGTCGATGTCGAGGAAGGTGCGGCCCATCAGGAAGTTGGACGCTTCGGCCGCGACGTTCTTGGCGAGCTTGGCGAGACGCTGCGTCGCGATGACGCCCGCGAGCCCGCGCTTGCGGCCGCGGCACATCAGGTTGGTCATCGCCGCGAGCGAGGCGCGGCGGACTTCCTCCGACACTTCGCCGCCGGTGACGGGGGCGAACATCTGCGCCTCGTCGACGACGACAAGCGCCGGGTACCAATGCTCGCGCGGGGCGTCGAACAGCGCGGAGAGGAACGACGCGGCGCAACGCATCTGGCCCTCGACCTCGAGTCCCTCGAGGCTGAGCACCGCCGACGTGCGGTGTTCGCGCAGGCGGGTGGCGATCCGCGCGATCTCGCGTTCGCTGTATTCGCCCGCCTCGATCACGACATGGCCGTGCGGGCCGGCGAGAGTCACGAAATCGCCCTCGGGATCGATCACGATCTGCTGGACCTGGCCTGCCGAGCGTTCGAGCAGGCGGCGCAGCAGATGCGACTTTCCCGACCCCGAATTGCCCTGCACCAGCAAGCGTGTGGCAAGCAGTTCCTCGAGGTCCATCGCCACGGCGGTGCCGTTGCCGTCGGTTCCCATGTCTACGCGTACCGTCATGCCGGGCGTTTGGCAGGTCGGGCGCCCCTGCGGCAAGCGGCGAGTTCGGATTCTATGATCCTCCCCCGCCAGGGGGAGGTGGCGCCGAAGGCGACGGAGGGGGCGGCAACTCCAACGCCGGTTCCGTGTCCGCCCCCTCCGTCACCTGCGGTGACACCTCCCCCTGGCGGGGGAGGATGGAAACGCGTTCACATTCCGGGCTAGACCCGCCCCATGACCCAGACCTCATCGCTCGACGAACTTTCGCAGCGCCTGCTCGGCAAGCCGCCGGGGGCGCTCGACGACGAGGAGCGGCGCGTCCTGGCGGGAATCGAGGCGGGGACTACGGTCAGCCGTGACGCCGCAGACGTCGCCGACGAACAGGCGAGCTTCGGCGA
This sequence comes from Sphingomonas ginsenosidivorax, assembly GCF_007995065.1. Taxonomy (NCBI): domain Bacteria; kingdom Pseudomonadati; phylum Pseudomonadota; class Alphaproteobacteria; order Sphingomonadales; family Sphingomonadaceae; genus Sphingomonas; species Sphingomonas ginsenosidivorax. The sequence continues at coordinate 2,846,200 of NZ_VOQR01000001.1, read as the reverse complement.
CCGGCTGGCCGACCGGGTCGCGGCGGTCGGCGGGTCGTGGGGGTTCATCATCGCCTTCGCGGCCGTGCTGTTCGGGTGGATGATCCTCAATTCCGAGATCCTCGGGCATGTCGGGCGAGCGTTCGACCCCTATCCGTACATCTTCCTCAACCTGCTGCTGTCGACGCTGGCGGCGATCCAGGCGCCGGTGATCATGATGAGCCAGAACCGGCAGTCGGCAAAGGACCGGTTGGCGGCGAGCCTCGATTACGAGACCAACCTGCGCGCCGAACTCGACATCCTGCGCGTGCACCACAAGATCGACCATCTGGTGCTCGACCGGCTCGACGCGATCGAGCGGAAGATCGACGGTCTGGCGAAAACGCCGCCCACGGCCTAAGAGCGGCGCAACAGCTCAAAAGAGGCACCGATGGCAGGCCATTCCAAATACAAGAACATCATGCACCGCAAGGGTGCGCAGGATAAGAAGCGCTCGTCCGCGTTCAGCAAGCTCAGCCGCGAAATCACCGTCGCCGCCAAGATGGGCCTGCCCGACCCCGACATGAACCCGCGCCTGCGCGCGGCGATCAACGCCGCCAAGGCGATGTCGCTCCCCAAGGAGAACATCCAGCGCTCGATCGACAAGGCGAGCAAGGGCGACGCCGAGAATTACGAGGAAATCCGTTACGAGGGGTTCGGCCCCGGCGGCGTGTCGCTGATCATCGAGGCGCTGACCGACAACCGCAACCGCACCGCGACCAACGTGCGCGTCGCGGTCGCCAAGAACGGCGGCAATCTGGGCGCGAGCGGCTCGGTCAGCCATGCGTTCGACCGGGTGGGCCTGATTTCCTATCCCGCGAGCGCGGGCGATGCCGAGGCGGTGTTCGAGGCGGCGCTGGACGCGGGCGCCGAGGACGTGACGTCGAGCGAGGACGGCCACGAGATCTGGACCGCGGTCGCCGACCTGCACGAGGTCGCCAAGGCTTTGGAGGCCAAGCTGGGCGAGGCCGAGGGCGCGAAGCTCGCCTGGCGGCCGCAGACGATGGTCGATGTCGGCGAGGACGATGCGGGGACGCTGTTCAAGCTGATCGAAGTGCTCGACGAGGACGACGACGTGCAGACGGTGTGGGGGAATTACGAGGTCTCGGACGAGATTCTGGAGAAACTGGGCTGAATTTGATTCACGCAAAGGCGCGAAGGCGCAATGAAGAAGAGGTTTTCGCGCAGAGGCGCAGAGAGCGCAGAGGGAGCGCGCGCGCTTCATCTGTTGCCCGCGTCAGCGGGCCTTTGCACCCGCGGGTAACAGCACAGGCGAAGGTCTCGCTAAGGCGAGACGATGGCCCCGACCGCATCACCTCGGCGTCCTCTGCGCCTCTGCGCGAACACACCTTCTCTTCGCGTCTTAGCGGCTTCGCGTGATCATCCTCGGCCTCGACCCGGGGCTCGGCACGACCGGATGGGGCGTGATCCGGGCGGAGGGGAACCGGCTCAGCCATATCGCCAACGGGCAGGTGAGGACCGACCCGTCGATGGCGCTGCCGCGGCGGTTGACGGCATTGTACGGTGCGTTGATCGACGTGATCCGCGCCGAGCGGCCCGATGGCGCGGCGGTCGAGGAGGTGCTCGGCAACACCAACGCGCAGTCGACGCTGAAGCTGGGGCAGGCGCGCGGCGTCGTGTTGCTCGCCGCGGCGGGGGCGGGGCTGCATATCGGCGAATATCATCCCTCGACCGTCAAGAAGGCGGTGGTGGGATCGGGGGGGGCCGAGAAGCGGCAGATCCAGGCGATGATGGCGGTGCTGCTGCCGGGGACCAAGCTCGCCGGGCCCGACGCCGCTGATGCGCTCGCGGTGGCGATCACGCATGCGCATCACCTGGCGAGCGCGCAGGCGCAGGCGCGGCGGAGCATCGCCTGACGTCTGACTCTTGGGTTGCGCTCGCCGCGATTGGCTGCGAGCAGAGCGCGCCGAGCAATCACGGCGGGGGGGAAGAACATGGCCGATCTGCTCGCAAACGCACGGACGATCATCGCGCATATCGCCGGGCATCTGCAGGCCGATGTCAGCGTCGAACTGTGGAACGGCGAGATCGTGCCGCTGGGGCCGAATGCACGCGACGACATCCGCATCGTGATCGCATCGCCCGCGGCGATCGGGCGGCTGGTGCGATCGCCCAAGCTGATGACACTGGTCGAGGTGTACATCGCCGGCGGGATCGACATCCAGGGCGGCAGTCCGCTCGAGGCGCTGGGGCGGTGGGAGCATCTGCGCGCGGTGGGGCTGGTCAAGTCGGTGAACCGCGGGCTGATCATGAAGGCGGCGTGGCCGTTCCTGTTCGCGACCGACGGCGACAAGGGCGCGCTGAGCTTCGGCGACCGGGTCGGCGCGCTGTTCGGCAAGGGCCGCGACGACACCGCGATGATCCAGTTCCACTACGACGTGTCGAACGCTTTCTATCAACTGTTCCTAGACCCCGAGATGCAATATTCGGCCGCGGTGTTCGCGACGCCGGAAACGAGTCTCGCGGATGCGCAGCTCGCCAAGATGGATCTGATCTGCCGGAAGCTGGAGCTGGTGCCGGGCGACCGGATGCTCGATCTCGGATGCGGCTGGGGTGGCCTAGCGTGCCATGCGGCGGAGTTCTTTGGCGCGACCGTACACGGCATCACGCTGTCGCAGGAGCAGCATGACCTAGCGCAGGCGCGCGTCGCGAGCCGGGGCTTGAGCGACCGGGTGACGATCGAGCTGCGCGACTATCGGACGATCGAGACCCCGGGGATTTACGGCAAGATCGCGCAGATCGGGATGTTCGAGCATGTCGGGATCGACAATCACGACCGGCATTTCGAACAGATGCACCGGTTGCTCGGCCCGCACGGGTTGTATTTGCACCAGGCGACAACTCGGCGCGCGACCAAGGACCTGACCAAGTTCCGCAAGCGGACCGCCTATATGGCGGTGATCAACCGTTATATCTTCCCGGGCGGCGAACTCGATTATATCGGGATGACGACGACCAATCTCGAGCGGCACGGCTTCGAGGTGATGGATGTCGAGAGCATGCGCGAGCATTATTACCGCTCGCTCAAGGCCTGGAGCGAGGCGCTGTACGCGAACCGCGAGGCGGCGGTCGCCGAGGTCGGGCTGACGCGGACCCGGTTGTGGCTGTTGTATCTCGCGCTGTCGTGCACCGGGTTCTGGCGCGGGGTGCTGTGCGATTTCCAGACGCTCGCGCAGAAGCGGACGGTGGGGTTGTCGGGGCTGCCGTTGCGGCCGGGGTATCGAGGGCTCTCCTGATCCTCCCCTGCGAGGGGGAGGTGGCACGCGTAGCGTGACGGAGGGGGCGGGAACTCCAACGTCCGTTCCGTGTCCGCCCCCTCCGTCGCCTACGGCGCCACCTCCCCCTGGCGGGGGAGGATTTAGCGGTGCTTCAGGCCACGGACACGGTGCCAGACGTAGAACCCCACCAGCGCGATCAGGACCAGGCCGATCAGCAGGTCGGCAGAATGGAACGCCGCCTTCACCCGCGGGTCGCTGTCCCATTTGTCGCCGAGCTTCATGCCGACCCAGGCAAGGCCGAAACACCACGGCCAGGAGCCGATGAAGGTGTAGAGGTGGAACGGCACCAGCTTCATCCGCGCGACGCCCGCCGGAAACGCGATGAACGAACGGATCACCGGGAGCAGCCGGCCGATCAGCACCGCCGCCGAGCCCCAGCGCACGAAGAAGCGGTCGGCGGCGTCGAGCTCGCCCGGGCCGATCAGCACGTAGCGGCCCCAGCGCTCGGCCATCGGGCGCCCGCCGCGCTTGCCGACCTCATAGGCGACGATCGAGCCGAGATTGCACCCGATCGCGCCCGCGGTGGCGGCGAGATAGAGGTCGAACCGGCCGGTCGAGACGAGATAGCCCGCGAACGGCATGATGATTTCCGACGGCAGCGGGATGCATGCACTCTCGATCGCCATGAGGATCGCGATGCCGACATAGCCGCCCGACGAGATCACCCAGATGGTGAAGGTGGCGAGGACGCCGAGGATCTTTTCGAACATGGGCGCGCGATCTGGGGCAAGTGGCGCGGCCGGTCAATCGGAACCCGCTGCGGCTCCGGTCTGTTGGGGGCGAATGACAGATCTCACACTCAACGACGGCCGCACCATGCCCCAGCTCGGCATGGGGACGTGGCAGATTCCCGACAGCCAGGTGGCGGCGATCGTCCGCAACGGGCTCGATATCGGCTTCCGGCTGGTCGACACCGCCGCGATCTACGAGAACGAGCGCGGGGTCGGCGACGGCTACAAGGGGTCGGATGCGTTCCTGACGACCAAGTTGTGGAACGACCGGCAGGGCGATCCCGAGGCCGCGCTCGACGAGAGCCTCGCGCTGCTCGGGCTCGACGCGGTCGACCTGTATCTGATGCACTGGCCGGCGCCGGGGCAGGGACAATTTGTCGACGCGTGGAAGGCGATGGTGGCCCTGCGCGATGCGGGGAAGACGCGGTCGATCGGCGTGTCGAACTTCGAGCCCGCGCATCTGGACGCGATCGTCGCGGCGACCGGCGTGACGCCGGTGGTGAACCAGATCGAGCTGCACCCGAACTTCCAGCAGCGCGAGGCGCGGGCGTATCACGAGCGGCACGGGATCGTGACGCAGAGCTGGAGTCCGCTCGGGCAGGGCAAGACGCTGCTGACCGACGCGCGGATCACAGACATCGCGGCGAAGCATGGGCGGAGCGCGGCGCAGGTTATCCTGGCGTGGCATCTGGCGTTGGGGCTTTCGGTGATCCCGAAGGCGTCGGATGCCGAGCATCTGACGGACAATTTCGCGGCGCTGGACCTGACACTGGACGATGAGGATATGGCCGCGATCGCGGCGATGGATGACGCGGGTGGGCGGATGGGGCCTGAGCCGGGGTCGATGTAACAGCAGACCGCCCCCTATTCCGTCATCCCAGCGAAGGCTGGGATCTCGTGCGGCTGGCAGGGGACAGGAGCCGCGGGAGACCCCAGCCTGCGCTGGGGTGACGGGGTTTGGATGGGACGACCCCTATATCCGCCCACCCACGACGCGCAGATCCTCGACGAACCGCGCATATTCCTCCCGCGCCTGGCCCTCGTCGGGCAGGCGCAGCAGATAGCTCGGGTGGACGGTGATCCACGCTTCGCCGCCGCTCGGTAGCTCCATCGCGCGGCCGCGGTTCTTGCCGATCGCCATGACCTTGCCGAACAGCGAGCGCGCGGCAGTTGCGCCCAGCGCCACCGTGACCTTGGGCTTCACGAGCATCTGCTCCTGCTCGACCCACCAGCGGCACGCGTCGATCTCGCCGGCAGCCGGCGACGAGTGGATGCGGCGCTTGCCGCGCTGTTCGAACTTGAAGTGCTTGACCGCGTTGGTGACGTAGGCGCGCGCGCGGTCGACGCCGGCCTCGGCCATCGCGCGGTCGAACATCTGGCCGGCGGGACCGACGAACGGGCGGCCGGCGAGGTCCTCCTGGTCGCCGGGCTGTTCGCCGACGAACATCAGCGGGGCATCGACCGGGCCTTCGCCGAACACGGTTTGCGTCGCGGGCTTGTACAGCGGGCAGCGGGTGCAGCCGGCGGCCTCGTCGCGCAGCGCCTCCCAGGCAATCAGGCTGTTGCCGCCGATATGCTCGCGTGACTTGGTGATCATGCCCGACTCCCGTGCCTGCGCTGCTGCGAGCATGCCAGGGACCAGCGCGGTCTCGGGCATGTTCTTCCAGTATTTCTTCGGCATCTCCTTTAGCATCGCGCCGATCTTCACGCGCGCCGGGTTGAAGGTGCTGGCATAGTAGGTCTTCCAGACGTCCTCGGTCGGGTCGCCGTCGGGGGCGTCGGCCTTGCTCGCGCCGGGGCCTTCGGACAGCGCCTTGCCGTCCCAGTGGATCGAGACCTCGGGCGTCAGGATCGACCAGCGCATGCTGGCGAAGCGGTTGACGAAGAACGCGGCGTTGGCGCGGACGATGTGGTGATCGGGTTCGAACCACGCGACGAAGCGCGGGGCGCCGTCCCCCCCATCACCGTCCTCCACCTCGCGGAAGCGGAGGAAGGCGCGCATCTTGTGGATGTCGCGGCGGACATCCTTGGCGATGCGGTCGAGCCGGCGGACGAGCGGGTCGGCGCGGTCCTCGATCGCCTTGGGCTCGCGGCGCAGGCGGAAGAGCAGGGTGTAGAGCAGCGCGAAGCGTTCGGGGTCACTGGCGAGGATCGCCGAGCGCGCGAGGTCGAGGAACGCGCGGGGGACGCTGAGGCCGCCGGGGGCGGGGGCGGCGACCGGATCGGCGGTGGTCGCGAAGAGATCGGCGGGGGCGTCGCCGACCTGCCAGACGACGTCGTCGGGGGGGGTGTCGCTGGCGATCAGGCCGCGCGCGGCGTCGCGCCAGCCGTCGAAATCGTCGGGTTCGGTGAGTGTTACGACGCGCATCGAACCCCAACGCCGTCATGCTGAACTCGTTTCAGCATCCAGGCCGCCTCATGCGATATCGTTTGCGGAAAGATGGACCCTGAAACGAGTTCAGGGTGACGGGGGTCACGCAAACATTTCCATCTGTTTGGGCCTTGGCTTCGGAGCGATCAGTGGGCGAAGGTCCGCCGTGTCGGACAGCACGACCGGGCGCCAGTCTTCCGCGATAATAAAAGGCCGGAGCTTCGCCACCGACACGGTCAGCCGCGCGACGTCGGCCAGGTGCAGCCTCCGCCAGCGCCGGCTCGCCAGGATGCCGTTGACCGCTTTCACCCCCAGCCCCGGCACGCGCAACAGCATCTCCCGCGGGGCGCGGTTGACGTCGACCGGGAACGATCCGCGGAACTTGAGCGCCCAGGCGAGCTTGGGGTCGATGTCGAGCGGGAGCATGCCCGTCGCGTCGTCGGCGGCGGCGACTACCTCGTGCGGCTGGAACTCGTAGAAGCGCATCAGCCAGTCGGACTGGTAGAGCCGGTGCTCGCGCATCAGCGGCGGGCGCTGCAACGGCAGCACGGCGCTCGCGTCCGGGATCGGGCTGAACGCCGAATAATAGACGCGGCGCAAACCGAAGCGATCGTAGAGCGTCGAGGCCTTCTTCACGATGTCGCCATCGGTCGCGGCGTCGGCGCCGACGATCATCTGCGTCGACTGGCCCGCGGGGGCGTAGCGCGGCGCGGACTTGTACTTGGCCTTGGCGTCCTTGCCGTCGACGATCGAGGCCTTCACTTCCGACATCGCGGTTTCGATACGGACGCCGTCCTTTTCGGGGGCGAGCCGCTTGAGGCCACCCGCGGTCGGCAGCTCGACGTTGATCGACAGGCGATCGGCGTAAAGCCCCGCCTGGTGGACCAACTCGGGATCGGCGTCGGGGATCGTCTTGAGGTGGATATAGCCGCGGAAGTGATGGTCTTCGCGCAAGCTACGCGCGACCTCGACCATCTGCTCCATCGTGTAGTTGGACGAGGCGATGATGCCCGAGGAGAGGAACAGACCCTCGATATAGTTGCGCTTGTAGAAGGCGATGGTCAGGTCGACGACCTCCTTCGCGGTGAAGCGCGCGCGGCGGACGTTCGAGCTCTTGCGGTTGATGCAGTAATGGCAGTCGAAGATGCAGCTGTTGGTCAGCAGGATCTTGAGCAGGCTGATGCAGCGGCCGTCGGGGGCATAGGCGTGGCAAATGCCCATGCCTTCGGTCGAGCCAAGCCCCTTGCCGTCCTTCGAGTTGCGTTTGGCAGTGCCGGACGAGGCGCAGGACGCGTCGTATTTCGCGGCGTCGGCCAGGATCTCCAGCTTTTCACGGGTGTCGAGCTGCGCCATCCGTTCGCTGTACGTTCTCGATCGAGCGTTGTCGATTGCTTCAGATCAAGAGAACAGGCCTAACAGGTAGCGGATCAGGTCGACGATGCTGCCCAGGCTGACCGGTAGGAGCAGCAGAACCAGCGCATAGGCGAGCAGCAGGCGGGTCAACGCCTTTTCGTGGCGGAAGGGCGGCTTGCGCGGGGGCAGGTCGTCCTTGCGGGGCCAGATGGTCGAGTCGTCGAGGAACATGCGCGGAGGATATCGTATCGGCGCGGGCGCGTCATTCCGCCGCGAGCAGGCCTTCGGCGGCCTGCAGGTCGACCGAGACGAGTCGGCTGACGCCGCGTTCGATCATCGTCACGCCGAACAGGCGGTGCATCCGGCTCATCGTCACCGCATTGTGCGTGACGACGAGGTAACGCGTGGCGGTGTCGGTCGCCATCCGGTCGAGCAGGTCGCAGAAGCGTTCGATATTGGCGTCGTCGAGCGGCGCGTCGACCTCGTCGAGCACGCAGATCGGCGCGGGGTTGGTCAGGAACAGCCCGAAGATCAGTGCGACCGCCGTCAGTGCCTGTTCGCCGCCCGAGAGCAGCGTGAGCGACTGGAGCCGCTTGCCGGGGGGCTGCGCCATGATCTCGAGTCCCGCCTCGAGCGGGTCGTCCGAATCGACGAGTTCCAGATGCGCGGCGCCGCCGTCGAACAGCGTCGAGAACAATGTGCGAAAATGCCCATTGACCGCCTCGAACGCGGCGAGCAGCCGTTGCCGCCCCTCGCGGTTGAGCGTGCCGATCGAGCCGCGCAGGCGGTTGACGGCTTGGCCGAGTTCGTCGCGCTCTGCGGCGTTGCCGACACTGGCGGCTTCGAGCTCGGCGAGTTCCTGCGTCGCCATCAGGTTGACCGGGCCGATCCGTTCGCGGTCGAGCGAGAGGCGGTCGTGCGCGGCGGATTCCTCCGAGGGCGCGCGGACGGTGGCGGCGTCGAAGGCGAGGCGTTCGGGGAGGACGGGGGCGGGGCAGGCGAAGCGTTCGCCCGAGAGCCGGCCCATCTCGACGCGGCGCAACTCCTGGTTCTCAACGCGCGCGACCGCGCCGGCGCGGTGTTCGCGGGCCTGGGCGAGCGCTTCGTTGGCGCGGCGGTGCTCCTCGTCCGCGGTGCGGAGGGCGGCGTCCGCAGTCAGTTCGGCCGCCGCGCGCTCATCCGCGGTGACGCGCGCGGTTGCGTGGTCGGCGTCGCGGCGAACGATGTCGGCGTCGAGCGCGGCGGGGCGATCGACGAGCGCGGCGATGTCGAGCGCGAGGCGGGCGGCGCGCGCGTCCATGTCGGCGATGCGTTTGGCGGCCTCGCCCGCGCGGGCGCGCCAGCTGCGCGTGTCGGCCTGCGCCGCGGCGAGGCGTTCGCGGTGGGCGGCGTGCGCGCGTTCGCCGGATGCGCGGTCGGCGCGTGCCTGGCCGACGGTCGCGCGGCAGGCTTCGGCGTCGCGTTGCAGCGTGGCGACGCGGTCGGCGTTGGCGCGGCCGTCGGGAACCGCGGCCATCGCCGCCTGCGCTGTGACCAGTTCGGCGGCGGCGTCGGCGGCATCGTCCGCGACACGCGCGGCGCGCGCGTCGAGATCGGCGCGCTGGCTGGCGAGGCGTTCGAGCGCGGTGGTCGCGCGGTCCTCGATGCGAAGCGCATCGCGGCCCTCGGTCTCGGCGCGTTGCAGTGTGGCGCGCGCAGTCTGTGCGGCCTGGCGGGCGGCGGCGATCGCCGTGTCGATCGCCGCTTGCGCGGTTTCGGCATCGGCCAGTGCGGCGGCGGCGGGGGCCCGGGCGTCGTGCAGCGCCTTCAGGCGGTTGAGGCGGACGAGCCGTTCGACTGCGGCGGCACCGCTGCCGCTGGCGGCGAACCCGTCCCAGCGGCGCAGCACCCCCGCGCGCGTGACGAGCCGCTGGCCGACCGCGAGCGGGTGTCCGGCGTCGGTGTCGGTGACGAAGATCTGCGCGAGGCGGCGCGCGAGGGCGGGCGGTGCGTCGACGTGCGGGGCGAGCGGTTCGGTGCCCGAGGGGGCCTCGGGGTCGTCGGGCGCGGGTTCCGCGCCGGTCCAGGCGGCGAGGCCGGTGTCGAGATCGTCGGCGAGCGCGGCGGCGAGCGCGCGTTCATAGCCGGGGCGGGCGGCGACATGGTCGAGCAGGCGGTCGCGGCCGCTCGCCTGCGTCGCTTTCGTCAGCGCGGCGGCCTCGCTGTCGATCGCGGCGAGTTCGGCGCGGGCGGTGGCTCGGGTCGCCTCGGCGGTGTCGCGCGCGGCGATCGCAGTGCGTTCGTCGGTGTCGGCCTGGGCTAGCGTCACGCGCGCGGCGTCGGCGGTGGCAGCGGCCGTCGTGCGCGCCGTTGCGGCTGCGGCGCGCTCGGCTTCGAGCGGGGCGGGCTGGGGGAGCACCCGAAGCGCGGCGGCGAGGCTCGCACCGTCGCGCGCGGCACGATCGGTGCGCGCGCGGGCGGCGGCAAGTGCGGCGCCGGCGACGCGGAGTTCTGCGGCGTCCTGCGCCTGGCGGGCGAGCGCCTGGGCGAGCGCAACCTCGGCATCGCGCGCACGGCGTTCCGCCTCGGCAAGCGCGGCGTCGAAGGCCGGGCGCGCCTGTACTGCGGCAGCGATCGCGGCGTCGAGCGTACGCGCCTCGTCGGCAAGGCGCGCGAGCGCGGCGGCGGCGTCGCTGGCTAGCGAGCCTTCGCGGTCGCGGTCCTCGGCGATGCGGTCGCGATTGGCGATCAGTTCGGCGATACGCTGGTCCAGGCTCGTCTTCTCGGTCCGGAGCGCGGCGAGCGCGTGCGCGGCATCGCTGGCGGCGTCGCGCGCGGCGAGGGCTGCGGCGCGTGCGGTGCCGACGGTACGCGCGGCGTCGAGTTGGGCGGTAGCGGCGGCGCGTTCGGCATCGGTGGCGGTGCGGACGCGGGTCTCGGCGTCCGCGGCTTCGGCCTTGGCGGCGTCGGCGGCGGCCGCGGCTTCGCGCCAGCGGGCGAAGATCAGCCGCGCCTCGGCGACGCGGATCTGGTCGGAGAGCTGGCGATAGCGGTCTGCGGCGCGCGCCTGGCGGCGCAGCGCGGCGACGCGCGCGTCCTGGTCGGCGATCACCTCGTCGAGCTTGGCGAGATTGGCTTCGGTGGCGCGAAGCTTGGATTCGGCGTCTTTCCGGCGGACGTGAAGCCCCGAGATTCCTGCCGCATCCTCGAGCATCGCGCGCCGGTCGGCGGGCTTGGCGGCGATGACCGCGCCGATCCGGCCCTGGCTGACGAGCGCGGGGCTGTGCGCGCCGGTGGCGGCGTCGGCGAACAGCAGGCCGACGTCCTTGGCGCGGACGTCGCGGCCGTCAATCCGGTAGGCGGAGCCGGCGCCGCGTTCGATGCGGCGGACGATCTCGGTTTCCTCGCCCGCGATCTCGGCGAGGATCGAGACTTCGGCGAAGTCGCGCGGGGGGCGGGTGGTGGTGCCGGCGAAGATCACGTCTTCCATGCCGGCGCCGCGCAGGGACTTGGCGCTGGCCTCGCCCATCGTCCAGCGCAGCGCTTCGAGGAGGTTGGACTTGCCGCAGCCATTGGGGCCGACGACGCCGGTCAGCCCGGGCTCGATCCGCAGGTCGGCGGGTTCGACGAAGCTCTTGAACCCCGCGATGCGGAGGCGTTTGATCTGCATGTTGGCGCCCCCCTTCTGCCGGTCGCGGCTAGCCTAGTCGAAGGGCGGTGGCACAAACAGGCCTGTCCTTCGACTTCGCTCAGGACGAACGGGGGGGTACTCGATCCTCCCCCGCCAGGGGGAGGTGGCGCCGAAGGCGACGGAGGGGGAGGACACGGAACGGATGGTAGCGTTTCCGCCCCCTCCGTCACGCTACGCGTGCCACCTCCCCCTGGCGGGGGAGGATTGTGGGACGCCTACGCGCCCGCGGCCTTCAGTGCCTTCTCCATCGCAGCCCAGGTCACTACGCCTTCGACGTTCTTGCCGTTGAGGAAGAAAGTCGGGGTGCCCGTCACCGAGCCGTCCTGCATCGCCTTCTCGGTCGGCTTGGCCATGATCTCGAGCTGCTTCTGGTCGGCTAGGCAGGCGCGCGCCTTGGCCTCGGGGATGCCGCGCTGCTTGACGAAGTCGATCGCGCCCATCTGTTCGGCGAGCGCGGTCGCGACCTGCGTCGGGGACTTGCCCTGCAGCGCTGCCTGCGCGGGCTGCGGCATCGCCTGCAGCTTGTCGAGGAACGCGATCTGGTTCTGATAGGTCTGTTCGAGCAGCGGGAAGAAGCTGTCGACGGTGCCGCACTGACCGAGCAACGTCAGCGCAACGTCGGAGGCGCCGTGGACGAGGAAGTCGCGGAATTCGAAGCTGACCTTGCCGGTCGAGACATAGTTGTCGGTCAGCGGCTTGTACGCCTCGCGGCCGAACGCGCCGCAGGTCGGGCACGAGCGCGCGCCATATTCGACGAGCTTGATCGGCGCGTCGGGGTTGCCCATCCGATAGCCCTCTTCGGTCTTCACGACCGTCTCGGACCAGTTCTTGCCGGCGGGTGCGGGGGTCGCGGCGACCGGGGTCGCGGAGGTCACGCTGTTGGCGGAATCCTCCTTCGAGCAGGCCGCGAGGGGAAGGGCCACGAGGGCGATGGCAAGGAGGGGTGCGTAGGCGAACTTCATGCGAGTACTCCGCTTGGGATTATCTGGCGCCGGCGGCGCGTAAGGCGGGTTCGAGCTGCTTCCACGCGGCGTGGGGCGCGCGCTTGCCGTTGACGTAGAAGGTCGGGGTCGAATCGATTTCCGATGGCGCGTTGGCGGTCAGCGCGACGATGCGGTCGATCTCGGCTTGGTCGGCGAAGCACGCGCCGATCGCCGCGTCCGACAGGCCGCGCGCCTTGACGAGTGCGGTCAGGCCGGCGCCGTCGGCATTGGCGCGGAGCTGCGCCTGGGTCGGGTAGAGCCCGATCCGCGCGCCGTTCGCCTGCTGGAAATCGATGCCGCGCTGGAGCCAGCTCGGCTGCGCGGCGAAGATCGCGGCGGTTGTGCCGGCAAATCCCTTCGGCCCGGTGCATCGCGCGAGCACCGCGGCGGCGAGGTCGAGCTTGTCGCGGATGAAGTGGCGGATCTCGAGGCTGGTCGAGCCTGAGGCGATCATCTGCTTGTGCAGCACCGCTTCGGAATCGCCGGAGAACGCCGCGCAGTGCGAGCAGGTGTAGCTGGCATATTCGACCAGCTTCACGCGCGCGGCGGGGTTGCCGATGACATAGGCGCCCGCGGGCGTCTTCGTCGCGACGGCGTTCCAGTCACGCCTGGGCGCCGCACCGGTGAGGAGGACGACGGAAACGAGGGCAAGCAGCAAGCGCATTCAGCTGATCCTGGGAGGGCCGTTGGTCGAGGCGACGCCGGCGGCAAGCGATTCGAGGACGGCGCGGAGTTCGGGGTCGGCGATGCCCTTGAGGCTGTCGCCGAGCTCGAGCGGGACCGCGCGGATCGACGGCGGGCTTTTGCGCGGCGGCGGCGCGGCGACCTCGCCCTGGCGGATCGCGACCTTGGCGACCGCGGCATAGCCGAAGAAGCGGTTCACGCGCTCCATGATCTCGGGCGTGATGTGCTGCATCATCGGCGCGTGGGCGCCGCGGACGGTCAGCGTGAGCGTGCCGTCCTGCTTCTTGCCGACTGGGAAGCGGATCGATTCGGGGGTGCTGGCGCCCGCCAGCTTCTCGCCGACGATCTCGGGCCAGCGGCTGACGATCGAGGATTGCACGAAGCCGAAGCGCCTGAACGCCGCGCCGCCGATCGACGGCAGCAGCTCCGACACGGCGCGCGCGCGGTTCTCGCGCGGGGCGTCGGGGTCGGTGCGACCTTTCGCTCTGGGACGCGGGCTGGGCGGCTTGCTCATCCGCGAACCCATGCCATAGGCGGCGTGTGAACGCCAAGCGCTCTTCGGTGTCGGACGCCCTGCTCGACTGGTATGACGTGCATCGCCGCGTGCTGCCGTGGCGGGCTGCAGCGGGCGCGACGGCGGACCCGTACCGGGTGTGGCTGTCCGAGGTGATGCTGCAGCAGACCACGGTCGCCGCGGTGACGCCGCGCTTCCTGGCCTGGACCGCGCGCTGGCCCGATTTCGCGAGTCTGGCGGCTGCCGACGATGCGGACGTGATGGCGGCGTGGGCGGGGCTCGGATACTATGCGCGGGCGCGCAATCTGGTCGCCGCCGCGAAGGCCGTGGTCGCGGAGCATGGCGGCGTGTTCCCGGGGACCGAGGCCGAGCTGCGCGCGCTGCCGGGACTGGGCGCGTACACCGCAGCGGCGGTGGCGGCGATCGCGTTCGGGCAGCGCGCGGTGGTGGTCGATGCCAATGTCGAGCGCGTCGTCGCGCGGCTGTTCGCGATTGCGACGCCGCTGCCCGCGGCGCGGCCGGCGATCCGGGCGGCGGCGGATACGATCACGCCGGACCTGCGCGCGGGCGATTTCGCGCAAGCCATGATGGATCTGGGGTCGGGGATCTGCACGACGCGCGCGCCCAAATGCCTGCTCTGTCCGCTGCGCGACGCATGCGCGGGGTTTGCGGGCGGCGCGCCCGAGCTGCTCCCGGTCAAGGCGAAGAAGGGGGTAAAGCCGCAGCGGCACGGCACGATCTTCTGGCTGGATCGCGGCGGACAGGTGCTGCTGGTGCGGCGGCCCGACACCGGGCTGCTGGGTGGGATGCGCGCATTGCCGACGGGCCCTTGGGTCGATGCGGCACCCGGGTTCGAGGATGCGCCGGCGCAGGCGGACTGGCGGATGCTCGATATCCGGGTGTCGCATGGCTTCACGCATTTCGACCTCGACCTGTCGCTTGCCGTGGCCGAGGTCGAGGCGCATCAGCCGTCGACCGAATCGACCGAATGGTGGCCGATCGACCGGCTGGATACAGCCGGGCTGCCGACCGTTTTCGCCAAGGCCGCCCTCGCCGTGAAGGGGGCCATCAGGAGGGCTGCATGACGCGTACGCACTGGATTACCGGCGGCATCGCCGCGCTCGCCGCGACCGCGGCGTTCGGGCAGGCGCAGCGCGCGGCGGTGCAGGCGCCGGATTCCGGGGTCGCCACGACGACCGCCGCGCTGCTGCCCAACACGCAAGGACTGTTCGCGGGCTACGTCCGTGACGACAAGATGCCGGGCATCGTGGGCGCATTCGGCTTTGGCGACCGGCCGACGCTGTTCCCCGCCGCGGGAAGGATCGCCGAAGGAGGTCCGGTGGCGACCCCCGATTCGCTGTGGCGGGTCTATTCGATGACCAAGCCGATCACCGGGATGGCGGCGATGATGCTGGTCGAGGACGGCAGGCTCAAGCTCGACGATCCGGTGAGCAAGTATATCCCGGCGTTCAAGACGATGACCGTCGCGACCAATCCCGAAACATCGCTGGAGGGGCGGCCGGCGCGCAACGCGATCACGATCCGGATGCTGCTGACGCATACCGCGGGGCTCGGCTACAGCATCAACGCGAAGGGTGCGTTGCTGAAGGCGTATGAGCAGCTCGGGGTGCTGCCGTTCACGGTCAACGCGCAGACGGAGATGCAGATGCGGCGCGCGCGGCCGACCTCGCTCGCCGCGTTCGCAGACCGCGTCGCGACGCTGCCGCTGATCGCCGAGCCGGGCGCCAAGTGGAGCTATTCGATGGGGCTCGACGTGATGGGCCGCGTGATCGAGGTCGCAAGCGGCATGAGCTTCGAACGCTTCCTGCAGACACGGATGTTCGCGCCGCTGAAGATGAATTCGACCTATTGGAGCGTGCCCAGGAGCGAGGTCGGGCGGCTGGCGACGAATTACGCGTTCGTGGGCGCGAACCGCACGCCGCTCGATCCCGCGGCGACCTCGGCATTCCTGACGCCGCCGAGCTTTGCCTATGGCGGTGCGGGGCTGGTGATGTCGGCGCGCGATTACGACCGGTTCCTGCACATGCTGCAGGAAGGCGGCACGCTGGACGGCGTGCGCGTGATGAAGCCCGAGACAGTCGCGCTCGGCATGTCGAACCTGCTGCCGGCGGGGGTCAGTTTCGGCGGGATCGGCAACGGCAATGGCGGGACGACGCGCAGTGCGGGGATGGGGTTCGGCGCGGGCGGATCGGTCGTGCTGGCCGATATGCCGGGCGGCGCGTCTAAGGGAACGTACGGCTGGGGCGGGGCGGCAGGCACGATCGGCTGGGTCGATCCGGTACGACATAGGCGAGGAACGGTGATGGTGAATTATTTCCCCGGTGAACGCTGGCCGGTGCGGCAGGAAACGATCGCGGCGCTCGCCAAGGATGCAGCGCGGTTCGCCCGATGACCGGTAACGCTGGGATCGGCTTCACGGGAGGCACGCTCGATCGCGCCGATGCGCTGCGGCACGATGTCGGGGGTCTCGCGGCGGCGCTGGCGGATCCGCGCGCGCGGCTGCTGATGCTCGACGGGTTGATGCCCGCGATGGTCGATGCGGGGCTGCTCGGCTGGACGTCGACCGCCGACCTGCCCGACGACGCCGAGCCGATCCTGCTCGGGCTCGACGGCGAGGGGCGGCCGCATTTCGCGGCGCTGCTGGACGGCATGCGCGTCGACAACACACCGGCGATGCGGTCGCCGCAGCTGATGGCGGCGCTGCATGCGCTCGCGCCGGGCGAGGCGGCGACCTATGCCGCGGCGCGCAGCGTGATCGATTGGCATGTCCGGCACGGCTTCTGCGCGAAGTGCGGGCATGGGACCGCACCGTTCCGCGCGGGCTGGGGGCGCAAATGCCCCAATTGCGCGACCGAGCATTTCCCGCGCGTCGACCCGGTGGTGATCATGATCGCCGAGCATGACGGGCGTGCGCTCCTCGGGCGGGGCAAGAACTGGCCCGCAGGCCGCTATTCGGCACTCGCCGGGTTCATGGAGCCCGGCGAATCGATCGAGGAGGCGGTCGCGCGCGAGATCGTCGAGGAATCGGGGGTGCGGGTCGGCAACGTCCGCTACGTCGCCAGCCAGCCCTGGCCGTTCCCGTCGTCGCTGATGATGGCCTGCATCGCGGAAGCCGAGGACGACGCGATCACGATCGATCCGAACGAGCTCGAGGATGCGATGTGGGTGCCGCGCGAGATGGTCCGCGCGGTGCTGCGCGGTGAAGAGGGCCCGTTCGTGGCGCCGCCTCCCTACGCGATCGCGCATACGCTGTTGACGGAGTGGGCGAAGGGCTAATCTCCCTCTCCCCCTTGGACAGGGGGAGCAGGCTGTCAGCCGCGCTTGCGGGCCTGGGGGTATGTCCCCAGCACGCGGAGCCATTTCGAGTGGAAGCCCAGTTCCGCCAGCGCGCGGTCGAGGTTCGCGTCACCGGGCTTGCCGACCACGTCGGCGTAGAATTCGGTCGCGGCGAAGCTGCCGTTGCGCTGATAGCTTTCGAGCTTGGTCATGTTGACGCCGTTGGTCGCGAACCCGCCCATCGCCTTGTAGAGCGCGGCGGGGACGTTGTGGACCTCGAAGATCAGCGTCGTCATCCAGTCGCCGTCGCCGAGCGCGGGCTTGCCGCCGCGGGCGAGCGTGACGAAGCGCGTGGTGTTGTGGTCGGCATCCGCGATGTCGACGTCGAGCAGGTCGAGGCCGTAGAGCGCAGCCGCGGCGGGCGGCGCGAGCGCGGCGATCTTGGGGTCAGCGAGTTCCGCCACCAGCGCCGCGGCGCCTGCGGTGTCGGGATAGCTGACCGGATCGATCCCGTGCGCCTTGAGCCAGTGGCGGCACTGGCCGAGCGCCTGCGGGTGGCTCATCGCCTTACGGATGCCGTCGCGCGGGCCGGTGCCCATCAGTGCGTGGCGGATCGGCAGGAAATGCTCGCCGGTGATGACGAGCCCCGATTCGGGGAGCAGGAAATGGATGTCGGCGACGCGGCCGTGCAGCGAATTCTCGATCGGGATGATCGCGCAGTCGGCGCGACCGTCCTTCACCGCATCGATCGCGTCGGCGAAGTCGAAGCAGGGCAGCGGCAGGCCGTCGGGGAAGGCTTCGAGCGCGGCGACATGCGAGTTCGCACCGGGTGCGCCCTGGAACGCGACGGTGCGCGCAGGGTCGGCTGCGGCGGCTTCGGTCATCCGCGCGACGATCGGACGGGCGGGGATCGCGAAATTTTCCATGGAGCGGGCGGGTAATGCGCTCGGCACGCGGCGGCAAGCGCGGCTTGCGGTGCGCGCAAGGCTTTCCTATGGGTCGACGCAATCATAGGGGCAGAGGCGCAAAAATGGACAATCGGACCAACACGATCGCCGGCTGGGTTCTTGCAGGCTGCGGCGCTGCGCTGGGCTTGTCGATCGTCGGTGGCATGGTGTTCCACGGCGAGCGTCCCGAGAAGATGGGCTATGCGATCGAGGGCGTGGTCGCCGAAGGTGCCGACGGCGCCGCGGCCGACGTGCCGATCGCATCGCTGCTGCCGACCGCTGACGCCGCCAAGGGTGCCGAAGTGTTCAAGAAGTGCGCGGCGTGCCACACCGTCAACCAGGGCGGCGCGAACGGCATCGGCCCGAACCTGTACGCGACGCTGGGCGAAGGCATCGCGCAGGGCAAGGGCGGGTTCGCCTTCTCGGATGCGTTGAAGGCGGTCGGCGGCAAGTGGGACTTCGACAAGATGAACGCGTGGCTGACCAGCCCGCGCAAGTTCGCCTCCGGCACGAAGATGACCTTCGCCGGGCTCGGCAACCCGCAGGATCGCGCCAACGTGATCGCGTACCTGAATGCGCAAGGGTCGAACCTGCCGCTGCCGGCAGCGCCTGCTGCGGGCGCCGCTGCACCGGCGGCTGCGGATCAGCCGGCGACCGCCGACGCGGCGGAGGCTGCGGCGACGAACGGATCGGATACCGCGGATATCGCGAACACCGGTACGCCGGCATCGGGCGCGCCGTCGGTCGATCCGGAAGCCGCACGCAAGGGTGCGCGCAGCGAGAAGTAAGCTTCTTCCTTCGTCATGCTGAACTCGTTTCAGCATCCACCCCTCCCCGGGCGATAGCGTGCGGGGAGGGGTGGACCCTGAAACAAGTTCAGGGTGACGAAGACTCAGCACTCCGCCGCAGGCGCGCAAGGGTGCTTGCAGTCAGAAATCGTTTATTACTCCGTCATGCTGAACTCGTTTCAGCATCCACCCCTCCCCGGGCGATAGCGTGCGGGGAGGGATGGACCCTGAAACAAGTTCAGGGTGACGGAGACTAGGGGGCACACCTCGTCATCCCGTCGTCATCCCGTCGTCATCCCGTCGTCATCCCGCACGGCGCGGGCGTGACGGATTATGACGGGAGGGCCTCAGGCCTCCGCCGTCTCCTTTTCGGCGCGCTCGCGGTAGAAGGTCTGCACAACCTCCCAGGCTTCGTCGGCGGTTTCGACATAGTGGAAGATGCCGAGGTCCTTTTCGCTGACCACGCCTTCTTCGACCAGCGCCTCGAAATTGACCACGCGGTCCCAGAAGGCGCGGCCGAACAGCAGCACCGGGATCGGCTGGATCTTGCCGGTCTGGATCAGCGTCAGCAGTTCGAACAGCTCGTCGAACGTCCCGAACCCGCCCGGGAACGCGGCGAGTGCGCGCGCGTGGAGCAGGAAGTGCATTTTCCGGAGCGCGAAATAGTGGAACTGCACCGACAGCGACGGCGTGACATAGGGGTTGGGCGCCTGTTCGTGCGGCAGGACGATGTTGAGCCCGATCGATTCGGCGCCGACATCTGCAGCACCACGATTGGCCGCCTCCATGATCGAGGGACCGCCGCCCGAGCAGACGACGAACTGGCGCCAGCCACGTTCGTCGCGCGGCAGCACGCTGACCTTGGCCGCGAGTTCGCGCGCGACGTCATAATATTTCGACTTCTCGACCAGCCGCTCGGCGATCTTCTTGGATTTCTCGTCGGTCGCGAGCGCGAGCAGCGCCTGCGCCTTGGACGGTTCCGGGATGCGCGCCGAGCCGTAGAACACGAAGGTCGAGGCGATCTTCGCCTCTTCGAGGACGAGTTCGGTCTTCAGCAGTTCGAGCTGGAACCGCACCGGCCGCAGGTCTTCGCGCAGCAGGAAGTCCATGTCCTGGAAGGCGAGCCGGTAGTGCGGGTGCTGGGTTTGCGGGGTGGAAACGATTTCGCGGGCGGTTTCAGCATCCTGGCTGGCGTTCGCGAAAACGCGCGATGGTATACGGGTATCTGTCATTTCGGCGGATTTAGAGGAAAGTCGGGACCGGTGCTAGACCGGTGCGTCAGCGGCAGAATCGTGCGCCGTCGTCCTCCAGATGGAGGTGGTTGCGGTGCGCCGCGTTGTAGTCGGGGCTGAGCACGGTGCCGAACCGCCGGCACGCCGAGGCGCGGATCGTCTGCAGGAATCGCCGCACCTGCGGGTCGCCCGAATTCCAGTCGTTCAGGATCGTGATCCGCCGCCCGTCCTTCAGCACGAAGCCGCCGATGTCGATCGCGTTGGCGATCGCATGGCCTGATCGGCGGGAGCCGTTGCCGGCGGAGCCGACGATGTTGCGACAGGCGTAGCTTCCCATCGAATCGATTCGCGCGAGTTCGCTGCCGAGCATCTGGTACGCCGCGGGAGCGACCGCGTTGCGCGCCCAGGTGACGAACGCCCGCGCCTCGCCGCAGCGGATCGCGGTGAGGTTGTTCACCGGCACGCCGATCTCGAGCAGCTGGACCGTGCCCGACAGGCCGCAGCCGGGGCCGGTCTGCTTGTCGGGGAGCGCGCGGAAGGTGACGCCCGCGGCGCGCAGATCGGCCTCGCACTGCGCGGTTTCGCGGGCGGGGACGCGCGACAAATCGGGGCGGACCTGCGCTTGCGGGCGCTTGGGCGAGCTGCCGCAGGCGGCGAGCGCTAGGGTCAGTCCCAATCCCATCGTCATGCCGGACTTGGTCCGGCATCCACCGTAACGCGCGATCATCATCCGGTTGGTTTGCGGCACGGTGGACCCCGGAACAAGTCCGGGGTGACGGAGCGGTGGTGGCAAGGGTCCGGTCGAGTCTTTGCGGGTTGCCACCTCCACCCCCCGCGGCTAGGGCGGGAACGGGCCACGCGGTCCCAACGCCGCGCGTGCTCTCTGTGAGGAGAGACTATTTTGACGGACACGACCTACGCCCCCGCCACGGGTGCGCCTGCACTGCCGACGACGAAACCGGCACGCCCCTATTTCTCCAGCGGTCCCTGCGCCAAGCCTCCGGGCTGGGATGCGGCCAAGCTGGCGACGGCGAGCCTCGGCCGCTCGCATCGCTCCAAGATCGGCAAGCAGCGACTCCAGTACAGCATCGACCTGATGCGCGAGCTGCTGAAGCTCCCCGACACGCACCGCATCGGCATCGTCCCCGGGTCCGATACCGGCGCGTACGAGATGGCGATGTGGACGATGCTCGGCGCACGGCCGGTCACCGCGCTCGCCTGGGAAAGCTTCGGCGAGGGCTGGGTGACCGATGCGGTCAAGCAGCTCAAGATCGATCCCACCGTGGTGCGCGCCGATTACGGCCAGCTGCCCGACCTGGATGCGGTCGATTGGTCGAACGACGTCCTGTTCACCTGGAACGGCACCACCAGCGGCGTGCGCGTGCCGAACGCCGACTGGATCCCCGACGACCGCGAAGGCCTGTCGTTCGCCGACGCGACGAGCGGTGTGTTCGCCTATGACATCGACTGGGCGAAGATCGATGTCGCGACGTTCAGCTGGCAGAAGGTGCTGGGCGGCGAGGGCGCGCACGGCGTGCTGATCCTCGGCCCGCGCGCGGTCGAGCGGCTGGAAAGCTACACCCCCGCCTGGCCGCTCCCGAAGGTGTTCCGCCTGGTGTCGAAGGGCAAGCTGACCGAGGGCGTGTTCAAGGGCGAGACGATCAACACGCCGTCGATGCTGGCCGTCGAGGACGCGATCTGGAGCCTCGAATGGGCGAAGTCGCTCGGCGCGGGCGGGCTGATCGCGCGGTCGGACGCGAACGCCGCGGCGCTCGACGCGATCGTCGAGGAGCGCGACTGGCTCGGCCATCTCGCCGCCGATCCGGCGACGCGGTCGAAAACCAGCGTGTGCCTGACCGTCGAGGGCGCCGACGAGGCGTTCATCAAGACGTTTGCCGGGCTGCTCGAAAAGGAAGGCGCTGCGTTCGACGTCGCCGGGTATCGCGACGCACCGCCGGGTCTGCGGATCTGGTGCGGGGCGACCGTCGACACCGCGGATATCGTCGCGCTCGGGCCGTGGCTCGACTGGGCGTACGCGAAAGCGCGCGCGGCCTGAACCCTCTCGTGCTCCTGCGAACGCAGGAGCCCAGGGCCGCACGCGCTGCCCTTTGAAACCCTAGGCTCCTGCCTTCGCAGGAGCACATGCTCCCCCATTCGAAAGTAGAACCATGCCCAAAGTCCTCATTTCCGACAAAATGGATCCCAAGGCTGCGCAGATCTTCCGCGAGCGCGGCGTCGAGGTCGACGAGATCACCGGCAAGACCCCCGAAGAGCTGATAGCGATCATCGGCGAGTATGATGGCCTGGCGATCCGCAGCGCGACCAAGGTGACCAAGGCGATCCTCGCGCATGCGACCAACCTGAAGGTCGTCGGCCGCGCCGGGATCGGCGTCGACAATGTCGATATCCCCGCGGCCTCCGCGCAGGGCGTGGTCGTGATGAACACGCCGTTCGGCAACTCGATCACCACTGCCGAGCACGCGATCGCGCTGATGTTCGCGCTCGCGCGCCAGCTCCCCGAGGCGGACGCCTCGACGCAGGCGGGCAAGTGGGAGAAGAACCGCTTCATGGGGGTCGAGCTGACCGCCAAGACGCTGGGGCTGATCGGCGCGGGAAATATTGGCGGGATCGTCGCCGACCGTGCGCGCGGCCTCAAGATGAAGGTCGTCGCGTACGATCCGTTCCTGACGCCCGAGCGTGCGCTGGAGATGGGCGTCGATAAGGTCACGCTCGACGAGCTGCTGGCACGCGCCGACTTCATCACGCTGCACACGCCGCTGACCGACCAGACGCGCAACATCCTGTCGGCCGAGAATCTCGCCAAGACCAAGAAGGGCGTGCGGATCATCAACTGCGCGCGCGGCGGGCTGGTCGACGAGGCGGCACTGAAGGCCGGGCTCGATTCGGGGCATATCGGCGGCGCGGCGCTGGACGTGTTCGTCGAGGAGCCGGCGAAGACCTCGCCGCTGTTCGGCACGCCGAACTTCGTCAGCACGCCGCATCTGGGTGCGTCGACCAACGAGGCGCAGGTCAACGTCGCGATCCAGGTCGCCGAGCAGATGGCGGACTTCCTGATGTCGGGCGGCGTCACCAATGCGCTCAACATGCCGAGCCTGTCGGCCGAGGAAGCGCCGCGGTTGAAGCCGTACATGGCGCTGGCCGAGAAGCTGGGCTCGATGGTCGGGCAGCTGGCGCACGGCGCGATCGACCGGATCTCGGTGCACAGCGAAGGCGCGGTTGCCGAGCTGAACCCCAAGCCGATCACCAGCGCAGTGCTGTCGGGCTTCCTCAAGACGCAGACCGCGACGGTCAACATGGTCAACGCGCCGCTGATCGCGCGCGACCGCGGTGTCGAGGTCCGCGAGGTGCGGACCGAGCGCGAGGGCGATTACCACACGCTGCTGCGCGTCGCGGTG
The DNA here is from genome assembly GCF_007995065.1 of Sphingomonas ginsenosidivorax. NCBI lineage: Bacteria > Pseudomonadati > Pseudomonadota > Alphaproteobacteria > Sphingomonadales > Sphingomonadaceae > Sphingomonas > Sphingomonas ginsenosidivorax. The sequence continues at coordinate 2,822,897 of NZ_VOQR01000001.1, read as the reverse complement.
CGCACCGACGACGGCGAGCGCTCGGTCGCGGGCACGCTGTTCGGCGACCAGGCACCGCGCTTGGTCGAGCTGTTCGGGGTCAAGATCGAGGCCGATCTGGCGGGGCCGATGCTCTACGTCGTCAACGAGGACGCGCCGGGGTTCATCGGGCGTCTGGGTACGGCGCTGGGCGAGGCGGGCGTCAATATCGGGACGTTCCATCTCGGGCGCCGCTCGGCGGGCGGCGAGGCGGTGCTGCTGCTCTCGGTCGACGAGCCGGTGACCGCCGAGCTGCTGACCCAGGTCCGCGCGCTGCCGGGCGTGAAGACCGCGATGGGGCTGAACTTCTAAATCGCTTACCGAGCTTGTTCCCCGGCGGAAGCCGGGGTCCAGTCGGGATGGTCGTCGTGACGGTTTGCAACGTCCACCCAACTGGGCCCCGGCCTTCGCCGGGGAACGGCTTTTCGCGATACGCTTTCCCTTCACTCGATCCGCGGCTATCCGCCACCGCATGACCGCACTCCTCCCCGAAGGCTATCGCGACCGCCTGCCGCCGTTCGCCGATTCCGCTGCCGCGCTCGAAGCGCGCGTGCTCGAAGCCGCGCGGCTGCATGGCTATGAGCGTGTCGATCCTCCGCTCGTCGAGTTCGCCGACGGGCTGGAGATGCGGCTGAAGGCCGGCGGGCTGCACGATGCGGTGCGGTTCGTGGATCCGGTGTCGCAGCGCACGCTCGCGATCCGGCCGGACATCACCGCCCAGGTCGGGCGGCTCGCCGCGACGCGGATGGGGCATCACCCGCGGCCGGTGCGGCTGTCCTATGCGGGGTCGGTGCTGAAACTGCGCGCGTCGCAGCTCGCGCCGGCGCGCGAATGGCGCCAGATCGGATGCGAACTGATCGGGCTCGATTCGGTCGCCGCGGCGCAGGAACTGGTGACGGTCGCGGTCGATGCGCTCGAGGCCGCCGGCGCGACCGGGCTGTCGATCGATTTCACGCTGCCCGATCTTGTGCAGACGCTCGCCGACGGGCCGCTGCCCGTCGCGGCGGATCGGATCGCCGAGTTGCGCGACCGGCTCGACGCTAAGGATGCCGGCAGCGTCGCGGCGATCGCGCCCGACTATCTGCCGCTGATCGAGGCGGCGGGGCCGTTCGACCAGGCGATCGCGAAGCTGCGGGCGTTCGATACCAGCGGGGCGCTCGGCTCGCGGATCGACGGGCTCGTACGGATCGCCGCGGCGATCGGCGACCGGGTGACGCTGACGCTCGATCCGACCGAGCGGCACGGGTTCGAATATCAGAGCTGGCTCGGCTTCTCGCTGTTCGCCGCCGGGCTGTCGCAGGAAGCGGGACGCGGCGGCACCTATACCGTCGTGCACGAGACCGGCGCGGAAGAAGCGGCGACCGGATTCTCGCTCTACGCCGACGCGTTGGTCGCGAACGGTGGCGGCGTCGATCGCCGCCGGCTGTTCCTGCCGTTCGGCACGCCCGTAGCAGACGGTGCCGACATGCGCGCGCAGGGCTGGGTCACGGTCGCGGCGCTGGAGGCGGGGGATACCCCGGAAGCACAGCTTTGCACGCATCTATGGGTGGCGGGCGAGACGCGCGCGCTGTAGGCGCTAGCCGCACTCTTTCCCCGTCATGCCGGACTTGTTCCGGCATCCATCGCGCCGCACCATCGAGAGACTTTGGTTTGCAGCACCGTGGACCCCGGACCAAGTCCGGGGTGACGGCAGCATCTAATTCCGGCCGGCTCGTCCTGCCTTGTGGGAGACACGTAATGGGCAACGTAGCAGTCATCGGCGCGCAATGGGGCGACGAGGGCAAGGGCAAGATCGTCGACTGGCTCGCCGAGCGCGCCGACATGGTCGTGCGCTTCCAGGGCGGGCACAATGCCGGCCACACGCTGGTGGTGGGCGAGAATGTCTACAAGCTGTCGCTGCTGCCGTCGGGCATCGTGCGCGGTACGCCGTCGTTCATCGGCAACGGCGTGGTGCTCGATCCCTGGGCACTGAAGGACGAGATCGCCCGGCTGGGCGCGCAGGGCGTCGTCGCGACGCCCGAGACGCTGCGGATCGCCGATACCTGCGCGCTGATCCTGCCGTTCCACCGCGACCTCGACGGTCTGCGCGAGGATGCGAGCGGCGCGGGCAAGATCGGCACCACGCGGCGCGGCATCGGGCCTGCGTACGAGGACAAGGTCGGGCGCCGCGCGATCCGCGTGTGCGACCTCGCGCACCTCGACGATCTGGGCGCGCAGCTCGATCGGTTGACCGCGCATCACGACGCACTGCGCGCCGGGTTCGGCGAGAGGCCGATCGACCGCGAGGCGCTGATCGCCGAGCTGCGCGAGATTGCGGGCTTCGTTCTGCCGTTCGCCAAGCCGGTGTGGCGCGACCTCAACGAGGCACGCGCCGCGGGCAAGCGGATTCTGTTCGAAGGTGCGCAGGGCGTGCTGCTCGACGTCGATCACGGCACCTATCCGTTCGTGACGTCGTCCAACACCATCGCCGGTGCCGCGGCGGGGGGCTCCGGGCTCGGACCGTCGGCTGTCGGATTCGTACTGGGGATCGCCAAGGCCTACACGACGCGCGTCGGGTCGGGGCCGTTCCCGACCGAGCTCGAGAACGAGACCGGCGAGCGGCTGGGGCAGCGCGGGCACGAATTCGGCACGGTGACGGGGCGCAAGCGCCGTTGCGGCTGGTTCGATGCGGTGCTGGTGCGCCAGTCGGCGGCGGTCGGCGGCATCACCGGGATCGCGCTGACCAAGATCGACGTGCTCGACGGGTTCGATACCGTGTCGATCTGCACCGGCTACCGCTTGCGCGGCGAGACGCTCGATTACTTCCCGGCGCATGCCGCCGACCAGGCGCTGGTCGAGCCGATCTACGAGACGATGGAAGGCTGGCAGGAAACCACCGCGGGCGCGCGCAGCTGGGCTGACCTGCCGGCGCAGGCGATCAAGTATATCCGCCGGATCGAGGAGCTGATCCGCTGTCCGGTCGCGCTGGTCTCGACCAGCCCGCAGCGTGCGGACACGATCCTCGTGCGCGACCCGTTCTCGGACTGATTATTTCTTCGGCGCGTCGGTGCTGGCGGCGGGGTCTCCCGCGGCCGGCGTCGCGGCTTCGGTCGTGTTCGCGGTCGGCTCGGCGACCAGGTTCGCGGTGACGTTGCCGAGCGCGGCGTTCGAGGCCTCGCCCTTCTGTTCGATGGGCGTGGTGGCGACCTGCGCGATCGCGGCGGTCGACAGGCCGAGGATCGCCGCGCTGGCGAGGGTGGTCAGGCGCATGGTGGTTCTCCTGTGACGGACATGCGAATACCGGGCGACTGCGTCGCCCGGTATTCGACGTCTTTAGGGCTGATCAGCGCGGCGTGGTGCTGCCCATGGTGCCGCCGGTCGTACCACCCATGGTGCCGGTCGTGCCGCCCATGGTTCCGCCGGTCGTGCCACTCATGGTTCCGCCGGTCGTGCCACTCATGGTTCCGCCGGTCGTGCCACCCATGGTGCCGTCGGTCGTGCCGCCCATCGTACCACCGGTCGTGCCGCCCATCGTGCCACCGGTCGTGCCACCGGTCGTTCCACCCATGGATCCGCTGGTCGTCCCGCCGGTGGTCGATCCGGTCGTGCCGCTTGTGCTGCCCGAGCGCTTGTTGCGGCTCGATTTGGTCGATGTCGTCGTGCTCGGCGAGGTCGTCGTCGAGGTGTCGGCGCCGGGCATGCCAGCCTGGCTACCCATGGTGCCGGACTGGGTTCCCATCGTGCCGCCGGCGGTACCGGTAGATCCCGAGGTCTGTGCCATCGCGGCAGCCGGAATTATCAGGGCAGCAATGCCCAAAGTCTTGATAAGACGCATCGTTTCTCTCCTATTTTCTTAAAGGAGCCAACGAACTTCTATCGCAACTGTTCCCGCGTTCAGCCGCACTGGGCCCGATGCAGCAACGCCTGGTCCGCGAGTACCAGCGCGACCATCGCCTCGACCACTGGGACGCCGCGGATACCGACACAGGGGTCGTGGCGGCCCTTGGTCGCGATCGTGGTCGCGACGCCGTCTGGACCGATCGTCTCGACGGGGGTCAGGATCGAACTGGTAGGCTTGAACGCGACGCGCAAGGTGATCGGCTGGCCGGTCGCGATCCCGCCCGCGATCCCGCCGGCATGGTTTGCGAGGAATTCCGGACCGCCCCCGGTTTCCGGCGCACCCGGCCGCATCGGATCGGCATTGGCCTCGCCCGACAGCGCGGCGGCGGCGAACCCGTCGCCGATCTCGATGCCCTTGACGGCGTTGATGCTCATGCACGCCGCGGCGAGTTCGGAATCCATCTTGGCATAGAGCGGAGCACCCCAGCCCGCGGGAACGCCGGTCGCCTCGCACGCGATCACCGCGCCGAGCGACGAGCCGGATTTCCGCGCCTCGTCGACCAGCCGCTCCCAGCGCGAGGCCGCAGCGATGTCGGGGCAGAAGAAGGGGTTCTGGTCGATCTGCGCGTCGTCGAACCGGGCGGGGTCGATTGCGTCGCCGCCGATCGCCTCGACCCAGGCCCGCACACGGACCTGCGGCACCACCAGCCGCGCAATCGCGCCCGCCGCGACCCGCGCGGCAGTCTCACGCGCAGAGGAGCGCCCGCCGCCGCGGAAGTCGCGGAACCCGTATTTGGCGTCATAGGCATAATCGGCATGGCCGGGGCGATAGGCCTTGGCGACGTCGGAATAGTCCTTCGAGCGCTGGTCGACATTCTCGATCATCAGGCTGATCGGCGTGCCGGTGGTACGGCCGTCGAACACGCCCGACAGGATGCGGACGGCGTCCGGCTCGCGGCGCTGCGTGGTGAAGCGCGAGGTGCCCGGCCGGCGCTTGTCGAGCCAGGGCTGGATATCCGCCTCGCTCAGCGCGATCCCGGGGGGGCAGCCGTCGACCACCGCGCCGAGCGCAGGGCCGTGGCTCTCGCCCCAGGTGGTGAAGCGGAACACGCGTCCGAAGGTATTGAAGCTCATTGTCCCCTCTCCCCGACGGGGAGAGGGAGGGGCCCGCCCGGTGCAGCCGGGTGGGAGGGTGAGGGCACGCTGCCGAGCGCGGACAGGATTGCGGCGAGCACATCGTCCATCCGCTGCATCACGTCGTTGTTCCAGACACGGATCACGCGGTATCCCTTGCTCGTGAGGTAGGCGGTTCGATTGCCGTCATACGCGACGTCACCGAGATGCTGACTGCCGTCTACCTCGACGACGAGCATGGCGTCCATGCAAAGGAAGTCGGCGATGAAGGGGCCGACCCAAACCTGGCGGCGGAATTTGAAATCCCCAAGGCGACGATTGCGGAGGTGCTGCCAGAGCAATGCCTCGGCGCGCGTCGCATTACGGCGCAAGCCTCGGGCGCGTTCCAGTGCTTCGCTGCCATCCCTCTGTCTCACCGTGCCCTCACCCTCCCGTGCTTTGCATGGGTCCCTCCCTCTCCCCGGAGGGGGCGAGGGTTTATGCCAGCGCTATGTCGGGGGCGTCTTCGGCCTTCATGCCGATCACGTTGTAGCCGGCGTCGACATGGTGCGTCTCGCCCGTCACGCCGCTGGCGAGGTCGCTCAACAGGTAGAGCCCGGCGCCGCCGACATCGTCGATGGTGACGTTGCGCTTGAGCGGCGAGTTGAGCTCGTTCCACTTCAGGATCAGGCGGAAGTCGCCGATGCCGCTGGCGGCGAGCGTCTTGATCGGGCCGGCCGAGATCGCGTTGACGCGGATGTTGTCGCGGCCGAGATCGACCGCGAGATACTGCACGCTTGTCTCGAGCGCGGCCTTGGCGACGCCCATGACGTTATAGTGCGGGATGACCTTTTCGGCGCCGTAATAGCTGAGCGTCAGCATCGACCCGCCGGGGTTCATCATCTTCGCCGCGCGCTGCGCGACCGCGACGAACGAATAGACCGAGATGTTCATCGTCAGCAGGAAATTGTCGAGGCTGGTGTCGACGAACCGGCCGCGGAGCTCGTTCTTGTCGGAGAAGCCGATCGCGTGGACGACGAAGTCGATCGTCGGCCACTCCGCCGCAAGTGCCGCGAAGGTGCCGTCGAGCGCGGCCATGTCGGACACGTCGCAGTCGAACAGGCGAGCGACGCCCAGCTGCTCGGCAAGCGGGCGGACCCGCTTCTCCATCGCCGCGCCCTGGTAGCTGAACGCGAGTTCCGCGCCGGCCTCGGACAGCTTCTTGGCGATCCCCCAGGCCAGCGACTTGTCGTTGGCGAGCCCCATGATGAGCCCGCGCTTGCCTGCCATCAAACCATTCACGCCGTCGCCGTCCCCGATTGTTCAGTCGTAGCCGGTTGCTCTAGCGCCGATTCAGGTGGTTCCGCCAGTGCCGCGTTGAGATGGGCGCCGAATACGAGGCCGAGCCCGATCACGTAGAAGAACAGCAGCATCACGACGACGCCCGCTAGGCTGCCATAGGTCAGGTCGTAGCCGCCGAGCTGCGCGAGGATCACCGGCAGCAGCGCCGTCGCCGAAATCCACCACGCCGTGGTGAACAGCGCGCCCGGCCATTTCGGATTCTTGCTGTAGCGATAGCGCGACGGCGTGACCGAATAGAAGAGCAGGTACAGCGCGCCGAACATGATCAGGCCGGGGATCAGGCGCGACAGTCCCACCCAGCTGGCCGCATCCTCGGCAAAGGGGAGGAGGCGGTAGATGAATTGTTCGGCGGCGGTCAGGATGCCCTGTACGAGGAACGACAGCAGCGCGATGATCACCGAGCAGATGATCACGAACGACGAGCCGAGCCGCGATTTCCAGAACGGCGCGGTCGCCTTGATCCCATAGGCGCGGTGGAAGATGTCGCGGATCGTCTCGACGAACCCGCCGACCGTCCACAGGCCGACCAGTCCGCCCAGCCACAAGAGCGATCCCGTCCGCGCCGCAAGCACGTCGGCGATCGGCTTGCGCAGCAGGTCGGCGACGTTGGGCGGCAGGACGTGGAGGAAGGAGTTCACCGCGCGGATCGTCTCCTCGCTCTGCCCGAACAGCGAAGCGATCGCGGCCGCCGTGATGAAGAACGGGAACAGCGTCATCAGCGCCAGATAGGCGAGGTTCCCGGCATGGATGAACCCGTCGGTGAACACGCCCACCGCCGACCGCCTGACGACTTCGAAGGCGAAGCTGCCCGGACGGACCTTTGCGAAACCACGGTCGATGCGGCGGCGCGCGGTGCCATGCTGGTGCGCCCGGGCTTCGGGCGAAAGAGCGCTGATATCATTCACCTGGGGTCAGACGCCCATCGCACCCCTCGGGTTCCCGGCGTCGCGGCCGTCCCAGCTCTCGACGAATGCGGTCAGCGCGGCATCACCGGCGGGGATGTCGACCATCAGAGTCACCAGCTGATCGCCGCGGCCACCGGTTTTCTTGTGGAATCCCTTGCCCTTGAGGCGAAGCGTCTTGCCCGAACTGGTTCCCTTGGGGATGGTCAGCATCACCGGTTTCTCGACCGTGGGCGCCTTCACCGAACCGCCGAGCACCGCTTCGGCCAGCGTGATCGGCAGGTCGAGCCGGACGTCGTCGCCGTCGCGCGTGAAGAACTTGTGCGGGGCGACGTCGATCGTGAGGATCGCATCGCCCGCACCGCCGGGGCCGGGCTCGCCCTTGCCGGTCAGCTTCATCTGCGTGCCGCTCTCGACGCCCGCGGGAAGTTTGAGGTCGAGCGTCTTGCCGTCCGCCAGCGTCACGCGCTGGGGCTCCAGCGTCGCCGCCTCGACGAACGGCACGAGCAGGCGATAGGCGGCGTTCGCGCCCTTGGGCTGCGGGCGCCGGCCGAAGCCGCTGGAGAAGCCGCCGCGCTGGCCGCCGAACAGCCCTTCGAAAATGTCGCCGACGTCCGGGCCGCCAGCGCCGAATTCCTCGCTGCGGAAGCCGCCGGGACCGCCCGGGTGTGGGCGTCCGCCGCCACCGCCGCCAAAGCCGAACGGTGCGGCCGGGTTGCCGTCGCCGTCGATCTCGCCGCGGTCGAAGCGCGCGCGCTTGTCCTTGTCCTGCAGCAGGTCGTACGCGTTGGTGACCTGGCTGAACTTCTCCGACGCCTTGGGATTGTCCTTGTTGCGGTCGGGGTGCAGTTCCTTGGCAAGCTTGCGATACGCCTTCTTGATGTCGGCTTCGCTCGCGCTGCGGTCCACGTTCAGGATCTTGTACGGATCGGCCACTTACGTCCCCATGGTGTATTAGGCGCCTATGTGGGGCGGACGAGCCCGTAACGCAATTCCCGTAGCTTCGTCATGCCGGACCTGTTCCGGCATCCCCGGCATCCATCGTCAGGCATGTTTGTCGGCCGGTTGGTTTGCGGCACGATGGACCCCGGACCAAGTCCGGGGTGACGGAAGGGTCAGCTATCCTCAACAGGGGCCACGTCGACGCTGACCTGCATGTCCTGCGCGCCCGACCCAAGCACCACGCCGTCGACCGGCGCGATCTCGGCATAGTCGCGGCCGACTGCCATGACGATGTGGTCGCTCGCCATCCAGATGCCGTTGGTGGGATCGACCCCGACCCAGCCGTGCCGCGGCCCGCACCACAACAACACCCAGGCATGCGTCGCGTCGGCGCCGACCAGGCGCGGCTGCCCGGGGGGCGGGATGGTGCGGATATAGCCCGAGGCATAGGCCGCGGGGAGGCCGGCGGCGCGCAGGCCGGTGATCATGATCTGCGCGAAATCCTGGCACACGCCGCGACGCTTGAGGAACGCCTCGTGCGGGGGCGTGTCGACGAAGGTCGCGGTGGCGTCGAACTCGAACTCTGTCTGTATCCGCCGGGCGAGCGCGATGCCCGCCTCCAGCGCGCCGCGTGCCGGATCGAGGTCGGCGGCGCACCAGTCCGCGATCGCATGGTCGAGCGGGATCAGCGGCGAGGGGTAGAGATAATTGGCCGGGCTGGCCGCCGACAGGTCGGTACTGGCGCGCGCCAGGGCCGCGACCTCGGCAAGCGTCGGGTCGTCGTCGCCGGGGACGGGGACGAGCCGGTCGACGATCATCCGGGAGACGCTCTCGATCGTCAGGTGGCGGACGGGGGAATCGACCACCAGCCGGGTAACGTTGGCGAGCCCCGCCTCGGCACGCGCGGGGCTGGTCCGGCCCGCGGGGTGGACCGACAACGCATAGGTTTCGAGCCGCTGGCCGGGCCAGTCGATCGGCTGCAGCCGCAGGTTGCAGCGCGCGAACTTGACGCTCGCGCCATAGTCGAACGTCGTGACGTGGCGGATGTCGTAGATCATGCGAGCGTCAGCTCCGCCGCGCGGAGCGGTTCGGCGCCCTGCAGGAAATAGCGGCGGGCGAGCGCGTCCGATACGCCGCCCAGCCGGCGTTCGATGTCGCCGAGCGTCTCGGCGTCGATCTCGGCGGCGGTCGAGGTGGTGACGATCGCCTGCAGCGCGGTCGCCTGCCATTGCTGCGGTTCGGCCATCTCGTCGTCGCTGAGCACCGGGAGCTCGGCGAGCCGCTTCGCGATCCGCTCGGCGGAGAAGGCGAGGCTACGCGGGTTGCCGGGGTCGAGCGCGACCAGGTCCGTCACCGGCACGCGCGCGATCCCGGTCGGATAACGCTGGCGATACGAGATCTGGCTGTCGGCGAGGTCGAGCAAAACCGACAGGTCGTCGGGCGACGCGCCGGGCATCCCGAACAGCCGGATCGCGCGCGCCATTGCCATCGCGCGTTCGATCCGCCGGCCGAGATCGTGGAACCGCCACGCCGCGGTGCGCCCCATATGCTCGGCGGACAGTCCGGCGATCGCGGCATAGCGGCGCTGCAGCGAGCCGGCGCGATCGAGCATGCCGCGGTGCGTGGGGAAGGGGGCTTCGAGCAGCCGGACCATGTCCGCCGACAACCGGTCGCGCGATCCTTCGCCGATCTCGCGCGCGCGGCGGTTGATCGTCGCGATCGACTGCCAGCCCTCGTCCTCCATCGCGGTGCGCGCGAGTGCGGCGAGGTCGGCACGGCGCAGCGACGGGGGATGCGCGGCCGCGCCGGCGCCCACGATCAGCCCGACCAGCCGCCCGACGGTGGCCGCCGACAGCACCGCGCCGCCATCGACGTCGATCGAGTTGCCGAGCATCACGCGGATCGCGCCGAGCAGCGCCTCGCCGCGTTCCAGATAGCGGCCGAGCCAGTAGAAATTGTCCGCGACGCGGCTCGGCAGCGTGCCGGGGTTGCGGCGGACGTGGAGCGAATCGGGCGCGGTGAGCAGCGAATCAGGCGCGACGGGGTCCGGGCCATAGACGCAGACATCGGCGGACCAGACGCCTTCGCCCATCACGCTCGCCTGCGGGTCGGGATGCTCGCCGATCCGCGCGAACCCGCCGGGCAGCACGGTCCAGCCGCCATCGGCACTGCGCGCAGCGAAGACGCGCAGCGTGAACGGCCGCGGCACCAGCGCGTCGCCGACCACCACGGGCATCGTCGACAGCCGGACCATCTCCTGCCCGACATAGTCCTGCGGGCGCCGGGCGAGGTCGGCCATCAGCGCGGCGCGCGCGTCGCCGGTGATGTCCGCGCCGGCGACGGATCCGCCGGGCATGCCGAGCGGGGTCGCGCGGAAGGCGGGGCCGATCAGCATCCGGTCGAACCGTGCGATCACCGCGTCGCACGCGGCGGGCTGCCCGCACCACCAGGTCGCGATGTTGGGGAGCAGCAGCTCCTCGCCGAGCAGGCGGCGCGCGAGTCCGGCCATGAAGCCGGCAAAGGCGGGTTCCTCGAGCACGCCCGCGCCCGGCGCGTTGGAGAGCACGACGTTGCCCGCGGCATAGGCGTCGATCAGCCCCGGCACGCCGATCTGAGAATGCGTGTCGAACGCCAGCGGATCGAGCAGGCGGGGATCGATGCGGCGCCACAGCGCGTCGATCCGCTTCAGCCCGCCGATCGTGCGGACATAGACCTTGTCCTCGAGCGCGGCGAGATCGGCGCCCTCGACGAGCAGCAGTCCCAGATAGCGCGCCAGATGCGCCTGTTCGGGATAACTGGGGCTGAAGCGGCCGGGGGTGAGCAGCCCGATGCGCGGATCGGTCCGCCGGCACATCGCCGCCATCCCGGCGCGGAATGCCGCGAAGAACGGCGCGTGGCGCTGAACGTTGAGCTTTGCCTGCAACCCGCCCAGTGTACGGCCGAGCGCGAGCCGGTTCTCGAGCGCGTAGCCAGCCCCCGCGGGCGCGCGCAGGTGGTCGGCGAGCACGCGCCATTCGCCAGTCGGCCCACGACCGAGATCGACCGCGATAAAATGCAGGTGCTTGCCACCGGGCGGGTCAAGACCGACCATCGGGCGCAGGAAATACGGGCTGCCGGTGACGAGCGCGGCGGGGATCTGCCCTTCGGCGACGAGAGACGCGTCGCCATAGAGGTCGGCGACGATCGCTTCGAGCAGGTCGGCACGCTGGACGACCCCGCGTGCGATGCCGGCCCATTCGTCCGATTCGATCAGCAGCGGCACCGGCGAGACCGGCCAGGGGCGCTCGTCGGGTTCGTCGGCGATGCGAAAGCCGGTGCCGATGTCGACCGCATGGCGCTGCACGCGGTCGCGCGCATGGCCGAGATCGTCGGACGCGACCGTCGCCAGCTCCTCGAACATCGCCGCCCAGGCAGGATCGTCGGCCTTGCAGAGCACGTCGTCGGGCCCCGAGCGCGCGCAATAATCGGCGATCCAGCGGCGGGCGTGGAGCGCTGCATCGAACAGGGGGGCGGGTTGCGTCGCCATCGTCACGTGTCTTCCCCAAAGCGCGTCGGGCTTGGTCCACCTTTCGGTGGCGCGGTGCAACATAATTCCCGTCGTCCGTTCGTTGCCCGCTATCCTCCCGTCATCCCAGCGAAGGCTGGGATCTCCCGTTGCTCGGGCGGGGCAGGAGCCGCGGGAGACCCCAGCCTTCGCTGGGGTGACGAATAAGGGGCGGGGTGACGCAGGCCCTCAGGCTTACAGGTCCGGCAGCACCTGATCCGCGATGCCCCAGCCCTTGAGCGCCGGCGACCCGACCCGCGCGATCAGTTCCGCCGCATCGCGGACGCTCCACTTCGCGGCGGTGTCGATGTCGCGCAGTTCGGTCCACGATACCGGTGCCGCGACCGGCGCGCCGGCGCGGGCGCGTGCGGAATAGGGCATGATCGCCGTGCTGCCGCGCTGGTTGCGGAGGTAATCGATGAAGATCTTGCCGACCCGCTTGGCCTTGGTCATCACCGCGACGAAGCGGTCGGGCTCGGCGGACGCGAGCGCGCGCGCGAAGCGATCGGCGAAATCCTTCACCGCGGGCCATTCCGCCTCCGGCGTCAGCGGGACGACGACGTGGACGCCCTTGCCGCCAGAAAGCAGCGGGAAGCTGACGAGTCCCAGTTCGGCAAGCTGCGTCTTCAGATGCTCGGCGGCCTTCTTGGTGTCCTCGAAATCGAGGCCCTCGTCGGGATCGAGGTCGAACACCAGCCGGTCGGGCTTTTCCAGGTCGTCGATCTTCGAGCCCCAGCCGTGGAATTCGATCGTGCCCATCTGCACGCACGCGACCAGCCCGTCGGCGCTGTCGACATAGAGGTAGTTCTCGGTCGATCCGTCCTTCTCGCGGATCGGGACCTGGTGGACCTGCTCGCCGAAGCTGCCTGCGTCGTGCTTCTGGAAGAAGCAGGCGCGGGCGCGGCCTTGGGGGCAGCGGACGAGGCTGACCGGGCGGTTGCCTGTCCAGGGGAGCATGATCCCCGAGACCGCAGCATAATAGTCGGCGAGTTCGCCCTTGGTGACGTTGGATTCGGGGAAGATCACGCGGTCGCGGCTGCTGACCTTGACGGTGACCTCCGGCGCGGCCGCGTCGGGAAGCGGGGCGGGGGTCTCGGCGACGACGTCCTTCGCCGCCTTGTCCTCGCGCAGGCCGATGAAGCTCGAATGGCGGAGCACGCCGTCGGGCGTCGTTTCCGCGAAGGCGACCTCGGCGACGAGCTTCGGCGTGACCCAGCGTGCGCCGCGCACCGCCGCCTTGGGCGCATCCACGGTCGGGGTCTTGCGGGCGAGCGCGTCGAGCTTCTCGCGCAGCTCGGTCATCAGCGCCTGGTCGAACCCGGTGCCGACCTTGCCCGCATAGATATAGCCGTCCGGGCCGTTGACGCCGAGCAGCAGCGACTTGAACCCGCGTGTCTTGTCCGAGGGGAGCCAGCCGACGATCACGAATTCCTGGCGGCGGATGCATTTGACCTTGAGCCACGCCTTGGTCCGCTTGCCCAGATAGGGCGCGTCGGCGCGTTTGGAGACGATGCCTTCCAGCCCCTCGCGGCACATCGTCTCGAACAATTGCTCGCCCGCGCCGATGACGTGGTCGGAATAGCGCAAGGCCTCGTCGCTGCCGTCGATCAACGGTTCCAGCCGAGCCTTGCGGTCGAGGTTGGCGAGGCCGGTCAGGTCCTCGCCGTCGAGCGCGAGCAGGTCGAACGCGAACATCGTCATCGCGCCGTTGGTGGAGATCGCGTCCTTGAGCGTCGAGAAATCGGGCTGACCATCCTTGAACGCGACGATCTCGCCGTCGATCAGCGCGGATTTGACCGGGAGTTTGGCGGCGGCGGCGGCGATCCCGGGGAACTTGTCGGTCCAGTCGAGGCCCGAGCGGGTGAAGACCTTCGCCGTGCCGTTCGCGACCGACACGAGCGTGCGGTAGCCGTCATATTTGACCTCGTGCAGCCAGGCGGTGCCGGTGGGAACGGCGTCGACGAGGGTGCAGAGCTGGAGTTCCTGGAAGGGGGGGAGCTTGCCCGCGCCCTTCTTCGTCGTCCCCCCCTTCGTCACCGACTCCTTCTTCGCCGCCGCCTTCTTCGTCACCCCAGCGAAGGCTGGGGTCTCCTGCGGCTCATGTTTCGCGCCTGCCACGCGAGATCCCAGCCTTCGCTGGGATGACGAAGAGGGTTTTGGTTTCGCTTTGCGCTTGGCCTTCGCCTTCTTCCCCTCCTCGATCTCCACCATTGTCCGCCCGGTCGCGACGCTGGTCAGCGCCTCCTCGACCAGCGTGTCGGTCCCGCCGGCCTCGGCATCGCCGATTTTCCGGAGCAGCCAGTTCTCGCGCTTCTCCTTCGCGCGCGGTTTCAAGCGGATGAGGAGCCATTCGCCTTTCATCCGCTCGCCATCGAGGACGAAGTGGAGATGACCCTTGTCCAGGTCCTTGGCCGACTTGCGCTTGATCGGCGACCAGGTGCCGCGGTCCCACAGCATCACTGTGCCGCCACCATATTCGCCCTTGGGGATCGTCCCCTCGAACGTCGCGTAGGACAGCGGGTGATCCTCGGTGCGTACCGCGAGGCGCTTCTCGTCGGGATCGAGACTGGGGCCGCGGGTGACGGCCCAGCTTTTCAGGACGCCGTCGATCTCGAGCCGGAAGTCCCAGTGGAGGCGCGTCGCGTCGTGCTTCTGGACCATGAAGCTGTTGCCGTTGCCCGGGGCCAGCGTGCCGGCGGGTTCGGCGGTCTTCGCGAAGTCGCGCTTGGCGTTGTAGAGGGCGAGGGGATCGACGGTCACTGCATTCCCCTACCGCTCGCGGGAGGGGGCAGGGGGTGGGCTCGCGCTCTCGACGAGAGCTGACGCGGATGGCGCGAGCCCACCCCCGGCCCCTCCCGCGAGCGGGAGGGGGGAAGAAGTGTATTATGCACGCTTCTTCCCCGGGGCGCGCTTAGCGGGCGTCTTCTTCGCCGGTGTCTTCTTCTCCGCTGCCTTGGCCGGCTCCTTCGCCGCCATCGACTTCTTCAACGCCGCCATCAGATCGACCACGTTCGACCCCGAGCGCGCTTCCCCCTTGTCCTCGATGATCTTCTTGCCGTTCGCCTTGCGCTTGCGTTCGATCAGGTCCTTCAGCGCGTCGACATAGCGGTCGTGGAATTCCTGCGGGTGGAACGCCGCGGTGCGCTTGTCGATCAACGCTTCGGCGAGGTCGAGCAGCTCGTCGTCGGGCTTGTCGTCGGGGATCTCGCGGAAATAGCCCTGCGCCTTGTGCACCTCGTCGGCGTAGCGCAGCGTCTCGAGCACCATACCGCGCCCGCACGGCTTCAGGCTGACGACATATTCGCGGCCGCGCATCGCCAGCTGGCCCAGGCCCACCTTCTTGGTGCGGCGCAGCGCCTCGCGCAGCACGATGAAGGCCTCTTCGGCGAGGTCGTCGGCGGGGACGACGAAATAGGGCTTCTCGTAGTAGAGCACGTCGATCTCGCTCGCGTCGACGAACTGGGTGAGCTCGAGCGTCTTCTTCGATTCGAGCTTCACCGCATCGATCTCGTCCTGTTCGAGCAGGACATATTCGCCCTTCGAGATCTCGTAGCCCTTCATGATCTCGTCGGCGTCGACCGGGCCGACTCCGGTAACGACCTTGTCGTAGTGGATCGGCTGGCCCGACGGCTCGTGGATCTGCTTGAAGCTGATCTGCGCGCCGCTCTTGGTCGCCGAATAGATCTCGACGGGGATCGAGACCAGCGCGAGCCGAATCTGTCCCTGCCAATATGCGCGTGCGGCCAAAGCGGTATCCTTCGTTGCGGAACCGATTCAATCATCGGCGGGCTGAGTCGTTCCGCCGCCTCTGCTCCCCTCCCTGGAAGGGAGGGGCTGGGGGTGGGTTGGCCCGTTGTCTGGCAGAGCACTGGTCCGGAAAGCGACCCACCCCCAACCCCTCCCTTCCAGGGAGGGGAGTTAGGTTTCGCGAACCGCCAAGGTCGGCTATGGGATCGGCATGTCAGACGATCCCTTCGCGCTGTTCGACTCCTGGTACGCCGAGGCCAAGACCAGCGAACCCAATGATCCCAATGCGGTGGCGCTGGCGACCGCGGATGCGGCGGGGCGACCGTCGGTGCGGATGGTGCTGCTCAAGGGCCATGATCCGCGCGGCTTCGTGATCTACACCAACCGCGAGAGCCGCAAGGCGGGCGACCTGGCCGCGAACCCGCATGCGTCGCTGCTCTTCCACTGGAAGTCGCTGCGCCGGCAGATCCGTATCGAAGGCGCGGTCGAGCTGGCGAGCGATGCCGAGTCCGACGCCTATTTCGCGTCGCGCGGGCGCGACTCGCAGCTTGGCGCCTGGGCGTCCGAACAGTCGCGGCCGCTCGATGCGCGCGCGACGTTCGAGGCACGCTTCGCAGAAATGACCGCGCGGTTCGACGGCAAGGACGTGTCGCGCCCGCCGCATTGGGGTGGATATCGGATCGTGCCTGCCCGGATAGAATTCTGGCAGGACCGCGCGCACCGGCTGCACGAACGTCGGCTGTTCGTGCGGGACGGCGAAGGTTGGAGTGAAGGGCAGCTGTACCCATGACGAACGACGAACGCCGCCGGATCATTCCGCTGGCGACGCGCGCAGCGCTCGCCAGCGTCGCGATGGCGTGTTTCCTGCTGCTGCTCAAAGGGTTCGCGGCGTGGTCTACGGGCTCGGTCGCGATGCTCGGCTCGCTCGCCGATACCGCGCTCGACCTGCTCGCCAGCCTCGTGACCTTGTACGGCGTGCGGCTCGCCGCGACGCCGGCGGATCACGACCATCGCTTCGGCCACGGCAAGGCGGAGGCGCTGGCGGCGCTGTTCCAGGTCATGCTGATCACCGCATCGGCGGGCGCGATCGCATGGCGCGCAATCGTCGCGCTCCGCAATCCAGGGCCCACGACGGGCGCCGAATTCGGCATCGGCGTGTCGATGATCGCGATCGTCGCGACGATCTTCCTGCTTGCCTATCAGCGGCGCATCATCCGCGAGACCGGATCGGTCGCGATCCTCGCCGACAACGTCCATTACCAGTCCGACGTGCTGCTCAACGGATCGGTGATCGTCGCGCTGGTGCTCGACCAGTATCTGGGGTGGAGCGGCGCGGATCCGATCTTCGGCATCATCATTGCGCTGTGGCTCGCCTGGGGCGCGTTCTCGGCGTCGTCGAACGCGATCGACCAGCTGATGGACAAGGAATGGCCCGAGGAGTTGCGCCAGCAGTTCCTCGACGTCGCCGCGCGCCAGCCCGGCCTCAAGGGCATCCACGACTTCCGCACCCGGCGCTCGGGCAGCCACGACTTCGCGCAGTTCCACATGGAGGTGTCGCGCGACCTGACCGTCGGCGCCGCGCACGACATCGTCGAGGGTGTCGAGCGCAATCTGCGCACGATGTTCCCCAAGGTCGAAGTGCTGATCCACCTCGATCCCGAGGGCCATGTCGACACCGACAACCCGCTGGTCGAGGCCGACGTCACCCCACACTGGTTCGGCAAGCGCATCTAGGACGGACGATATGAGGATTCCCTTCGCGCAGATCGATGCGTTCGCGGGTGCGCCGTTCACGGGCAATCCGGCCGCGGTGATGCCACTGTCGGCCTGGCTCGACGACGCGGTGCTGCAGGCGATCGCGCAGGAGAACAACATCAGCGAGACCGCGTTCCTGGTCGCTTCCGACCGCGACGACGTCGAATTCGAGCTGCGCTGGTTCACGCCGTCGGCCGAGGTCGCGCTGTGCGGCCATGCGACGCTGGCGAGCGGGCATTTCGTGCTGGCGTCGGACACCGCGCTCGACCGAGTGCGGTTCGCGACGCGGCAGGCAGGCGTGCTGGAGGTCGCG
This sequence comes from Sphingomonas ginsenosidivorax, assembly GCF_007995065.1. Taxonomy (NCBI): domain Bacteria; kingdom Pseudomonadati; phylum Pseudomonadota; class Alphaproteobacteria; order Sphingomonadales; family Sphingomonadaceae; genus Sphingomonas; species Sphingomonas ginsenosidivorax. Next base: position 2,805,382 of record NZ_VOQR01000001.1, on the reverse strand, counting down.
CGCGCGGACACCGGCTATACGCTCGCGCTGCCCGCCTGGGTGCCAGCGCCGAAACCGCTGCCCGAGATCGCCGCGGCGCTGGGGATCGCGGCGCCGGTCGCGGCCTTGTGGCACGACAAGGGCTATGCGCTGGTGATCGCCGACGACGAGCAGATCGTCCGCGACCTGGCGCCCGACATGGCGGTGCTGGGCACGATGCCGATCGTCGCGATCGTCGCGGCGAAGGGCAGGGCGACCGATATCGTCAGCCGCGTGTTCACGCCCTTCTACGCGATTCCCGAGGATCCGGTGACGGGCTCGGCGCATGCGGTGATGGTGCCCTATTGGGCCGAGACGCTCGGGCGCACGCAGTTCAGCGCGTTCCAGGCGAGCGCGCGCGGCGGGCGGCTGGGCTGTAGGCTCGACGGCGACCGGGTGATCCTGAGCGGCGCGTGCGTGACGGTGATCGAAGGCACGTTCCTGCTGCCGTAACCCCCCGTCATCCCGGGCTCGTCCCGGGATCCAGGGCCACGAACGCTGCGCCCGGTAACCCTGGATCCCGGGACGAGCCCGGGATGACGACGGATTAGCGCTTCCGCCCCTTGGTCATCGGATCGGGCTTCTTCGGTTTCACCCAGCCATCGGGCGGGACGACGCGTTGCTGGCTGGTGCCGAGCCCCATCGCGCCGGGCTGTTGCCGCGTCAGGCCTTCGGTGTCGGCGACCTCGCCGCCGCCGCGCAGCACGCTGATCTGGTCGCGCAACCGCTTCGCCGTCTCGAAGTCGAGCGCGTCGGCGGCGGCTTCCATCTGGCGGCGCAGGGCCTCGATATCGGTCATGCCGCGAGCATCGCGGCTTCGGTCTCGGCGATCCAGCCGCCGCCGAGCACGCGCGATTCCGCATAGAGCACCGCGGCCTGGCCCGGCGCGACGCCATATTCCGGCGCGTCGAACACCACGCGGTCGCCGACCAGCCGCGCCGGGACCGGCTTCGCCATCGAGCGGACCTTGACGGACAGCGGCCCGTCGAACTCGCCGCCGAGCCAGTTGAGGTCGGTCAGTCGCGCCGCCTCGATCGCCAGCGCGCGCCTGGGGCCGACCACGACGCGCTTGGTCTCGGGTTCCAGCCGCACGACGTAGAGCGGTTCGGGCGTGCCCCCGATCTCGAGTCCGCGGCGCTGGCCGACGGTGAAGTGGATCAGCCCCTTGTGCGCGCCGAGTTTCGCGCCGCCCAGGTCGACGATGTCGCCCGCGGTGTCGGCGTCGGGGCGCAGTTTCTTGACGAGGCCCGCATAGTCGCCGTCGGGGACGAAGCAGATGTCCTGGCTGTCGGGCTTCGCCGCGACGCCGAGGCCGAGTTCGGCGGCGATCTCGCGCACCCGCGCCTTCGGCAGCGCGCCGAGCGGGAAGCGCAGATAGTCGAGCTGGGCTTGCGTGGTCGCGAACAGGAAATAGCTCTGGTCGCGCGCAGGGTCTGCGCCGCGGTGGAGTTCGGCCCCCGTCGCGCCTTCGAGTCGCTGCACGTAATGCCCGGTCGCGAGGCAATCCGCGCCGAGATCGCGCGCGAGCTTCAGCAGGTCGGTGAATTTGGGACCCATGTTGCACTGGACGCAGGGGATCGGGGTCCGGCCGGCAAGATATTCGTCGGCGAAGCGGTCGACGACCTGTTCGCGAAAGCTCGTCTCGTGGTCGAACACGTAATGCGCGATGCCCAGCCGGTCGCAGACCGCGCGCGCGTCGCGGATGTCGCGTCCGGCGCAGCACGAGCCGGCGCGGCCGACCGCCTCGCCGTGGTCGTAGAGCTGCAGCGTCACGCCGATCGTCTCGGCGCCGGTCGCCGCCGCGAGCGCCGCGACCACCGAACTGTCGACGCCGCCCGACATCGCGACGACGATGCGGCGCGACGAGACGGGGTCGCCGAGTTGAAAATCCACCTGGTCCATGATGCCGACCACATAGGCGTTGCGCCCGTTGGATGCAAAAATGCGACGAAGAATTGGAAAAAAGCGACAGGTTCACGAACTCTTGCACCGGGCTTTACCCGGCTTTCATTCCCTCGGGCCTACAAGGTGGGTCTGCCGAGGATGGCGCTAAGACATTAGAGCGAGAGAGTAGAGCGTTTGGACCTGAGTTTTCCCCGTTTCGATCGTGACGTCGAGCTCACCGTGCTTCCGGGTGATCTCGCCGTGCTGATCGTCGGTATCGCCGCGCGACAAGCGGCGAGCCACACGGCGGTGGTGCAGGCGGGCTTCGCGCGCGGCGAGCCCGATCCCAAATTGTTCGCGCCGCTGCATGGCGCGTTCAACGGGCCGATGGCGGCGATGCTGATCCGGTGGAAGGAGGAATGAAGACCCCGTTTACCGTCGCGTTTCAGGCGATCTTCAAGCCCGGCCCTTATGTGCCGATCCTGCGTAGCGAGAGGGGGCCCCCCGCCCCGATCAGAGGTTGTACATGATCGAGAATCAGAAAATTCGTCCCGGCAAAGTGATCGGCCCCCTGGGCGAGCAGCTGACGCTGGAATCCCTGCCGCCGCCGAGCACGACGCGGTGGGTGGTGCGCCGCAAGGCCGAAGTGGTCGCCGCGGTGAACGGCGGGCTGTTGTCGGTCGACGACGTCTGCGCGCGGTACGGCCTGACGGTCGAGGAGTTCGCCAGCTGGCAGCGCGCGATCGATCGCTCGGGCATGCCGGGGCTGCGCGTGACGCGGATCCAGCACTACAAGTCGCTGTACGAACGCCAGCAAAAATATTGAGGCATCAAAGGTTAAAACGGTAGCGGAACAAAAAACCCTGCTCGCTCGTCTTTTCGCCGTCGCCCATCACACGGGCTAACGGAGGGAAGTAAAATGGGTCTCATTCTTTGGCTGATCATCGGCGGTGTCATCGGCTGGATCGCCAGCATGATCATGCGGACCGACGGGCAGCAGGGCATCTTCCTGAACATCGTCGTCGGCATCGTCGGCGCGTTCATCGGCGGCCTGATCCTGTCGGGTGGTTCGATCAACAGCGCACCGCTCACGCTGACCTCGTTCATCGTGTCGCTGATCGGCGCGATCATCCTGCTCGCGATCGTGAACCTCGTGCGCCGCGGTAGCGTCCGCTAAGCGGTCGCATCCGGTACGAAAAGAAGGGCCGCCCGAGCGATCGGGCGGCCCTTTTTTTGTGTTTGACGGTTCCGGCATACCACGCGGGCCCCAATTCCGTTCGTGCTGAGCGCAGTCGAAGCACCTGCGTTCGGGGCATGCCCTTCGACTTCGCTCAGGGCGAACGGGGGGGGAACTGTCCCGACCCCGAACGTCTCAGTCGAGCAGGAACCGGACCGACAGCGTCACCGTCACGTCCTTCTCGCCGGCGGCAATCTGCGTGCTGTCCTTGGCCATGGATGCGCGGGCCATGTACACCACCGGCGGCGGCGATCCGCCCGCATTCTCGCCATTCTCCGCGATCGACACGATCCGCGTCACGCGCATCCCGGCCGCCTTCGCGTACAGTTCAGCCCGCGCCCGCGCGCGCTTGACCGCATCCGCGCGGGCTTCGTCGAGTGCCTGGTCGGGCTGGTCGATCGACAGGTTCGGCCCGTCGATCTGGTTCGCGCCCTCGCCGACCAGCGCATCGAGGATCGCACCCGATTTCGCGACGTCGCGGAAGCGCACGCTGACGCTGTTGGTGGCCTGGTAGCCGGTGATCACCGGCGGCTGGTTGTCGGCATAGCGATATTGCGGGCTGAGCCCGACCGTCGCGGTCGCGATGTCGCGCGGGGCGACGCCGGCGCGCTTCAACGCCGCCATCACCTTGGCCATGCGCTGTGCATTGTCCGCGAGCGCGGCGGCGGCGGTCGGCGACTGGCTGACGACGCCGGCGCGGATCGTCGCCAGGTCGGGCACGCGCGTGGTGCGGCCCTCCGCAGTCACGTCGAGCACGGTGCCGGTGGCGGGCACCATCGGGGCGACGCTCGGCGCGGTCTGCGCGCTCGCGATAGTCGCCAGGGTGGTCAGGGGCAGGGCGGCAAACGCGCCGAGAATGGATGCAGTCTTCATATGGCTCTCCCAGGAACACGGTACATGCGGCTTTCGACGATCCGAGGTCAACGCAAGCTGAACGTTGTGGCGGCGCCGATTCCGTTGCATGTCATCGGCAAGCGCCGGCCGGGGGGCTTGAGCGCGGTGACCTATTCAGATAACACAGTTGGGGATCGCGGCGGCGACGGGTGTCGAGCGCCACGATTCGGACGGGGATGGCGACGCGCATGAATTACGAGACCAAGACGATCAGCGGCGGTGACGAACAGGTGCTGCTGGACGATCTGACCCCGCCGCCGTCCAACCGGCGCCGCAATATCGTCATCGCCGCGATCATCGCGGTGCTGGTGATCGCAATCGCCGTCTATGCGTTCGGCCACAAGAAGGCCGCACCCGCCGGCCCGGTCACCGAAAGCGTCCCCAGCGTGACCGTCGTCGTGCCCGGCCGCCAGACGATCGACCGGACGATCTCGACCACCGGCACGCTGGCGGCGCGGCGCGAGATGCCGGTCGGCGTCGCGGGCGAGGGCGGGATGGTGACGCGCGTGCTGGTCGAGCCGGGCCAGTGGGTCGCCGCCGGCCAGGTGCTGGCGATGGTCGACCGGTCGGTGCAGGTGCAGACCGCGGCGAGCCTGGCGGCGTCGGTCAACGTGGCGCGCTCAGACGAATCGATCGCGCAGGCCGAACTCGACCGCGCCCAGCAGCTCGTCGATCGCGGCTTCATTTCGAAGGCCGACCTGCAGCGCAAGGCCGCGACCCGCGACGCCGCCGCGGCGCGCGTCAAGGTCGCGCAGGCGACGCTCGCCGAGGCGCGGGCGCGCAACGGCCGGCTCGACATCCGCGCGCCCGCCGCCGGGCTGGTGCTCACCCGCGGGGTCGAGCCGGGCCAGATCGTCAGCTCGGGCTCGGGCGTGCTGTTCCGCATGGCGATGGGCGGCCAGATGGAGCTGCGCGCGCTGATGAGCGAGAGCGATCTCGCCGGTTTGCGCGCCGGCGCGCGCGCCACGGTGACGCCGGTCGGCTCGACGCAGAGCTTCGCGGGCGAGGTGTGGCAGGTCTCGCCGATCATCGATCCGGCCACGCGCCAGGGCATCGCCCGCGTCGCGCTGTCCTATAACACCGCCCTGCGACCGGGCGGATTCGCATCGGCGACGATCCATGGCGGATCGAGCGCGGCGCCTCTGCTCCCCGAATCGGCGGTGCAGAGCGACACGCGCGGCAATTTCGTGTATATTCTCGACGCCGCGAACAAGGCGGTGCGCCGCGACATCGTCGTCGGGCAGACGACCGATGCAGGCGTGTCGGTGAAGAGCGGGCTCGCCGGTACCGAGCGCGTCGTGATGGCAGCCGCGGCCTTCCTGACGCCGGGTCAGAAGGTCAAGCCGGTCGTCCAGAAGATGGGAGGCTGACCCCGTGAACTTCCGCAACATCTCCGCCTGGTCGATCCGGAACCCGGTCCCGCCGATCGTGCTGTTCCTGGCGCTGACGCTGGCGGGGATCGTCAGTTTCATGCGGATGGACGTCAACAACGACCCCGACATCGATTTTCCCGTCGCCTATGTCCAGATCAGCCAGCCCGGCGCCGCGCCGAGCGAGCTCGAGACGCAGGTCACCAAGCGGGTCGAGGCCGCCGCGCGCACGTTGCAGGGGATCGACGAGATTCGCTCGACTGTGACCGAGGGCAGCTCGCAGACCGTCGTGCAGCTCAAGATCGGCGCGCCGATCGACCGCGCGGTCAACGACCTGCGCGACGCGATCACGCAGATCCGCAGCGATCTTCCCGACGGCATCCTCGAGCCGCAGATCGGCCGCGTCGACACCACCGACAACGACATCGCCAACTTCTCCGCGATCACCAGCGACATGACCGTCGAGCAGCTGAGCTGGTACATCGACGATACCGTCAGCAAGGAACTGCTCTCGATTCCCGGGATGGGCGGCGTCGAGCGCAACGGCGGTGTCAACCGCGAGATCCGCGTGATCCTCGATCCCGTGAAGCTGCAGGCGCAGGGGCTGACCGCCAACGCGATCAACGCGGTGCTGCGCGCGGTCAACCTCAACGCGACCGGCGGCAAGGCCGAGATCGCGGGATCGCAACAGGCGGTCCGCGTGCTCGGCAACGCGCGTGACGCGTACACGCTGGGCCAGACGCAGATCAGCGTCGGCGCCGGCCGGACGATCCGCATTTCCGACATCGCCGACGTCCGCGACCTTTATGCCGAGCGCACCTCGCTGTCGGCGTTCAACGGCCACCAGGTCGTCAGCTTCAACTTCAAGCGCTCCAAGGGCGCGTCCGATGTCACCGTGTTCAACGAGGCGGAAAAGAAGCTGAAGGAGCTCGAGGTCCGCAACCCGAGCGTCAAGTTCCAGCTGCTGTCGACCAGCGTCAAATATACCGAACAGGAATATGAGACCGCGATCCACGCGATGATCGAGGGCGCGGTGCTCGCGGTGGTCGTGGTGTGGCTGTTCCTGCGCGACTGGCGCACGACGATGATCTCGGCGCTCGCGATTCCCTTGTCGGCGATCCCGACCTTCTGGTTCATGGACCTGATGGGGTTTAGCCTGAACGGCATGACGTTGCTGGCGCTGAGCCTGGTCGCAGGTGTGCTGGTCGACGATGCGATCGTCGAGATTGAAAACATCGTGCGGCACATGAAGATGGGCAAGACCGCCTATCAGGCGTCGATCGATGCCGCCGACGAGATCGGCCTGGCGGTGCTGGCGACGACGATGTCGATCGTCGCGGTGTTCCTGCCGGTGTCGGTGATGCCGGGGATTTCGGGCCAGTTCTTCAAGAATTTCGGGCTGACCGTGGTCGCCTCGGTGCTGATGAGCCTCGCGGTCGCGCGCCTGATCACGCCGATGATCGCGGCCTATTTCCTGAAGCCGTTCGGGCATGGCGACGCGCCCGACGGGCGGGTGATGCGGACCTATATGCGCGTGCTGCGCTGGACGCTCGACGAATCGGGCGTCGCGCGCGCGCGGGCCAAGGGCGGCATCCGGCGGGTCTTCGCGCGGATGTTCGACCACCGGTTCTACATCGTGCTGGTCAGCATCGCCGCGCTGATCGCGACCGTCGCGATCTTCATGCAGCTGCCGCAGGAGTTCCAGCCGCAGCAGGACAATGATCGCAGCACGGTGACGATCGACATGCCGCCGGGCTCGACGCTCGAGCAGAGCGAGGCCGTGACGACACGCGTCGCCAACCTGCTCGCGCAGCAGAAGCCGATCGTGACCTCGGTCTATCAGCGGGCGTTCGTCGGTCGCGGCCGGGTGACCGCGCAGCTTGCCGACGATCGCAAACAGACCAGCGTGGAGTTCGAACGCGGCCTCGCACCGCAGCTCGCGCTGATCCCCGACGCGCGCGTCTCGTTCCAGAACCAGAATGGCTGGGGCGGCAGCACGCGCGACATCAGCCTGACGCTGGGCGGCGACGACCCCGCGCTGCTGGTAAAGACCGCCGACGGCATCGTCGCGGAGATGGCGAAGCTGCGGTCGTTGCAGGCGCCGCGCACCGAAGGCGGGCTGCAACGCCCCGAGATCGTGATCCGTCCGCGGATGGACCTCGCCGCCGATCTGGGCGTGACCACCAGCGCGCTGTCCAACGCGATCCGGATCGCGACTTTGGGCGACATCGACCAGAACAGCGCGCGCTTCTCGCTGAGCGACCGCCAGATCCCGATCCGCGTGGCGCTTGCCGAGAACGCACGCGAGCGGCTGTCGACGATCGAGAACCTGCCGGTGACGACGTCGACCGGCGGTTCGGTGCCGCTGAAGGTCGTCGCCGAAATCGGCTTCGGCGCCGGCCCGACGCAGATCGACCGCAACGCGCAGCAGCGCAAGCTGACGATCGGCGCCGACCTGTCGCAGGGCGTCAAGCAGGGCGACGCGCAGAAGCAGATCGATGCACTCTATTCGGTGCAGCATCTGCCGATCGGCGTCAGCCGGCTGAGCGTCGGCCAGTCGAAGATGCAGGCCGAGCTGGTCACCAACATCGTCATCGCGGTGACGTCGGGCTTCTTCCTGCTCTTCGCCGTGCTGGTGCTGCTCTATCGCCGCTTCCTGCCGCCGTTCGTCAACCTGGGCTCGCTGTTCCTGGCACCGCTGGGCGCGTGCCTGGCGCTGTGGGTCGCGGGGATGTCGGTGTCGCTGGCGGTCTATATCGGACTGTTGATGCTGCTCGGCATCGTCGCCAAGAACTCGATCCTGCTGGTCGATTTCGCGCTCGAGCAGATGGCGCACGGCGTGCCCAAGTTCGAGGCGATCCTCGACGCCGGGCACAAGCGCGCGCTGCCGATCGTCATGACCACGGTCGCGATGGTCGCGGGGATGATCCCGACCGCGCTGTCGATCACCGGCGACGGATCGTTCCGCGCGCCGATGAGCGTGACCGTGATCGGCGGGCTGACGCTGTCGACGTTGCTGACGCTGCTGATCGTGCCGGCAGGGTTCAGCCTGGCGGTGGGCGTCGAGCGCGCGATCGGGCGGCGGCTGGGCAGCCGGCTGATCACCTACCGGCCCGGTGACGCCGGCACGGTGATCGAGGGGCCGCCGGTCCGCCCCGCGCTGGCGCCTGCCACCCCCAAGCTGGGCGACGGCACGCAGCCCGCCGAATGATCGGGCTTGAACAATCCCCGCGCTCGGGGATTGTTCAGGTCATGACATTTTACCGCGCGCGCCCGGCCGCCGAAGCCGCTCCGCCCGCACTCGTCAGGATGCGGATCGTCGCGACCGCGCTGCTGCTGTTGATGGCGGTGGTGTTCTTCGTCAGCCGGTCGCTGGTACCAGTCCACCCCGGCTGGGGCTTCGTCCGCGCCTTTGCCGAGGCGGCGATGGTCGGCGGCCTCGCCGACTGGTTCGCGGTGACCGCCTTGTTCCGCCATCCGCTGGGCCTGCCGATCCCGCACACCGCGATCGTCCCGCGCAACAAGGACCGGATCGGCGACACGCTCGCGCAGTTCCTGCGCGACAATTTCCTGATTCCCGTCGTGATCGCCAGGCGGACTCGGCGGCTCGACGTCGCGGGTGCGATCGCGCGGTGGCTGACCGACCCGCCCGAGGGTGCCGGCGGCCGTTTCCGCCAGGGCGCGTCGAAGATGGTCGCGCAGGTGCTCGACGGGCTCGACCCCGCGCGGCTCGGCGGGATGGTGAAGGCGGGGATCGGCGCGCGGCTGCGCGAGACCGAGGTGTCGCCGATCCTCGGGCAGCTGCTCAACGCCGCGATCGCCGAGGGGCGCCACACGCCGCTGCTCGACGCCGCGATCCGCTGGGCGGCGAAGGCGCTGGCGTCGAACGACCATCTGATCCGCGCGATGGTGCACGACCGCGCGGGGTCGATCCTGCGCTGGACCGGGCTCGACACCACGGTCGCGGACAAGCTGATCGACGGGCTCGACAAATTGCTGGCCGAGATGGTCGACAAGCCCGACCATCCGCTTCGGCTGCGCGTCGAGGAAGGGCTGGTCCGCCTCGCCTGGGACCTGCAGCACGACCGCCGCGCCCGCGCGCGCGTCGAGGCGATGAAGAACGAGCTGCTCGACAACCCGGCGATGCAGCGTTGGCTCGACGGGTTGTGGGAACAGGCGCGCGGCGCGCTGCTCGCGATCGCGCGCGATCCCGAGCGGGCGATGAACGGGAAGCTCGGCGACCTGCTGCGCCAGCTCGGCGAGACGCTGCAGCGCGACGTGCGGCTGTCGCACACGATCAACCGCTTCGTGCGCCGCTCGATCGTCGGGATCGCGGCGGATTATGGCGACGGCATCGTCCGCCTTGTGTCGGAAACGGTGCGCGGCTGGGATGCGGACACGATCACGCGCCGGCTGGAGAATGCGGTGGGGCGGGATCTGCAGTATATCCGGGTCAACGGGACTCTGGTCGGCGGGCTGGTCGGACTGGTGATCCACACGGTGGATCTGGCTTTATAATCCGCCCGTCATGCCGGGCTCGTCCCGGCATCCAGAGCCACAAGCGGTGTCGCCCGTAACCCTGGATCCCGGGACGAGCCCGGGATGACGAAGGGGCGGCGGCCTACCGCTCCCAATCCGGCATCGGCCACCCCTTCGCCGCGGCGAGCAGCTTCAGCGGTCCGTGCGCATTGACCGCGAACGGTTCGTCCGCCCAGGCGAAGGTCGGCGCGTCGGACACATGGTCGGAATAGAAGCGCACATGCGCATCCTTCCGCGCGATCCCCTCGCGCGCCATCCACGCCTCGATCATCCGCAGTTTCGCCGGGCCATAGCAATTCTCGCCGTCGATCCCCGCGAGCAGCCGGCCATCGGCGCTGCGCAGGCTTTCGGTCCCGATGACCGCGTCGAAGCCCAGTCGCTCGGCGATCGCCTCGACATAGAAACGGTACGACGCGGTCGCCATCACCAGCCGGTAGCCTGCCGCGCGGTCCGCCGCGATCCGCGCCAGCGCGCCCGCGAACACGCGGTCGGCCATCACCCGGTCGGCGAACGCCTCTGCCGCGCGGCGTTCGGCCGCTTCGGACATGTGCTTGCCCAGCATCATCCGCTGCATCACATATTTCAGCCGGCCGCGGCTGATGAGGCGCGCGACGTATCCGGCGGCGGCAAAGCCGGCGAACGGGATGAGTGCGAGCCGCCAGGGCGCGCTGTTTTTCGCGGTGTGGATCAGGAACGGCGTCCAGGTGGGCGCGTGCGTGATCGTCTTGTCCATGTCGTAAATGGCGAGGCGTGTGGTCATCGGTTCGGCTTACGCCGCATTCGCCTTGCCGATCCAGCGACTTTGCCGCAAAGGTGCGCGCGATGAGCGCTATGGCCGATTTCCAGCAGGACACCGCCGATGGCGGCACGTTGCGGTTCACCGGCAATTTGTCGCTGGCCCGACTCGGCACACTTCCCGATCGCCTCGAGGCCGTCGACGGCGGTTCGGTCAAGCGGGTCGACCTGAGCGGCATCGATCGAATCGACACCGTCGGCGCGTGGGTCGTCCATCGATTCGCCGCGCGCAACGATGCGACGATCGAGGGTCTCGACGAGGACGGCCAGAACCTGTTCGATCAGGTCGTCGCCGCGGACCAGCCACTGGCGCTGCGCGAGGGCAAGACGAGTGCCTTCACGCGCGTGCTGGGCGAGATCGGCGATGCCGTCGTCCAGAGCTTCCGGACGATGTACGGCCTGATCGGGTTCATGGGCGCGACCACGCTCGCGCTGCTTGCCGTCATCCGCCACCCGCGCCGCTTCCGCTTCGACGCGGTGGTGCAGCAGTTCGAATCGGTCGGCGTCCAGGCGCTGGCGATCATCGGACTGATGAGCATCCTGATCGGCGTCGTGATCGCGCAGCAGGGCGCGGTGCAGCTTCGCCAGTTCGGTGCGGAGGTGTTCACGATCAACCTGGTCGGGCGCCTGACGCTGCGCGAAATGGGCGTGCTGATGACCGCGATCATGGTCGCGGGACGGTCCGGCTCGGCGTTCGCCGCGCAGATCGGCACGATGAAGCTGACCGAAGAGATCGATGCGATGCGGACGATCGGCGTCTCGCCGCTCGAGGCGCTGGTGCTTCCGCGGACGATTGCCGCGGTGCTGCTGATGCCGCTGCTGGGCTTCTACGCCTCGATGATCGCGTTGATCGGCGGCGGCCTGCTGGTCTGGGTCACGCTCGGCGTGCCACCGATCACGTTCGTCCAGCGCATTCGCGAAGTGGTGCCGATCACCGACCTGTATGTTGGGCTGATCAAGGCACCGGTGTTCGGCGCGATCATCGCCGTGGCGGGCTGCTTCCAGGGCATGCTGGTCGAGAGCGATTCGGAGCAGGTAGGCAAGCGCACGACCTCGGCGGTCGTGCAGGCGATCTTCCTGGTGATCGTGCTCGACGCCTTCTTCGCGGTGTTCTTCACCTGGCTGGGGTGGAACTGATGCCGCAGACGACAAAGCGGGACGATCGCGACATCGTGATCTCGGTCAAGGGCCTGCGCAACAGCTTCGGCGACTCGGTGGTCCATGAGGGGCTCGATCTCGAGGTCCGGCGCGGCGAGATCCTCGGGGTGGTCGGCGGGTCGGGCACCGGCAAATCGGTGCTGATGCGCTCGATCATCGGGCTGCAGCGGCCCGACACGGGGGACGTGACGGTGTTCGGCGAATCGAACATCGACCGCGACGAGACCGAGGCCGTCGAGATCCGCAAGCGCTGGGGCGTGCTGTTCCAGGGCGGCGCACTGTTCTCGACGCTGACCGTCGCCGAGAACGTCGAAGTGCCCCTGCGCGAATTCTACCCGGACCTGAGCCCCGCGCTGCTGGCCGAGATCGCATCGTACAAGGTCGTGATGACCGGGCTGCCCGCCGATGCCGCGCCCAAATTCCCGGCCGAGCTGTCGGGCGGGATGAAGAAGCGCGCAGGACTTGCCCGCGCGCTCGCACTCGATCCGGAATTGCTGTTCCTCGACGAGCCGACCGCGGGGCTCGACCCGATCGGCGCCGCCGCGTTCGATTCGCTGACGCAGTCGCTCCAGAAGACGTTGGGACTGACCGTGTTCCTGATCACGCACGACCTCGATACGCTGTACGCGATCTGCGACCGCGTCGCTGTGCTGGCGGACAAGAAGGTGATCGCGGTCGGCACGATCGACGAGCTGCTCGCGCTCGACCATCCGTGGATCGAGGAATATTTCAAGGGACCGCGCGGCCGCGCCGCGGTCGCAACGCAGGAACGTCACGCCGCCGAGCAGGCGTCGATCAAGGCTGAGGCACGCTGATGGAAACCCGTTCGAACCATGTCCTCGTCGGAGCGGTCGTGTTGATCCTGCTCGCGGTGCTGGCGCTCTTCACCGTGTGGATCGCGCGGCTCGGCGGCACCGCGGAGAAGGAATACGACATCTTCTTCCGCCAGTCGGTCGACGGTCTCGCACCCGGTTCCGCGGTCACCTTCTCGGGCGTGCCGTCGGGGCAGGTCAAGGGAATCTCGCTGTGGAAGAACGATCCGCAGTTCGTGCGCGTCCGCATCAGCGTCAAGGACGAGACCCCGATCCTGCAGGGCACCACCGCGTCGATCTCGGGCGTCGGCTTCACCGGCGTCAGCCAGATCTCGCTCGACGGTGCCCGCAAGGGTGCCGCGGCGATCGGCTGCCCCGAAGTCAGCACGCCGACCGAATGCCCCTACGGCGTTCCCGTGATCCCGACCAAGCTGGGCGGCCTCGGCGCGATCCTCAATTCGGCACCGCAGCTGCTAGAGCGTCTGTCGACGCTGACCGAGCGGCTGACCGGGCTGCTCACCGACCGCAACCAGGCGTCGATCGCGGGTATCCTCGAGAACACCAACCGCCTGACCGATGCGCTGGCCGATCGCGGTCCCGAGATCGCCGCGACGCTGGCGCAGACCCGGGTCGCGATCCAGCAGGCGGGCGATGCCGCGCAGCAGTTCGGTGTGCTCGCCAAGACCACCAACGGCGTGCTGTCGGAGGACGTGAAGCCGGCGATGGCGAACCTCAACAAGGCGATCATGTCGGCGCAGACGAGCGCGGATACGCTCAACGCGGCGATCGGCGATGCACGACCGGGCCTGCAGGCCTTCTCGAAGACGACGATCCCCGAGGCCAACCGTCTGGTCCACGACCTGCGCACCACTGCGGCGGCGCTGTCGTCGGTCGCGGAAAAGGTCGACCAGCAGGGGGCCAGCTCGCTGATCGGCCAGCAGAAGCTCCCGGATTACAAGGGTAAGTGAGGCACGCCATGAAGACACCACTCATCCTGATCGCGATGCTCCCGCTGGCCGGGTGCATCAGCTTCGGCGCCAAGCCGCCGCCCTCGCTGCTGACGCTGACGAGCAGCTCGCAGGTGCCGGTCGGGCAGAACCAGGATTCGGCGACCGCGCGGTCGATCACCATCCAGGTCCCGACCACGCCGCTGGCGCTCGCCACCGCGCGTGTACCGGTGCAAGCGACGCCGACGAGCATCGCCTACGTCCCCGACGCGCAATGGTCCGAACCGCCGGCGCGGCTGTTCGCGCGACTGTCGGCGGACACGATCGCGGCGCGTACCGGGCTGGTCGTGCTGTCGACGGTCCAGTCGGTCGGCGATCCCAGCGCGCAGCTGGCAGGCGAGCTCCGCAATTTCGGGCTCGATGCCGGCACGCGCGAGGCGGTTGTGACGTTCGACGCCTCGCTGACTCGCGCTGGCAAGACCTCGGTCGAGAAGCGCCGCTTCGAGGCGCGCGTGCCCGTCGCCGCGATCGATGCGCCGTCCGCGGCCGCGGGGATCAACCAGGCGGCGAACCAGGTCGCGACGCAGCTCGCCGACTGGATCGGTCGCTAAGCTTGCGCGTTGTCGGCTTTCCATAGGGAGAGCCGCGATGCCGCAGGGTGACAAGAGCGCGTACACCGACAAGCAGAAGCGCAAGGCCGCGCACATCGCCGAAAGCTATGAGGAGCGCGGCGTTCCCGAAAAGGAAGCCGAAGGGCGCGCCTGGGCCACGGTGAATGCCGATTCGGGTGGCGGCAACAAGTCGGGCTCGGGACGCGGCAAGCCGGACACGCATGCGGCAGCGAAGCGCGGCGGGAAGGCGGCGGCTGGCCGCAGCGCGGCGGACCGATCCGCGGCGGCGAAGAAGGGGTGGGAGACCCGGCGCAAGGCGGGGTAGCTCCACCATCATCACCACCACCGTTCGCCCTGAGCGCAGTCGAAGGGCACCTGTTCACGAGGGCGACGCTCTTGTGGACAACAGTGCTTCGACTTCGCTCAGCACGAACGGAGGGGAAGGCGACGCGCGCTAGAGGATCGACGCCGCCAGGATCAGCACCATCTTTGCATCGATCGCCACCCCCGCGGCACGCTTCGCCGCTACGAACGCCGGGACCTCGGCCAGCTTCACCCGGTGCACGGTGATGTTCTCGTCGCCGTCGCCGCCGCCATCGCCGACCTTCGTCAGCCCAGACGCGCGAACCAGCGTGAACGATTCCGAGGTCATCCCGGGCGACGAATAGAACAGCCCCAGATCCTCGATCCGATCGGCGCGATAGCCGGTCTCTTCCTCGAGCTCGCGACCCGCGGCGACCGCGACGCTCTCGCCCGCGGTCTCGTCGCCGACCAGCCCGGCGGGCAGCTCGAGGCAGTTGCGCCCGATCGGCACGCGAAACTGCTCGACCAGCAGGATATGCCCGTCGTCGATCGCGACGATCACCGCCGCGGCGATGTCGCCCGCCCGCGTCGCGAATTCCCACGTCCCCTGTTTCTGGATCGTGAGGTAACGGCCCTCCCAGACGATGCTCAAAGGTCGGCGCTCACAATTCGATCAATCGGTCGGGAAGTTCGTTCACGGGTTTGCCGCTCCTCGGGAAATGTTCGGTCAGGACCAGGCCGATCCGTACCACCGCGTCCGCCATGCCGTCGCCGGGCCGGTCGTCGCGCACGCCTGCCAGCACCGCCGCCATCGCCTCGCCCCAGGTTTCGTTGGGCACGCGGCTGTGGATCGCCGCATCGGCGATGATCTCCGCGCGGCGCTCGGCGATCGAGAGATAGAGCAGCACGCCGGTCGAGGCGCGCGTCCGCTTCTCGGCGCCGGCACGGAACAGCACCAGCGCGCGCCGGCGCACGCGCCGCGTCTTGGTCGGTCCGGGCGACACCGCGATCCGCAGCGCGTCCGACGCCAGCATCAGCCGCACCAGCAGGAACACCAGCACCATCAGGATCAGTGCGATGCCGAACAGCGCGCCCACCGGCGCCTGGTCCCAGGGATCGAACCGCGCATAGATCGAGTCCGCAATCCCCGGCCGGAACGCGAGCAGCGCGGGTACCAGCAGCATCGCGAGGACCGCATAATGGAGCGACACGTCGTGATAGCGGTCGGACCCGGCCGCGACGATCGTCACGATCTCGCCGTCGGTATCGCGTTCGGCGGCGCGCACCGCGGCGGTGACGCGGTCATGGTCGAGATTGCTCAGCCGCATGTCACCAGCTCCCCGACGCGCCGCCGCCACCGGCGGATCCGCCGCCGCCGCCAGTGAAGCCGCCGCCCATCCAGCCTCCGCCCCCACTGTCGCTGCCGCCGCCGCCGCCGCTCCAGCCGCCGCCGCCACCGCTCGATCGGCCGATCTCGTTGGCGACGCTCCACAGCACGATCGGCCAGTTGCTTCCGCCGCCGCCGCCATAGCGCCGTCCCCGCGCGCGCCGACCGATCATCGGCACGACGATGACCGCGAGCACGATCAGCCAGAAGATCAGCCCGAACGGCACGCCGCCGCCGCTGCCCTGGGCCTGCGTGCGATGCGTCTTGCCATACTCGGCTGCCGCTGCGGTGACCTTCGCGCGCGCCTCGGCATCGGGCAGTGCGAGCTGGTCCGCGACCGCGTTCGCGCCCGCGACGATCCCGCCGGGCATGTCGCCGGCCTTGAACCGGGGCAGGATCTGCTGGTTGACGATCACGCTGGAGAAGGCGTCGGTCAGGACGGGCTCGAGCCCATAGCCGACCTCGATCCGGACTTTCCGGTCGTTCGGTGCGACGATCAGGATCGCGCCGTTGTTGACGTCCTTCAGCCCGACGCCCCAGCTGCGCAGCAGGCGATAGCCGTAATCCTCGATCGGATAGCCTTCGAGGCTGGGGATCGTCGCCACGACCAGCTGGTTGCCGGTCGTCTTCTGCAGATCCTGCAGCCGCGTCGTCAGCGCCGCTTCCTGGTCGTCGGGGATGACGTTCGCCGCGTCGACGACCACGCCCGTGAATTTGGGGAAGGTCTGCGCGGACGCCGTGCCGAGTCCGGCGACCGCCATGACCAGCAGCAGCGCGGCTTTGCGCATATGGGTCAGCTCGCGTTGCCGAAGCTGACGCTGGGTGCGGTCTCGGCGCCCGGGGTGGTCGCCTGGAACGGTACCATCGGCTTGGCGCCGTAGAAGATCTTCGCGCCGACCGCGGCGGGGAAGGTGCGGATCGTCGTGTTGTAGCTCTGCACCGCGCCGTTGTAATCGCGCCGCGCGATCGTGATGCGGTTCTCGGTCCCCTCGAGCTGGCTCTGCAGCGCGAGGAAGTTCGCGTTCGACTTCAGGTCCGGATATTGTTCCTGCAGCGGCCGCAGCTGGCTGAGCGCGACGGTGAGGCCGTTCTGCGCGTTGGCATAGTTCTGCACCTTGGCCGGATCGGTCAGGTCGTCGCCGCTGAGCCGGACCGAGCCGGCGCGGGCGCGCGCCTCGCTGACGCTGATCAGCACCTTGCTCTCCTGCGCGGCATAGCCCTTCACGGTGGCGACCAGGTTGGGGATCAGGTCGCTGCGGCGCTGATACTCGTTCTGCACGTCGGCCCAGCGCGCCTTGGCGGCCTCTTCCTGCGTCGGGATGCTGTTGATGCCGCAACCGGCGAGCATCGTCGTTGCCGCCAACACGGTGCTCACGCGGACCAGGGACTTGTGCATTGGGGCTCTCCAGACTGCCGGTGCCGCCACCATAGGACGGCGGCACGGCTTGGCGAAACCGAAATCGGTGGGTAGCATCGGGGCGAAACGACGAAGGGGGCAGGCGTGCTCAAGGAATTCAAGGCGTTCATCATGCGCGGCAACGTGCTCGATCTCGCGGTCGCGGTGATCATCGGCGCGGCGTTCAGCAAGATCGTCAGTTCGCTGACCGACGACATCCTGATGCCGATCATCGGCAAGATTTTCGGCGGGCTCGATTTTTCCAGCTATTTCCTGGTGATGGGTCCGATCCCCGAGGCACTGCGCGGGTCGACCGATTACGTCGCGCTCAAGAAGGCGGGCGTGCCGCTGGTCGGATACGGCGCGTTCGTGACGCAGCTCGTCAATTTCCTGATCGTCGCGTTTATCATCTTCATGATCCTGCGCGTCGTGAACCGTGCCTCCGCACTGATCGAGCGCGAGGCCGCCCGCCTGCGCCGCGAGGAAGAGATCGCAACTCCGCCCGCACCCGAGCCGGTCGAGATCGCGCTGCTCCGCGAGATCCGCGACGAGCTGAAGGCGCGGGATAATGTCTAATCCTCCCCCCGGCAGGGGGAGGTGGCAGCCGAAGGCTGACGGAGGGGGCGGAAAGAGTAACCCGCGTTTCGTGCCCGCCCCCTCCGTCGCGCTAGCGCGCGCCACCTCCCCCTAGCGGGGGAGGATCAGCTACGCCGCGACCAGCTCGTCGGCGTTGGCGTCCGCCAGGCTGGTCCCGTCCAGGATCCGCGCGGTCTCGTCGCGGACGCGCATCATCGCGTGGCGGATCGCGCAATCGGCTTCGCTCTTGCAGTCGCCACAGGCGCGATAGGCGGTCCGGCTGACGCACGGCACCAGCGCCAGCGGCCCCTCGATCACGCGGATGATCTCGCCGAGCGAGATCAGGTGGCGCGGCCGCGACAGGCAGTATCCGCCCATCTTGCCGCGGTGGCTGTGGAGGAACCCGGCCTCGCGCAGGTCGGCCAGGATCAGTTCGAGGAACTTGCGCGGCACGTTCGCTTCGGCGGCGATCCGCGTCATCGGGATCGGGGGGCTTCCAGCCGGCGCACCGCCCAGGAAGATCATCGCGCGAAGCGCGTAACGGGATCGCTGCGTCAACATGATGGGCGCTATGCACAGTCTTTATGGCAAGCGAAAGGCGGGCTTTCCATGGCGCCGCATCGTCCCTATATCGGTCGGGCCGATGGGGGAATTTTCTCCTGCCGGCTATGGCGATAAACCGTGGCGTGTCATAGACACAGCGGACCCGGGGGCAGTACCCGGCGACTCCACCACCGCCCCTTTGCAAAGAGGGACGATGACGGGGTCGAACTAGGATCGACGTGTGTTCAACGACGCTATGTTTCGCTCGGAATGGGACCACCGCAACGGCCCATACACAAGTGCCAACGATAACGAAGCACTCGCAATTGCCGCATAACTGACGGTCTAACGACCTAAGTTATACGGACGAAAGCGCGGTTCGGGCCACACCGGGCAACAGAAGTGGACACCGGCGGTACGGGGAGCACCGAGCAACAGAAGCTCCCCACTCAGGCCGCAAGCTGTTCTGCCAACCGCAGCACGGGCGCGCTGAACCCGACCGGCCCAACCAGCACCTGCGTCACCACCAGAACACCGCCGCCCCACCAATAGGCCGGATGGACGCGACCGCGGCGTCTGATGTCATATGCCATCCCGACCAGCACATAGACCGACATCGCGACGAACACCGCGAGCGGGCCGAACGGGCCCAGCAGCGGCATCGGCAGGATGCGGCCGAGCGCGGGGGACATGACCAGCACCGTCCCGCACAGCATCAGCCTCTTGTGCCAGTCGGCCTGGCGACGAAGGGCGATCGCCCAGGCCGTCAGCACCCCGAAGCCGAGGATACCCAGCACGTCGAGCGCGAGGAACAGGCCGGGGGAAAAGAACGGCGGCACGCGGTGCATCTCGATCGCCCATACGGTCGTCGTGATGCCGAGCACGACCATCATGGCCGCCACGACCCCGCCCAGCACGCCGATCCGGCGGTGCAGCGCGACCGATCCGCTCGCGACCAGCCAGTTCTGCAGCACGTAGAACAGGATCCAGGCGGTGAAGACCGCGCCGTGCAGATGCACATGGAACGGCAACGAAAAGAACAGCCCGTCGAAGCGCCAGAAGTCCAGGCCGAATCCGAAGATGACCGTGCCCGCGATCGCGAGCGCCATGACAAGAAAGAACCGCCGTTCGCTGGCGAAAAGGTCCGCTCGTTCCGATCTGGTCGCCATCTTGCCGCCCCCGCGTTGGATTAGACGCTAAAACCGGCCCCGTACGCATACGGTGAGGCAGCAATACTATGTCTCGATTCTCCGCCCCGCGCAACAGGCAGCGGGGGCTTTGCCTCATGCAGCCTTGAGCTGCACCACGAAGCTGGCGGTCGCCGCCTGAAGCCGCTGCGCGGTGCCCGACAATCCGCTCGCCGCCATCGAGACCTCGTTCGAGAGCGTCGCGGTCTTGCCCGCGACGCGCGCGACGCCGAGGATCTCTTCGGCGATTAGGTCGATCCCGACAGCCGTGCCCTGCGCGGTCGTCTCGATCGCGTTCGCGGTATCGCGGTGATGCCGCACCTCGCTGCGGATCGTCTCCGCGGCGTTGGAGAGCAGTCCGATCATCCCGGTGATGTCGGCGAGCGCGCGATACGCGAGGGCCGCGCCGCTCTCGACCGCGCTCGCCAGCGTGTGGATTTCGCTCGACGCGTCTTTCGCCTGGCCAGCAAGCTGCTTCACTTCGCCGGCGACGACGCGGAAGCCGAGCCCCGCCTCGCCGGCGCGCGCCGCCTCGATCGTCGCGTTGAGCGCGAGCAGGTTGGTGCGCGCGGCGATCTGCTGGATCGAATTGGCGAAGGTCGCGATCGTCGCGGAGCGTTCGGCGAGCGACATCACCGCGCCATGGCTCGACAGCGACGTGTCGCGGGCATCGACGCCGAGCCGCGCCTGCTGTTCGGCATTGTCCGCGATCGACGAGACCGATTGGCTGAGCGCACGGATCTGGCTGGCGAGGTTGCCGGCGTTGCGCGACGATCGCGACGCGGTGTCCGCGGTGACGCCGATCTTTCGCGTCGCATCCTGGGCGAGCATGTTGAGCGCCCGCGCGGAACCGTCGAGCTCGGTCGAGGCCGCGCCCACCGACTGGACGATGTCGGCGACGGAGGCCTGGAACGCCTCGGCCAGGGCCAGCATGTCCGCGCGCTTCCCCACCTCGGCCTCGCGCTCGATCCGCTCGCGCTGCGTGCGTTCGGCCGCAGCGAGCCGTTCGGCCGCCGCGGTCTGCGCGATCGCGGCGGACAGGTCGTCGCGGGCGCGGAGCGCATCGGCCGCCAGTTGCTCGCTGTCGACGCGCGCGGCGTGCTGGCGAACCATCAACTGGTGGAGCTGCCCGGTGACATAGCCGAGCACCGCGAGCTGCAACCCGACCGCGACGCCGTGAAGCAGGACGCGGCCGAGATTGCCCGATCCGTTGAAGACCCATCCGGGCATCACCGCTTCTATCAGCAGATGATGAACGACGATCAGCGCGGACGCGAGCGCGATCGGACGCCAGTCGCACAGCACCACCAGAGCGGCGAGCGCGACGAAGAAATACATGTGCGCGTCCATCTGCCACGGATCGCCCTTGAGCAGGAAGACTGCCAGCGCGGGGTACACCGCCGCGAGCGTGCCCGTGACCAGCCGTGCAGCCTCGTCCTGACGGCGCCGGACGACCATCACGGTCGGCGCGACATTGGCGATCGCCGCCATGACCACGACCAGCGCGACGTGATCGGCGCCGAGCAGCAGTCCCAATATGCCGAGACCGAGCGTGGCGGCCCAGCCCGCGGCGACGAGAATGCGCATGCCGTGAGCACGGAAGAGGTCGAGTTCGGTGGTCATTGCCCGACCGCCGTCCCGCAACCGGCGAACGGCGCGGCCAGCCTGACGATCGCGTGGCCCGCGGTTACCGCCGCCAGCCGAGCATCGGCCATCACGACATAGGAGCGGGGCAGGGGTCCCGGCCCGATCAGCAGGCTGCCCGACCGGGTCGCGAGCGGCAGGAGTTCGGCGTCTGCGCGCGCCGTCACCGGCACGAGCAGCATCCGACCCGTTGCCGGAGGGGCGAAGGCGAGGACCGCGAGGCCGAGGCCGATCCCTCCGGTCTGCAGGATCAGGGACGGGGCGGGCAGGCGTAACGGCATCACCCAGCCATGGCGGGATGAAGGTTAGCGCGGCGTAAACGTTCCGGCCTTCGATCAGGCCCGGACGCAAAAAGGGGCCCGGTTTCCCGAGCCCCCCTTGCTTCGCAGTTTCCGTCATCCCGGGCTGGACCCGGGACGACGCGGCAATCAGTCGCGATCGCCGGTCAGGAAGGCCGGAGCGAACTCGGGCGCCTTGCCCTCGCCGCCCTCGGCGCGGGGCGCGCGCTCGCCGCCCGAACCGCCGTCACGACGCGGGCCACGGCCGCCGCCGTCGCGGCCGCCATCGCCGTCACGACGCGGACCACGCGAGCCGCGATCCCCCCCGTCACGACCGCCGCCGCCTTCGCCGCGCGGACCACGACCACCGCCATCACGGCCACCATCGCCATCGCGACGGGGCCCACGCGGACCACGATCGCCACCCTCACGGGGCTCACGCGCCGGGCGGGTATCTTCCAGCTCTTCGCCGGTCGTCTGGTCGACGACGCGCATCGACAGGCGAACCTTGCCGCGCGGATCGATTTCGAGGACCTTGACCTTGACTTCCTGGCCTTCGCTCAGCGCATCGCTGACCTTCTCGACGCGCTCGTTCTTGATTTCGGACACGTGGACGAGACCGTCCTTGCCACCCATGAAGTTCACGAACGCACCGAAGTCCACCAGGTTGACGACCTTGCCGTCATAGACCTTGCCGACTTCGGCTTCCTCGACGAGGCCCTTGATCCACTTGATCGCGGCTTCGATCTGCGTCGGGTCGGACGACGACACCTTGATCACGCCCTCGTCGTCGATGTCGACCTTGGCGCCGGTCGTCGCGACGATCTCGCGGATGACCTTGCCGCCGGTGCCGATGACTTCGCGGATCTTCGACTTGTCGAT
This sequence comes from Sphingomonas ginsenosidivorax, assembly GCF_007995065.1. Classification (NCBI taxonomy): domain Bacteria; kingdom Pseudomonadati; phylum Pseudomonadota; class Alphaproteobacteria; order Sphingomonadales; family Sphingomonadaceae; genus Sphingomonas; species Sphingomonas ginsenosidivorax. The sequence continues at coordinate 2,782,921 of NZ_VOQR01000001.1, read as the reverse complement.
CGTGAAGCTCTCGATGCGCGGTGCGTGGCTCGAGAGTTCCTCACGGGTGTGGTCGAGCGCCTTGGCCATCTCGCCAAGGATATGCGCGCGGCCTTCCTTGGCCTGTGCCAGCGCCTTGCCCATGATCTCCTCGGTGATGCCGGCGATCTTGATGTCCATCTGCATTGTGGTGATGCCCTCGGACGTGCCGGCGACCTTGAAGTCCATGTCGCCGAGGTGATCCTCGTCGCCCAGGATGTCCGACAGGACCGCGAAGTTCTTGCCCTCGAGGATCAGGCCCATCGCGATGCCCGAGACCGGACGCTTCAGCGGAACGCCCGCATCCATCATCGACAGCGAACCGCCGCAGACCGTCGCCATCGACGACGAGCCGTTGCTCTCCGTGATGTCCGACAGGACGCGGATCGTGTAGGGGAACTCGTCCTTCGACGGCAGCACCGGGTGCAGCGCGCGCCAGGCGAGCTTGCCGTGGCCGACTTCGCGACGACCCGGCGCACCGAAGCGACCGACTTCACCGACCGAGTAGGGCGGGAAGTTGTAGTGCAGCATGAAGTTTTCGTACGAAAGCCCGTTCAGGCCGTCGATCATCTGCTCTGCGTCGCGCGTGCCGAGCGTGGTGGTGCAGATCGACTGCGTCTCGCCGCGCGTGAACAGCGCAGACCCGTGCGTGCGCGGCAGGAAGTGCACCATCGCCTCGATCGGACGAATCTGCGTGGTGGTGCGGCCGTCGATACGGGTGCCGTCCTTGAGGATGGCGCCGCGGACGATCTCCGCCTCCAGCTTCTTCATCAGCTTGCCGGCAGCCATCTGGTCCTGCGGGGTCGCGTCGGCAAAGGCGGTCTTGCCCTTGGCGCGCGCGGCGTTCAGCAGGTCCGAACGCTTGGACTTGTCGGTCACCTTGTAGGCGGCCGCGATGTCCTTGCCGATCAGCTTCTTCAGCTTGTCCTTGGCGGTCGAGATATCTGCCTGCTCGGCCATCTCCCAAGGCTCCTTGGCAGCCTTCTCGGCCAGGTCGATGATCAGGTTGGCGGCTTCGCGGCACGCCTTGTGCGCGAACTGCACTGCGCCGAGCATGACCTCTTCCGAGAGCTCCTTGGCTTCGGACTCGACCATCATCACGGCGTTGCCGGTGGCGGCGACGACCAGGTCGAGATCGCCGGTCTTGGCGACTTCGGCGGTCGGGTTGAGGATGTATTCGCCATCGACGTAACCGACGCGCGCCGCGCCGATCGGGCCCATGAACGGCACGCCCGAGATCGTCAGCGCGGCCGATGCCGCGACCATCGCGAGGACGTCGGGCTCGTTCTCGCCGTCATAGCTGAGAACCTGGCAGATCACGTTGATCTCGTTGTAGAACCCTTCCGGGAACAGCGGACGGATCGGGCGATCGATGAGACGGCTGGTCAGCGTCTCCTTCTCGGTCGCGCCGCGCTCGCGCTTGAAGAAGCCGCCGGGGATGCGGCCGCTCGCGGAGAACTTCTCCTGGTAATGGACGGTGAGCGGGAAGAAATCCTGCCCTTCCTTGACGGTGCGTGCGGCCGTGACGGCGCACAGGACCACGGTCTCGCCGAGCGTTGCGAGCACGGCGCCATTGGCCTGGCGGGCAACGCGGCCCGTCTCGAGCGTCAGCGTCTTGCCGCCCCACTGGGCGCTTACGGTCTTGGTATCGAACATTGTGTTTCCTTCACTCCGGCGGCCAGATGCCGACCGGGGCCTATCTGCGAGCTAAGCCGGCTCGCGCGGTTGCGGGACTATTATGTCCCTTGGATCATTCGGCCGAATTGCCGGTGATCCCGGTCCTCCGTCATGCTGAACTTGTTTCAGCATCCACCGAACGATGGTCCTCCGGCGGAGAGTTGGATCCTGAACCGGGTTCAGGATGACGAAAAAGGAAAAAGGGCGACCTTTCGGCCGCCCTTTCGGATTACTTGCGAAGGCCGAGCTTCGCAATCAGGTCCAGGTACCGCTGGCCGTCCTTGTGACGGAGATAATCCAGCAGCGACCGGCGCTTGTTGACCATCATGAGAAGGCCACGACGCGAGTGGTTGTCCTTCTTGTGGCCCTTGAAGTGCTCGGTCAGGTTCTTGATCCGCTCGGTCAAGATCGCGACCTGGACCTCGGGCGAACCCGTGTCGCCCTCGGCGCGTGCGTGGATCTTGACCAGCTCGGTCTTGCGTTCTGCGGTAATCGTCATGAATTCTTCGTCCTCGACATCACAGATTGAAACCGCGCACGATGCGGACGTTGCCGTCCTCGACCTCCACCAGCGCGACCGGGACCAGGTCCAGTTCGGCGAAATATTGGCCATCGTCTGCGGCGATCCCGACCAAGACGCGCCCCTGTCGGAGCGCTCCTGCCTGATCGGGAGTGAGGGAGAGAGCCGGGATGTCGTCCAGCGCCACCCTCAAGGGCAGAAGTATGTCATCTAGGGCGCGCGCCTGCCCGAGTTCGGCCAGTTTGTCCAGCGATATCGCGTTTTCGAGCCCGAACGGACCGGCCTTGGTCCGCCGCAACATGGTGACGTGGCCGACCGTGCCGAGCGCCAAGGCGATGTCGCGCGCGAGGCTGCGGATATAGGTCCCCTTGGAGACGTGGGCGGTGAGGGTGACCTCTTCCAGCGCGTCGTCCGCCATGCCCGCGTCACTTACTTCGCCCACGTCACCCGCCACACCCTCGTGACCCGCGACACTTTCGTCACCCCAGCGAAGGCTGGGGTCTCCCCGTGGCGGCCGCGCGCCCTCCTCAGGGAGATCCCAGCCTTCGCTGGGATGACGGGTGGGGAGGGGGGGGTGTACGACGGTGAGCGCATGAACCGTCACGCTCCGGCCCGCCAGCACCACTTCTTCCCCGGCGCGGGCGAGATCATACGCCCGCTCCCCATTCACCTTGAGCGCGGAATACGCCGGCGGTACCTGCGAAATCGGCCCCGTAAACCGCCCCAGCACCGCCTCGACCGCGGCCAGCGTCGGCCGCACATCGGAGGTCGCGACCGGCACGCCCTCGGCATCGAGCGTATCGGTCTGCACCCCGAACATCACCGTGAAATCATACACCTTGTCGCTGTCGAGCATCCGCCCCGCGAGCTTGGTCGCCTCGCCCACCGCGATCGGCAGCACGCCGGTCGCGAGCGGATCGAGCGTGCCCCCATGCCCGACCTTGAACTTGCCGTACTCCCCGGTGCGTAGCGCGCGCTTTACCGCCGACACGCCCTGCGTTGACCCAAGCCCCGGCGGCTTGTCGAGAATGATCCATCCATGCATTTGCGCGCCCTAGCCCGCGACGCGCGCGCCGCCCAGCGCTTCGGTGAAATGCCGTCGGCACAGCGCGACATACAGGTCGTTGCCGCCGATCGCGGTCTGCGCACCCTGGCCGACCGCACGCCCCTCGGCGTCTACGCGCAGGTTCATCGTCGCCTTGCGGCCGCAGACGCACACCGACTTGATCTCGACCAGCGAGTCCGCGATCGCCAGCAACCGGGCCGACCCCGGGAACAGCGCCCCCTGGAAATCGGTGCGCAGGCCGTAGGCGAGCACCGGAATCCCCAGCACGTCGCAGATATGCGCGAGCTGATCGACCTGTGCCGCCGAGAGGAACTGCGCCTCGTCGACCAGCACGCACGCGATCGCCTCGCGCGCCACCCGGTCCGCCACGCACGCGGCGAGATCGGTCCCGGCATCGAACGCGATCGCACTCTCTGATAGTCCGATCCGCGAGGTGATCGTACCGTGCTCGAACCGGTCGTCGACGCCCGCCGTGAATAGCATCGTCGCCATCCCGCGCTCACGATAATTGAAGTCCGCCTGGAGCAGGTTCGTCGACTTCCCCGCGTTCATCGACGCATAATAGAAATAGAGTTTGGCCATCACGCCACCCTAAGCGCGGCCGATCGCCCGCGTCTATCGCCCCCTTCTATCGCAGGTGCTGGACAGGCGCGCGTTAATCGGGTCCAACCCGTTGAACTTTCGGGGGGAAGACGATGCGCGGCGCGATCTGGGTCTTGGGTATCTTTGCGGCAGTCTGGGGAGCGATCGGGCTCAGTCCGCTCGGGCTGCCGGCAATGGCGGTTCCGGTCGCGATCTCGGTCATCCTGATCGGCTGGGCGAGCCGTGTGGCGTTGCCCGAACGGGGTGCCGCCGAAACCAGGCGCATCGGGCGCCTGATCGCGATCTGGAGCAGCATCCAGGGGGTCGCGATCTTCGCCACGTTCGTGCTGTGCCCGCGACTCGGCATTCCCGATGCCGCGGTGCCGATCCTGGCGATCATCGTCGGCCTGCACTTCCTCCCGCTCGCGCGGGGCATTCCGGTGCAGGTCTATTACGCGACGGCCTCGGCGATGATCGCGGTCGGCGCGCTGGCGCTCCTGATGCCGCCGACGGTCCGCTATGCCGCGACGGGCATCCCGTGCGCGATCATCCTCTGGGCGAGTTGCATGACGCTGATCGCACGCGGTCGGCGCCTGATGGTCGCCTAGCCCTCGTCGGGGGTGAGGTCGCGCGCGATGTCGGGCTGCCTGAGCAGCTGCTCGATATGCGTGCCCTCGTCGAAGCTCTCGTCGGCGATGAACTTCAGCTTGGCGGCGAACCGCGCCTGGACGCGCTGCGCGACCTGGCGCTGCAGGAAGGCGGTGTTGGTGCGCAGCGCCTTGATCACGACCGCCTCGTCCTTGCCGAGCAGCGGCTTCACGAAGGCGGTAGCGTGGCGGAGGTCGGGTGACATGCGCACCTCGGTGATCGTGACCATGTGCTTTTCGAGCACCGGGTCATGGACGTCGCCGCGCGCAAGGATGTCGGACAGCGCGTGACGCACCTGCTCGCCGACGCGTAAGCCCCGGACGATCTTGGTTTCGTTGGTGTCGGTTTTCATAAAACTCAAACTCCCCTCCCGCTTGCGGGAGGGGCCGGGGGTGGGCTCCCGGCCTCAGCGTCTCGCGCCGTGGATGGCGGGTGCCCACCCCCCAGCCCCCTCCCGCGAGCGGGAGGGGGAGCAGTACTTACAGCGTGCGTTCGCGCATCTCGACTTCGAACGTCTCGAGGACGTCGCCTGCCTTGATGTCGACGAAGTTCGACGTGAACGTCACGCCGCACTCCAGCCCTGCACGGACCTCCGCCACATCGTCCTTGAAGCGACGCAGACTTGCGATCTCGCCCTGGTAGATGATGACGTCGTTGCGCGTGATACGGGCTTTCAGCGCCTTGCGGATATTGCCCTCGGTGACGAGCAGACCCGCCGCCTTGCCATGCTTGCCCGCCGAGAAGACCTCGCGGATTTCCGCACGGCCGACGACCGTCTCGAACGCCTCCGGCCCGAGCTCGCCCGCCATGCCGGCGCGGATCTCGTCGATCAGGTCGTAGATCACGTCATAGTATTTGAACGCGACCTTCTGGCGCTCGGCGATCTCGCGGGCCTTGGCATTCGGACGAACGTTGAAGCCGATGATCGGCGCGCCCGAAGCCCCGGCGAGCGTCACGTCGGACTCGGTGATGCCACCGACGCCCGAATGCAGCACGCGGGCCTTGATCAGATCCGTGGAGATCTTGTTGATCGCGCCGACGATCGCCTCGACGGTCCCCTGCGTGTCTGCCTTGACGACCAGCGGATACTCGATCGCCTGCTTCTCCTTGAGCGCCGAGAACATCGATTCCAGGCTTGCCGGAACCGAGGTCGTGCGCTTGTCGGTCTTCACGCCCTTGCGATATTCCGCGACTTCGCGGGCACGCGCCTCGTTCTCGACCACCGACAGCGGGTCCCCCGCCAGCGGCACGCCCGACAGGCCCAGGACCTCGACCGGCATCGCCGGACCGGCTTCCTTGATCTGCCGACCCTTGTCGTCGACCAGCGCGCGGACCTTGCCGCTCTCGGCACCGACGACGAAGATGTCGCCGATCTTGAGCGTGCCGCGGTTGACGAGGATGGTCGCAACCGGACCACGACCCTTGTCGAGCTTGCCCTCGATCACGGTGCCTTCGGCCGCGCGGTCGGGGTTCGCCTTGAGGTCGAGCAGCTCGGCCTGCAGCTGGATCTTCTCGATCAGCTCGTCGAGGCCGGTCTTCTTGAGTGCCGAGACCTCGACGTCCTGGACGTCGCCCGACATCTCCTCGACGATGACCTCGTGCTCGAGCAGGCGCTCGCGCACCTTCTGCGGATTGGCACCGTCCTTGTCGATCTTGTTGATCGCCACGATCATCGGCACGCCGGCCGCCTTGGTGTGGTTGATCGCCTCGATCGTCTGCGGCATCAGCCCGTCGTCGGCCGCGACGACGAGGACGACGATGTCGGTGACGTCCGCGCCGCGCGCACGCATCTGCGTGAACGCCTCGTGGCCCGGCGTGTCGAGGAAGGTGATCTTCGACTTGTCCTTCAGCGTGACCTGATAGGCGCCGATATGCTGCGTGATGCCACCGGCCTCGCCGCGCACCACGTCGGTGCCGCGAAGGGCATCGAGCAGCGACGTCTTGCCGTGATCGACATGGCCCATGATCGTGACCACCGGCGGACGCGCCTTCAGCGTGTCCTCGGCGTCCATCTCGATATCGGCAGCAATGTCGATGTCCGAATCGCTGACGCGAGTCAGGTTGTGGCCGAATTCGGTTACCAGCAGCTCGGCGGTATCCTGGTCGATCGTCTGCGTCATCGTAACGGGCATGCCCATCTTGAACAGCGTCTTGACCAGGTCGGCGCCCTTCTCGGCCATGCGGTTGGCGAGTTCCTGCACGGTGATCGATTCCGGCACGACGACGTCGCGAATCTGCTTGACCTGCGGCTCGCGCGGGCCACCCGAACCACGGCGTTCCTTCTCACGGGCACGCTTGAGCGCGGCGAGCGAACGCGCGCGCGCGCCGTCACCGTCGCCGAGCGCGCGGTTGACGGTCAGCTTGCCCGCGGTGCGACGATCGTCGCCCTTGCGGTCGCGCTGCTGCGGACGGCTCGGCACGGCGTCGCGACGGACGCCACCGGCAACCGCGTTCGGACCGGTCGCGCCGGGACGGGCGGCCGCACCAGCCGTCGTCGATGCGGTCGCTGCCGGAGCAGGCGCCTCGACGGGCTTGGGCGGCGGCGGCGGAGGCCGCTCGGGCCGGGCAACGGGCGAGAAGCGGCGCGGTGCCGGCATCGACGGATCGCGGGTCAGCTCGACGATCGGCGGCGGAGGTGCCGGAGTCGGGGCGGGAGCGGGCGCCGGTGCGGCGCGCGCCACGACCGGAGCAGCCGCCGGAGTCGGCGTGGGCGTCGATGCAGGCGCGGCAGCGACCGGAGCCGGAGCGGGCTCGGGCGTCGGTGCCGGGGCAGCAACCGGATCGGCTGCCACGGGAGCGGGCGCCGGTGCCGGAGTCGGCGCGGGTGCAGGCGCCGCCTTGGCGTCTGCCTCGGCCTTCACCTTGGCTTCGGCGCGCTGGCGCTCTTCCTCGATCGCACGCAGGCGATCGCTCTCCGCACGACGGCGCGTTTCCTCCAGCGTGTTCATGCGCTGCTCTTCGGCCTGGCGCAGCAACAGCGCCTGGCGCTCCTGTGCGGACAGGTTGCTCGGCACCGGACGCGGTGCAGGCGTCGGCTCGGGCGCACGCGCCTGCGGTGCCGCGACCGGCGGGGTCGGTGCTGCAGGAGCGACGGTCTCCTGGACCGGCTCGGGCTCGCCCGGCCGGCGCAGGACGCGCGCCCGCTTCGTTTCGACGATCACCGTGTTGGACCGGCCATGGCTGAAGCTCTGCTTCACCTGGCCGGTCTCGACCGTGCGCTTCACACCCAGAGGTGCGCGCATGCCAAGTTTCGGCTTCTCGTTGTCGGTGTCGCTCACTCAAATTCCTCGTGTACGTCTGCGGCCGTTGGGGCGCCGGAAAGGTCGGGCGGCCCCTTTTGTTGAGACGCCGATGCGCCCTGCGAGGCCGTTTCGCAAGGCACGGGAGTAGGTTCGGGTCCGATAAAATGCAGCCAGCGGTCGAGCGCTTCGCTCACCCGCTTTGCCGCAGCACGATCAGTCAGGCCAATGTGTACCACATTTTCACGGCCCAGCGCCAATCCCAATATGGTGCGCGTCGCCGGCAGTGCCAACCCCCTGAGGCCGGAGCCCTCGACATCGTTGCCGATGCGCCAGGCCTGGTCGAGCTTGCGGTTGCCGTCCTCGCTCGCGTCCGACGCGTGATACAGGCTCGCAAGCTTCCCCGACCGCGCGTTCTGCGCGATCCGGTCGGAGCCGATCAGCACGGTACCGCTGCGCGATTCGAGGCCGAGGCGGTCCATCGCGTTGCGTTCCAGCGCGACGGCGATCTGCTCGGGCAAGTCGGGGGAGAGCGTGAACTCGCTCGTCTTGAACGCGCGGCTCAGTACGCCCTTGAGCTTGCCCTTATTGAGCGCGACCTCGAGTTCCGCGCGGGTCACGCCGATCCACGCGCCGCGGCCGGGGGCCTTGGCGCGGACGTCGGGATGGACCTGCCCGTCGGGCGCGAGCGCGAGGCGGATGAGATGGGGGCGGACGTCGCGCTCGCCGGAGAGGACGCATTTGCGGATGGGGTCAGTCATGCCGCGATCCTCCCGTCGTCATGCCGGGCCCTTCGGCGGAGCTCAGGACAGGCTTGTCCCGGCATCCAGGGAGTAGCACGCTGATCGAGATGAGAGAGCGACAACCCTGCGTCTACATCCTGGCCAGCGGCCGCAACGGCACGCTGTACATCGGCGTGACCTCGAATCTGGTCGGCCGCATCATGCAGCACCGGGATTGCAGCTTCGAAGGCTTTACCAAGCGCTACGGGGTAACCCGCCTCGTCTGGTTTGACATGGCCGACACCATGGAAGGGGCAATCGAGGCCGAAAAACGGATCAAGAAATGGCCGCGCCGCTACAAGCTGACCATGATCGAACGCGACAACCCGCAATGGCGCGACCTGGCGCTCGACCTCGGCCTGCCGCCGCTCGACTGATCTCTCCGTCATGCCGGGCTTGTCCCGGCATCCAGAGTTGTCGAACGGGACCGACGGGTGGAGACACACCCTGGATGCCGGGACGAGCCCGGCATGACGGGGTAATAAACGCCCTAGCGTCTCATTGCGAGGATTCCGCATGCGCGTCCTCCTGCGAACGAGGTTTGGGCTTGTCGCGGTCGGCGATCAGCATCCCGCCGGCGCCGTAGTTTTCCAGCGCGACCTCTTCGATCACGATCTGCACCGCAGCCGGGTTCTTCCCCAGCCGCTCGACGAGCGACTGGGTGACGTCGGCGACGATGCCGGCCTTCTGGTCCTTGGTCGCGGACCCGGAGATGCGGATGCTGACGAACGGCATCAGGCTTCGCTCTCCTCCGAGTCGGCCGACTCGGCGGCAGGCTCTTCGTCGGCGAACCAGTGCGCGCGCGCGGCCATGATGATCTCGTTGCCCTGCTCGTCCGACAGGCCATATTCGCTGAGGATGCCGCCCTTCGGCTCAGGCCGCTTCGGCGCGTCCTCGTTGCGGCGGCGCGGTTCGACGCGCTTCTTCTCGACCAGCTCGTCGGTCGCGAGATCGGCGAGGTCGTCGAGCGTCTTGATGTTCGCCTTGCCGAGCGTGACGAGCATCGCCTCGGTCAGATACGGCATGTTGATCAGCGCGTCGTCGACGCCCAGTGCGGTACGCTCTTCCTTGTTGGCGGCGTCGCGGCGCTCGAGCGCCTCGGTCGCGCGGTTCTGCAACTCGCCGGCCAGATCCTCGTCGAAGCCCTCGATGCCCGCGATCTCGTCGACCTCGACATAGGCGACTTCCTCAAGGCTGGTGAAGCCCTCGGCGACGAGCAGCTGCGCGAGCGTCTCGTCGACGTCGAGCTCCTTCTCGAACATGCCCGACCGCTCGACGAATTCCTTCTGGCGCTTCTCCGATGCATCGGCCTCGGTCAGGATGTCGATCGCGCTGCCGGTCAGCTGGCTGGCGAGACGGACGTTCTGGCCGCGGCGACCGATCGCGAGGCTGAGCTGATCGTCGGGAACGACGACCTCGATGCGATCCTCTTCCTCGTCGATCACGACGCGGCTGACGGAGGCCGGCTGCAGCGCGTTGACGACGAAGGTCGCGGTATCGGGCGACCAGGGGATGATGTCGATCTTCTCGCCCTGCATCTCCTGCACGACGGCCTGCACGCGGCTGCCCTTCATGCCGACGCACGCGCCGACCGGGTCGATCGACGAATCATGGCTGATGACGCCGATCTTCGCGCGGCTGCCCGGATCGCGGGCCGCAGCCTTGATCTCGATGATGCCGTCGTAGATTTCGGGCACTTCCTGCGCGAACAGCTTCTTCATGAAGTCGGGATGCGCGCGGCTGAGGAAGATCTGCGGGCCACGGTTCTCGCGGCGGACGTTGAGGATCAGCGAGCGGATGCGGTCGTTGACGCGCACCACTTCGCGCGGGATCTGCGCGTCGCGGCGGATGACGCCCTCGGCGCGGCCCAGGTCGACAACGACATGGCCGAACTCGACGCGCTTGACGACGCCGGTGATGATCTCGCCAGCGCGGTCCTTGAATTCCTCATACTGGCGCTCGCGCTCGGCATCGCGGACCTTCTGGAAGATGACCTGCTTGGCGGCTTGGGCGGCGATGCGGCCGAACTCGATCGGGGGCAGCGGATCGACGATGTAATCACCGATCACCGCGCCGGGCTGCAGCTTCTCCGCGCCCTTCAGGTCGACCTGCTTGAAATAATCGTCGACCGCCTCGACCACCTCGACGACGCGCCACAGGCGAAGGTCGCCGGTGTTCGGGTCGAGCTTGGCACGGATGTCGTTCTCGGCGCCGTAGCGCGAGCGCGCCGCGCGCTGGATCGCGTCCTCCATCGCCTCGATGACGATGCCCTTGTCGATCATCTTTTCCGACGCGACCGAGTTTGCGATTGCGATCAGTTCGGCGCGGTTTGCGGTGACTGCCGTGGCCATCAATGCTGTCCTTCTTCGTTGGTCTCGGCGGCCTCTTCAGGCACATCCTGATAGAACACCTCGTCCGCGCCTTCGGTTGAAAGCGGGGCCGTGGCGGCGATGAGTCGATCGGTCATGACGAGTTTCGCGTCGGCGACCTGCGTATAGTCGATCGTCATCATCTTGTGCTTGTTGACGTCGACCGTGATCTTCGTACCCTCGACGCCGACCAGATTGCCCGAGATCTGCTTGCGGTCCTCGAACGGCTCGGTGAGGCGGATGCGCGCTTCCTGCCCCGCCCAGTCGGCAAAGTCCTGCAGCCGGGTCAGCGGCCGGTCGATCCCCGGGCTCGACACTTCGAGGCGATAGGCGACGGGGATCGGGTCCTTGCCGGCTTCCTCAAGCGCGTCGAACTTGTCCGAGATACGGCGCGAAAGCTCGGCGCAATCCTCGATCACCAGCTGGCGGGTGTCGGGGCGCTCGGCCATCACCTGCAGCGTCGGGTCGGACTTGCCGCCCTGCATGCGCACGCGCACGAGCGACAAGCCTAGGGCCTGCGCCTCGGGCTCGATCAACGCGGTCAATAGGGCGATATCCGCCATCGGGGCTCCAAACACGGGAGGTTGGCGCCGCGGGGAGAACCCCGCAGCCTCTTCATCTGACGATTTAGAGTAGGTGGATGATATACGCAGGTTGCAGGCCCCATACAAGCCTTGCCGTACAAGCCCTGCTCGACGGGCCTTGCGCATCGAATCGGCGCGGACGATCGTTGTGCGGAGGATTTCCCGGGAGAGAAACCAATGCGTCCATCCTTGCTTGCCCTGCCGATCGCCTTGATCGCCTGTTCGTCGCTGACCGCCCCCGCCGCTGCGCAGGCGACCGCCGATCCGTTCACGCGCACCGTCGTCGCCGATTTCGAGTCGCCCTGGGCGATGACGGTCCTGCCCGACAACCGGATGCTGGTGACGGAAAAGGCGGGCACGATGCTGCTCGTTTCCGCCGACGGCGCATCGCGCCAGACGGTAGCGACGATCACCGTCGATTCGGCGGGGCAGGGCGGACTGATGGACGTCGTCCTCGCGCCCGATTTCGCGACCAGCCAGCGCGTGTATTTCAGCTATTCGACCGCGGGCGAGGGCGGCAAGGGCGTCGTGCTGGCACGGGGGCGCCTGCGTCCGGACGGTGCCGGGGGCACGCGTCTCGGCGAGATCGAGGCCCTTTTCTCGGCGCGGCCGTTCGTCGAGGGCAACGGCCATTATTCCGGCCGCATCGCCTTCTCGCCCGACGGGAAGTACCTGTTCTTCACCAATGGCGAGCGGCAGAAGTTTACGCCCGCGCAGGATCCCAAGGCGACGCTCGGCAAAGTCCTGCGCCTGACGCTCGACGGCAAGCCCGCGCCCGGCAACCCGCTGGTGAGCAAGGGGTTCGCACCCGAGGTATGGAGCTATGGCCACCGCAACCTGCTGGGACTCGCGTTCGACAAGGCCGGCAATCTCTGGGAGCAGGAGATGGGGCCGAAGGGCGGCGACGAGGTCAACCTGATCAGGCCCGGTCTCAACTATGGCTGGCCCAACGCGTCGAACGGCAGCCACTATGACGGCCGCGACATCCCCGATCACAAGGCCGGCGACGGCTACGAGGCGCCGAAGGTCTGGTGGAACCCGGTGATCTCGCCGGGCGGGCTGATGATCTATTCGGGCGCGATGTTCCCGCAATGGAAGGGCGACGCGTTCATCGGCGGGCTGTCGTCGCAGTCGCTGGTCCGCGTCCACCTGACCGGCACGACCGCGACCAAGGGCGATCAATGGGATATGGGCGCGCGCATCCGCGAGGTCGAACAGGGGCCCGACGGCGCGATCTGGGTGCTGGAGGATGGCGGGAAGTCGCAGGGGCGGCTGCTCAAGCTGACGCCGAAGCGGTAGCTGTTCTTTTGCGACCCACGCTGTTCCCCGGCGAAGGCCGGGGCCCAGTTGGGGGACGACGGTAACACCGGACGGACTTTCGTTACGACCGTCCCCCAACTGGCACCGGCCTCCGCCGGGGAACGGAGAGTGGGATCAACCCTCCACCCATCCGTTCTCCCGCGAAGGCGGGAGTCCAGGATTACAGGCGATACCGTTCGTGGCTCTGGACCCCCGCCTCCGCGGGGGAACGGAAAGCCTAGACCTCCGCCACCACCGCTTCCGCCTCGGCGAGATGCAACCGTTCGACCATTTGCCCGTCCAGCCGGATCGCGCCCTTGTCGGCATTCCCCGGCGCCGCGAACGCCGCGATCACCGCGCGCGCCCAGGCCAGGTCCTCCGCGCTCGGCCCGAATGCCGCGTGCGCGGCGTCGATCTGCGCCGGATGGATCAGCGTCTTCCCGTCGAACCCGAGCGCCACACCCTGTGCGCATTCCGCCGCGAACCGATCGGGCGCATCGAGCGCGTTGCACACGCCGTCCAGCGCCACGATCCCCGCCGCGCGCGCCGCCGTCACGAGTCCCGCCAGCGCCGGCACCAGCGGCATCCGGTCCGCGCCCGGCCGACACCGCATCTCCTTGGCGAGATCGTTGGTCCCTGCGACCAGCGCCGCCAGCCGCATCTCGCCCGCCGCCGCGGCGAGCGCGGGCAGGGCGAGCACGCCTGCGCACGTCTCGATCATCGCCCAGATCGGCGGCCCGTCCTCGCGCAGTGCATGCCGTACCGCCGCGAGTCCGCTCACGCTCGCCATCTTCGGCACCAGTACCGCATCCGCCCCGATCGCGCGTACGGCCGCGGCATCGTCGGCACCCCAAGGCGTATCGAGCGCGTTGATCCGCACCACCAGTTCACGCGTTCCAAACCCGCCGGCGCCGATCTCGTCCACCACCTGCTGACGCGCCCGCGCCTTCTCGTCGGGAGCGACCGCATCCTCCAGATCGAGGATCACGACGTCGCAGGCGAGCCCGCGCGCCTTCGCGATCGCCCGCGCGTTCGAGGCGGGCATGTAGAGCGCGGTGCGGCGACGGCGGAGCGTCATGGCATCAGCGCCCGTGTCACGCCGTTGGTCCAGCCGAACCCGTCCTGGTTCGGATATTCGCCGCCGCCCCCCGGCCGCCGCTCGACCACGTCGTATTTCTCGAGCAGTTTTCCGCTCGCCCGATATTCGCGCTCGACGCTCGCCAGCCAGGCCGCGGCGATGCGCTCCGCCAGCGCGGTTTCGCGATACCGTCGCAGACCCTGGACCCCGACCCACTGCAGCGGCGCCCAGCCATTGGGTTCGTCCCATTGCTGCCCGCTGCTAACCAGCGTCGTTCGGATCCCGCCTTCGCCGACGAAGGGTGCCAGCGCCTTCGCCGTCGCGCGCGCCTGGTCCTCGGTCGCGACGCCCGCGAACAACGGAAATGCCATCGCCGCGCTCGCAAAACCGTTCGGCTTGCCGGTATCGAGGTCGAGATCCGCGAAGAACCGCCCGTTCCACAGATGCGCCCGCATCGCGGCGACCCGCGCCGTCGCCCTCTTGTCGAACGCGGTGGCGCACGGCGCATCGCGCAGCGTCCGGCAATTTGCCGCGATGGCCTGCTCCATGCCCACCATCAAGCTGTTGAGATCGACCGGCGCGAACCGCGTGGTGCGGATCGTCGCCAGACTCCGCCCGTCCGCGAACCAGCGCGACGAGAAGTCCCAACCGCTCTCCGCCGCCGCCCGCAGGTCGCGGAACAGTTGCTTGCGGTCCCGACCCGGGGTGCGGTCGGCGAGCTCGGTATCTTCCTTGTAGCTTTCGTCGCGCGGGTCGTCGCGATCGTCCCAATAGCGGTTGAGCAGCGCGCCGTCGGCGAGCCGCACGACGCGCGCATTCTGTTGCCCGAGCTTCAGCGCCTCGGCGCCTGCCATCCAATAGGCGTGCTCGGCACGCAACTGGCGGTTGCGGACGCTGAGCGTCTTCGCGTCGCGCGACAGCCCGGCGATCAGGTAGAAGACCGGCGGTTGCGAGCGGCTAAGATAATAGGTCCGCGTGCCGTTGGGGATATGGCCGTAGCGATCGACCAGGCTGCCGAAATCGACCACCATGTCCTCGACCAAGTCCTGCCGCCCGCCTCGCGCCAGCCCCAGCATCGTGAAATAGCTGTCCCAATAGTACATCTCGCGGAACCGCCCGCCCGGCACGACATAGCGCCGCGGCAGCGTCAGCGCCGACGATCCTGCGGGGACGCGCGCGGTCGTCCGGGTCAACTGTGGCCACAGCGCGTCGATATGCGCCTTCAGCGGCAGGCGTTCGGACGAGGGCGGTGCGGCGGGCGCCTCGGGAATGTCGAAATTGACCCGCACGAACTGGCGAAGCGTCGCATCCTCGGCGCACCGGCACTTCGCATAATCGGCGAGGATCGCCGCCGCCGGCCGCTTCGGCGTCGCGTCGGCAAAGGTCTTCGAATCCGGGAAGATCCCGCGCATCTGCACCGCGTGATACAGCGGCCCGAACAGCTGTGCGGGCGACTTCGGCGCCGGGCTTGCCGCGACCAGCAGCGCGGGGAGGAGGTAGCGCAGCTTCACGTCACGACGTCCGGGGCAGTCCTCCCGGTATGCTCGACGATACCCGCGATCGCGTCCGCCGCTGCGACGATGTCGGCGAGCATATCGCCCGTCTCGCGGTCGAGATCGCCACCAGCGGGCTCGTACCGCTCCAGATACACGCGCAACGTCGCGCCGCTGGTGCCGGTGCCCGACAGGCGGAACACGACGCGGCTGCCGCCCTCGAACAGCACGCGCACGCCTTGGTTGCGGCTGACCGACCCATCGGTCGGATCGGTATAGGCGAAGTCGTCCGCCGCCTCGACGACGAGATCGCCGAAGCGCGTCCCCGGCAGCGTCGCCAGCGACCCGCGCAGCGCCGCCATCAGCGCGTCGGCCTTGTCGCTCTCGACGCCCTCATAATCATGCCGCGCATAGTAATTGCGCCCGTACTTCGCCCAGTGATCGCGTGCGATCGCATCGACGCTCTCGCCGCGGACGGCCAGGATGTTGAGCCACAGCAGCACCGCCCACAGCCCGTCCTTCTCGCGGACATGGTCGGACCCGGTGCCTGCGCTCTCCTCGCCGCAGATCGTCGCCATGCCGGCGTCGAGCAGGTTTCCGAAGAACTTCCACCCCGTCGGCGTCTCGAACGCGGGAATGCCGAGTGCTTCGGCCACCCGGTCGGCGGCGGCGCTGGTCGGCATCGACCGGGCGATGCCCTTGAGCCCGCCGGTATAGCCCTTCGCCAGATGCGCGTTCGCCGCCAGCATCGCCAGGCTGTCCGACGGCGTCACGAACCGATGCCGCCCGATGATCAGGTTGCGATCGCCATCGCCATCCGATGCCGCGCCGAAATCGGGCGCGTCCGCGGCCATCATCGTCTCGTAGAGTTCGTGCGCATGGACGAGATTGGGATCGGGATGATGCCCGCCGAAATCGGGCAGGGGAGTGCCGTTGCGCACCGTGCCCTTTGCGAACCCCAGCCGGCCTTCGAGGATCTCGGTCGCGTACGGCCCGGTCACCGCGCTCATCGCGTCGAACGCCATCGTCAGCCTGGCCGCCCGGATCGCGTCGAAATCGAACAGCGTCTCCATCAGCGCGGCATAATCTCCGACCGGATCGACCACCTCGACCGGCATCCCGCCGACCTCGACCACACCGTCCGCATCCAGGTCGATGTCGTCTGCATCCACCGTCAGCCAGCGATCGATGTCGAGCGTCCGCGCCAGAATTCCGTTGGTCACCTTCTCGGGCGCCGGACCGCCATTGGCGATGTTGTACTTGATCCCGAAATCCTCGGTCGGCCCGCCGGGATTGTGGCTCGCCGACAGGATCAGCCCGCCGATCGCGCCGCGCTTGCGGATCATGTGGCTGGCAGCGGGCGTCGACAGGATGCCGCCACGCCCGACCACGACGCGCCCGAAGCCGTTCGCCGCCGCCATCCGGATCGCGACCTGGATCACCTCTCGGTTGAGGAACCGTCCGTCGCCGCCGATCACCAAAGTCGCCCCGGCCTTGTCCTCGACCACGTCGAACACCGCCTGCACGAAATTCTCGGCATAGTTCGGCTGCTGGAAGACCGTCGCCTTCTTGCGCAGCCCCGACGTGCCGGGCTTCTGGTCGGTATAGGGCGTCGTCGCAACGGTACGGATCATGAAGGCTCCATCAGTTTCGCGTAGAGCTGGGCGTAGCGACGACCGCTCTCTCCCCAGGAAAAATCGGCGCGCATGCCGTTGCGCTGCAGCGTCGCCCAGCGGTCCGGCGTCGCATACAGCGCGGTAGCGCGCGCGATAGCGTGCGACACCGCCTCGGGCGAGACGCCGTCGTGCTGGATCCCGGTCGCGACGCCGGCGGCGATTCCCGCTTCGTTGGCGTCGATCACCGTGTCCGACAGCCCGCCGGTCCGCGCCACCACCGGTACGCACCCATAGGCCAGACCGTAGAGCTGCGTCAGTCCGCACGGTTCGAACCGCGACGGGATCAGGATCGCGTCCGCACCACCCTGCAACAGATGCGAGGCGGGTTCGTCATAGCCGATCCGCACGCCGATCCGCCCGGGGTGGCGATCGGCGGCAGCGAGGAAGGCGAGTTCGAGCGCGGTGTCGCCCGACCCGAGCAGCGCGAGCCGCCCGCCCATCGCAACCAGATCGTCGAGCACGCGGACGAGCACGTCCATGCCCTTCTGCCAGGTCAGGCGGCTGATCACGGTGAAGATCGGGCCATCGCCGGCGTCGAGCCCGAACATCGCCTCGACCGCGCGCTTGTTGACGCGCCGCCGCGCGATCGTGCGTGCCGAATACCGCGCGTGCAGTGCGGAGTCGCTTGCCGGGTTCCACACCGCGGGATCGATGCCGTTGACGATCCCCGTCACGCGCGCGGCGTGCGTGTTGATCAACCCTTCCAGCCCCATGCCGAATTCGCCGCGACGGATCTCCGCGGCATAGGTCGGGCTGACCGTGGTGATCGCGTCCGCAGCCTCGAGCCCCGCCTTGAGGAAGCCGACGCCGCCATAATATTCGACGCCGTCCAGCGCGAACGCGGCGTCGGGCAGCCCGAGTTCGGAAAAGATGTCGGCGCCGTAGCGGCCCTGGAACGCGATGTTGTGGACCGTGACAACCGACTTCGCGGGGCGCCCCGGGCCCGGCGCCCAGCGCAGATAGGCGGGCGCCATCGCCGCCTGCCAGTCATGCGCGTGGAGAATGTCATAGGCATGCCCGGCCACCACGCCCGAGGCGAGATCCGCGCCGACCCGGCCGAATGCGGCGAACCGCCGCCAGTTATCGTCCCAGTCCGCGCCCGTCGCATCGCCATACGGCCCGCCGCCGCGCGCGAACAGCGCCGGCGCGTCGAGCACCAGCAGCGGATGCTCGCCGATCTTCGCCGAGAGGATCCGCGCCGGGCTGCCGAACAGGTCGGTGTAGCGATGCACGACCTTCGCCCGCTTCGTGACCGCGGCGAGCGCCGGATATCCCGGCAACAACGTCGTCGTCGCAACGCCGTGCGGCGCGAGCGCGGCGGGCAGGGCGCCGACGACATCGGCCAGCCCGCCGGTCTTGATCAGCGGATAGGCCTCGGACGCAACCGAAAGGACACGGGTCACAGCCCCTCTCCCATCGGGAGAGGGGAGGAGCCGCGCGAAGCGCGGCGGAGGGGTGAGGGCAGGGCTGCGATCATAACGAACCTGCCCTCACCCCGCGCCGCTGCGCGGCTTGCCCCTCTCCCGGAGGGAGAGGGGGTAGGAAAAGTGTCCCCCTCACGGGATCAACGCGTCGATCATCGACTTGGTGATCAGCACGACGCCGTTGTCGGTGCGTCGAAACCGCTGCGCATCGAGCACCGGGTCTTCGCCGACGATCAGCCCGTCGGGGATCACGACGCCGCGATCGACGACCACCTTCGACAGTCGCGCGCCACGGCCGATCTCGCAGCGCGGCAGGATCACGGCCTGGTCGAGCGTCGAATAGCTGTGCGCGCGCGTGCCGGTGAAGATCAGGCTGCGATGGATCGAGGATCCCGAGATGATGCAGTCGCCCGAGACCAGGCTGGACACCGCCTCGCCGCGTCGGCCGTCGCTGGCATGGACGAACTTGGCCGGCGGCGTGACCTCGGCATAGGTCCAGAGCGGCCAGCTATGGTCGTAGAGATCGAGCTTCGGCACCACGTCGGTGAGGTCGATATTCGCCTCCCAATAGGCGTCGACCGTGCCGACGTCGCGCCAATAGGCTTCCTTCTCGAGCCCCGACCGCACGCAGCTGTCGTTGAAGCGGTGCGCGACTGCCTTGCCGTGCTTGACGAGGTACGGGATGATGTCCTTGCCGAAATCGCGCGACGATCCCGGTGTCTCGGCGTCGCGGCGCAGTTCCTCGAACAGCAATTTCGTCGTGAAGACATAGATCCCCATCGAGGCCAGCGCGATGTCGGGATTGCCCGGTACCGACGGCGGATCAGCAGGCTTCTCGACGAAGTCGGTGACCCGGTCCTGTTCGTCGACCGCCATCACGCCGAAGCCGACTGCCTCCATCCGCGGCACTTCGAGACAGGCGATCGTGACGTCCGCACCGGTCTCGCAGTGCTGTTGCAGGATCAGCTCGTAATCCATCTTGTAGATATGATCGCCCGCCAGGATGACCATGTATTCGGGCGCGCGGCTCTCGATGATGTCGATATTCTGGTACACCGCGTCGGCGGTGCCCTCATACCATTGAAATTCGCTGATCCGCTGCGATGCGGGCAGAATGTCGAAGCTCTCGTTGCGCTCGGAGCGCAGGAAGTTCCAGCCGCTCTGCAGATGGCGGATCAGCGAATGCGCCTTGTACTGCGTCGCCACGCCGATCCGGCGGATGCCCGAATTGATCGCGTTCGACAAAGCGAAGTCGATGATCCGCGCCTTGCCGCCGAAATACACCGCGGGCTTGGCGCGGCTGTCGGTCAGTTCCATCAGCCGGCTGCCGCGTCCGCCTGCCAGGACATAGGCCATCGCGTCGCGTGCCAATGGTTGTCCGCGTCGTTCGACCATGTTCGCTCTCTCCCCGATTCTTCCGTTTCTATACCGACGTCACCCCGGACTTGTTCCGGGGTCCAGGGTTCCGCACACTCGCCCCAAGGGCGCGCGGGACCCTGGGTGCCGGGACGAGCCCGGCATGACGGGGCGCTATTCCTCGAACTCCAGCATGATCGTCGCGAGCGGCGGCAGGCAGACCCAGGCCGCGCCGTCCTTGGCGACCACACCACCCAGATTGCCGAGCCCGCTGCCCCAATATTCGCGCGCGTCGCTGTTGATGATCTCGCACCAGCGCCCGTCATGCGGCAGGGGGATGCGGTACGGCGCGCGTGCGATCGGGGTCATGTTGGCGATGATCGCGACCGGCTTCGCACCCGGGCTTTTCCGCAGCCAGGCGAACACCGAATTGGCGGCGTCGTCGGCGATCAGCCATTCGAACCCCTCGCTCTCGCAGTCGCGGCCGTGCAGCGCGGGCTTCTCGCGGTACACCTGGTTGAGGTCGCGGATCAGGTTGCGCATCCCCTCATGGCTGCGATTGTCGCGCAGGCTCCAGTCGAGCGCGCGCGCCTCGCTCCATTCGCGCCGCTGCGCGAACTCCTGCCCCATGAACAGCAGCTTCTTGCCCGGATAGCCCCACATGAACGCGTAATAGGCGCGCAGATTGGCGAATTGCTGCCAGTCGTCGCCCGGCATCTTGGTCAGCAGCGATCCCTTGCCGTGCACCACCTCGTCATGGCTGAGCGGCAGCACGAAATTCTCGCTGAACGCATAGACCAGCCCGAAATTGATCTCGCCGTGATGATGCTTCCGGTGGAGCGGGTCGCGCTGCATGTATTGCAGCGTGTCGTGCATGAAGCCCATGTTCCACTTGAACCCGAAGCCGAGGCCGCCCTCGTGCACCGGCTTCGAGACGCCCGGCCAGGACGTGGACTCTTCGGCGACGGTGAACACGCCCGGATGTTGGCCATAGACCTCTTTGTTCATCGCCTGGAGGAACTTCACCGCCTCCCAGTTCTCGCGCCCGCCGTCTTCGTTCGGGATCCATTCGCCGGCCTTGCGCGAATAGTCGCGGTACAGCATCGACGCAACCGCATCGACGCGCAGGCCGTCGACATGATAGCGCTCGGCCCAGAACAGCGCGTTGTTGACCAGGAACGACGACACTTCGCGCCGCCCGAAATTGTAGATCGCGGTGTTCCAGTCGGGGTGATAGCCGAGCCGCGGATCGGCATGTTCGTACAGCGCGGTGCCGTCGAAATGCGCGAGCCCGAACGCGTCGGTCGGGAAATGCGCAGGGACCCAGTCGAGCAGCACGCCGATCCCCGCCCGGTGCGCACCGTCGACGAACCGCGCGAACCCATCGACATCGCCGAACCGCGCGGACGGCGCGTACAGCCCGGTGGTCTGGTATCCCCATGACGGATCATAGGGGTGTTCGCTGATCGGCATGAACTCGATATGCGTGAAGCCCATCTCGACCACATAGGGAATCAGCCGGTCGGCGAGCGCATCCCAGGTCAGGAACCAGTCATTCTCGTCGCGGTCCCACGACCCCGCATGGACTTCGTAGATGCTGATCGGCACGCGCCGCGGATCGACCGAGGCCCAGTGCGCGCGGTGATCGGCATCGCCCCATTCATGCACCATGTTCCGCGTGATCGACGCGTTGGCGGGGCGAAGTTCGGCGGCGAACGCGAACGGATCGGCCTTCAGCGGCTCGGTCTCGCCGTCCGCGCCGACGATCTCGAACTTGTAGCTGCGATATTCGGCGAGGTCGGGGATGAAGATTTCCCACACCCCGACGCCGCCGCGCTTACGCATCGCATGGCGGCGGCCGTCCCAGTCGTTGAAATCGCCGACCACCGACACCCGCCTGGCATTCGGCGCCCACAGCGCGAAGTGCACGCCGCTCGCGCCCTCGTGCGTGATCAGATGCGCGCCGAGCTTGTCGTGCAGGCGCAGATGCGTGCCCTCGGCCATCAGCACGTCGTCGATCGGCCCGAGCACGGGGCCGAAGCTGTACGGATCGGTCACCCACCACTCCGCGCCGCCGCCCTGCGCGTGATAGCGCACGGGCTGCGCCTCGCCCTTGACGATCCCCTCGAACAACCCGCGCGCCTCGACGCGCTTCAGCGTGCCGAGCGACCTGCCGGCCAGGTCGTGCGCCTCGGCCGTCTCGGCGCCCGGGATCCAGGCGCGCGCGAACACGCCCTCGGGTCCGGCATGGAGCCCGAGCAGCGAAAACGGGTCGTCGTGCCGCCCGTCGAGCAGGGCGGCGATGGCACCGGCGGGTGGCTTCACATGACGGTCCAGATATCGCGGGCATACTCCCGGATGGTGCGGTCGGACGAGAACCAGCCGACGCGCGCGACGTTGCGGATCGCCGATGCGGTCCACGCGTCGCGGTCGACATAGCGCGCATCGACGCGGCGCTGTGCGGCGGCATAATCGTCGAAATCGGCAGCGACCATGAACCAGTCGCCGTCGTACAGCCCGCCCATCAGCCCGGCATAGCGACCCGGATCGTCGGGCGAGAACACGCCCGACGCGATCCCCGACACCGCCTGGCGCAGTTCGGGCGACGCCTCGATCACGCTGCGCGGATCATAGCCGTTGGCACGCTTCGCTTCGACCTCGTCCGCGGTCATCCCGAAGATGAAGATATTGTCGTCGCCGACGCGGTCCTTGATCTCGATGTTCGCGCCGTCGAGCGTGCCGATCGTCAGCGCGCCGTTCATCGCGAACTTCATGTTGCCGGTGCCCGACGCCTCCATCCCCGCGGTCGAGATCTGCTCGCTGAGATCGGCGGCGGGCACGATCCGCTCGGCCAGCGACACGTTGTAGTTGGGCACGAACGCGACGCGCAGCAGGTCGCGCGTCATCGGATCGGCGTTGACCCGCCGTGCGACGTCGTTCGCCAGCTTGATGACGAGTTTCGCGTTCTGGTAGCTCGACGCGGCCTTGCCGGCGAACAGCTTCACGCGCGGCGTCCAATCGCGTTCGGGATGGCTGCGGATCTGGTCGTACAGCGCCACCGTCTCGACGATGTTGAGCAGCTGCCGCTTATATTCGTGGATGCGCTTGATCTGGACGTCGAACATCGCGTCCGGATCGATGCGCAGGTTCATGGATTCGAAGATGTGGTTTGCCAGCATGACCTTGTTCGAACGCTTCACGGCGGCAAAGCGCTCCCGGAAACCCGAATCTTCGGCAAACGGGTCCAGATCGATGAGCCGCTCGGCATCGTCGAGGAATCCGTCGCCGATCGCCTCGCGGATCAGCGCGGTCAGTCCGGGGTTGCATTGCTGCAGCCAGCGGCGCGGCGTGATGCCGTTGGTCTTGTTGTTGATCCGCGTCGGGTACAGCCGGTGGAGATCGGCGAACACCGTCTTCTTCATCAAGTCGGTATGGAGCGCGGCGACGCCGTTGATGCTGTGTGATCCGGCGAACGCCAGGTTCGCCATCCGCACGCGCCGCTCGCCGCCCTCGTCGATCAGGCTGATCGCGGCGATCGACTGGTCATTCGACCCCGCGCTCCGCGCCTCGCGAAGTAGCTTGGCGTTGATCTGGTAGACGATCTGCATGTGCCGCGGCAGCAGCCGCTCGAACAGCGACAGCGGCCAGCTCTCCAACGCCTCGGGCAGCAACGTGTGGTTGGTATAGCCGAACGTCCGCTTGGTGATCTCCCACGCCGCGTCGAACGCGAAGTCGTGATGGTCGATCAGCACGCGCATCAGCTCGGCGACCGACACCGCGGGGTGCGTGTCGTTCAGCTGGATCGCGGCCTTGTCGGGCAGCGTCTGGATGTCGCCGAAATACTGGATGTGCCGCCGGACGATGTCCTGGATCGATGCGGACGAGAAGAAATATTCCTGCCGCAGCCGCAGTTCCTGCCCCGCGGGCGTCGAATCGTTCGGATACAGCACGCGCGTCAGCGTCTCGGCGCGCATCTGGTCGCCCAGCGCGCCCTCGAAATCGCCCGCGTTGAACTTGTCGAGCTTGATCGGATCGAACGCGCGCGCGTTCCACAATCGCAGCGTGTTGACCCACTTGCCCCGCCAGCCGACCACCGGGGTGTCGACCGCGATCGCCTCGACCGCCTCCGCCGGGTTCCAGTGGACGCGGTTGCCGGTGATCGTCACCTCGCCGCCGAAGCCGATGAAATAGGCGCTCTCGCGGCGCTCGAACTCCCAGGGATTGCCGTGCGCGAGCCAGTTCTCGGGCATCTCGACCTGCCAGCCATCGTCGATCCGCTGGCGGAACATGCCGTTCACATAGCGAATGCCATAGCCATAGGCGGGCAGGTCGAGGCTCGCGAGGCTCTCCATGAAGCACGCCGCCAGTCGTCCGAGCCCGCCATTGCCGAGCGCGGCGTCGGGTTCGATCTCCTCAAGCTCGGCGAGCGTCTGGCCGTGGATCGCGAGCGCGCGCGTCACCTCGTCGCTCCGCTGCAAATTGGTCACCGCGTCGCGGAGCAGCCGACCGATCAGGAATTCGAGGCTCAGATAATAGACGCGCTTGGCGCCCGCGGCATGCGCCGCCTTGGTCGACGCCATCCAGCGTTCGACGATGTCGTTGCGCACGGTGAAGATCGTCGCCGCCAGCCAGTCGTGCGGTCGCGCCGCCTGCGCATCCTTGCCGATCCGGTGGACGAGCGTGTCGAGGATCGAATCGGCGAGGGCTTGGACGGTCGGTTCGGGCGGCTGTACGGCGGTGTCTGAGGTCACGCTGGTCCCGGAAGTCGTTTCGGTTCTACCGATCCTAGCCGGTATGACGGCAATGTCACCCGCGACTTCGCCGCGCAGACCTCGTCATGCTGAACTCGGTTCGGTGTCTCCGGCGTTGCGGGCACCGCGTTTTGAGTGAGACCGCATCGCCTGCCGCTCGGTGGATCCTGAACCAAGTTCAGGATGACGAAGGGTTACAGCGCGCCCTCAGCAACACACCCGTCATGCTGAACTTGGTTCAGCATCCACCGCGTCGCGAGCACCGCGTTCGAGTAAGGCCGCATCGCCTGCCGCAGGGTGGATCCTGAACCGAGTTCAGGATGACGGGAGGGCTACAGCATCCCCCAGAGCAGCGTCGCGTTGAGCCCGATGATCACCGCGGCAATTCCCCAGGCGAGCATGCGCAGCCATACCGGGCTCACCAGCACGCCCATGATCTTCGCGCTGCCGGTGAACGCCACCAGCGGCACCACCGCGAACGGCAGCTGCAGGCTGAGCACCACCTGGCTCAGCACCAGCAGCCTGGTCGCGCCTGCATCGCCCGACGCGCCGACGACAACCACCGCCGGAACGATCGCCAGCAGCCGCGTTACCAGGCGGCGCGCCCAGACCGGCATCCGCAGGTGCAGGAACCCCTCCATCACGATCTGCCCGGCGAGCGTCCCCGTGACGGTCGAATTCTGCCCCGAGGCGAGCAGCGCGACCGCGAACACCACGCTCGCCGCGCCCACGCCCAGCATCGGCGCGAGCAGCTGGTGCGCCTGGTCGATGTCGGCGACGTCGGTCCGCCCCGCGACATGGAACGTCGCCGCCGCGAGGATCAGGATCGCCGCGTTGATGAAGAAGGCGAGTCCCAGCGCGACCGTGCCGTCGATCGTCGCCATCGTGATCGCGTCGCGCTTGCCCGCCTCGTCATGCGCGAACGCGCGCGTCTGCACGATCGAGGAATGGAGGTAGAGATTGTGCGGCATCACGGTCGCGCCCAAAATCCCGATCGCGATGTAGAGCATCGCCGGGTTGGTCACGATCTCGGTCGTCGGCACCAGCCCGCCGAGCACGCCCGCCATGTCGGGCCGCGCCAGGAACAGCTCGAAGATGAAGCAGCCCGCGATGATCACCAGCAGCGCGACGATGAACGCCTCGAGCTTGCGGAACCCGAAGCGCTGCAACGCGAGGATCAGGAAGACGTCGAGCGCGGTCAGGCACACGCCCCAGACGAGCGGCAGCCCGAACAGCAGTTTCAACGCGATCGCGGTACCGAGCACTTCGGCCAGGTCGCACGCGATGATCGCGATCTCACACAGGACCCACAAGGCGACCGAGACCGGCCTGGAATAATGCTCCCGGCACGCCTGGGCGAGGTCGAGCCCGGCGACGATCCCGAGCCGCGCCGACAGCGCCTGCAGCACGATCGCCATCAGGTTCGACAGCAACACGACCGACAGGAGCGTATAGCCGAACGCCGATCCGCCAGCGATGTCGGTCGCCCAGTTGCCGGGATCCATATAGCCGACCGCGACCAGATAGCCGGGGCCTGCGAACGCGAACAGTCGCCGCCAGAACGGCCCGCCGACGGGGACGGCGACGCTGCGATGGCTCTCGCTGAGCGAGGCGGCGGCCGGTGACCGGGGGAGGGAGGTGACTGCATCCATTCCGGACGCTGTGCCGCAATGTTTCGGGAGCGACAAGCGCCCCCTTTCCGTCACCCCGGACTTGGTCCGGGGTCCATCGTGTGGCGTACCAACCGGCCGGAGGGTGTGCGGAACCGTGGATGCCGGAAGGAGTCCGGCATGACGAAGAGGTTATGGCGTGACCGTCTCCGGCATCGGCACAGGCTCAGCCGGCACAGGCTCGGCGGGAATCGTCGCCACCGGCTCCACCACCGGCAACGTCCGCACCACCGGCGGCGGCGTCACCGGGTCCCGGCCATGCAGATGGTCGATCTCCGCCTGGCGCCGCCGCAGATAGAATTCGCGCGATGCGGTGTACGGATCGACCGAGCCGTCGTGCAGCACCTCGAGCGTCTCGTCGAAGTCGGCGCGGTGGTCGAGCGCCCCGAGCACGCCCAGCGGCGCGGTATAGGTCGCGCTGGTGAAGGGATGCCCCACCGTCACGGGCAGGATCAGCCGGTCGACGAACCCGCCGAACAGGTCGCGCACCGTGGTCGGCCCGACGATCGGCAGGAACAGGAACGGCCCGTTCTTGACCCCGTGATAGCCGAGCGTGTCGGCAAAGCCGTTCGCGCGTCGCGGCAGGCGGAACGGCTTGCGCTTGGCGAAGTCGAACACGCCGGCGACACCCACGGTCGAATTGATCACGAACCGGCCCGCCGTCTCGGCCGCCTTGCCCGGCTTGAACTGCAGGAGGAAGTTGAGGAACACGACCGGCTCCTTCAGATTGTACAGGAAATTGTGGATCCCGCTGCGGATCGGGGAGGGCACCTTGCGCTTGTAGACGCGCGCGACCGGGCCGACGACCGCGCTGTCGACCGCCTGCGTCGCGCCGAACGCCTTGACGTTGGCGCCCTGCAGCGGATCGCCCTTCTTGTCGCGCGCGAGCACCAGGATGTCGCCGTCGCGGACCTCGATGCCTGCGGCCTTCGCGGCCTTTGCGGCATCGGCCTGGCGCTCGGCCGCGCGCGCCGATTCGACTGCGATCGTCGCCTTCGCGTCGGCGCGCGGGTTGGACGAGGGTATGCCCTTTGAATGATCGGGGGCCGGAGCAGCCTGGGGTGCCGCCGCCAGCAGGGCCATCGTCAGTATCAGCACGCAACATCGCTCCCGGTTCGTCCGTCCTCCAGACGCCAGCGCACGACATTAGGCAAGCGGTCAGCGACACGAAATCGCCGTCCGACCTCCCCTCCGGCCCCCCTCCGCCTCCCCCCTCCGGGCCGGCGGCGCTCAGATGACCTTCATGTCCGCCTGGTAATGATGCCACGCGAAGATCGCCGCCGCACCGCGGTGCGGGCGCCAGGCCTCGGCGACCTCGCGCGTCAGCTTCTCGCTCGGCCGTGCGTCGTGACCCAGGATCCGGCCCACCGCGATCTGCACCGCGAGATCCCCCGCCGGCCAGATGTCGGTCCGCCCTTCCGCGAACAGCAGGTAGATTTCCGCCGACCAGCGGCCGATCCCCTTGACCCGCACCAGCGCGGCGATCGCCTCCTCGTCGTCCTCGGGCAGGTTCTCCAGGTCGAGTCGGCCGCTCGTCACCTCGTCGGCCAGGCTGCGCGCATAGCCCAGCTTCTGCCGCGACAGCCCGGCGCTGCGCAGCGTCTCGTCGCTCGCCCCCGCGATGTTTGCCGGATCGGCGGCGCCGCCGACGACGTCGTCGAGCTTGCGCCACACCGCGGCGGCGGATGCGACGCTCACCTGCTGGCCGACGATCGTCCGCAACAACGTCGCGAACCCGCGGTCGCTGAGGCGCGGGGCAGGGTGACCGGCCTCCGCGACCGCGGCGGCGAACGCCGGCTCGATCGTGCAGAGCGCCGCCATCGCCGCGGCGAGCTGTTCGGCGCTCAGCCCCATGACGCTTGCTCCCGAAGGTCGGGACCGGCATGGGCGAATTTTTGGGAGGACATCATGCCAAAGCTTATCGTCGTGACCCGCGAAGGGGAAGAACGCGAGATCAACGGCGAGACGGGGCTGTCGGTCATGGAAGTGATTCGCGACGCCGGCATCGACGAAATCCTCGCGCTGTGCGGTGGCTGCTGCAGCTGCGCCACCTGCCATGTCCATGTCGACCCGGCGTTTGCGGCCAAACTCAAGCCGATCACCCCGGACGAGGACGATTTGCTCGATTCGACCAGCGACCGCGACGCGTTCTCGCGACTGTCGTGCCAGATCGCGATGACCGACGAGCTCGACGGCATGAAGGTGCGAATCGGCGCAGAGGACTGACGTACGCAGGCGTGGCTCCGTCCGCGCCGCCGTGCGGCTGGGCCGCGCGGCGTCCGGCACGGGCGGCGGGTCGGCCTGAAGCCGATCCCGGCGGACGGCGGCCTTGCCGTCGTCCGCCCGTTCTTGCCTACGTCCGCGTCGTCACCGCATACAGTGCGATCGCCGCGGCGTTCGACACGTTGAGGCTCTCGACCTTGTCCGAGATCGGCAGCTTGGCGAGCTCGTCGCAGTGCTGCTCGGTATTCTGCCGCATGCCTTCGCCCTCGGCGCCCAGCACGATCGCGATTCGCTGCGTGCCCATCGCCTGACCCAGCGTCTGCGTGGCATGGCCGGTGAGGCCGATCCGCCAGAACCCCGCCTCGGCGATCTCCTCCAGCGCGCGTGCCAGATTGACGACCCGGACCCACGGCACCGTCTCCAACGCACCCGATGCGGCGCGCGCGATCGTCCCCGATTCGGGTGGCGCGTTGCGGTCGGGCGTCACGATCCCCAGCGCGTCGAACGCCGCCGCCGAGCGCATGATCGCCCCGACATTGTGCGGATCGGTCACGCCGTCGAGGATGACGAGCGGCCGGTTGTCGTCCTTGCCATGCTCGAGCAGGTCGGCGAGCCACATGTCCTCGAGGGGGTCGACCTCGATCACCACGCCCTGGTGCGGTGCGTCGCCCGGCACCAGGCGCGCTAGGTCGGGCGCCTCGGCAAAGGTCACCGGCACGTTGGCCGGCAGATCGAGCCCGGCCAGCGCCTCGCGCGTGCCCATGATTTTCCGCACCACCCGCTCGGGGTTGGCGAACGCCGCGGCGACCGCGTGCTTGCCCCAGAAACGGGGACGGCCGGCGGGCGCCTTGCTCGGCCGATGGCCTTTCCGCGCGGCCATCAGCGCGTGCCGCCTGGATATGTGTGGGTCATCGTCGGTCTTTCATTTGGACGGATCATGTGCGGAAAAGCGCTATGCGGCGGCGCTCGACGACGCAACCCGCGTTGACACGCCCGGCAAGCTTCGCCATGGAGCCGCCTCGCTTGAAGAGCGACACCTGGACAGGTGGCCGAGTGGTTAAAGGCAGCAGACTGTAAATCTGCCGGAGTTTCTCCTACGTAGGTTCGAACCCTACCCTGTCCACCATACCCCCATGCTGATCAGGCGGGGTATCGGGACCCGCCGCGAGCGGCGTGCGCAATGGCCTGAAACGGCATGCTTAATACAACAGATATGGTGCAACGGCCCGACTATGCAGGTAAGGCATAGCCATGACCGGGGGACGCATCGATCAGCTGACCGAAGCCCAGCGCGCATGTTTGCGCCTCGTCCTGTCGCATCACAACTCGAAAGAGATCGCCGCGATCGTCGGCGTGTCCCCGTCCGCCATCGACAAGCGCATCGAGCGCGCGATCCAGATCCTCGGCGTCGGATCACGGTTCGAGGCCGCGCGCCGGTTGCAGGAGCATGAGGGGCTGTCCGCTCCGGCCGCCGGGCAGGCGTTCGGTTCGGCGGCGGGTCCGACGCCCGAGCCAGCGCCCGATACGACGTACGAACGGCTGCCATCCGAACCAATCGACGTTCCCAACCCCCCGTCCGAGCCGGCAGACGTCAGGGCGTCCGAGCCGTGGGGGCTCGGTCACCGTTTCTTCGGAACGCTTCCGACGGACGGTTTCGAGGGAGTGGCGCGCAACCGGTCGTCGAAGGGGACGCGGCTCGTCAGACTGATCGGCCTTACCGTCATGATCGCCATCGCATCGATGGCCATCGTGAACATGGCCATGACGTTGACCAGCCTGCTTCGATCCAGCCGGACCGCTGCCGCTCCGTTCAACAGCGCCGCTTCCGCGGTGCCGAACGGTGGGACACAGACAATGCTCAAAGAACGACGCCGTGCGACGGACGCGGTCACTGCGGATTTCCTGAAGGCCGAGGCCGCGGTCGACGAGGCGGCCCAGCTCGCCGCGACCTGCGTCTCGACGCTGCTCCAGCAGCGCGTCGCCGCCAATCTGCCGGTCTCCACCGGAACCGCAGCCCTGCAGCTGGTCGCCGAAGCCTCGATGGACATCATCAAGGCCCGCCAGCGCTTCGTCGATGCGCACCGTGCGCTGATCGAGGTGCGCCACGACATCGGTCTCGGCCAGTTCTACGGCTATGGCGACGTGTCGGAATGCCCGCCGAACGAAGGCGCGCTGCGCGAGGCACCGCGGCTTTCCGCGGTCGCCTGATCGCAGCGTTTCGGTAGGGGGCGAAGGAAACGGTATGGATCGCGTCTGGATATTCTACGCGATCCAGATCGCGGCCTCCGTATTCGCATTGTGGCGCGGCGGCGCACCCGAGCGCGTGCTCGGGCTTGCGCTGCTGCTCGCAGCGGTATCGACGCAGGTCCTGCAGGATGACATGGCGGTCCGGTTCGCGGGCGTCGAACTCGACGTCCTGCTCGTCGACCTCGCCTTGCTCGCAGTCATGCTCGCCATCACCCTCCATGCCGATCGTTTCTGGCCCGCCTGGGCCACCGCGCTCCATCTGCTCGGCACGGGTGCGCATCTTGCCCGCGCGATCAGCCCCGACGTCATCCGCCTGACCTATGCGGTTCTCGCGGCGGCGTGGAGCTATCCCATCGTCGTGCTGCTCGTGATCGGCACCCTTCGGCATGCGTCGCGAATCCGGTCCAAGGGCTGGGATCTCGACTGGAGCCGTCAGGACCCGACCCTGCGCTAGCGTCCATGAATCGGAACTGGTTCGATGCACCATGCCCTTATCGACGTCCCGGCCCTCGGCCGGGGATCGGTTGCCGTGAAGAAGCCGGGCGCGACGCTGGTCGATGTCGCGCGGCGGCTCTACCTGCTGCGCAAGCGGCGCGACGCCGAGCTCGGCAACCTGCTGTTCTCCGAACCGGCCTGGGACATCCTCCTGGACCTGTTCATCTCGGACTATGACGACCGCCAGCTGAGCGTGTCCGCGGTCTGCATCGGCGCCCGCGCGCCGTCGGCGACCGCACTGCGCTATCTGTCGCTGCTGCAGGACGCCGCGCTGGTCGAACGCGTCCGCGACGCGACCGATGGCCGGCGCTCGCACGTCAAGCTGACGACGCTCGGGCGACGCCGGATGACCAACCTGCTGGCAATGCTCGCGCTTCCCTGACGGGCAGGCGACCGTCGACCCCAGCGCAGGCGCGGCAACGTCGCGTCGGCGCCGGGGTCGTTTCATATTTCCTGCCGGTCGCTCGCGATGATCGGTCCCGGCGGACGGGCGGTTACTCGCGGCGCGCGTCCGAAAATATACATCGGCGCGGATCGAACAGTTGCCAAATCCCGAACTTCGATCAAGTCTGCGTAAAGGCACCGTCGCGTATCAATATAGGTTAAGATGTCCAGATGGGGGATGGCAGAGTAGGGGTGGAGCAGGGCCGCGACAGGTCGGATGTCGATCTGGCAAGCCGTATCGCCATCATCCCGACAATTCTGGAAACGGTCTGCCAGACGACCGGCATGGGGTTTGCGGCGGTCGCGCGGGTGACCGACAAGCGCTGGATCGCCTGCGGGGTTCGCGACACCATCGATTTCGGCCTCGAGCCCGGCGGCGAACTCGAACTCGGGACGACGCTTTGCGACGAAATCCGGCGGTCCGGCGACCCGGTGATCATTTCGGACGCGTTTGGCGATCCGGTCTTCGGCACGCATCGCACGCCGGCGCAGTACGGGTTCCGCAGTTACATCTCCTACCCCATCATCCTGCCGGACGGCAGCTTCTTCGGGACGTTGTGCGCGATCGATCCGGAGCCCCGCGATCTCGCCAGGCCCGAAATCCGGAGCATGTTCGCGATGTTCGCCAAGCTGATCGGCTTCACGCTGGATCAGGCACGGCGCCTCGGGGACAGCCAGGCCGATGTCGCGGCGCAGCAGGAGGCGGCGGAGTTGCGCGAGCAGTTCATCGCGGTGATGGGGCATGACCTCCGCAACCCGTTGGCGGCGATCCAGGCGGGGATCACGCTACTCGAGAACCAGCCGTCGCCCGAGCGGGCCGCCTTGCTGCTCGCGCAGATGCGCCGCAGCACCGACCGCATGACCGGGTTGATCGCCGACGTCCTCGACCTCGCGCGGGGACAACTGGGCGGCGGCATCGCGCTGCGGCGCACGCTGGTACCGATCGAGCCGATCATCGACCAGGTGGTGACCGAACTGGCGAGCACGCATCCCGATCATGTGATCTCGGCGGAATGCTCGACGGACCAGCAGGTCCACTGCGATGCCGATCGGATTGCGCAATTGCTGTCCAACCTGATCGGCAACGCGCTGACGCACGGCACGTCCGCGCAGCCGGTCCGCGTCCTCTGCTCGTCGCAGGACGGCGTGTTCACCCTGTCCGTCGCGAACGGCGGGCAGCCGATACCGCCGGCCGCGATGGAGCAGCTGTTCCAGCCCTTCGTCAGGGGAAAGGCGGCCTCGGACCGCGAAGGGCTGGGTCTCGGCCTCTACATCGCCGCCAAGATCGCCGCGGCGCATGACGGGCATCTGAGCGTGGCATCGACGACCGAGGAGACGCGCTTCAGTCTTCAGATGCCGCTGGTTTGAGTCGGCGTGGGTTGAGGCGGGGGCTGGGGCTGGATCCGGCAACCGGGATCGATTTCCGGCTCGGAATAGCCGCAGATCGGCGGCATGCCGGGTGTCATGATCACGTCGCGTCGGTCCGCGCAACCGGTGGCGAGGCCAGCCACGAGGATCAGGGGGCGTATCGCCTCCTTCATCCGATATCTCCGCGGCGGATCGAGCCGGGACTGTGCGTCGGAAGGCGAGGGGCTCGTGCTGGAAGGCGGCGGTGGAGCGGGTAACGGGAATCGAACCCGTGTATTCAGCTTGGAAGGCTGCTGTACTACCATTGTACTATACCCGCCCAGGGGCGTGATCGCGCGGTGTCGTCGCTGCGGACGGGTTAGCGTCGGGCCGCGGCGCGCGCAAGCCGCCGAATGCTTCACGGCTTGCTTACCAATATCGGCTAGGGCCTCTGCCATGTATCACGACCCCGCGCTCGCGGCCCAGACCCAGGCCGATCCCCGTCCCCGATCGGCGGTCAGCCACGGCGCCGGGCTTGCCGGCCTCGCAGGCGTGCTCACCTGGGTGGCGATCGCGCGTCGCTACGGCATGGACGGGCCCTATTCGGCGCTGGTCAACCTGGCCGCGTGCGGGGTGCCGATGGTGATCTGGTCGCTGCTGGTCGACAAGGTGCACCGGAACCCGAGCACGGGGATCGACTGGTCGTCGCCGCGACCCTGGCGCGACACGATCGAGCTGAGCCTCACCAAGCTCGCTGCCTTCTGGGTCACCTGGATCGGGATCGCGACGATCTATTTCATGGGCCGCTTCTACTGGACGGGCAATTTCGCGTTCGCGATGTGGTGCTTCACCAACGCCGCGCCGATCCTGTTCGTCGCGTCGATCCCCTATGTGACCTGGCTCGACCGCTATCTGGTCGAGCCGAAGGACGGCGCCTGGCATCTCGGCGCGTGGCTGACCGGGCAGGGGGGCGTCGACCGCGAGGCGATCTACGGCCATCTGCGCGCCTGGGGGGTGAAGACCTTCTTCCTCGCCTTCATGCTGGCGATCGTGCCGCCGGGGTTCGGCGACTTCATCCGCGGCGATACCAGCGCGATCCTGCGCGATCCGGCCGCGCTCGCGAACTGGCTGATCACCTTCATGTTCACGATCGACGTGGCGTTCGCGACGGTCGGCTATCTGCTGACGTTCCGCCCGCTCGATTCGCACATCCGCAGCGCCAATCCGTTCGCGGTGGCGTGGCTCGCCGCGCTGATGTGCTATCCGCCGTTCATCCTGATGAGCACCGGCGGCCCGCTCGATTACCACGAGGGCACGCGCTACTGGGATTTCTGGTTCCAGTACCATCCGGTGGTGCTCGCGCTGCTGGGGTCGGTGCTGGTCGGGCTGACCGGGATCTATGCCTGGGCGACGATGGCGTTCGGGATGCGTTTCTCCAACCTCACGCATCGCGGCATCCTGACGCACGGGCCCTATGCGTTCTCGCGGCACCCGGCCTATCTGTCGAAGAACCTGTTCTGGTGGCTGTCGACGATCCCCGTGCTGACGATGGGGACCACGACCGACGCGGTGCGCGCGACGTTGCTGATGATGGCGGTCAGCGGGGTCTATTACTGGCGCGCCAAGACCGAGGAGCGGCATCTGGGGCTGGACCCGGCCTACCGCGCGTACAGCGACTGGATGGCGCGGCACGGGCTGGTGCCGCGGCTGTTCGCGCGTCTGCGGCCCAAGACCCCGACGCCGTTACCCGAGGCTCCGTCACCCTGAACTCGTTTCAGGGTCCACTTATCCGCAAGCGATATCGCCCGCGGCGCGGTGGATGCTGAAACGAGTTCAGCATGACGGGGAGGTCAGAAGCTGGCCTCGTCATACACCTTCGAAACATCGCCGCCCCACACTCCGTGATAGCGGTCGAGCAGAACCTGCGCCGGCACCTTCCCACTGCGCACGATCTCGCGGAGCGGGTCGAGGAACCCCGTCTCGTTGTCGCCCGCGCGGTTGAGCCGTGCGCGCGCCGACAGCCCCGCGCTCGCGATGTCGAGCGCCGCACCGGCGATGTCGCGGAGCTTGCCCCCGCCCGCGATCGGCGCGTCGAGCCCGAGCTTCGGCACCGCGTCGCGCAACGCCTGGCGCTCGTCGATCGTCCAGTCCTTGATCAGATCCCACGCCGCATCGAGCGCATTTTGGTCGTAGAGCAACCCGACCCACAGCGCCGGCAGCGCGCAGATCCGGTTCCACGGCCCGCCATCGGCGCCGCGCATCTCGAGGAAGGTCTTCAGCCGCACCTCGGGGAACGCGGTCGACAGATGGTCGGTCCAGTCGTCCAGCGTCGGCTTCTCGCCCGGCAGGATCGACAGCTCACCCTTCAGGAAGTCGCGGAACGAGAGGCCGGCGGCATCGATATACTTGCCGTCGCGGTAGACGAAGTACATCGGCACATCGAGCGCATACTCGGCATAGCGTTCGTAGCCGAAGCCGTCCTCGAACACGAAGGGCAGCATGCCGGTGCGGTGCGGATCGGTGTCCGACCAGATATGGCTGCGGTACGACAGCATGCCGTTGGGCTTGCCTTCGGTGAACGGCGAGTTGGCGAACAGCGCGGTCGCGAGCGGCTGCAGCGCGAGGCCGACACGGAACTTCTTCGCCATGTCGGCTTCGGACGCATAGTCGAGGTTCACCTGGATCGTGCAGGTGCGCAGCATCATGTCGAGCCCCATGCTGCCGACCCGTGGCATGTGCCGCAGCATGATCGCATAGCGCCCCTTGGGCATCGTCGGCAGCTCGGCGCGCGTCTTGTCGGGCCACATGCCGAGCCCGAGGAACCCGATGCCGAGCTTCTCGCCCGCAGCTTTCACTTGGTCGAGGTGCCGGCCGGTCTCGGCGCACGTCTCGTGCAGATTGTCGAGCGGTGCACCCGACAGCTCGAACTGACCCGCGGGCTCGAGGCTGATGCTGCCGTCCGCACCCGACATCGCGATCGGCTTGCCGCCCTCGAGCACCGGCTTCCAGCCATATTGCTCGAGCTCGCCGAGCAGCGCGCGGATCCCCGACGGCTCGTCATAGGACGGCGCGTGATGGTCGCCGTTCGCATAGACGAACTTCTCGTGCTCGGTGCCGATCCGCCACGCGTCCTTCGGCTTTTCGCCGCGCGCGAAACTCTGGATCAGCTGGTCGCGCGATTCGATGATCGGGCTGGCGGGCTTGGAAGCGGTCGTCATGGCCGCGCCTTACGCGCCGATGAACGTGGCCGCTAGGGGATATTCGGACCGATCGGTACCGATATGGCTATCGCCAATCGCCCGCCGCCGCCATCCACAGCGAAACCGCCGCTGCCGCCGCGGTCTCGGCGCGCAGGATCCGGGGGCCGAGCGCGATCCCGACCGCCTGCGGAAGCGCGCGGATCGCGTCGCGCTCGTCCGCGTCGAACCCGCCTTCGGGGCCGATCAGCACGGCTGCGGGACCGCCGCGCGCCGTCATCGCTTCCAGCGCGGGCATGCCACCGGTCTCGTCCGCAAAGAAGAGCGCGCGCTCCGCCGGCCAGTCGCGGAGAAGTGCCGGGAGCTTCACCGGCTCGGCGACCTCGGGCAGCGCGGTGCGGCCGCATTGTTCGGCGGCCTCGATCATGTGCGCGCGCAGCCGTTCGGTGTTGGGCTTGTCGACGACGGTGCGGCGGGTGACGACGGGCACGAGCCGCGCGACGCCGAGTTCGCATGCCTTCTCCGCCATCCAGTCGACGCGCCCCTTCTTGAGTGGGGCGGCGCAGAGCCAGAGGTCGGGCACGTCCTCGCGAGGACGCAGGCATTCGGTGACGTCCAGCACCAGGTCGCGGCGGCCGACGCTGGTCGCGACGGCGAGCCATTCGCCGGTCGTGTCGTCGAACAGCTTGACCGGATCGCCGACCTTCATCCGCATCACGCCGGCCAGATAATGCGCGGCGGGGCCGTCGATCGCGCGGGCACCGAGAGCGAGGGGGGTGTCGACATAGAGCCGCGGCGTGGATTGCGGCGGCCAGGCTGGGGTGGCGGGCATGGCGCGTCCTAACCGATCCTTTCCGTGAGGGGGAGGGGAAGCTGATGCCCACACCGTCACCCTGAACTCGTTTCAGGGTCCACCGACCCGCACGCGATATCGCTTGTGGCGCGGTGGATGCTGAAACGAGTTCAGCATGACGAAGAAGAGGGCGCTCCCGCTATCGCCGCCGCGCCCAGATCTTGCGTGCCACCACGACCAGGATCACCAGCACCACAACCGCGCAGAGCATCACCCCCGCGACAGCCCCTGCGACGCGAAAGATGCCCCAGAACAGCGCCTCGACGAAGCGGCCGACGGCAACCGAAAGGCCGATCATGACAGGGGTTCCGGACGCGACACTGAGTGGAGCCTAGCCGCTCCGGGCTTGCGCGCCAAACCCGCTGTTCCTAACCCCGCGGGCATGCAGGCAGAGATCGTCCCCGACAGCGAGCGCGTTCCCGATAGCCAGTATGGGGGCCTCGTCGGACGCCTGCCCCCGACGCTGCGCGGACTCGCGCTGCTCGCGCGGTTCGATCGGCCGATCGGCTGGTGGCTGTTGTTCTGGCCGGGCGCGTGGGGGATCGCGCTCGCCGGCGCGGCGGTCGCGCGTTGGGACCTGATCCTGTGGTTCCTGCTCGGCAGCATCGCGATGCGCGGGGCGGGATGCGTGTTCAACGACATCGTCGACCGCGATCTCGACGCGCAGGTCGCGCGCACGCGGGCCCGGCCGATCCCGAGCGGCCTGGTGTCGATCAGGCTCGCCTGGGTCTGGCTCGTCGCCCTGTGCCTGGTCGGGCTCGTCGTGCTGCTGCAACTCACGCCGTTCGCCGCGGTGGTCGCGCTCGCCAGCCTCGCGCCGGTGGCCGCCTACCCGTTCATGAAGCGGATCACCTGGTGGCCGCAGGCGTGGCTCGGGCTCGTCTTCTCCTGGGCGCTGCTGGTCGGGTGGAGCGACATCGCAGGTCAGCTCTCGGCGCCGATGTGGCTGCTCTATGCCGGGTCGATCGCCTGGGTGATCGGCTATGACACAATCTATGCGCTGCAGGACCGCGAGGACGATGCGATGATCGGCGTCCGGTCGTCCGCGCTGCGGATGGGGCGTCATGTGAAAGGCGGGGTCGCCACGTTCTACGGCGTCGCGCTGGCGTTCTGGGCCGGCGCCTTCTGGCTGATGCGCCCCGATCCGCTCGTGATCGCGACGCTCTTGCCGATCGCGCTGCATCTCGGCTGGCAGGTCGTGACGCTCAGGCCCGACGACGGCGCCGGCGCGCTCGCGCGGTTCCGCAGCAACCGGTTCGCCGGGCTGCTGATGTTCCTCGCCTGTATGGTTGTCGGCACGAGCCTCTGACCCTAAGTCGGGCGGATGCTGACCCCCGACCAAGCCCGCGACCGCGCCACCGATATCGTCGCGCGCGCCGCCGCCGCGGGCGCCGATGCCGCGGACGCCGTCTTTGCCGCCGACGCCGCGCTCGACGTCTCGATCCGCCTCGGCAAGCTCGAGGATGTCGGGCGGTCGGAGAGCGAGGAACTGGGGCTGCGCGTGTTCGTCGGACGGCGATCCGCGAGCGTGTCGAGCACCGACCTGTCGAGCGCCGCGATGGATGCGCTGGTCGAGCGCGCGGTGGCGATGGCACGCGAAGCGCCCGAGGATCCCTGGGCTGGCCTGGCCCCGCAGGACCGGCTGCTGCACGGCGCGCCGCCGCAGCTCGACCTCGACGATGGCGGCGAGGTCAGTCCCGAGCAGCTCCGCGACGCCGCGCGTGCCGCGGAGGATGCCGCGCGCGCGGTGCCCGGCGTGACCAACAGCGAGGGCGGCGGCGCCAGCATGTCGCGCAGCGTCTGGGCGCTGGCAACGAGTCACGGCTTCGCCGGCGCCTATGCCGCGACCGGCCACGGCATCTCGGCGAGCGTGGTGGCCGGCGAAGGCGGCGGCATGCAGCGCGACTATGCCTACAGCAGCGCCCGCCGCCGCGCGCATCTCGAATCGCCCGAGGTGATCGGCCGGCGTGCAGGCGAACAGGCGGTCGCGCGGCTCAACCCGGGGCGGCTGGCCAGCGGGCCGATGACGGTGGTCTACGACCCGCGCGTCGGCGGATCGCTCGTCGGCCATCTGATCGGTGCGATCTCGGGCTCGTCGATCACGCGGAAAACGAGCTTCCTGCTCGAGGCGCTCGGCACGCAGGTGTTCGCGCCCGGCGTGACGATCCGCGACGATCCGCACCGCCCGCACGGGCTGCGCTCGCGACCGTTCGACGGCGAGGGGCTGCCGGTGTCGCCGACCGCGATCATCGAGGCGGGGATGCTGGAGAGCTGGCTGCTCGATTCGGCGTCGGCCCGCCAATTGGGCCTGTCGCCGACGGGCCATGCGGCGCGCGGCGTCGGCGGCAATCCGGGCGTCTCGACCAGCAACGTGTTCATGGAGGCGGGGCGTGTTCCCCCGGCGACCTTGGTCGAGGACATCGTCTCGGGCGTGTACGTCACCGAACTGATGGGCGGCGGCGCGAACGGCGTAACGGGCGACTATAGCCGCGGCGCGGCGGGCTTCAGGATCGAGAACGGCGTGATCACCGAGCCGGTCGCCGAGTTCACGATCGCGGGCAACGTCCGCGACATGTTCCTGGCGCTGACCCCCGCCAACGACCTGGAGTTCCGCTACGGCGTCAACGTGCCGACGCTGCGCGTCGAGGGGATGACCGTCGCGAGTGGCTGACCGCGCGATCCTGGATGCGGTCGCAAGGATCGCGGCCGAGGCGGGGCAGATGGCGCTCGCCCGGTTCGACACCGACTTCCGCCGCTGGGAGAAGACGCCCGGCAGCCCGGTGTGCGAGGTCGACCTCGACGTCGACGCGATGCTCAAGGCGCAGCTGTCCGCGTTGCTCCCCGACGCCGGCTGGCTGTCGGAGGAGACCGCCGACAATCCCGACCGGCTCGCGCGCGACCGCGTCTGGGTGGTCGATCCGATCGACGGCACCCGCGACTATATCCGCGCGCGGCCCGGCTGGTGCGTGTCGGTCGCGCTGATCGAGCGCGGCGTCGTGACGATCGGCGTGCTCGATGCGCCGTCGCGTGGCGAGCGCTGGCGTGCGGCTCTCGGGCAGGGGGCGACGCGCAATGGCCTGGCACTGCGGGCAGGCGATCGCACACAGTTCGCCGGGTCGCGCGTGCCGAGCGACGCGCTGCCCAAGGCGGACCGCGACCTGACCGCGATCCACAAGCCCAACTCGATCGCGTTGCGCATCGCGATGGTCGCGGCGGACGAGGCGGACCTGGTCGCCACGCTGCGCTGGGGCAATGAATGGGACATCGCCGCCGCCGCGCTGATCGCGAGCGAGGCCGGCGCGGCGGTGAGCGATGCGTTCGGCGGCGCGCTCGCGTTCAACAAGCCGCGGCCCGAGGCATTCGGCGTGCTGGCGAGTGCACCCGGCATCCATGCGGCGGCGGTGGAACGACTGGCCGAACGCGCGGCCGCCGCGACCCGGTAGCAGCAACCGGTCGCGGCTCAGCGATAGCGGTCGATCGCGTCGCCGAGGATCGCGACCCAGTTATGCTTGCGATCCTCATAGACGGAGAAGAGCGGCGGCGGGAACGCGGGGTCCGCGAACGCCCCGATCGGGATCGCGGTCGTGCCCGGCAGGCTCTCGTTCGAGAACGATATCGTCGCGCCGCAGGTACCGCAGAACCGGAAGGTGGCCCGCGAGCCGCTGTCGCCGGTGTGCGACCATTCGCGGAACTCGCCCGTCAGGCAGACTTGTGCATCGGGGTAGCGTGCCTGCGCCGCGAACGCGCTGCCGGACCGTTTCTGGCAGGCGAGGCAATGGCAGACCGAGATGCGGACGGGATCGCCCGTACAGACGACGGTCAGCTGGCCACAGCGACAGGTTGCCTTGCGAGCGGTCATGGGCGTTCCGCAGCGAGTCGTCAGCGCTCGTTCTCGTCCTTGTATTTGAGTTCGAGAAAGCGCCCGCGCGTCGACAACGTGTCGAGATCGGCCTGCGCCAGCCGCGTGGTCATGTCGGCGATCTCCTGTTCGATCAGCGACAGGCCGGCGACGAGCTCGGCATCGGGCGAGCGGCCGTTGCGCGGCGTGGTGCGGAGCGACGGCGGTACGCGCGCGTAATCCTTGACGAAGGCGGGTAGCTGTTCGCCGATCAGTTTCCGCACCTCCTGTGCGGCCTCACCGTCATCGTCGACCGCGACGAGCTGTGGCGACAGCGTTTCGAGGCGCAGGCCGATGCGGTCGACAAGTGTCACCGCGGGCGCGGGGAGGGCGGGGCGCTGCGCGTCGAGCCAGCGTTCGGTCTGCGCGGGCAAGGCCTTGATATCGACCGAGGCGAGGCGCTCGGGGGTCGGTGCGGTCTCCGCCGGCCAGACCGCGAACAACAGTGTCGCCGCGATCAGCAACGCCATCACCAGCAGCGCGCCCATGATGCCGAGCGGCACGACCATGCCGATCGCCACCGCCGCGACCAGGATCGCGCCGTCGGCGACCGCGATCCGTGTCAGCCGCTTGCCGATCGCCTGTGTGGTGCGACGACGGCTGCGGGTGTCAGCGCGGGCGATCGAGAGCGGTGCGGACCGGTCCTCGGAAATCCGCGCCCAGGAACTGCGCGCGCTGGCGATGGCGTCGTCGACTTCGCTCATGGGATCAGAGCGACTCCAGCTTGAACTGCGGGCCCGGGCCGTTCAGCGACCCCTGCGTCGCGCCCTCGGCGCGCGCGATATAGCCGCGCGACTTGTCGACCTCGTTCGACAGCGCGCCGACCGTGGTCTTCATGCTGTCGAGCGCCTTCAGCTTGAACGTGTCGATCGCGTCCATCGTGTCGTAGATGTTCTGGAACGCGCGCTGCAGCGTCTCGAGCGGGATGGTCGACGCGGCGGCCTGTTCGTGGATCGTCGCGGTCTGCGACTTCAGCAGCTTGCCGGTCGAATCGATGATGTTCGCGGTCGTGGTGTTGAGCGCGGTGATCTGTTCGAGCACCAGCCGCTGGTTGGTCAGCGCCTGCGCCACCGTCACTGCGGTGCGCAGCGCGGACACGGTGGTGGTCGAGGCGCGGTCGACGCCCTTCACCAGCTCGACATTGTTCTTCTTCACCAGATCGAGCGCGAGATAGCCCTGCACGGTCACCGCCATCTGAGTCAGCAGGTCCTGCGTTCGCTGGCGCGTGTAGAAGAGCGCGGTCTCGCGGATCGCCTTGGCCTTGGCGGGGTCGGTGTGGTCGAGCTCGTTCGCGACGTCCTCGAGTCTCGCGTCCATCGTCTTCGACAGATGGATCATCTGTTCGAGCCGCCCCATCGCCGCCCACAGGTTGCTGCGCTCGGTATCGATCGCGGCATTGTCCATCAGCAGCTCGTCCTTGCCCGAGGACAGGCTCTTCAGGATCTGCGCGATGTGCGTCTGCGACGATTTGTAGCCGTCGAAATAATTGCGCATCTTGCTGCCGAACGGGATGATCCCGAACAGCTTCTGCGGCGCGGTGAGGTTGCCCTTCTTGCCGGGGTCGAGATCCTCGACGACGCGGCGCAGCGCGGCGAGGTCCTTGCCGACGCCGGTCTCCTGATCCATCGCCTTGACCGGGCGGTCGAGGAAGCGGTTCGATTGGCCGGCGGCCTCGCGGATCTCCTTGGCGCCCATCGCGGTGATCGCGTCGACGCGCTTGCCGAATTCGGGGGAGTTCACGTCCTGGGCGACGAGGTCGCTGACGAAGCCCGCGACGCGTTCGTCGAGCTGCGACTTCACGCCGGAATCGACGGGGACGAGCCCGGCGGCGCGTTCGGCCGAGACCGTGGGCACGGGATCGGGCGGTGTCAGCACGAGCTCTTTCTCGGGGCTCAGCGTGTCGGGGGTCGTCGCCATGTCGGTCTCCAGATCAGCGGTGCGCATGGTGACGGCAACCGGCGCTGCGTTCAAGTGGTATATGGGGGTAATACACTGCGATAATCCTCCCCCGCCAGGGGGAGGTGGCAGGCGTAGCCTGACGGAGGGGGCGGATCGGGTCACCTCTGTTTCGTGTCCTCCCCCTCCGTCACCTTCGGTGCCACCTCCCCCTGGCAGGGGAGGATCGTAAGGGGGCCGCCTTGAAACCGGCCGCCTGCGTCAACAGCTGGAAGGCTCCCAAGGAGATTTCCATGCGTGCCATCGGCTATACCCGCTCGCTCCCCATCGACGACCCACAGTCGCTGGTCGACATCGACCTCCCCAAGCCCGAAGCGACGGGCCGCGACCTACTCGTCGCGGTGAAGGCGGTGTCGGTGAACCCGGTCGACGCCAAGATCCGCCAGCGCCGCGTGGACGCGGACGGGGCGTGGCAGGTGCTCGGCTGGGACGCGGCGGGGGTGGTCGAGGCGGTCGGGCCCGACGTCACCGGTTTCGCGATCGGCGATGCGGTCTACTACGCCGGCGCGCTCGACCGGCCGGGGACCAATGCCGAATATCACTTGGTCGACGAGCGGCTGGTCGGCGCCAAGCCGGCCTCGCTCGACTGGGCGCAGGCGGCGGCGTTGCCGCTGACCGCGATCACCGCGTGGGAGGTGCTGTTCGACCGGCTGGCCGTCAACACGCCGGTGCCGGGCGGTCGCCGGGCGATCCTGATCGTCGGGGGCGGGGGCGGGGTCGGCTCGATCGCGGTGCAGCTCGCGCGGACGCTGACCGACCTGACCGTG
This sequence comes from Sphingomonas ginsenosidivorax, assembly GCF_007995065.1. Classification (NCBI taxonomy): domain Bacteria; kingdom Pseudomonadati; phylum Pseudomonadota; class Alphaproteobacteria; order Sphingomonadales; family Sphingomonadaceae; genus Sphingomonas; species Sphingomonas ginsenosidivorax. Next base: position 2,739,262 of record NZ_VOQR01000001.1, on the reverse strand, counting down.
ATCGCCACCGCCTCGCGCGACGAGACGCGCGACTGGGTTCGCGATCTAGGGGCGCATCACGTGATCGACCACGGCAAGCCGCTCGCCGCGCAGGTCGAGGCACTGGGCCTGGGCGCGCCCGAGTTCGTGTTCTCGACAACGCATACCGATTCGCATCTGGCGGAGATCGTCGACCTGATCGCGCCGCAGGGGCGGTTCGCGCTGATCGACGACCCCGAGGTGCTCGACGTCGTGCCGTTCAAGCAGAAATCGGTGTCGATTCACTGGGAGCTGATGTTCACCCGGTCGCTGTTCGAGACCGCGGACATGGGCGAGCAGGGCCTGATCCTCGCCGAAGTCGCGCGACTGGTCGATGCGGGCCGGCTGAGGACCACGCTCGGCGAGGCTCTCGGGGCGATCAATGCCGCGAACCTGCGCCGTGCGCATGCGCGAGTCGAAAGCCATACGGCCAAGGGCAAGGTCGTGCTCGAGGGGTTCGGCTGACGCTCCCTCTACCACCGTCATCCTGACGAACGTCAGGATCCAGAGCCAAGCACGGTACCGCGCGTGACCCTGGATCCTGACTTTCGTCAGGATGACGGATCTTTCGTGCGGATGGCGAGCGAGCGAACCCACTACGGCGATCCAGCCCTGATCCAGACCGAGGCTTCCCGCGGCGCAACAATTCCGCTATGGGCGCGCCCAGCTATATCCACGCACCTTCAGGAATTTTCATGAGCCTCCGCAATGTGGCGATCATCGCGCACGTCGATCACGGCAAGACGACGCTAGTCGACCAGCTCTTCCGCCAGTCCGGCACCTTCCGCGACAACCAGCGCATCGAAGAGCGCGCGATGGACTCGAACGACCTCGAGAAGGAGCGTGGGATCACGATTCTCGCCAAGCCGACCTCGGTCGACTGGACGCCCCCGGGCGAGAGCGAGAGCATCCGCATCAACATCGTCGACACCCCCGGCCACGCCGATTTCGGCGGCGAAGTCGAGCGCATCCTGTCGATGGTCGACGGCGTCGTCCTGCTGGTCGATTCGTCGGAAGGCGCGATGCCGCAGACCAAGTTCGTGACCGGCAAGGCGCTGGCCCTCGGCCTCAAGCCGATCGTCGTCGTCAACAAGGTCGACCGCAACGACGCGCGCATCCAGGAAGTGCTCGACGAGGTGTTCGACCTGTTCGTGTCGCTCGATGCGAACGACGACCAGCTCGATTTCCCGGTGCTCTACGCATCGGGTCGTAACGGCTATGCCTCGACCGACATGGACGCGCGCGAAGGCACGCTGATCCCGATGTTCGAGACGATCGTGAAGCACGTGCCCGCGCCGAAGGTCGAGGTCGAGGGCGTGCCCTTCACCTTCCTCGTCACGTTGCTCGACCGCGATCCGTTCCTCGGCCGCATCCTGACCGGCCGCGTGAATTCGGGCTCGATCAAGATCAACACCCCGATCCATGCGCTCAACAACGACGGCAAGATCATCGAGACCGGCCGTGCGTCGAAGATCCTGTCGTTCCGTGGCCTCGATCGCGTTCCCGTCGACGAAGCCAAGGCGGGTGACATCATTTCGCTCGCCGGCCTGTCGGTCGCGACCGTCGCCGACACGATCGCGGACATCACCGTGACCGAGCCGCTGCACGCGCAGCCGATCGATCCCCCCACGCTGTCGATGCGCTTTGCCGTGAACGATTCGCCGATGGCGGGCCGCGAGGGCACCAAGGTGACCAGCCGCATGATCCGCGAGCGGCTGTTCCGCGAAGCCGAGTCGAACGTCGCCGTGAAGGTGACCGAGGCGTCTGACAAGGACAGCTTCGAAGTCGCCGGCCGCGGCGAGCTCCAGCTCGGCGTGCTGATCGAGACGATGCGCCGCGAGGGCTTCGAGCTCGGCATCAGCCGCCCGCGCGTGCTGTTCGGCGAGGATGAGGACGGCAAGAAGACCGAGCCGTACGAGACCGTGATCATCGACGTCGACGAGGAGCATTCGGGCACCGTCGTCGAGAAGATGAACCTGCGTAAGGCCGAGCTGACCGACATGCGTCCGTCGACCGGCGGCAAGACCCGGATCACCTTCTCGGCACCGTCGCGCGGGATGATCGGCTATCACGGCGAGTTCCTGTCGGACACGCGCGGCACGGGCATCATGAACCGGCTGTTCGAGAAGTACGGTCCGCACAAGGGCAACATCGAGGGCCGCAAGAACGGCGTGCTGATCTCGAACGGGTCGGGCGAAGCGAACAACTACGCGCTGGGTCCGCTCGAAGAGCGCGGCATCCTGTTCGTGGGACACGGCGAGGCGCTCTATGAGGGCATGATCGTCGGCGAGAACGCCAAGCCGGACGACCTCGAGGTCAACCCGATGAAGACCAAGGCGCTGACCAACTTCCGCGCCTCGGGCGGCAAGGACGACCAGGTCCGCCTGACCCCGCCGAAGCGCGCGACGCTGGAGCAGGCGATCGCGTACATCGACGACGACGAGATGGTCGAAGTCACGCCGAAGTCGATCCGCCTGCGCAAGCGGTTCCTGGACGCGAACGAGCGCAAGCGCGCGAGCCGGGCTAAGCAGAGCGCCTGAGGCCAGCACGGCGAAGCCGGCTGAGCCTCAGGCGCTCGGCCGGCCTCGCCAAAGCGAGGTCCGACGACGCGGCTTCGCCGCGGCGCGCTGAACATAGAAAAGGGGCCGGGAGGAATCTCCCGGCCCCTTTTTCTTGCCCGTTACTCCGTGCGCCAGTTCCCCGTCATCCCGGGCTCGTCCCGGGATCCAGAGCCACGAGCGCTGGCGCCCGTAACCCTGGATCCCGGGACAAGCCCGGGATGACGGAGTTAGTCGCCGGCCGCCCCTACCTTAATACGCCGCCGACAGCGTCAGGAACCACTGCCGCGGCGCGATCGGATAGGCCGAGTAGCTGTTGGTGGCCGATCCGACCGACAGCGTCGACGCACCCTTCTTGTCGGTGAGGTTGGTCACGTTCAGCGCCAGCTCGAGCTTGCTGAGCGGCAGCGTCCCTTCCGGAAGCCGCGCCGCGACCCGCAGCGACGTCAGGAAATACGACGCGACGCTCGCATCGTTGCTGAAGGTGGCGAAGCGTCGCCCGACATAGTCGCCGATCAGCTGCGCCTCGAACGGGCCTCCTGCGAGCGTGGCGACGGTCTTGTTCATCCATTTCGGCGTGCCGGGCAGCTGTTTGCCACAGGTCGGCACGACCCCGTTGGTGACGAGAAAGCCGCCGATGCAGCTGTCCGTCGCGCCGCCGATCCCGGTCGCGGTCGAGGTATAGTCGCTCTGGTATTTCGACAGGTTGTACGACGTGGCGTTGTAGAGCGAGAAGGCGCGGCCGAGGTGCAATGTGAAGGCTGCGTCGACGCCGTCGGTCTTGACCGAGCCGACATTGACCAGGATCGACGTGCCCCCGGTGATCGCGCCGCCGGCGATGCCGCCGGGATTGGTCGAGATCGCGAGCAGGCGGTTGTCGAACACGACGTGGTAGTAATTGACCTGCGCCTCGAGCCGGACGTCGCCGCCGAAGCCGCGCTTGGTGCGCAGACCGCCTTCATAGGTCCAGCTGCTCTCGGGCTTGCCGTCCGCGGCGAACGCGTCGAACGCCGCCTGGCTGCCGGTGAACCACGGGCCGCCGCCGCCGGCGAGATAGGCGGGATATTGCCGCAGGTTCTTCTGCGCGTTGAAATAGACCTCTTCATGGCCGTTGAAGTCGTAGGTCGCGCCGGCGGCGGGCAGGAACCAGCGCAGCGTGTTGATCTTGCCCTCGGGCAGGCCGCCGGTCAGCCCCGACAGCGAGCCGAGCCTGGGCTGTACCGGGAAGCGCCCGTCGGCCCATTGCGCGCTGGTCTTGAAGCCGGCCTGGACGACCAGCTGGTCGAGCGCCTGCCAGGTGTCCTGGACGTGGAGCTGCAGCGTGTTGATCCGCGCGTCGCCCTGATATTGCGTGAACAGCGGCGCGGCGGCCTCGAGCGGGCGGATGTACGGCGTGCTCGATGCCGGGTTGTTGACGTCGACGCCGTACCAGCGGCGCCACTGCGTCGTGCTGTTGTGCTCGAACCAGCCACCGAGCTCGACCTTGTGCGCGCCGGCGTCGATCGCGAGCGCCGAGATCACGCCTTCGCGGTCGATGCGGTATTCGGTGGTACGCGTGATCAGCCCCGATCCGCCGGTCGCCGCGACCAAGGCCGCGCCCGACGCGCTCGCCTGCGCCGCGGTCAGCGCGGTGCAGGCGGCGGGCCTGATGCCGTTGGCGTTGCTGGTGAAGCGGCAGTTGCTCGGCAGCGTCGCATAGGCGGGGTCGAGATAGGCCTGCGCGGTGGTGATCGACTGGCCGAGCGGGCCGGCGACGACGCCGGCGCCGTCATTGTGATGGAAATAGCCGGTGGTCGACCAGGTGACGTGCTGCGACAGATGCGCGTCGTAGCGGGCATAGCCGAGATAGTCGGTGCGCTGCGCGTCGGAATAATAGTTGCGGTAGTTGCCGCCCTCGGCGCTCGGGCTGTTGCCGAGCGGGCTCAGATAGCTGCCGCGGTAGGTGGTGAAATCGGGATAGAAGAACGGCTTGGTATAGGGCGTGTAGAGCTGCACCGCGCTCGCCGTGCCGCCGGCCGAGGGCTTGAAGAAGACGGTCGCGTCCTCGTTCGGCTGGGTGAAGTCGTTATAGTCGAAATAGAGCGTCAGCTTGCCGACATGGTCGTCGTGCACGAACTTGGCATTGGCCTGGTAGCCGCCCTGGATGCCGTCGAAATCCCAGGCGCGGGCGCGCTGGCGTGCGCCCGAGACATAGGCGCTGTTGGTGCCGCCGAAGGTGCCGGTGTCGATCCGCACGAAGGTGCGTGACGTGTCGTAGCTACCGACGGTCTGCGTCGCCTGGACGCCCAGTTTGGCGAGCGGGTTGGACGAGAAGGTCTCGACCGTGCCGCCGAGATTGCTGTTCGATGCGGTCGCGAGATCGCCCGCGCCGGTCGCGACGACGATTCGCCCGACATTCTCCGAGATCACCGCGCGCTGCGGCGACAGGCCGTTATAGTTGCCATAGCTCTGGTCGCCGAGGGGCACGCCGTCCATCGTGTAGCCGAGCTGGTTACCCGCGAACCCGTGAATGAAGATCTGCGCGTTCTGCTCGTTATACCCCCAGGGATCGGCGGTGATGTAGAGCACGCCGGGCAGCGTCTGGATCGCCTTCGGCGGCGAGATGCCGGGCAGGATCTTCTGGATCTCGGCCTGCGCGATCGCGGTGGCCGAGCGGGTCGTCTTCGCCGTGACGACGATCGCCGAGGCTGTGTCGGGCTCTGAGGCGGTTTCGGGCGCGGCCGTATCGAGCGCCGCGATTTCCGTTGACTGGGCAGAGGCGGGCGCGGTCGCGAACAAGGCGGCGGCGAGCGCGAACAGGCTCGAAGTGTGTCGGATCATGGATGGCCCCCCCGGGTATTGGATGTGTGCGATGCAGCAGGCCGCCCTTTGGCGATGATCCGTGACCGTTGCGGGACGGTACCGTTACGGGAACGTGACGATTGATTTTGTCGGTGGTCGTCCGGGCGCGAAAACTTCAGGCGCGCCCCTATGGAGTTCCCCACGAACCTCACTTATAGACCGCGGACCCCGGCGCTCCGTGCCGCGGGGCGTATGCGGGCGTGGTGGAATTGGTAGACGCGCCGGACTCAAAATCCGGTTCCGAGAGGAGTGTGGGTTCGATTCCCACCGCCCGCACCATCAGGGTTGAGGAGCGGCATGACCGAGAGCTATGACGTCCTGATCGTCGGCGCCGGGCATGCCGGCGCGCAGGCCGCGATCGCGCTACGCCAGCGCAAGTTCGCCGGCACCATCGCGATGGTCGGCGACGAACGCGAACTCCCCTATGAGCGCCCGCCACTGTCGAAGGACTATCTGGCGGGGGACAAGCCGTTCGAGCGCATCCTGATCCGCCCGGCCGCCTTCTGGGCGGAGCGCGAGATCGTGACGATCCTCGGCAACCGGGTCGAGACGGTCGATCCAGTCGCGAAGACGGTCACGCTCGGGGACGGGGCCGTGATCGGCTATGGCGCGCTGATCTGGGCGACCGGTGGGTCGCCCCGGCGGCTGACCTGCACCGGCAACGCGCTGCGCGGCGTGCATGCGGTGCGCAACCGCGCCGATGTCGACCGGATGATCGCCGAACTGCCCGACGTGACGCGGATCGTGGTGATCGGCGGCGGCTATATCGGGCTCGAGGCCGCGGCGGTGCTGACCAAGATGGGCAAGCCGGTGACCGTGCTGGAAGCGCAGGACCGCGTGCTCGCGCGCGTCGCCGGAGAGCCGCTGTCGCGCTTCTTCGAGGCCGAGCACCGCGCGCACGGCGTCGAGATCCGGCTGAACGTGACGGTCGCGTGTATCGAGGAACGCGACGGGGCGGCGGTCGGCGTCCGGCTCGCGGACGACACCATCCTCGATTGCGAAATGGTGATCGTCGGGATCGGCATCGAGCCCGCCGTCGCAGCCGTGCTGGCGGCCGGCGCGGACGGCGGGAACGGCGTCGCGGTCGATGCGCAGTGCCGCACCTCGCTGCCCGACGTGTACGCCATCGGCGACTGCGCCGCGCATGCGAACCGCTTCGCCGACTGCGCGACGATCCGGCTGGAATCGGTGCAGAACGCGAACGACCAGGCGAACACCGTCGCCAAGCTGCTGACCGGCGCGCCCGAGCCCTATGACGCGGTGCCGTGGTTCTGGTCGCATCAATACGACCTGAAGCTGCAGACCGTCGGCCTGTCGATCGGCCACGACGCCGCGATCGTCCGCGGCGACCCGGCCGCGCGCGCCTTTTCGGTGGTCTATCTGAAGGCGGGGCGGGTGGTCGCGCTCGACTGCGTCAACGCCACGCGCGACTATGTCCAGGGACGTGCGCTGGTCGAGCGCGGTGCGATCGTCGACCCCGTGCCGCTCGCCGACGCCGCGGTTCCGCTCAAGACGCTGGCGTAGCCCCCCGCGTCACCGCTAGGATGGAAAAAACAACGAGAGGATTTTCCATGAAGCTGGCCAGCCTCAAGAGCGGACGCGACGGTGCGCTCGTCGTGGTGTCGACCGATCTCGCCTGGTGCGCCGACGCCGCGCATATCGCGCCGACGCTGCAGGCCGCGCTCGACGACTGGGACGCGCTGGCGCCCGCGCTCGAGAATCTCTCGATCGATCTCGAGCACGAGATGATCCCGATGCGGCGGTTCCACGAACATGGCGCGGCGTCGCCGCTGCCGCGCGCGTATCAATGGGCGGACGGATCGGCCTATGTGAACCATGTCGCGCTGGTGCGCCAGGCGCGCGCGGCGGAGATGCCCGACAGCTTCTGGCACGACCCGCTGATGTACCAGGGCGGGTCGGACGGGTTCCTGGGGCCCCGCGATCCGATCCCGCTCGCCGACGAGTCCTGGGGCTGCGACATGGAGGCCGAGGTGGTCGTCGTCACCGGCGACGTGCCGCTGGGCGCGACGCGCGACGAGGCGCTGGCGGCGATCCGGCTGGTCGGGCTGACCAACGACGTCTCCCTGCGTAACCTGATCCCCGGCGAGCTCGGCAAGGGCTTCGGCTTCTTCCAGTCGAAACCCGCCAGCGCCTTCTCGCCGGTGTTCGTGACGCCGGACGCGCTCGGCGACTGGTGGCGGGACGGCAAGCTGCACCGCAGGCTGATGGTCGACCTCAACGGCCAGCCGTTCGGCCGCGCCGAGGCGGGCGAGGACATGACGTTCGACTTCGGCACGCTCGTCGCGCACGCCGCCAAGACCCGCGCACTGGGCGCGGGGACGATCGTCGGGTCGGGCACCGTGTCCAACCGCGGGCCCGATGGCGGTCCGGGCAAGACGATCGCGGCGGGCGGCGTCGGCTATTCCTGCCTCGCCGAACTGCGCACGATCGAGACGATCGAGGGCGGCAAGCCGGTGACGCCGTTCCTGAAGGCCGGCGACACGGTGAAGATCTGGGCCGAGGACGACAAGCACCGGCCGATCTTCGGGACGATCGAGCAGGTGGTGGGGTAACCGTTCCCCCGCGAACGCGGGGGCCCGGGAGTCTCGAGCGGTACCGCCCGGGACCCTGAACCCCCGCCTTGCGGGGGAACGGAAGCGCACGACAAAGCTTGTAATTTAATAACAAAGCTAAGAAAGGGCTGTCCACGCGTAGAAGCGCGGAGACTTAGGAGAATCGCGTGGCGACCGAGCATTTGCGCGCCAATCTGCAGCCGTTGTCGCTGCATGTGCCAGAACCGAAATTCCGCCCCGGCGACGCCGTGGACTTCGCCGCCGTCGACGTACCGCCCGCAGGCGCCGCGCGCCGCCCGGATACCGCCGACAAGCCCGACAGCTTCCACGACCTGGCCTACACGCTGATCCGCGTGCTGGACGACCAGGGGAACGCGGTCGGGCCCTGGGACCCCAAGCTTTCGCCCGACGTGCTGCGCCGTATGCTGCGCAGCATGGTTTTGCTGCGCGCGTTCGACGAGCGCATGTTCCGTGCACAACGACAGGGCAAGACGAGCTTCTACATGAAGGCGCTGGGCGAGGAGGCGGTCGCGGTGTCGGCGGCCTATGCGCTCGATTACGACGACATGTGCTTCCCGTCCTACCGCCAGCAGGGCCTGCTGATCGCGCGGAACTGGAGCCTCGTCGACATGATGAACCAGATCTATTCGAACAGCGCCGACCGCCTGCAGGGCAAGCAGCTGCCGATCATGTATTCGGTCAAGGAAGCCGGGTTCTTCTCGATCTCGGGCAACCTCACGACGCAATATCCGCAGGCCGTCGGCTGGGCGATGGCGAGCGCGGCCAAGGGCGACACGCGGATCGCGGCGACCTGGTGCGGCGAGGGATCGACCGCAGAGGGCGACTTCCACTCGGCGTGCACCTTCGCCAGCGTCTACCGTGCGCCGGTGATCTTCAACGTCGTCAACAACCAGTGGGCGATCTCCAGCTTTTCGGGGTTCGCCGGCGCGGAATCGACGACCTTCGCGGCGCGCGCGATCGGCTACGGCATCGCCGGGCTGCGCGTCGACGGCAACGACGCGCTCGCGGTCTATGCGGCGACGCAGTGGGCGGCCGAGCGCGCGCGGACCAACCAGGGGCCGACGCTGATCGAGCATTTCACCTATCGCACCGAAGGCCATTCGACCTCCGATGATCCCGGCCAGTATCGCAGCGCGGGCGAGCCGACAGCGTGGCCGCTCGGCGACCCGATCGTGCGGCTGAAGGACCACCTGATCGCGATCGGCGAATGGGACGAAGACCGCCACGCGGCGCAGGACAAGGATGTCGCCGACGAGGTGAAGGCGGCGCAGAAGGAAGCCGAAAAGAACGGCATCCTCGGCCACGGCCTGCACCAGCCGCTCGACACGCTGTTCGACGGCGTGTTCGAGGAAATGCCCTGGCACCTGCGCGAGCAGCAAGCGCAGATGATCGCAGAAGAGACGGCGTCCGGCCGTCCGTGGGATCGCAAGTGATGGGTGGTGGCGTGCCGCGAGCGCTTCGTCACCCCGGACTCGTTCCGGGGTCCACCGTGCGGCGTACCAACCGGCCTGAGAGTGTGCGGAACGGTGGATGCCGGAACGAGTCCGGCATGACGGAGTGGATGGTGTGAGCGAAGTGACCGAACAAGAGACCATCGAAGCGGCGGATGGCGGCACCACCCGCATGAACATGATCCAGGCGATCAATTCCGCCATGGACGTGATGATGGAACGCGATCCGAACGTGATCGTGATGGGCGAGGATGTCGGCTATTTCGGCGGCGTCTTCCGCGCCACCGCCGGGCTGCAGGCGAAACACGGCAAGACGCGCGTGTTCGACACGCCGATCACCGAATGCGGCATCATCGGCGTCGCGGTCGGCATGGGCGCGTATGGCCTGCGCCCGGTGCCCGAGATCCAGTTCGCCGACTATATCTACCCCGCGCTCGACCAGCTCGTGTCCGAAGCGGCGCGGCTGCGCTATCGCTCGGCGGGCGAGTTCACCTCGCCGATCACCGTGCGCTCGCCGTTCGGCGGCGGCATCTTCGGCGGCCAGACGCACAGCCAGAGCCCCGAGGGACTCTTCACGCACATGTCGGGTATCAAGACGGTGATCCCGTCGACGCCGTACGACGCGAAGGGCCTGCTGATCGCCGCGATCGAGGACAACGACCCGACGCTCTTCTTCGAACCCAAGCGCATCTACAACGGCCCGTTTGACGGGTACTGGGACCGCCCCTCGCAGAACTGGTCGAAGCATCCCGCGGGCGAGGTCCCGACCGGCTATTACAAGATCGAGCTCGGCAAGGCGAAGGTCGTGCGCGAGGGGCAGGCGCTGACGATCCTCGCCTATGGCACGATGGTGCATGTCTGCACCGCGGTCGTTGCCGAGGCCGGGATCGACGCCGAGATCGTCGACCTGCGCACGCTGGTGCCGCTCGACATCGAGACGATCGAGGCGTCGGTGAAGAAGACCGGACGCTGCATGATCGTCCACGAGGCGACGCGCACCAGCGGCTTCGGCGCCGAGCTGTCCGCGATCGTGCAGGAACGCTGCTTCTACCACCTCGAGGCGCCGATCGAGCGCGTCACCGGTTTCGACACCCCGTACCCGCACAGCCTTGAATGGGCATATTTCCCGGGCCCCGTCCGCATCGGCGAGGCGCTCAAGAAAATCATGAAGGACGCATAATGGCTCGCTTTACCTTCAAGCTGCCGGACATCGGCGAAGGCATCTCCGAGGCCGAGATCGTCGCGTGGCACGTCGCGATCGGCGACCGCGTCGAGGAAGACCAGGGCATCGCCGACATGATGACCGACAAGGCGACCGTCGAGATGGAATCGCCGGTGTCGGGCGTCGTAATCGAGCTGGCGGGCGAGGTCGGGGACCAGGTCTCGATCGGCGCCGCGCTGGTGGTGATCGAGACCGATGCGGTGGTTGCGGACGACGCGGAAGTCGTGGCGGCACCGCCGACGCCCGCGCAGGTCGAGACGGCCGAGCAATATGAGGCGGAGAATCCGGGGGTCGAGGAAGTCGCCACCGAAACTCCCCTCCCGCTCGGAACCGGTTCCCCGGCGAATGCCGGGGCCCAGCTGGGGGACTCGGGTAACGACGCGCAGCCCGCCGTTACGACCACCTCTCCAACTGGGCCCCGGCCTTCGCCGGGGAGCGGCGAGGGGCAGGGCGCTGCACCCAAAACCCACGCCCTCGCATCCCCCGCGGTCCGCGCCCGCGCGCGCGACCTCGGGATCGATCTCGCCTCGGTGAAGACCGACGCCGACCGCGTCCGCCACAGCGATCTCGACGCGTATCTGCGCTACGGGTCGGGCGAGGGCTATCACGCCCCCAACGCGTCGCGTGCCCGCGCCGACGAGCCGATCAAGGTCATCGGCATGCGCCGCCGCATCGCCGAGAACATGGCGGCGTCGAAGCGGGCGATCCCGCATTTCACCTATGTCGACGAGATCGACGTGACCGCGCTCGAAGCGATGCGCGCCGACCTCAACGCCAACCGCGGCGCGCGGCCGAAGCTCACCATGCTGCCGCTGATGATCGTCGCGATCTGCAAGACGATCCCCGACTTCCCGATGATGAACGCGCGCTACGACGACGAGGCGGGCGTGGTCACGCGGCACGGCCAGATCCATCTGGGCATGGCGGCGCAGACCGATGCGGGGCTGACCGTCCCCGTGATCCGCGACGCGCAGGACCGCAACGTCTGGCAGCTCGCGACCGAGATCACGCGCCTCGCCGAGGCTGCGCGCGCGGGCAAGCTGGCGCCCAGCGAAATGGGCGGCGGCACGATCACGGTCACCTCGCTCGGGCCCTTGGGCGGCATCGCGACGACGCCGGTGATCAACCGGCCTGAGGTCGCGATCATCGGGCCGAACAAGATCGTCGAGCGCCCGGTGTTCCGGGGCGACGAGGTGGTGCGGGCGAAGCTGATGAACCTGTCGATCAGCTGCGACCACCGCGTCGTCGACGGCTGGGACGCGGCGAGCTTCGTCCAGGGGATGAAGAAGTATCTGGAGACCCCGGTCCTGCTGTTCGCGGACTAGTGTCAAGGAAGGGGGTACTGCATCCTGTCCTCACCCTTCCCACCCGGCTGCGCCGGGCGGGCCCCTTCCCTCTCCCATCGGGAGAGGGAGAGACGCCGAAGGCGGCGATGGGTGAGGGCAGGGCAGTGTTGCCGAGCTACCCCCGCGCCTTCTGCAGCGACCCCGCGATCCGCCGCGCCAGCGCGCGCGGCGTGAAGCGGATGCCCTGCGCCATCGCCCTGTTCATCACGCCCGATACCTTCACCGCCTGGTTCGCCTCCAGCGCGGCGAGGCCGTCGCGCACCACCGCATCGGCATTGCTCGCCAAGCGCTTGAACAGCGCGGTGTCGCCCAGCCCGGCGACCTCGGCGAACTCGGTCCGCGTCGGTCCGGGGCATAGCGCGGCGACGCGGATGCCCTTGTCCTTGACCTCCTCGTGCAGCGCTTCGGAAAAGCTCAGCACGAAGGCCTTGCTGGCATAATAGACCGCCATCCACGGTCCCGGCTGGAACGAGGCGACCGAGGCGAGGTTGAGGATCGCGCCCGAGCGCCGTGCGATCATCTGCGGCAGCACGCCGTGTGCGAGCGCGACCAGCGCGCGACAGTTGAGATCGATCATCCCGAGCTGCACCGCGCCGTCGAGCTCGGCCACCGCGCCGCGCGCGCCAAAGCCGGCGTTGTTGATCAGCGTGTCGATCGTGAGGCCGGCGGCGGCGATGTCGGCGAGGAGCTTGGCGGGGGCTTGCGGATCGGCGAGATCGGCGGCGAACACCGCGACAGTGATGCCGTGCGCGGCGCGCAGCTCCGTTGCCAGCGTTTCGAGGCGATCGGCGCGGCGCGCGGTGAGGATCAGGTCGGTACCCTTGGCGGCGAGCGCCCGCGCGAAGCCTTCGCCGAGTCCCGCCGACGCGCCCGTGATCAGTGTGATGGTCATGCGCGTCTCCTTCGTCGGCCCATCCCCAATCCGTCACTCCAGCGCAGGCTGGGGTCTCCCGTTGCAGCCCACCCGGCCCGAACGGGGAGACCCCAGCCTGCGCTGGGGTGACGGACTTGGCAACGCGGGGCGGCTTCGGGAATGGGGGGCAACACGCAAACTAGAGCGGCGGTGTTGGCAATGTGGGACAAACGTCCACCACGGCGGTTGCCCTTCCACCTACCCCCGATCGAGCCACCCGCCGCGGAACCCCGCGCGCTCCAGTCCGCGGCGGATGTGGGGATGGCGGCGCATCGTCTTCCAGATCAGGCCGGAGCGCAAATTCTCGATCCCCGCGACGATCGGGCCCTGGTCGATGCCGATGTAATCGTCGTCGACCCAGCCGGTACCGGGAAGTATCTTGCCGTGCTTGAGCGGCGGCGTGCCCTCCGACAGCGTCGGGTTGAACGAGTCGAGGAACCCGTATTTTCCGTAGATGTCGGGGCCATAGCGCCGGTGCATCGCCTCGATCGCGGGGACGCAAATGTCGGGCGCGAACGCGATCGATCCGGCCGCGGCGGTGGGCGCGATCGTGCCGTCGTCGCGGTCGCCGGGGCCGCGCGCGGAATAGCTGTAGAAGTCGCGCTTGCGCCCCGCGATCTGCTGGCTGAAATCGCCCGGCCCGTCGCATGCGGTCAGCCCCCAGACGTCGGCGTCATAGCCCTTCCATCCGCCCGGATTGGCGATCGCATAGGCACGCTGCGCGCGCGTCGCGCGGATGCTGTTCTCGAAATAGTCGATGTTCTTCGCACCGATGAACCGATCGCGGATGCCGCGGAAATCGACCCAGACATGGCTGTACTGGTGGCCGAACATCGGGCCGAAATGCGCGTGCGCCTGCTCGCCCTCACCGGACCAGGCCTTTTCGAACGTCTCGGTCCACATGTCCCAGCGTTCGGCCGGGATCGGGTACGTCGGCGATCCCAGCGCCAGCACGTAGAGCAGCATGCTCTCGTTGTAGATGTTCCAGTCGTCGGCGATGAAGCCGCTCTCGGGGTGCCAGCCCATTGCGAGATAGCGCTGACGCGGCGTGATCCAGTCCCATTCGACCGCGAAATACAGCTTGTCGGCGAGTTCGCGGATGCGGATCTCGTCGGGGTGCTCGTCGTCGAACCACGCCTGCGCGAACAGCACGCCGCCCAGCAGCAGCGCGGTGTCGATCGTCGACAGCTCCGAGCGCGCGAACCGCTGGCCCTTGGTGGTGCCGAGGAAGTGGTAGAAGAACCCCTTGTACCCGCTCATTCCCGTGGGCGCGTCGCCCTGCGGCGCGCGCGCGAAGAATTCGAGCGTGGCGAGCGTGCGTGTCCGTGCCTGCGCCCGGCTGATCCAGCCATGGACGACGCCGATCGGATAGGCGGTGAGCGCGAACCCGACCGCGGCGATCGAGGCGAAGGACGGCGTCGGCCAGCGATCGGGCGCGAGGCCGGTCAGCGGGTCGGTGGTGTCCCAGAAATAGCGGAAGGCGCGTTCCTGCAGGTCGCCGACCAGGTCCAATTTGGGCGCGAGCCCGATCGGCCGCCGCACGCTGGCGCACCCGCCGAGAGCGAGTGCGCTGGCGCCGAGGAAGTGGCGGCGGTCGAGGCGTTGGGGCAATCCGGCATCGTCGATGTCATCGGTCATGGTAAACCAACGAACGAGGGCCGGTCCGGGTGCCCGCCGTCCCGGTCAGAACCGATAGCCCGCGCGGAACTGGAAGCGGCGGGGCAGCGTCTGCAGGCCCGTCGGCGCGTTGGTGGTCGTGTTGAACGAATAGCTCTCGCCGACCCCCAGGAACCCCGAATAGCCGGTGTAGTTCTTGTTGTTGAACGCGTTGAGCAGGTCGACCGCGACGTTGATGTTGTGCGTGCCGAAGACCTTGATGTTGTTCTGCAACGTCAGGTTGACCTCGCAGAACGCGAACACGCCCTTGATGCAGTTCTTCGGGCGGTACAGCGAGCGGATCACCTGCTGGTTGACGCTGGTGCCGGCGGTCTGATCGAGCAGCTGGAACGCGGTGCCGCTGCCGAGCGTGGTCAGCGTCGACAGCTGGAAACCGAGCGGCAGATCGCCGATTCCCGAGAGCACGATGCGGTGGCGTTCGTCCTGGTCGGCGATCGGGCGCCAGCCATATTTGTCGGGCGTGACCTTATCGAGGCTGAACAGGTCGCCACCGTCCTGCTCGGCCTTGGACAGCGTATAGGCGATGTTGAAGCCCCAGCCCGACGCCTGCGTATAGTCCTTGTCGAGCGTGAAGAGCAGCGCCTTGTAGCGCGTGCGCAGCCCGTCATAGCCGATCAGCACGTTGCCATAGCCGTTGGCGCGGGGGATCGTCGTGTCGCAGCACGACCCGTCGGCGTTGCGCGTCGCGAACAGGTGCGTGTAGCCGTTCTGGCCGCGCACATAGGATCCCGTGACCGAGGCGCGGAACACGCCGAACTTCTGGCGCAGGCCGAGGCTGAACTGGTCGGTCGACGGCGCCTTGGCATCGTTCTTGACCGCGAACAGCTCGGGCAGGCCGGTCTGCGCGGTCTGGCGCAGCGCGAGCAGCCCGTCGCGCGTCAGATAGGCCGGGTCCCACCGCACCGTCGGGTTGCCGTCGCGCGGCTGTCCGTCGCGCGAGAAATAGAACACGCCGGTCGCGTATTGCAGGCGGAATTGCTCGTCGAGCGTGTTGTTGAACACGTTGCGGTCGAAATATTTGCCGTAGCCGCCGAACACCACGGTGCGCTGGTCGTCGTTGAAGTCGTAGCTGAAGCCGATGCGCGGCTGGAACATGTCCTTGCGCGTCGGGCGGTCGCTGCCGTCGGTGATGTAATCCGCCGGATCGAAATAGTCGGTCCTGGGCAGCGCGCTGATCGTCGCGATCGCCGAGCCGGGGCTGCGATACTTGTTGTTGAACAGGTTGCTCTCGTAATCCCAACGGATGCCGGCATTGATCTGCAGCTTGTCGGTGACGTCCCAGTCGTCCTGCAGGTACAGGCCGAGCTGCGAGTTGGACGCGATGATCCGCGGGTTGCCGACGCCGATCTGCGCGGTCGCGGGGAAGTCGAAACTGAGCCCCCGGGTCGCGTCGGTCTGGAAGAAATAGCGTGGCTGGACGAACAGGTTCTTGGTGAAGTCGTAATCCTGGAACGCGAAGCGGATGCCGCCCTTGATCACGTGACCCGCGAGGCCGTTATAGGTCAGGTCGTCGCGCAGGACGTAGCTCTGCTGGCTGATCTTCTGCGTCGAATCCTTGCCGCCGAAGGTGATGACGCCCTGATATTCGAAGCTCGGATCGTCGGGGTTGAGCGACGACGGGTTATAGACCGTGTCGAGATAGGTCAGGTTCGCCTCGTTGACGAAGCTGTCGCCGGTATAGGTCCACTTGTAGGTATAGGTGTCGGTCTTGTTGATCTTGTTGACCGCCGCCGAATAGGCGATGTTCGCCGAGCCGAAATTGGCGCCGAAGCCAGTGACGTCGGTCTCTTCGCGGCGGCTGAACGACAGGTCGAACACCTGGCGCTCGTCGGGGGTGAAGGTCAGCTTGCCGAAGTAGAAATCGCCGCGATACGGGCTGACATAGGTGCCTTCATACTGGCCGAACGCCGCGGCGTTGGCAGGAGTGCGGTTGCCGACCGTGACGCTCGATGCGCGATCCTGGTCGTTGCCTTCGTACGCGCCGAAGAAGAACAGTTTGTCCTTGATGATCGGGCCGCCGAGCGAGATGCCGTACTGCTTGCGCTCGAACTTCGGTTTGCCCCGGCCCGCGCGCTGGTCGATGATGCTGGCCGCAGTCAGGCTGCGGTCGGTATACTGGCCGAACATCTCGCCGTGGAAGTCGTTGGTGCCCGACTTGGTGATCGCGGTGACGATCGCCGAGCCCGCCTGTTCGTACTCCGCCTTGTAGTTCTGCGTCAGGACGCGGAACTCGCCGACCGCGAGCTGCCCGAACGGGTTGCCGCGGCTGTCGGTCTGGCCGGCGATGCCACCCAAGGTCTGGCTCTTGAGGCTGGTCCCGTCGATGAAGACGTTGACCTGGCTCGCGGGCGAGGCGCCCGAGACGATGCCCTTGTTGGTCTCGCTGTCGTTGTAGCGCACGCCGGGCGCGAGTGCCGCGAAGGTCAGGAAGTTGCGATCGCCCTGCGGCAGGATGCGGATCTGGTTCTGGCTGACGTTGGTCGCGACTTCGCTGGTCTTGGTCTCGACGAGGCGGTTGCCGGTGACGACGATCTCGTCGCTGGACGCGGTCGTGGGCGTGGCATCGTCCGGCGCGGCGACGGTGCCGTCAGCAGCGGGGGCGGGGGCGGGGGCGGGGGCAGCAGCCGCAGCGGTCAGGACGACGTTCAGCGTGGTCGCCTGACCGACGCCGACGATCACCGCCTGTTCGAACGTCGCGCCGTTCGGGCCGGTCGCGGTGATGGTGTATTGCGCGGGGCGCAGCCCGTTCAGCACATAGTTGCCGCTTGCCGACGACGTCGCGCGCACGGTCTGGTTGGTGCCGCGATTGACCGCGACGACGGTTGCGCCCGCGACCGGTGCGCCGGCGCCGTCGCGCACCTGGCCGCGGATCGACGCGGTCGTGGTCTGCGCGGCAGCGGGCACGGCGAGTGCCAGGCTGGCGCCGAGGATGGTCGTCGTCGCGAGGGCGGCGCGGAGCGCCACCGATCTCATCATGGTCATTGTCGCGTGTCCCTGTCTGACGACGGGGGCGTGCGGCGCGCAGTCGTCCCTGCCGGCCCGATGGGCGGCATGCGCGTGACGCGCTGGCGACTGTCGCGGCCCCATGGCCCCTCGTCCTGCTCCTGTCCGGGCCGTGCGTCTGACGCGCACGGGTGTCCGTCAGCCGCGGTACGCCCGCAGGGGAGCATCGCCAATGGCTAACCCATGACGGGCGGCATTCGGATACCATCCGTGTCTTTATGGTAACAATCGATACCGCCCTGGAATCCTCCCCCGCCAGGGGGAGGTGGCAGGCGCAGCCTGACGGAAGGGGCGGCAAGGGTCCGAGAGGCTCCGTGTCCTCCCCCTCCGTCACCTTCGGTGACACCTCCCCTGGGCGGGGGAGGATCAGCTTTTCTTAGCGCATCAGGACGAGTTCTTCGGCCATGCTCGGGTGCAGCGCCACGGTGGCGTCGAAATCGGCCTTGGTCAGCCCGGCCTTCACTGCGATCGCCGCTGCCTGGAGGATCTCGGCGCAATCGGGGCCGATCATGTGCAGACCGACGACGCGGTCGGTTTCGGCATCGCACACCATCTTGTAGAGCGACCGCTCGTTGCGCCCCGCCAGCACGTTCTTCATCGGCCGGAAGTCCGACGAATAGACGCGGACCGAGCCCAAGGCGTTGCGCGCCTCGGCCTCGGTCATCCCGACGCCTGCGAGCGGCGGGTGGCTGAACACCGCGCTCGGCACGCAGGCATAGTCGACCGAAGTCGGCTTGTTGCCGTACAGCGTGTCCGCGAACGCCTGGCCCTCGCGGATCGCGATCGGGGTCAGCTGGATGCGGTTGGTGACGTCGCCGATCGCATAGATGCTCTCGCAGCTCGACCGGTTGTCGGCGTCGACGACGATCGCGCCGAGCGAATCGAGCTGCACGCCCGCGCTGTCGAGCCCCAGCCCGCGCGTGTTGGGCAGGCGCCCGGTCGCGAACATCACCGCATCGACCACCGCGGGCTCGTACCCGCCCATGCGGACGGTGAGGCAGCCGTCCTCGCCCTTGTCGATGCCCTGCAGCGCGGCGTTGAAGCGGAACTCGATCCCCTTGGTGATCGAGATCTGCAGCAGCCGGTCGACGATCTGGCGGTCATAGCCGCGCAGGATCTGGTCGGTGCGGTTCATCAGGATGACGTGCGCGCCGAGCTGGTGGAAGATCCCGGCGAACTCGTTGGCGATATAGCCACCGCCGAGGATCAGGATACGCTTGGGCACCGCGTCGAGGTGGAACGCCTCGTTCGAGGTGATGCCGTGTTCCGCGCCGGGGACGTCGGGGACCAGCGGATGCGCGCCGACCGCGATCAGGATGCGCTTCGCGGTCTTCTTCGTGCCGTCCGCCAGCGTGACCTCGTTCGGGCCGCTGACGACCGCGCGCGACAGGATGATCTCGACGCCGTTGTTGTTGAGCGTGTTGGTATAGGCGCCGTTGATCCGGTCGACCTCCTCCATCACGTTGTCGCGCAGCGTCGGCCAGCTGAACGCGCAGTCGTCGGGCACCTGCCAGCCGAAGCGCTTGGCGTCCTTCAGGTCCTCTGCGAAGTGCGCGCCGTAGACGAGCAGCTTCTTGGGCACGCAGCCGCGGATCACGCAGGTGCCGCCGACCCGGTATTCCTCGGCCACCGCGACCCGCGCACCGTGCGCCGCCGCGACCCGCGACGCACGCGTCCCGCCCGATCCTGCGCCGATGACGAAGAGGTCGTAGTCATACTGGGGGTCGGTCACAGGCGTTCCTCGTGCGGTATCCCGTGCCACTTGGGGCAGGGGGCCGACATGGACAAGGCCGGCGTCGCGATCACTGTGATCGAGTCAGCGCTGTCCGGCTCTCCGCATCGGCATCGCATCGATCGTCTCGGCCAGCGCCGCGGCGGGGAAGGGGCGGGGACTGCGCAGCTTCTCGCCGCCGTCCTTGCCGATCAGGATCGCGGTGAACCCGGCGGGGAGGCGGTATTTGCGCCGGACCGCGGTGGCGCTGTCAGCGGCGCCGGAGACGCGATCGCCGACGATCTCGACGATGGTGAGGTCGCGCGCGTCGCTTTCCTTGCGCCAGGCGGCCAGGATGCGGCGCTGTTCGGCGAGCTGGGGGTCGGTCGCGGTCTGCGCGACGATGAGCAGGATGCGCCGCTCCCACTTCATCTGGGCGATGGTGGCCTGGGCGAGCGCGGCGGCGAGGAGCAGGGACATGCGGGAGTAACGCGCGAGGCCTCTCCGTTCTCCCGCGCAGGCGGGAGTATCGCAGTCTCATCCTCCCCCGCCAGGGGGAGGTGGCGCGCGAAGCGTGACGGAGGGGGCGGCAACGATAACGCCGGTTCCGTGTCCACCCCCTCCGACGCCTTCGGCGCCACCTCCCCCTGGCGGGGGAGGATCGAAGGTTACCCGAAGGCGCGCTTGATCAAATCGTCGGTCGAGGGATCGAAGCTGCCGCCGCCCTTGGCCGCTTCCTTGGCCATTTCCTTGCCCAGCTCGACGCCGAACTGGTCGAACGAGTTGATCCCCAGCAGCACGCCGTTCACGAACACGCGGTGCTCGTAGAACGCGATCAGCGCCCCCAGCGTGCGCGCGTCGAGATCGTCGAGCAGCAGCGTCGACGACGGCCGGTCGCCCGAATAGCTGCGCGCCGGATCCTCGACCTGCTTGCCCGCCATCAGCGCCGCGCCCTGTGCGAACGCGTTGAGCAACAGCGCCTTGTGGTGATCCTCGGCGAGCGTGTCGCCCGCCTCGATCACCGCGATGAACTCGACGGGGACGAGGTGCGTACCCTGGTGGAGCAGCTGGAACACCGCATGCTGTGCATCGGTGCCGACGCCGCCCCAGGTGATCGCGGCGGTCGGGCGGCCGACGGGCTGGCCGTCCGCGGTCACCGCCTTGCCGTTCGATTCCATCTCGAGCTGCTGCAGATAGCTCGGCAGCAGCCGCAGCCGCTCGTCATAGGCGAACGGCGCGCGCGTCTCGGCGCCGCGGACCTGCGTGTAATAGAGGTCGGCGAACGCCGCGAGTGCGGGCGCGTTCTCGTGCAGCGCGGCGAGCCGGAAATGCCGGTCCATCTCGGCCGCACCCTCAAGCAGCTCCTCGAACTTGTCCCAGCCGAGCCCGATCGCCGCGGGAAAGCCGATCGTCGACCATAGCGAGTAGCGGCCGCCGACGCTCTCGGCGAACGGCAGGATGCGCGTCTCGTCGACGCCCCAGTCCATCGCCTTTTGCGGCGCGGCGGTCAGCGCGATCACGCGGCCGTACGGATCCTCGACATTGTGCTCGGTCATCCATTGCAGGACCGACTCGGCGTTCATCATCGTCTCGGTGGTGGTGAAGGTCTTCGACGCGATCACCAGCAAGGTCGCGGCCGGGTCGAACCGCTCGAACACGTCCTCCAGCGCGACGCCGTCGACGTTCGAGACGATCGCGACGTCGTAGCGCTTGTCCTCGCGCCCCAGCGCATCGACCAGCAGATGCGGGCCCAGCGCCGACCCGCCGATGCCGACGTGGAGGATATGCCGCACCGGCCCCAGCGCCTCGGCCTCGATCGCGTCGATCAGCGCGCGCATCCGCGCGTGGCTCGCCGCCGCGATCGCGACGCTTTCGGGCTTGCCCTCGCCGCGCTCGGCGGTGTGCTCGACCGCGCGGCCCTCGGTCA
The DNA here is from genome assembly GCF_007995065.1 of Sphingomonas ginsenosidivorax. Classification (NCBI taxonomy): domain Bacteria; kingdom Pseudomonadati; phylum Pseudomonadota; class Alphaproteobacteria; order Sphingomonadales; family Sphingomonadaceae; genus Sphingomonas; species Sphingomonas ginsenosidivorax. The sequence goes on along the minus strand of NZ_VOQR01000001.1, from coordinate 2,718,001 downwards.
CGTTGACGACCGCGCCGGCGAACAGCGCCTCGCGCTTGCCGGCCAGGTCCTGCGCCTTGGCGAGCTCGGCGAACGCAGCGATCGCATCCCTGGTCAGGTGCGTCTTCGACCAGTCGAAATGGATCCCCGACACGTCCAGGCTGAGCGTCGCGAGCCGGTCCGGATCGCCCGCGAACAGCTCGGTCAGCTTGGACGAGGGCAGCGCTTCGATTTTCGACCAGTCGGCCATGGGAGTCTCCGTATGCTTGTCGGAACGACGATACGCGCCGTGCCTACCAATCGATCCTCCGATCCGCCAGCTTGACGACACGCACGCCCCCACGCAAACCGCGCGACATGGCAAAATCCCCGAAACCCGTCCGGTCCGAGACCAGCGAGACGTTCCGTTTCCTGCTCAAGCTGGCGCTCGTCGTGCTCATCGTGCGCAGCTTCCTGTTCGCGCCGTTCAGCATCCCCAGCGAGTCGATGCTGCCGCGGCTGTTCATCGGCGACTATCTGTTCGTGACGAAGTGGAACTACGGCTATTCGCGCTGGTCGCTGCCCTGGGGCGTGCCGCTGATCCCCGGACGGATCATGGGCCGCATCCCGACGCGCGGCGACGTCGTCGTCTTCCGCGCCCCCGAAGTGCTCGACCACGACGTGATCAAGCGCGTGATCGGCCTGCCCGGCGAGACGATCCAGATGCGCGCGGGCCAGGTGATCCTCAACGGCGTGGCCGTCCCCAAGCAGCGGATCGCCGACTTCACGCTGCCGCTCACCGGCAATTTCGACGCCGAGAGATGCGGCGCGACCTTCCAGGACGTCGACGCGGCGGGCGTCCCGATCTGCCGCTATCCGCGGTTCCGCGAGACCTTGCCCGGGGGCCGCAGCTACGAAGTGCTCGACCAGGGCCAGATGGCCGACCGCGACGATACCGGGGCCTATACCGTCCCCGCCGGCCATGTCTTCGTGATGGGCGATAACCGCGACGACAGCGGCGACAGCCGGTTCCCCGCGCCGCAGGGCATGGGCTATGTCCCGCTGGAGAATGTCGAGGGCAAGGCGGTGGTGTCGTTCTTCTCGACCAACGGCAACGCGTCCTGGGCACCCTGGACCTGGTTCAGCGCGGCGCGGTGGCAGAGGATCGGGGAAGGGTTTTGAGCGATCTCGCGCACTGGCTGACCGAGACGTTCGGACGCCGCCCCGCCGACCTCGCCCCCTATGAGCGCGCGCTGACGCATGGCAGCCAGGCCGCGGCGAACTACGAACGGCTGGAGTTCCTCGGCGACCGCGTGCTCGGCCTGATCGTCGCCGAATGGCTGTACGAGACGTTCGCGGGCGACGCGGAAGGCCAGCTGTCGAAGCGGTTCAACGCGCTCGTCACCGGTGCCGTCTGCGCCGACGTCGCGCGCGAGCTCGGCGTGCGCGATCATCTCAAGCTCGGCAAGCAGGCGCGCGACGACGGCGCGTCCGACAGCGACAACGTGCTCGGCGACGTGATGGAGGCGCTGATCGGCGCCTGGTACCGCGAGGCGGGGCTCGACGCGGCGCGCATGTTCGTGCGGCAGGCCTGGGGCGACCGCGTCAAGGCAGGCGCCAAGGCGCCGCAGCATCCCAAGTCGCAACTCCAGGAATGGGCCGCCGCGCACAACCGCAAGCCGCCCGAATACCGCATCGTCGAGCGCACCGGCCCCGGCCACGCGCCGCGCTTCACCATCGCGGTGTCGGTCGGAAAACTGGCGGAAGCGACCGCCGAGGGCACGAGCAAGCAGGAAGCCGAGACCGCCGCGGCGAAGGCGCTCTTGGAAAAGCTCGGCTAATACGTCATGCCGGACTCGTTCCGGCATCCATCCATCCGCATATTCGATGGGTTAGAGTGTGCGGAACGATGGACCCCGGAACAAGTCCGGGGTGACGGAGCATGATTTGACTGATCCCATTATCCCTACCGACGCAGCGACCTCGACCGCGGCCCTCCAGCATTGCGGTCTCGTCGCCGTCGTCGGCGCGCCCAACGCCGGCAAGTCGACGCTCGTCAACGCGCTCGTCGGGCAGAAGGTGGCGATCGTCAGCCCCAAGGCGCAGACCACGCGCACCAAGCTGATGGGCGTCGCGATCGAGGGCGATGCGCAGATCCTGCTCGTCGACACGCCCGGCATCTTCGAACCCAAGCGCCGCTTCGACCGCGCGATGGTCGCCGCCGCCTGGGGCGGCGCGGAGGGCTCGGACATCATCGCGCTGGTGGTCGATGCGAAGGGCGGGATCGGCGGCAAGGTCACGACGATCGTCGAATCGCTGATCGGCCGCACCGAGCCGATCTGGCTGATCCTCAACAAGGTCGATCTCGCCGACAAGACCAAGCTGCTGATCCACGCCGAGAAGCTGAACGCGCTGCTGCCGTTCGCCGAGACCTTCTTCATCAGCGCCGGGACCGGCGACGGCGTCGCGCACTTCAAGGCGGCACTAGCCAAGGCCATGCCTGAGGGGCCGTGGCATTTCCCCGAGGACCAGGTCTCCGACGCCACCGAACGCGCGCTCGCGTCCGAAGTGACGCGCGAGCAGCTCTATCTGCAGCTCCACGCCGAGCTTCCCTACGCCAGCACGATCGACACCGAGCAATATATCGAGCGCCAGGACGGCAGCCTCGAGATCCACCAGCAGATCCTGGTCGAACGCCCGACGCAGCGCGCGATCGTGCTCGGCAAGGGCGGCCAGCGGATCAAGGAAATCGGCGCGCGCGCACGGATCGAGCTCGCCAGCATCACGGGCAAGCCGGTGCATCTCTACCTGCACGTCAAGGTCAAGCCAGGCTGGGACGAGGACCGCGAAGTCTACCGCGACATCGGCCTCGACTGGGTAGAATAACCCTTCATCCTCCCCTGTAAGGGGAGGTGGCAGCCCGCAGGGCTGACGGAGGGGTGACCCGCTATCGATAGGGCGACACCCCTCCGTCTGGCTTCGCCAGCCACCTCCCCTTACAGGGGAGGATCAGTTTTGCGCGAGGATTTCCTCCACCCACGCCGGCACCAGATTCCCCGCCGCCCCGATCCGCGTCTCCTCGAAATGGACGCTCCCCATCGACGGGTCGAGGTTCATCTCGAGCGTCCGCGCGCCGTGCCAGCCGGCGGTCTGCACGAACCCGGCGGCAGGATATACCGCGCCCGACGTCCCGATCGACACGAACAGGTCGCACGTCGCCAGCGCCGCCTCGATCCGCTCCATCTGGAACGGCATCTCGCCGAAGAAGACGATGTCGGGCCTGAGCGCCGGCGCCCTGCACGCGCCGCACACCGACCCCGGCGGCAGGCTCGCCACCCATGCTTCGCGCGTACCGCACGCCGCGCACAAGGCCGACAGCAACTCGCCGTGCATGTGCAGCACCCGCTGCGCGCCGGCACGATCGTGCAGGTCGTCGACATTCTGCGTCACGATCAGCAGCTCGCCCGACCACGCCTCATCCAGCCGCGCGAGCGCCCGGTGCGCGGCATTCGGCTCGACCTCGCGCAGCGCCGCGCGGCGTAGATCGTAGAAGCGGTGCACCAGTACCGGATCATACGCCAACGCCTCGGGCGTACAGACGTCCTCGACCCGGTGTCCTTCCAACAGACCGCCCGGCCCGCGGAACGTCGCGATGCCGCTTTCGGCGGAAATGCCGGCGCCGGTCAGGATCACGATGTTCCGAATTTCGGTCACGCTCATCGGCCCGGCCGGTAGCGGCGTTCGAGATGGCCCTTCAGGTCTTCGGGGTAGAAATAGACCGGGCGCAACCGGCCCTCCGCATAGGCGTCGATCTGGTCCGCGAAATGCGGCGAGCGGACGTCGCCGCTCTGGCCGCCCGCCATCACCGCAATGGCCTTCACGCGCGGGCCGAACTCGACCACCGCGACGAAGCTGTTGCCGCTGGTGCCGTAATAGCGTTTCGTGCCGGGCCAGGGCTTGGCGCCGAACGACGCCAGGCTGCCCCATTGCGCGGAGGTGAAGGGCACTGCGGTCGACGGCTTGGCGTCGTCGAAATGCGGCGTGATCGCATCGTCGAGCCGCTGGAACCGGTTGATGGTTTTCCACGGCGTCCGCCAGCTGCCAAAGTCGCGCGTCAGCCGGTTGACCGCGGCGGCCAGCGCGGCGAGCTTTGCGTCCGCGCTGACCCGGGTCGCGATATAGTCGGGGACGTTCATCCGTTCCGCCTGCGCGAAACTGCCGACCTCGCGCCACAGCTGGTCGCCCCAGAACACGGCGAGGCTCGTCGCGGTCGAGTCGTATCCCCACCGGTGGTCCCACCCGCGAAGCAGCGCGATCGGCGCCTCGAGCGACTGCCGTCGCGGATCGCTGGCGGGCAGGGCGGTCCAGGCCGCGACCAGCCCGGGCAGCAGCGTCGCGAACGCGGGAAGGTACGGATCGAACGCGGCATCGCGCAGCGTCTCGGGGGTCCAGCCCGTCTTGCCCGTCAGCAGCAGGTCGGCATGCACGCCGCGCGCGTTGCCGCCGACCTGATCCATGTAGCGCGGATAGTCCGCCGCCTTGGGGCTGTCGGGCCCGGCCGCGCTCCACGGCCAGTCGTTGGTGTTGTGCGCCCATCCGGTCCGCGGGTTGAGCACGCTCGGCAGGCTCGGCAGCGTGTGGAGCCCGCGCCAGTCGGTCGCGGGATCGCTGCCGTCGACGGGACGCGTATAGTCGAACCGGTCGTCGCGGACCGGCATGAACTGCGGCATCAGGAACGCGATCTCGCCCTTCGCATCGGCGAACAGCGTGTCGTTCGACGAATTCGCCTGCCGCGCCGCGACCTGCATGTACCCGGCGAGATCGGTGGCCTTGGTCCGCAGATAGCTCTGCTCGAGCGCGGGGACGGGCTTCCACATCAGCGCGGTAGCGATCCAGCGACCGCCGGCCGTCGCGACGATGGGCCCGTGATGCGTGCGATAGGTCGTGAAGCGGCGCTCGCCCGTGGTGCCGTCGGCCTTGCGGTAGCGCAGCGTCACCGCGCGCGTCGTCACCGGACGGCGCGCGGTGCCGTAGCGATAGGTGTAGCCGCTGCTCCCTCGCGCGACGCGCTCGGCGAACTGGTCGACATTGTCGACGGTCGACGAGGTGTGCATCCAGCCGGCCTTGGCGTTGAAGCCCTGGTAGATGAAGAACTGCCCCCAGGTGCTCGCACCATAGGCGTCGAGGCCCTCGTCGCTGGTCATCTGCGCCTCGGAACGGAAATAGAAGCTGGTGTGCGGGTTGATCAGCAGCAGCGCGCGGCCGTTAGTAGTCAGCTTTGGTGCGATCGCGATGCCGTTGGACCCGGACGGCTCGCGCGGGATCATGCCGATCTCGTCGGGCGTCGGCGGGGTCGGGCGGCCGTAGAAGGTCTTCAGGTCGCTGAGCGAAATCCGCTCGATGTCGCCGCCGATGCTGCCCTCGGTGAAGCTCAGCGCCATCCAGGGTTCGAAACGGTTGAGCACCCGCGGTTTCGTCTTGGGGTGGGTGGCGAGGTAATAGTTCAGTCCGTCCGCCCAGGCCTGCATCAGCGTCCGCAGCCAGTCGGGACTCGCGGCGTATTGCGCCTGCAGCTCTGACGGGTCGACGAACAGCCGCTGCCGCAGGTCCGCCCAGATCGCCTCCTCGCCGTCCGCCTCCGCGCTGCGGCCGAGAGCGGTCAGGTAATTGGCCTCGATGCGCGCGAAATCATCCTCCGCCTGCGCGTAGATCAGCCCGAAGACGGCGTCGGCGTCCGACCGCCCGCGGACATGCGGGATGCCCCAGCTGTCGCGCGTGATCGTGACACGCGCGGCCCGCGCCTGCCACCGCGCCATGTCGGGCGCGGGGGCGGCCGAGAGCGGGGTGGCCAGCAGGGCCAACAGGATCACCGGATTGCGCGCGCGCCGAAGGATCGTATGCATGGCGGCAGCGTAAGACGGGAAAAGGGGAAACGCCATGCGGGGTCTGGCGATGATGGCGGCGATCCTGCTCGGGACGGCGGCGGCGGTGCCGGCGGCCGAACCGGCTGCGCCCGTCTCCGTCCTGTTCAAGCCCGCGGGCGTGTTCGACGGCGTCGACGGCGTCGTGCATGTCGGCTGGCAGGTGCTGGTCACCGGCGACCGGATCGCGGCGGTCGGGCCCGACCTGCCGGTGCCGGCGGGGACGCGGGTCGTCGCGCTCGCGGGCGATACGCTGATGCCCGGCATGATCGAGGGGCACGGCCATCTGTTCCTCCATCCCTATGACGAGACCAGCTGGGACGATCAGGTGCTCCACGAGCCGCTCGCGCTGCGCACCGCGCGCGCGGTGGCGCAGGCGCGCGCGACCCTGCTCGCCGGGTTCACCAGCGAGCGCGATCTCGGGACCGAGGGCGCGGGCTATGCCGATGTCGGGCTGAAGGCGGCGATCGACCAGGGCATCGTGCCCGGACCGCGGCTGGCGGTCGCGACGCGCGCGATCGTCGCGCTCGGCGCCTACGGCCCCAAGGGGTTCGAGCCCGGCGTCGCGATCCCGCAGGGCGCCGAGGAGGTGTCGGGCGTTGAGCAGATGGTCGCCGCGGTCCGACGGCAGATCGCGGCGGGCGCCGACTGGATCAAGCTCTACGCCGATTATCGCTGGCGACCGGGCGAGGAGAGCCGCGCGACGCTGAGCCAGGACGAGATCGTGGCGGCGGTGACGGCGGCGCACGACGCCGGGCGGCCGGTCGCGGTCCATGCAGCGACCGCGGAGGGCATGCGCCGCGCGGTCGCTGCCGGGGTCGACACGATCGAGCACGGCTATGGCGGCACGCCCGAGATCTTCGCGCAGATGGCGGCAAGGCGGATCGCGCTGTGCCCGACGCTCGCCGCGTCGGATGCGACGTCGCGTTATCGCGGCTGGACCGGCAGCGAGCCCGCGCCGCCCGCGGTCGCGCTCAACCGCAAGAGCCTGGCGCTCGCGGTCCGTGCGGGCGTGCCGATCTGCATGGGCGGCGATGTCGGCGTGTTCGCGCACGGCGACAATGCGCGCGAGATGGACCTGCTGGTCGCGGCCGGCATGCGCCCCGCACAGGTGCTGGTTGCGGCGACCTCGGGCAACGCGCGCTGGATGCGTGTGTCGGACCGGGTCGGGGCGGTGAAGCCGGGGCTGCTCGCCGACCTCGTCGCGGTCGAGGGCGATCCCGTGGCCGACATCCGCGCGGTGCGCCGCGTCCGGCTGGTCGTGAAGGGCGGCGCGATCGTCGAGCGATAACCCCGTCCATCATCTAGCTATCGCGGCCCCGGAGGCTGCAAGCGGGCGACATCCATCCCGGGCTGATCCGCAAGCGTGCGATCCTGCCCGACGGGCTGCGCTGGATCTCGCGCGATCAGCCGCGCCGTCGGTAGCGTCGGCTATTCAACGAAAACAGGCACATCACCCCTTGACACCGGTGGACAGGCGGTCATGTATCGATGCCTGAATTGGCAAGATAGCCAAAGATCCGGGAGAGAATGTATGCGGGGTATTACCAGTCTGCGCAGCAGTGCGTCCGTCGGTGCGATGATCATGGGATCGTTGCTGTTGATGACACCGCTTACCGCTACGGCACAGGGGCAGAATGCGACGGGCGCCGGGACGCTGTCGCCGACCGAGGCGCGTCCCGCGACGGGCACGACCCCGCCCGACCAGGCCGCGACCGCGCCGCTCGGCACGTCGCCGGTCGAACAGGCCGCGACCGCCGGGGCAAGCGGCGAGGACGCCGACATCATCGTCACCGGGTTCCGCGCCAGCCTGGCCAGCGCGGTCGACCTGAAGCGCGAGTCGAGCCAGATCATCGACGCGATCACCGCGGAGGATATCGGCAACTTCCCAGACGCCAACCTGGCCGAATCGATCCAGCGCCTGCCCGGCATCTCGATCGACCGCGACAATGGCGAGGGGCGCAGCATCACCGTCCGCGGGCTCGGCGGCGACTTCCAGCAGGTCCGGCTGAACGGCGCCGACGCGCTCAGCATCACCGGCGGCGGCAACGACGCGTCGGGGGCCAACCGCTCGCGCGGGTTCGACTTCAACACCTTCGCGTCCGAACTGTTCGGCGGCGTCACGGTCACCAAGACCACCTCGGCCGCGAACGACGAAGGCTCGCTCGGCGCGATCATCGACCTGACGACGGGGCGTCCGCTCGCCTACAAGAAGGATCGCTACGCGCTGGGTCTCGAAGGCGAGTATCGCGAGAACGGCAAGACCGTGAACCCGCGCCTGACCGGCCTGGTGTCGAAGCACATCACCGACACGCTCGGGGTGCTCGGGTCGATCGCCTACCAGGACCAGAAGCAGCAGATCGATTCCTACCAGCGCAGCATCGGCGCGTTCGACTATGCCTATCGCAATTCGCAGCTGCAGGGCGTCACGCCCAACACCTTCGGCTTTGCGCGGCCGTCGACCGCGGGAACGGGCGCGACCTTCGGGTCGGATCCCGCCGCCTATGCGCTGATCACGCCGACCACGCTGATCCCCGCGCTGCCCTCGATCAACCGCCAGGACCTGCACTACAAGCGGCTCGGCGCGACCGGCACGATCCAGTGGAAGCCGACCTCGCATACCGAGCTGACCGTCGACGGCGTCTATTCGCGCTATCAGCAGGACCTGACGACCGCGGGCATCACGACGATCGGGCTCAACCGCAACGGCACCAACGCCAACGCCGCGCGCGGCGCGCTGGGCGCGGCGAACACCGCGGCCGGGCTGACCAACCGGCTCGCGCTCTACCCGAACTGCGTGCCCTCGGCGACGCTCGACTGCGGCCAGTCGCTCAACGGCGGCGGGCTCGTCGCCGGCACGCGCGCCAGCTACAATCCGAACAACCTCAACCCGTTCGACTATTATAATTCGACCGTGTCGCCGGGCTATATCGCCGACGCCAACCAGTCGGCCTTCTACACCCAGCTGATCGGCCGCCCGAACACGAAGATCCGCGCCGCCAACGTCAATTCGGCGGGGCAGGCGGACTATCTGGTGCTCGACGACGTCGACTGGCGAAGCTCGACGCAGCGCGTCGCGGGCAAGACCGAATTCTACCAGGGCACGGTCAATCTGCGCCAGGACCTGGGCGACACGCTGCGCTTCGACGGCACCGCGGGCTATTCGCGCTCGAAATACACCGGCGAGACCACGCTCGCCGAATTCAACGCGATCGACCAGGACAACTACACGTTCGACGAGCGCGGCAGTGGCAAGATGCCGGTGTTCAGCCCCGGCTTCGACGTCGCCAACCCGCAGAGCTGGTCGCTGGTGAAGGGGCTGTCGTCGATCCGCTACCTGACCGACGAGATCGTCAACACCTTCCGCGTCGCGCGCGGCAACCTGACGTGGAGCGTCAACGACGAGTTCAAGGTGCTCGCCGGGATGACCTACAAGCGTTTCAGCTATTCGAGCAACCAGGGCCGCCGCAACAGCGACATCGAGGCGATCAACCCGACCCTCGCCGAGGCGAGGCTGAACATCACCGATCTCGGCCAGACCCTGGGGTTCGGCAAGGGGCTCGACGTGTCCGCAGGCACGCCGACGAGCTTCTACGCGCCCGACATCGGCAAGTTCGTCAACCAGTTCGGCATCGACTGCAACTGCATCAACAAATGGGGCGACTTCCGTGCACAGGTCGATGCGCGGCAGGCGAACCGCGTGACCGAGAACGACCTGTCGGGCTATCTGCAGGTCGACTGGGACAGCACGCTCCTCGGGCTGCCGTTCCGCGGCAATGCGGGCACGCGCATCGCGAAGACGATCGTGCGCGGCACGGGGTCGGTCGGCGCCGCCGCCAACGGCGTCATCGGCACCACCGTCACCGCGCGCAACGAATATACCGACTTCCTGCCCGCGATGAACGCGACGCTGGAGTTCTTCCCCGACACGCTGCTGCGCTTTGCGACCGCGAAGGTCATCTCGCGCCCGCAGCTGGCCGCGCTGACGCCGGGGACGACGTCGTTCCCGACCGGGCTCAACGCGACGACCGCGCCGCAGATCACCGTCGGCAATCCGTATCTAAACCCCTATCGCGCGACCAACATCGACTGGGCGATCGAGCATTATTTCGGCCGCGGCGGGATCGTCTCGGTCGGCTTCTTCATCAAGAATCTCGAGAATTTCCCGCAGCAGATCGCCGGCGAATATCCGCTGCAGTCGATCTATGACGGGCCGACGCTGCAATCGATCCTCGCCGGGATCACCAGCCCGACCCTGCTCGCCTATACGCAGGCGGGCGGCACCTATGCGGTACGCCAGTTCAACGACGCGCCGGGCGGCAAGATCAAGGGCGTCGAGGTCAACGTCCAGTCGAACTTCAGCTTCCTGCCGGCCCCGCTCGACAATTTCGGCGTCACCGCGAACTACACGCACATCGCGTCGCGGCTGAACTACCTGACCAGCGCGCAGCTGGCGACGACGCGCACGCAGAGCGGCACTGCGGTCAACGCGTTCGCGCCGGGACCCTTCCTCAACACCTCGCCCGACGCGTTCAACGCGACCTTCTACTACGAGGACAAGAAGTTCTCCGCGCGGGTCTCGGGTGCGTATCGCAAGCAGTACGTCACGCGCTTCCCGCTGGCCGCGGGCACCTGCGCGGTCGGGCTGACCACGAACAACGGCGCGGTCTGCAACTCGCCGGTGATCTCCGACTTCGGCTACCGCGACAGCCAGCTCAACGTCGACGCGGCGATGGCCTATTCGGTCACCGACTTCGCCAAGCTGACGCTGGAGGGGCGCAACCTGACCAACGCGGCGACCTATTCGACCGAGTACCAGGCCAATCCGGTCGCGCAGAACTACCAGAGCACCGGCCGCGTCATCACCGCCGGCCTGCGGGTGGTGTTCTGATGATCGCGCTGCTGCTCGCCGCCGCGGCGGTGACTCAGCCGCTGGCGTTTCCGGGTGCGGAAGGGGCAGGGCGCACCGCGCTCGGCGGGCGCGGCGGCAAGGTCATGATCGTGACGACGCTCGCCGATCACGGCCCGGGCTCGCTGCGCGCGGCGGTCGAGGCGAAGGGGCCGCGTACCGTCGTGTTCGCGGTGGCGGGCACGATCCAGCTGGAAAAGCCGCTGCGGATCCGCGAACCGCGCATCACCATCGCGGGGCAGTCGGCACCCGGCGGCGGCATCACGCTGCGCGACCAGCCGCTCGAGGTCTCCGCCGACGACGTCGTCATCCGCTACATCCGCTCGCGGCTCGGCGACGAATCGAAGACCGAGAGCGACTCGATCTGGATCCTCGGCGGGCGGCGGATCATCCTCGACCATGTCTCGGCGAGCTGGTCGGTCGACGAGACGCTGTCGGCGTCGGCCAACTACACCAGGCCCGGCGAGGGGTATTACGACCTGACCGTGCAATGGTCGATCATCGCCAACTCGCTGACGCATTCGCTCCACGCCAAGGGCGAGCATGGTTACGGCAGCCTGATCCGCGGCGGTCGCGGGTCGCGGGTCAGCTTCCACCACAATCTCTGGGCGAACCACGAGGCACGGATGCCGCGGCCCGGCAATTACAGCGGGCCCGACGTCGATCCCGACGGCGCGTGGTTCGATTTCCGCTCGAACGTCTTCTACAATTGGGGCGGCGGAAGGTCGGGCTACAACGCCGACAAGGCGAGTCTCGCGCGCTACAATTTCGTCGACAACAGCTATGTCGCGGGGCCGCAGTCGAAGAAGCCGATCGCGTTCGACGAATCCAACAGCCTCGCCAGGGCGTATTTCGCCGGCAACAGCATGAACGGCGCGATCCCCGCCGATCCGTGGTCGCTGGTGACGGGCGTCCAGGCGCCCGGCTATCGGTTGACGGCTCCGGTCGAGATGCCGCCGGTCGCGGCCGATCCCGCCGCGTCGTCCTACGCGAAGGTGCTGGCAAAGGCGGGCGCCTCGCACGCACGCGACAGCGTCGACGCAGCGATCGTCGCCGGGGTGCGCGACCGCACCGGGCACCAGATCGACAGCCAGCGCGACATGGGTGGCTGGCCGGTCCTCGCCGCCGGCACCGCGCCGGTCGACAGCGACCATGACGGCATGCCCGACGCCTGGGAGCGCCGCCACGGGCTCGACCCCGCGCGCGACGACAGCGCGAGCGACGCGAACCGCGACGGCTATACCGCACTGGAGGAGTATCTGAAAGGTTTGGCGAGCGCGTAGCGCTCGCCAGATCGGTCGGTCTAGGCGCTTACCACCGGCGCATCGGTGCGGGCCGCGATGCCGTAGGCGGCCACGACGAACACCAGCGCGCCGATGATGTTGCCGAGCGTCACGAAGGCGAGGTTGTGGAGCACGCCGGGCAGCGCGATCGTCTCGCCCGGCGAGAACAGGCCCAGCGTCAGCGCGGTCATGTTGGCGACCGAATGCTCGAACCCGGCCGCGACGAAGGCGAGCAGGATCCACGCCATCACGATGCACTTGGCGGCATCGCCGGTGACGCGTGCGGAGGCCCAGATCGCCAGGCATACCAGCCAGTTGCACAGGATCGCGCGGCACAGCAGCGCCAGCCCGTCGACCTCGACCTTGTGGGCGGCATAGGCGTTGAACATCGTCGCGGCATTGGCGAATACCTGCCCGCCGCCACCCGCGATGAACAGCGCCGACAGCAGCAGCGCCCCGACCAGGTTGCCGACCCACACCACGACGATCAGCAGCGCGGCATCCGCCCAGCTGACCGTGCGCCGCATCAGCCCGAAGCCCAGATACATGACATAGCCGGTGAACAGTTCGCCCCCTGCGAACACCGTCAGCACCAGCCCGAGCCCGAAGGTCGACCCCATCACCAGCGGCCGGACGCCCGCGGGCAGGCCGGCGGCGGTGCTGATCGCGAGGATCATCGCGATGCCGATATAGGTCCCCGCCAGCATCGCGCCGACGAAGAAGCCGAGCGGCGAGCGCCGGATCGCGATCGCCTCCGCGGCGGCGCGATCGGCGAAGCCGGTAATGGTCGGTGCGTACATGGCGTCAGGCTTTCGCACGAAGGGACTGGCCGGCGACGCCCGCGCGCTCGACGACGAGCCCTGCGCCGCGGTTGGTCCCGGCGGCGTGGATCTGGACGGGGACCGACTTGTAGGATGGCGTGAAGCTCTGCGGATCATGGTCCTCGAGCGCGATCAGCGGCTGCGTCTCGGGATAATAGGACGCGCAGCAGCCATCGGGCAGCGCGTGCTCGACCAGCATCAGGCCCTGCACGATCCGGTCGTCGCGCTTGAAGTCGAGTGCGGTGGTGACGTCGATCACGTCGCCCTCCTCGAACCCCAGCCGCGCGATCTCCTTGCCGTTCATGAACAGCACGTCCCGCCTGCCGAACACGCCGCGATAGCGGTCGTCGAGCGCGTAGATCGTCGTGTTGTACTGGTCGTGCGAGCGCACCGTGGTGAGCCGCATGACGCTCGGATCGCGCGTGCTCTCGTCCTCCTCGAGATGCGGCGCGACCATGAAATTGGCCTTCTTGGTATCGGTCATCCACACGCGCTCGGCCGCCGAGTTGACCAGATGGAAGCCGCCGGGCTGCCGGACGCGCGCGTTGAAGTCCTTGAAGGCGGGGAACACCGCTTCGATCTTGTCGCGGATCAGGTCGTAATTGGCGACATAGCCGTCCCAGTCGATGCCGCCCTTGCCGCCCAGCGTCGCCTTGGCGATGCCCGCGACGATCCACGGCTCGGAGCGGACATTCTCGCCCGGCGGCATCAGGAACCCGCGCGAGGCGTGGACCATCGACATCGAATCCTCGACCGTCACCGACTGCGGACCGCTTTCCTGCAGGTCGCGCTCGGTGCGTCCGAGGCAGGGCAGGATGTAGGTCGCGCCCTTCGCCATCAGCAGCTGCGTGCGGTTCAGCTTGGTGGTGATGTGGACCGCGAGGTCCATGTTGCGGAAGCCTTCCGCGCACGCCTGCGGGTCGGACGCCGCGACCGCGAGGTTGCCGCCGAGGCAGACCACCGCCTTCGCCGTGCCGTCGCGCATCGCGGCGATGCTCTCGACCACCGAATGGCCGTGCTCGCGCGGCGGTTCGAATCCGAACACCTCCTTCATCTTGTCGAGCAGCACCGGCATCGGCCGCTCGGTGATGCCGACGGTGCGGTCGCCCTGCACGTTGCTGTGGCCGCGGAGCGGGCAGATGCCGGCACCGGGGCGGCCGATATTGCCGCGCAGCAGCAGCAGGTTCGCGATCTGCTGCACGTTGCTGGTGCCCGTGCGGTGCTGCGTGATGCCCATGCCGTAGCAGGCGATCGCCGCGGTCGACTGCGCATAGAGCCGCGCGACCTCTTCCAGGTCGCTCTGGCCGAGCCCGCTGGCTTGCACGATGTCGGCCCAGTCGCTGGCTTCCAGATCGGCGATCAGCGCGTCGAAGCCCGCGGTATGCTCGGCGATGAACGCGTGGTCGATGACCGGCGGCTCGCCCGCGGCGGCGGCGGCCTTGTCGAGCGCGAGCAGCGCCTTGCAGATGCCCTTGATCGCGGCCGCGTCGCCGCCGACCTTCACCTGCAGATAGTTGGTAGCGATCGGCGTCGCCGACAGCGTCGCCATCTCGACCACCGACTGCGGCGATTCGAAGCGTTCGAGCGAGCGTTCCTTGAACGGGTTGAACGCGATGATCTTGCCGCCGCGCCGCGCGACCTCGCGCAACGTCGCCATCATCCGCGGATGGTTGGTGCCCGGGTTGTGGCCGATCGAGAAGATCAGGTCGCACGAATCGAAATCCTCGAGGCTGACGGTGCCCTTGCCGATCCCGATCGACTTGGGGAGCCCGACCGAAGTCGCCTCGTGGCACATGTTCGAACAGTCGGGGAAGTTGTTGGTGCCATAGAGGCGTACGAACAGCTGCAGCAGGAATGCCGCCTCGTTCGAACACCGGCCCGAGGTGTAGAATTCGGCCTGATTCGGATCGTCGAGTTTCACAAGGCCCGCGCCGATCTCGGCCAGCGCCTCGTCCCAGCCGACGACCTCGTAATGATCGGTCGCCGCATTGTAGCGCAGCGGCTCGGTGACGCGGCCTTCGCCTTCCAGCCAATGGTCGGTCTTCGCCCACAGGTCCGACACCGAATGCTCGGCGAAGAACTCCGCGCCGATGCGCTTGGCGGTCGATTCCCACGCCACCGCCTTCGCGCCGTTCTCGCAGAACTCGAACGACGAGGTATGCTTGGGGTCCGGCCACGCGCAGCTCGGGCAGTCAAAGCCGTCGGGCTGGTTCGATTTCAGCAGCGTCTGCGCGCCGCGCTGGACGATCTGCTGCGCCTTGAGCGACACCGCCACCGCCTTCAGGGCACCCCAGCCGCCGGCCGGTCCGGTATAGTCCTTGATCCCCTCGGGACGTGGTTTACGCATACTCACTCTCCTGCAAGCGGACGATCGCGCGCCCGGGCATGCGGCGCTTCAAGGAGCACAGCGGGTATGGCGCAAGTGAATTCGTGCCCGGATCGGGCAACAGAATTTTTCGCCGCGGACCTTGAAACGCGGTCGCCGCGTATGATCGCCGCTGCCGATGAAAGCCCTGACAAGCCCGCCAGCGCGGCCTAGAGGAGCGCCACGAGGTGACGATGGTCGAGAATGCTGCACGCGAATGGGATGGCGCCGCCGTCCGCAAATGGCTGGACAGCCGGATCGCGGCTGCGCGGTCCGACCAGGTGCGCGCCGAGCGCGGCGGCTACGGCCACCACGACGATTGCGACAAGGCGGCCGCCGAGGAAATGGTGTGTTCGTCGGTCAAGAGCACCGACAGTGCCGACGCGGTCCTGAAGGACCTCAAGGCGCTGCTCGAGCGCGACGCGTTCATCTGGCGCGGGGTGTACGACGACACCCGGTTCGACCGCCACGTCCGCGCCTATATACGCAAGCTCACCAAGATGGCGAAGACCAATGACGGGTTCGCCAAGACCGCGCATTACCAGTAAGGCGGCGCGATGAAGGCTGTCCCTCCATTCCTATGACGCCGCCCGATCCGGATCTGCCCGCGCTCGGCTGGGACGCGCATTTCGCCGACCAGCTGTCGGCGACGGAAGCGACCTATCTGCGCCCCGTCCGCGTGATGTCGGTGCACCGCGGGCAGATCGCGGTCGCAGGCGAGGGATGGGACGGTACCGTGCCGTCGCACATCCAGGGCGCGCAGCCCGAGGACGATCATCCGACCGTCGGCGACTGGCTGCTGCTCGCCGGCGATCCGCCGCTGCCGGTCCGCGTGCTCGCGCGCAAGAACCTGTTCAAGCGGCGCGCGCCGGGCGACCCGCGGCGCGAACAGATGATCGCCGCGAACGTCGACACGGTGTTCCTCGTCGCGTCGTGCAACCAGGACTTCAGCGTCGCGCGGATCGAGCGCTATCTCGTGCTCGCGCGCGAAGTCGGCGTCCGCGCGGTCGTGATCCTCACCAAGGTCGACCTAACCGACACGCCCGAGACCTATGTCGCGGCAGCGCGTGCGATCGAGCCGGGGCTGGTGGTGCACAGCGTCAACGGCCGCGACCCCGCCGACGTGGCCTTTCTCGCCGACTATTGCGGACCGGGCCAGACCGTCGCGTTCCTTGGCTCGTCCGGCGTCGGCAAGTCGACTCTGGTCAACACGCTGCGCCGCTCCGACAGCATCGCCACCCAGCCGATCCGCGAGACCGACGGCACGGGGCGGCACACGACGACCGTGCGGCAGATGCATCGCCTCGATCAGGGCGGCTGGCTGCTCGACCTGCCCGGCATGCGCGAACTGCAGCTGTCCGAGGCGACCGCGGGAATCGCCGAGGTGTTCGACGATTTCGAGCGGGCGGCGCAGGACTGCAAATTCTCCAACTGCCTGCACGGTCGCGAGCCGGGCTGCGCCGTGCGCGCGGCGATCGAGACGGGGGCGCTGACCGCGGACCGCTTCGCCCGCTGGCGCACGCTGGAGGCCGGGGATAGCGCAGCGCCGACGCCCTCGACCAGGCGCCGCCGCCGCTAGCGCCGCCCACCCTGCACGCACCGACTTAAGTCTGTCATCGCGCCGACGCCGATCTGTCTTCGCCGCCCGCTAGGCGGACCCGGAGCAGGGTGGATTACGCAACATGATCAAGACTTTCAGGGCCGCATTGGCAGCGGGCGTCGCAGTGGGCGCGATGCTGGGTGGCGTCGCGCAGGCGCAGACGGTGCCCGCTACCGCGGCGGCCACGGCAGCCGCCGCCGATCCGACCGACGCGCCCGACATCGTCGTCACCGGCACGCGCGCCGGCGAACGCAAGGCGATCGAGGAGAAGCGCAGCGCCGACAATTTCGTCGAGGCGATCTTCGCCAACGATGTCGGGAAGCTGCCCGACCAGAACGTCGCCGAGGCGGTCCGCCGCATCCCCGGCCTGTCGGTCGCGAACGACCAGGGCGAGGGGCGCTACGTCATCGTCCGCGGGATCAACCCCGATCTCGTCAATGTCACGCTCAACGGCATGACGTTGCCGGCACCCGAGCCCGAGGGGCGCCAGGTCAAGCTCGACGACATCCCGTCGGCGCTGATCAACGCGGTGGTCGTCACCAAGTCGCTGACCGCGGACCAGGACGCCAACGCGATCGGCGGATCGGTCGATATCCGCACGCTGTCGGCGTTCGACCGCAACAAGCCCTATTTCGCCGATGCGCGCGCTGCCTATGGCTGGTCGAAGCTCAACGGCAAGCACCCCTATGAAGGCGACGTCCAGGTCGGCGGGCTGTTTGGCCCCGACGGCCAGTTCGGTGCGGTGCTGTCGGTCAATTATTCGAAGCGCCCGATCGAATCGGAGAATTTCCAGGGTTCGACCAATTATCGTGTAGCCACCGCGGCGAACGGCTTCGTCGTTCCCGACCAGTACGGCCTGCGCGACTACAACCTGACGCGGACGCGCAAAGGTGCCGTGCTCAACCTCGACTGGCGGCCGAGCGACACGACGAAGATCTTCCTGCGCGGCACCTATTCGGCGTTCGACGACAGCGAGACGCGCGATCAGTTCATCATCGACAACCAGTCGGCGTTCACCAACCAGACCGCGACCACCGGCACCTTCCGCGGTCGCGGTAGCGTGCGCGTCCGGCGCCGGCAGGAGGCCGACACCACCAAGTCGGTGCAGGGCGGCGGCGAGTTCGCGGTCGGCCCGGGCCAGCTCGCGATCAGCGGCGGCTATGCCCGCGCGCAGAAGCGCGATCCGCTGCGCTCGGAATACAACTTCCGCACCGGCGGGACCGCGCTGACCGTCAACTACGACGTGTCCGACGCGCCCTATGATTTCGTGCCCGGCACCACGCTCGCGCAGACCGCGTACACGCTGAACAGCGTCAACTACGACCGCCGCCTCGCGGTCGAGCGGCTGGCGCAGGGGCGGGTCGACTATACGATCCCGCTCGCGTTCGGCAGCGGCGGGTCGTCGGTCAAGATCGGCGGGAAATATCTCGACCGGCACAAGACCAACAACCGCGACTACCAGACCTATGGTCTGACCGCGGGGCGGACTTTCACGCTCGCCAACGTTTCGTATCTCGGCGACACCAGCTTCTACGGCGGCGACTACAGCTTCGGCCCGCGCATCGGCTACGACACCGCGGAGGCGTTCCTCGCCGCCAATCCGGGGACGGTCACGCTCAACGCGGCAGGCTCGGTCAACAACAGCCTCGCGAACGATTACGACGTCAAGGAACGCATCATCGCCGGCTATGCGATGGCGACGCTCAAGTTCGACCGGTTGACGCTCGTCCCCGGCGTACGAGTCGAGCATACCCGCGACCGCAGCCAGGCTAAGCTGATCACCGCGACGACCTCGGCCAGTTCGGGGTTCAACAGCTTCGGGTCGAAGCAATATACCGACGTCTTCCCGGGGCTGAACGCGCGCTACGACGTCGCCGACGACCTGGTGCTGCGCGCGGCGGTGACGACCGCGATCGGGCGTCCGAACTACGCGCAGCTCGCACCGTTCGTGTCGGTCGACACCACGACCAACCCGGTCTCGGTCGCGCAGGGCAATCCGGACCTCAAGCCGTACAAGGCGCTCAACTTCGACGGCGCGATCGAATATTATCTGCCGGGGCAGGGGCTGATCTCGGTCGGCGGCTTCTACAAGAGGCTCGACGACCCGATCTACCAGCAGGTCCTGCTCGGCCAGACCGGCAGCTTCGCGGGCCAGGCGCTGACCAACGCCAGCGTGTCGACCCCGCTCAATATCGACAAGGCCAAGGTCTACGGGATCGAGGTCAACCTGCAGACCCGCTTCACTTTCCTGCCGTCGCCGCTCGACGGCTTCGGGGTCAGCGCGAACTATACGCGGATCTGGGGCGACGGGAACGGCACCGTGCTCGGCGCCACGCCGCGGACCGGGGACATTCCGCTGTTCCTGCAGTCGAAGCATGTCGGCACCGCGCAGCTATTCTACGAGAAATACGGCTTCGCGGTGCGCGCGGCGTATTCGTACCGCTCGGCCTATCTCGACACGCTGGGCGCGACCGCGGCGCAGGACCAGTATACCGACCGCAACGGCCAGCTCGACGTCAATGCGAGCTATCAGGTGACGCCCGAATTGACCTTCTTCGCCAACGCGACGAACCTGACCGACGCACCGTGGCGCCGCTATATCGGCACCAAGGCGCAGCTGGTCGAGCGCGAACGCTACGACCTGTCGGTCCGCTGGGGGGCGCAGCTCCATTTCTAGGATGCAAGGAACCCCGATGCGCGCTCTTCTCAACGCCACCTGCGCGGCCCTGCTGCTCTCGGCCGGGACCGCGGCGACGGCGCAGGCGGGCCTGCGCGTCGAGCGCGTCGTGATGCTGATGCGCCACGGCGTCCGCCCGCCGACCAAGGCACCGCCGATGCCGGAGGGGACCGCCGCCGAGGCCTGGCCGAGCTGGCCGGTGAAGCCCGGCTATCTCACTCCGCACGGGGCCGAGGCGCTGCGCCGTCTCGCGGCGTCCGACCGGGCGGCGCTGGTTCGCGACCGCGTGCTGCCGGCCAAGGGCTGCGGCACGGTCCGGGTCGTCGCCGACAGCGACCAGCGCACGATCGCCACCGCCGAGGTCTGGACCGCGGCGCTGCTACCCGGTTGCAAACCCGTGATCGCGCACCGGCCGCAGGACGTCGCCGACCCGCTGTTCGCGCCGATCGGCGAGCGCGCGGTGGCGTTCGATCCGGCGGTGGCCCGCGCCGCGGTGCTGGCCGATGCGGGGGGCGGCGGCATCGCCGGGGAGGATCGCCGGTTGCAGCCGGTCATGCGCCGGCTCGACGCGATCCTGTGCGGTTCGGCAAAGACCGGCTGCGGCGTGACCGGCGAACCGTCGGGGCTCGCACCCGCGAAGTCCGACAGCCGGCCCAAGCTCAGCGGTGCGCTCGACAGCGCGTCGACCGTCGCGCAGATCCTGTTGCTGCAATATGCCGACGGCAAGGCGATGCGCGAGGTCGGCTGGGGCCGGGCGAGCGCGGCGGATATCGCCGCCGCGTCGGAGCTGCATGCGGTCGAGTTCCGCCTGCTCGCGCGGCCGCTCTACGTCGCGGCGCGCAACCTGTCGGGGCTGGGGCCGCTGATGCGCGAGGCGGTCGTCGATGCGCGGCCCGGCGCGCCGGCGCTCACGATGATCTCCGGCCACGATACCAATGTCGCGAGCCTCGCCGGGCTGCTCGACCTGCACTGGCGCGTCCCCGGCCTCGCCGCGGACGATCCCGCCCCGGGCGGCGCGATCATGGTCGATCGGCTCGTCGACCGTCAGGGCAGGCGCTACGTCCGCGCGGTGTACCGCGCGCAGACGCTGGAGCAGATCCGCATGCTCGGCACGGCGCGGCCCTATCGCCACGTCATGCCGATCGCGGGCTGCACCGCGCGCGGCGTCCGCGGGCTGTGCACGCTCGCGGCGTTCGACGCGCTGATGGCGAAGCGGCTGTCGCTCGACTAGCGCTCAGCCCCGCGCCGCGACCGCGATGATCTCGACCTTGTAGTCCGGCGATGCGAGCTTCGCCTCGCCGGTCGCGCGGGCCGGCGCCGCGACCCCGGCGATCCACGGATCCCACACCGCGTTCATCGCGGCGAAGTCGGCCATGTCGGCGAGCCAGATCGTCACCATCAGCAGCTTCGACTTGTCGCTGCCGGCCTGAGCCAGCAGCGCGTCGACCTCGGCGAGCGCGGTGCGGGTCTGTTCGGCGACGTCCTGGCCGGGCTCGCCGACCTGGCCGGCCAGGTAGATGGTGTCGCCGTGAATCACGGCCTGGCTCATGCGGGCGTCGGTATCGATGCGGGTGATCGTCATGGCGCAGGTCCTAGTTGTAGCGCGAGAGCGCGAGGTCTTCGACCTCGATATTGGGGGTATGGCCGCTGACGATGTCGGCGATGATGCGGCCCGACCCGCACGCCATCGTCCAGCCGAGCGTGCCGTGGCCGGTGTTGAGAAACAGGTTGGGATAGCGCGTCGGGCCGATGATCGGCGTGCTGTCGGGCGTCATCGGCCGCAGGCCGGACCAGTAGCTCGCGGCGGACAGATCGCCCGCGCCGGGGAACAGCGTGCCGACCGAATGCTCCAGCGTCGCGCGCCGCGCCTCGGGCAGGGCGTTGTTGTAGCCCGAGATCTCCGCCATCCCGCCGACGCGGATCCGGTCGCCCAGCCGCGTGATCGCGACCTTGTAGCTCTCGTCGAGCAGAGTCGATTCGGGCGCGCGCGCGGCGTTGGTGATCGGCACGGTGATCGAATAGCCCTTTACTGGAAAGACAGGTACCTTCAGGCCCAGCGACTTGACGATCTGCGGCGAATGCGGGCCGGTCGCGACGACATAGGCGTCCGCGGTCATCACGCCGCCATCGGTGACGACGCCGGTGATCTTGCCCTTTTCCGACGTCAGTCCCTCGATCGTGCGGTTCTGGATGAAGGTCACGCCGCGCGCCGCCGCCAGCTTCGCCAGCGCGTTGGTGAACTTGAAGCAGTCGCCGGTCTCGTCGTTGGGCAGCCGCAGCCCACCGGCGATCGGGGCCGCGCTGTTGGCGAGCCCCGGCTCGATCGCGATACAGCCGGCGCGGTCGAGCACCTCGAACGGCACGCCGTCGGCGGCGAGCACTTCGATGTCCTTGGCCATGCCGTCGAGCTGCTTGGCATCGCGGAACAACTGCAGCGTGCCCTGCATCCGCTCGTCATAGGCAATGCCGGTGCTATGGCGCAGGTCGATCAGCCGATCGCGGCTATATTCGGCGACCCGCACCATCCGGCGCTTGTTGATCGCATAGCGCTCGGCGGTGCAGTTGCGCAGCATCGCGAACAGCCAACGCATCATCGCCATGTCCGCCCGCGGCCGCAGAATCAGCGGGGCGTGCTGCATGAACAGCCATTTCATCGCTTTTGCGGGGATTCCCGGCGCCGCCCAGGGCGAGGCATAGCCTGGTGAGATCTCGCCAGCATTGGCGAAGCTCGTCTCCATCGCGGGCGCGGGCTGGCGGTCGACGACCGTCACCTCATGGCCGGCTTCCTGCAGGTACCAGGCCGATGTGACGCCGATCACGCCGCTGCCTAGGACGAGGACTTTCATGCTCTTTCTCTCCGATGGATCTCGCTCGGATTGTCTCCGATGGTCCCACCGACATAGTGTCGGGCGTAGCGTTGCCCAAGTTGGGTCAGGATTTCGTACGATATCGTGTCGGCATCGCGCGCGACCGCGTCGACGGTCTGGTGGGGGCCGAGCAGTTCGACCGGCGCGCCGGGCTGACGCGCCGCTTCGGCGACCGCGCTGACGTCGATCAGCAGGCTGTCCATCGAGACGCGGCCGACGATCGGCACGCGCTGCCCGTCCAGAAACGCCGATCCGCGCCCGCCCAGTCGGCGCGGCCAGCCATCCGCATAGCCGATCCCGATCGTCGCGATGATGCGGTCGGTGTTGCTCGCGGCGGTCAGGCCGTAGCCGATGCCTGCGCCCGCGGGGACGATGCGCGTCTGGATGATCGCGGCGGTCAGCGTGACGACGGGCTCCATCACGACGTCGGGCCGCGGCTGCCCGCCGTACAGCGCGATGCCGGGGCGCAGCAGGTCGAAATGATAGTCGGTGCCGAGGAACGCGCCGCCCGAATTGGCGAACGATCGCGGTACCGGCGGCAGCTGCGCGCAGATCGCCGCGAAGCGATCGCGCTGCCAGCGATTGGCGGCGAGCTCGGGTTCGTCGGCACAGGCGAGGTGGCTCATGACGTAGCGCAGATCGATGTCGCCCAGCAGCTCGGGCGCCGCGATCAGCGCCTCGACCTCCTGCGGCGAAAGCCCGAGACGCTGCATCCCCGAATCGACCTGGAGGATCGCGGGCAGGCGTTGCCCCTGCGCGCGCCACGCGGCGACCTGCACGAGCGAGTTGAGGACGGGGATCGCGCCGAGCGCGACGCAATCCGCTTCGGCCCCCGCGGCAAGGCCGTTGAGGACGTAGACGGGGGCGCCGCGCGCCGCGTCGCGGACCGCCGCCACCTCCGACAGATGCGCGACGAAGAAGTGCGCGCAGCCGGCGTCCGCCAGCGCAGCGGTGACCCGCCCCGCGCCGAGGCCATAGGCGTCCGCCTTTACCACCGCGGCCACCGCGCTGCCCGGGGCGAGCGCGATGATGCAGCGGTAGTTGCGGACGATGGCGTCCAGGTCGATCGTCAAGCGGGTCATGGCCATCCGCTCGGCCGTGCATGCAGTCATCGGGATCCTCTCGCGCCCGCATAGTAACGTGCCGGGGCGACGGAAAGTGGCGATCGTCATTCGCGTCGTTCGCGTGGGGCGCGCGCGGAGACGGTCTTCGTGCCGTAACCCAAATCCCACAGCGCTGTCACACTCGTGGGGCATAGCATCGGCAGGACTTCGTTGGGGGCTGCCCATGACCGCCGAGTTGCCGTTCGACCGCGGGATCGCCGATATCACCGCCATCGCCGATTTCATCCATTCGCGGCCGGCGATCCCCGAACGGATCGTCGAGCGGCGGCGGTTCCGGACGATCTGGATCTCCGACGTCCATCTCGGCACGCGCGGCTGCAACGCCGAGATGCTGGTCGACTTTCTCGATCACGTCGACAGCGACACGATGTTCCTGGTCGGCGACATGATCGACGGCTGGCGGCTCAAGAAGCGCGTCTATTGGCCGGCCGCGCACAACGACGTCGTCTGGCGGCTGCTCAAGCGGGCCAAGCGCGGCACGCGCGTCGTCTACATCCCCGGCAACCATGACGAAGCGTTCCGCCAGTTCACCGGGCTCGACTTCGGCGGCATCGCGATCCAGCGCAACGCGGTGCACGAGACCGCGGACGGCCGCCGGCTGCTGGTGCTGCACGGCGACGAGTTCGACGCGATCACGCTCGCGCACCGCTGGCTCGCGCATGTCGGCGACGCCGCCTACACGCTGCTGATGGGCGTCAACCGCTGGGTCAACGCCGCGCGCCGCCGGCTCAACCTGCCCTACTGGTCGCTGTCGAAGCATGCCAAGGCCAAGGTCAAGAACGCGGTCGCGTTCATCTCGCAGTTCGAGACCGTCGTCGCGCACGCCGCCGGGCTCAAGGGCGTCGACGGCGTGGTGTGCGGGCACATCCACACCGCCGAGATGCGCGAGATCGCCGGCGTCGCCTATTTCAACGACGGTGACTGGGTCGAGAGCTGCACCGCGCTGGTCGAGCATTTCGACGGGCGGATGGAGCTGCTGCACTGGGGCGACGAGATCGCCGCGCGCAGCCGCGACACCGTCGTCGCGATCGCGGCCTGAATTTTCCCCTCTCCCATCGGGAGAGGGGCCAGCCGCGAAGCGGCGCGGGGTGAGGGCAGGTGCCACCGCGCTCGATCGGATCCTGCCCTCACCCTCCCACCCGGCTGCGCCGGGCGGGCCCCTCCCTCTCCTGATGGGAGAGGGTTTCAGGAAGGAAACCACGATGCGTATCGCGATCGTCACCGACGCCTGGAGCCCGCAAGTCAACGGGGTCGTCCGCACGCTGCAGGCGGTGCGCGCCGAATTGGAGGCGATGGGGCATGTCGTGCTCGTCGTCTCGCCCGAACGCTTCGCGTCGGTGCCGTGCCCGACCTATCCCGAGATCCGGCTGGCCTTCGCGCGCTCGGCGGCGGTCGGGCGGATGCTCGCCGCATTCGGCGCGGATGCGATCCATCTCGCGACCGAGGGACCCGTATGCCTCGCTGCCCGCACGTGGTGCCTGGCGCGCGCGATCCCGTTCACGACCGCCTATCACACGCAGTTCCCCGACTATATCGCCGCGCGGACCGGCGCGAACCCCGAATGGATATGGCGCTACATCCGCTGGTTCCACGCGCCGGCGCACGCGATCCTGGCGTCGACCCCGTCGGTCGAGGCGACGCTCGCAGCGCACGGGCTGAACCACGCTCGCGCCTGGGGCCGCGGCGTCGACTTCTCGCTGTTCGGGATGGACGGCGCGCGCGACCCGGCGTTCGCCGAGCTGCCCGGCCCGGTAATGCTCTATGTCGGGCGCGTCGCGGTCGAGAAGAACATCGAGGCGTTCCTGGCGTGCGACCATCCCGGCACCAAGGTCGTCGTCGGCGACGGCCCCGCGCGCGCAGCGCTCGTCAGGCGCTTTCCCGATGTGCGCTTCCTCGGCCAGCGCACGGGATGCGAGCTCGCCGCGGCGTACCGCGCCGCCGACGTGCTGGTCTTCCCCAGCCGTACCGACACGTTCGGGCTGGTGATGATCGAGGCGCTGGCGTGCGGCACCCCGGTCGCGGCCTATCCGGTGACCGGGCCGCTCGACGTGCTCGACGAGCGGGTCGGGGCGATGGACGCGGACCTGCGTACCGCGATCGCCGGGGCGCTGACTCGCGACCGCGTGACCTGCGCGGCCTATGCAGGCCGGTTCAGCTGGGCGGCCAGCGCGCGGCAGTTCCTCCACGCGCTGGTGCCGCTGCAACCGCTCGCCCTGGCAGCCTGAAGCGTCGCTTGCCTGAAAGCCCCGCGCGCGGTACATCATCCGTCATGTCAGGCCGCTCCGAAAGGGGCGGCCCTTTCTATTTTTACGGAGTTCACGCCGTGGCCCAGCCGCTCATGCCCCACGCGACCGCCTCCTGGATGGTCGACAATACCGCGCTCAGCTTCGAACAGATCGCCGATTTCTGCGGGCTGCACATCCTCGAGGTCCAGGCGATCGCCGACGATACCGCCGCGACCAAGCTGACCGGCCGCGATCCGGTTCGCGCGCACGAAGTGACGCAGGACGAGATCGACAAGGGCTCGGCCGATCCCGATTACCGCCTCAAGATGATCAAGGGTCCCGAGCAGGTCCGCCGCACCAAGGGCCCGCGCTACACGCCGGTCAGCAAGCGGCAGGACAAACCCGACGGCATCTCGTGGATCATCCGCAACCACCCCGAGATCAGCGATGGCGCGATCGGCCTGCTGATCGGCACGACGCGCACGACGATCGCCGCGATCCGCGACCGCAGCCACTGGAACATCGCCAACATCACCCCGAAGGACCCGGTGACGCTCGGCCTGACGACGCAGCGCGAGCTCGACGCCGCGGTCGCCAAGGCCGCGAAGGCCGCCGGAATGGAAGCGCCGACCGACACCCGTCTGGAGGGCGACCGCGAGGCGCTGCTCGAGCAGCTCCGCGGCGAGCGCGCACAGGCGGCGGCGGACGCCGAGTTCGTGGCACAGGGCGGCGTCCTGCCGGTCAAGCCGCTGTTCGACGACCCGTTCAAGCGGTGACCCCTTCATCCTGGACCTAGTCGTCATCCTGAACTCGGTTCAGGATCCACCGGGCGGCGCGCTGACGTGCAGGACCGCGCGGCGGCGTCTTCGGCGAGGTGGATGCTGAACCGAGTTCAGCATGACGGGTGGTTTGCGGTGTGGGCGGTTGGCACCTGCAACGGATGGCCACCGCATGTGATGTTCTATGATCCTTCCAAGCAGTGACTTCGTCATCCTGAACTCGGTTCAGGATCCACCGAGCGGCGAGCGCTGACGAGCAGAGTCGAGCGGCAGCGTCTTGGCGAGGTGGATGCTGAAACAAGTTCAGCATGACGGGTGGTTTGCCGCGCGGGCGGTTGCCACCTGCAACGCATGGCGACCGCATGCGCTGTTCGATGATCGGTTCAAGCGGTGACCGCGTCATCCTGAACTTGGTTCAGGATCCACCGGGCGGCAAGCCCTGACGTGCAGGATCGCACAGCGGCGTCTTCGGCGAGATAGATGCTGAAACAAGTTCAGCATGACGGGTGGTTTGCGGCGCGGCCGGTTGCTACCTGCAACGTATGGCCACCGCACCCACCGCACCCACCGCACCCACCGACCTCGCCCCGATCCGCCACAAGGGCCTGACCTACCCGTTCGGCGACGCCGAGCCCGCCCCCGGCGGCACGATGCGAGTCGCGCCCGGGATCGCATGGGTCCGGCTCACGGTGCCCGGCCCGCTGAAGCATGTGAACTGCTGGGTCCTCGACGATGCGGACTCGCGCGGCGAGGGCGTCGCGCTGGTCGATACCGGGATGAACACCGCGGACGCGCGCGATGCGTGGAAGGCGGTCTTCAAGGGGCCGCTGGCCGGCACGCGCGTCACCAAGATGGTCGGGACGCATTTCCATCCCGATCATATCGGCCTCGCGGGATGGATGTGCGACCGCCACGATGCGCCGCTGGTGATGACCCGCGGCGAATGGCTGACCGCGCGGATGCTGCTCGGCGATGCGAGCGAGACGGTCCCCGAGGCGCAGATCGCGTTCTGGCGTGGCGGCGGGTGGGACGACGCGCAGGTCGCGCATGCCAGCATGCAGGGCTGGGCGTTGTTCCGCCTCGTCACCCGGCCGTTGCCGCTGGGCTATACGCGCATCGCGGATGGCGACACGCTGACGATCGGTGCACGCGACTGGCGGGTCGTGGTCGGATCGGGCCACAGCCCGGAACATGCGTGCCTTTACGACGCGGAGGCGGGCGTGCTGATCGGAGGGGACCAGGTGTTGCCGCGGATCAGCCCCAACGTGTCGCTGGGGGCCACCGAGCCGAACGCGGATCCGCTCGGCGAATGGTTCGCGTCGATCGCCAAGCTGAAGACGCTGCCCGACAATTTGCTCGTGCTGCCTGGACACGGCGCGCCGTTCACCGGACTGCGCGCGCGGCTCGATGCGATGGACCGCGAGCATCGCGAACGGCTCGACGAGCTCGAGGCCTTCCTCACCGAACCGCGCCGCGCGGTGGATTGCTTCGGCCGGTTGTTCCGCCGCGCGATCGGGCCGGAGATGCTGGGCATGGCGACCGGCGAGTCGCTCGCGCATCTGCGGCGGCTGGAGGTCGAGGGCAGGGCGGTGCGCGATACCGTCGATGGCGTGTGGTGGTGGCGCGCGACCTGATATAGCCTCGGCGCAGAGGACAGGAGAGCTTGGATGTGTGACGACCATACCACCGAGGACAATGGCGCGTATTTGGGCGGCGTCTCACGCCGTCAGTTCGGTGCGATGACCGGCGCTGCAGGGATCGCGATGCTGCTGCCCGCGCCTGCCAACGCCGCCACGATCAAGGGCCGCGACGTGACCATCGCGACGCCCGACGGCACCGCGGACGCCTATTTCGTGGCGCCGGCGACCGGCCGGCATCCCGGCGTGCTGGTGTGGCCCGACGTCATGGGGCTGCGGCCGGCGTTCCGGCAGATGGCCGACCGCCTCGCCCAGTCGGGCTATGCGGTGCTGGTCGTCAACCAGTTCTACCGCTCGACCAAGGCGCCGTTCCTGAAACCCGGTGAATCCTACGACCAGCCCGAGGTGAAAGCGCGGATCGCGCCGTTCCGCGCGGCGCTCAGCACCGAGGGCACGGTGCGCGACGGCATCGCCTTCACGAGCTTCCTCGACAAGCAGCCGCAGGTCGATCGCAAGCGCGGGATGGCGAGCACCGGATATTGCATGGGCGGACCGATGGTGATGCTGACCGCGGCCGCCGTGCCGGGGCGGATCCGCGCCGGCGCGACCTTCCATGGCGGCGGGATGGTGACCGACAAGCCCGACAGCCCGCACCTGCGCATCCCGCAGATGAAGGCGCGCTACCTGATCGCGATCGCGGCGAACGACGATGCGCGGTCGCCGACCGAGAAGGACACGCTCAGGACCGCGTTCGCCGCGGCGAAGCTGCCCGCCGAGATCGAGGTCTATCAAGGCGCGATGCACGGCTGGTGCCCGCCCGACAGCCGCGTCTACAACGCCGCGCAGGCCGACAGGGCGTGGGGACGGATGCTCGCGCTGTTCGAGACCGCGCTCGTCTGACCTCGCTCGGCTGACCGCGCTTGACGGTGGGCGTGATCGGGTAGATGTTCCTCATCTGTTCACAGGGGGATCCGATGACGCTCACTTTCTACACCAATCCGATGTCACGCGGGCGCATCGCGCGCTGGATGCTCGAGGAGGTCGGCGCGCCGTACGAGACGGTGGTGCTCGACTATGCGTCGTCGATGAAGGGCGCCGCGTATCTGGCGGTCAACCCGATGGGCAAGGTGCCGGCGATCGTCCATGACGGGCGGGTAGTGACCGAGGGCGCGGCGATCTGCGCGTATCTGGCAGAGGCATTTCCCGAGGCGGGGCTGGCGCCGACCGCGGACGAGCGCGCGGATTATTATCGATGGCTGTTCTATGCGGCGGGGCCCGTCGAGGCCGCGGTGACGAACAGGTCGCTGGGGGTGGTGCCGACCGACGACCAGCAGCGGATGGTCGGCTATGGGTCGTTCGACACGATGCTCGACACGCTCGAGGCGGCGGTTTCGGCACATCCGTTCATCGCCGGCGACCGGTTCACCGCGGCCGACGTCTATGTCGGCAGCCAGGTGATGTGGGGGCAGATGTTCGGCTCGATGCCGAAGCGCGATGCGTTCCTGGCCTATGGCGCGCGGCTGGCGGAGCGCGAGGCGTACACGCGTGCCGCGGCGATCGACGATGCGCTGATCGCGAAGCCAGCCTGAATCCTACCGTCTTGCCGGACTTGGTCCGGCATCCACCGTGCGGCGTGCTCTACGCGGTCGAGTTTGCGGAGGGGTGGACCCCGGACCAAGTCCGGGGTGACGGTTGGCGGGTTACGCCGCCCAGCCTGCGAGCCAGTCGGCGAGCGCTTGGGGGCCTGCCGAGCGGGCGTCGGACAGGTCGGTCTCGTGGCCGGCGTTGAGCAGCTTGTTGGTCCGCGGATCGACGACCAGCACGGCGGGGACGCCCTTCAGCCGGCCCTTGATGCCGTAGCGCGCGGCGATCTGGCCGTTCTTGTCGAAGCGGCCGACATCGACCGTGACGACGACGAAATGCGCGTCGACGAAGCGCTTCACTTCGGGAAGGTCGATCGTGCCGGCCAGCAGGCGGCAGTCGAGGCACCAGTTGCCGCCGAGGTCGATCAGCAGCCGCTTGTGCGACTTGAGCGCACGGTTGCGCGCGGCGGCGACCTGCGCGTCGGCATTCGCCTTCTCGTCGTACGGCAGCGGCAGCGGGCTCGCGAGATTGGTGAAGCTCGCGGCGCTCACGCGCGGCGCGGCGACCTTCGAGACGGCGGGCGCAGCGAGCGCCGTGGCAGCGAGCGCGACTGCGGCAAAACGAAATGCGGACATGTTAGCCTCCGATGACGGCACTGAGGAAGTCGGGGACCGGACCGTTCCAGCCAGTGTCCGGCGTATCGTCGTCCTGGCGGGCGCGGCGCGGTTCGGCGCGCTTTGGCTCGGGGCGGCGCGTCTCTACGCGCTGCTCGCGGACCGGCTCGCGCTGGGCCGCGGCGACGGGCTCCTCGCGACGGGGGCGCTCTTCGCGGCGGGGACGGTCTTCGCGGACGGGCTGCACGAGCTCGGATTCGGCACGGCGCGGCCGCTCTGCACGCTTCGGCTTGGCGGCGATCTCGGCGAGCACTTCGGCCTCGACCGCAGGGGCCACCGTGTCGGCGCGCGGTGCGCGACGGGGGCGGCTGCGGCGCGGGGCCTCGGCCTCCTCGGCCGGCGTGGCGGTCTCGACGGGTTCGGCCTTGGCGGGGGTGCCCAGGCGTTCGATCGTCTGGCCGGTCAGCTTCTCGATGTTCTGGATGTTCTCGGCATCGTCGGGCGCGACGAAGGTGTAGGCGGTGCCCGTCGCACCCGCGCGGCCGGTGCGGCCGATGCGGTGGACATAGTCGTCGGGGTGCCACGGCGCGTCATAGTTGATGACGGTCGAGACGCCCTTGATGTCCAGACCGCGCGCCGCGACGTCGGAGGCGACGAGCACGTTGACCGCCCCGGTCTTGAACAGCTCGAGCTCGGCGAGGCGCTCGCGCTGTTCCATGTCGCCGTGGATCTCGCCCGACTTCAATCCGGCCTGCTTGAGGATCTTGTTGAGGTCGCGGACCGTCGTCTTGCGGTTGCAGAAGATGATCGCGTTGGTCACCTCGGCCTGGTCGAGCAGGCGGCGCAGCGTGTCGCGCTTGGCGCTCTGGCTCGCGACGGTAACGAGATACTGCTTGATGTTGAGGTTGGTCGAGGCAGGGCGCGAGACCTCGATCGTCTTGGGGTTCGACAGGAACTTGTCGGCCAGCTTCTTGATCGGCGGCGGCATCGTCGCGGAGAAGAGCAGGGTCTGGCGGGTCTTGGGCAGCTTGGTGCAGATTTCCTCGATATCAGGGATGAACCCCATGTCGAGCATCCGGTCGGCCTCGTCGATGACGAGCATCGAACAGCCGGTGAGCAGGATCTTGCCGCGCCCGAACAGGTCCATCAGCCGGCCCGGGGTCGCGATCAGCACGTCGACGCCCTTTTCGAGCGCGGCGAGCTGGTCGCCCATCGACACGCCGCCGATCAGCAGCGCCATCGAGAGATGCGAGTTGACGCCGTATTTCTCGAAATTCTCCGCGACCTGCGCGGCGAGTTCGCGCGTCGGTTCGAGGATCAGCGAGCGCGGCATCCGGGCGCGGCTGCGACCGTGCGCCAGGATGTCGATCATCGGCAGCACGAACGACGCGGTCTTGCCGGTGCCGGTCTGCGCGATGCCGATGATGTCGCGCATCATCAGCACCGACGGGATCGCGCCTGCCTGGATCGGAGTCGGCTCGGTATAGCCGGAGTCGGTGACCGCCTTCAGCAGTTCGTCGGATAGGCCGAGATCGGCGAAGCTCATGCAGTCAGGCTCATGCGAAATATCCGGATAAACAGCGGGTGCGCAGACACGGTCCCCGAGACCGTCGGCGCTCGCGGATTTACCGTGAAATGTCAAGGAAACCCGGTGTCGGGCGCAGTAAAGCGTCGCTTCAGCGCTTGATGCGGAGCGACTTGAACCCTTCGATCTCGCAGGTCGCGCCAGACCGCATGCGGATCGCGTCGCGGTCCTGGCAGATCAATCCGTCGGCGGCGGGGCGGATGTAGAACCCGGTATAGTAATCGAGCGGCTTGCAGTCGCCGTCGAGTTTCGCGCGCAGCCGGGTACCATTGTCCATCATCAGGTCGACCACCCCGGGCTTGCCCAGCGCAGCGCCGGCAATGTCACCGACCGCGACGCATTTGGGACCCTTGTGCTCCTTGAACTCCGGCGCCGTCGCCTCGCTTGGCCTAGACTTCGCGTGCGACATGCGCGGCACCCGGATGATGATGCGTTCGTGGATCGACATCTGCGCGATCTGGAGTCCGTCGAGGTCGGACTGGACCATCGCCGCGGCGGGCGCCGCGAGCGCGAACAGGGTGACGGGGAGCGCTGGATGAATCATGGATAATGCAAGCGTTAGGGGCGCTGGTTGAACGCGAGGTGAACTGGGCAGTGGATTCTCGGAAAGTCACGAAAGTCCTGCCCACGCGTGTTGCCACCTGAGGTGCTGCTCGGGGAGGTCGGCGTTGAAACTCTTCATCCTGACGAAAGTCAGGACCCAGGTCGCGAACGTTGCGCTGCTTGGCTCTGGGTCCTGACTATCGTCAGGATGACGATAGGGCGGAGGCGGAGGGGACGGAGGCCGTGCGAATGCTATCGCTACCGGTCCCTGCGCACTAAGAAGCGCCCATGACTCCCGCACAGACCCGCATGCTCGACGCGCTGTCGTCGCGGCTCGACGCCAAGGCGATCGTCACCGACGCCGCTGACATCGCGCCGTGGCTGGTCGACTGGCGCGACCGGTATCACGGGCGGACGCCCGCCTTGCTCGCGCCGGCATCGACCGCGGACGTCGTCGCGATCGTGCAGGCGGCGTCGGAGTTCGGCGTGCCGCTGGTGCCGCAGGGCGGGAACACGTCGATGGTCGGCGGCGCGACGCCGCCGTCGGACGGCACCGCGCTGCTGCTGTCGATGCGCCGGATGGCGCGGATCCGAAGCCTCGATGCGGACGCCGGACTGGCGGTCGCGGAGGCGGGCGTGATCCTCGCCAACCTCGACGCGGCGGCGCAGGGGCAGGGCGCGCGCTTTCCGCTGACGCTGGGCGCGCGTGGAACGGCGACGATCGGCGGGCTGGTGTCGACCAATGCCGGCGGGACGCAGGTGCTGCGGTTCGGGACGATGCGCGGGCTGGTCGCGGGCGTCGAGGCGGTGTTCGCGGACGGATCGGTGCATGATGGCCTGTCCGCGCTGAAGAAGGACAATCGTGGCTACGACCTCGACCAGCTGCTGATCGGGTCGGAGGGGACGCTGGCGATCATCACCGCGGCGACGCTGCGGCTGGTGCCGGGGATTGCCGCGCGGGGGGTGGCGTGGGTTGGCGTCGACAGTCCGGCGAGCGCGCTCAGGCTGCTGCGCCGGTTGCAGGCCGCGACCGAGACGATCGAGAGTTTCGAGCTGTTGCCCGCGGAGTCGCTCGCCGCGGCGATCGCGCATGTCCCCGCGACGCGCGCGCCGCTGACGGGCGAGCATCCGTGGCACGTACTGATCGAAGCGACGGCGGCGACGATCGACGGCGAGGCGCCCGCAGCCCTGCTCGAACGGTTGCTCGGCGGCGCGCTGGCGGACGGCCTTGCCGCCGACGCGGTGATCGCGGCGAGCGAGGCGCAGGGCGAGGCGTTCTGGCGAATCCGCGACTCGCTGTCGGCGTCGGAGCGTGCGCTGGGCCCCGCGACGCAGCACGACATCTCGGTCCCGGTCGACGCGATGCCGCGCTTCATGATCGAGGCGAGTGCGGCCTGCGAGGCGCGCTTCCCCGGCACGCGCGCGAGCGGCTTTGGCCATCTCGGTGACGGCAACGTCCATTTCCATGTCCGCGCGGCGCCGGGGACCGATCCGGCGCGATGGTACGGCGAGGATGCGCCGGTCGTGACGCGCTTCGTCGACGACCTGGTCGTCGCGGCGGGCGGGTCGATCTCCGCCGAGCACGGCATCGGACAGATGAAGCGCGCCGAACTCAAACGGCTGTCGTCGCCCGCGCGGATGATGGCGCTGCGGCGGATCAAGGCGGCGTTCGATCCGCTCGGCATCCTGAACCCGGGAAAACTCGTTGCGCTTGCGCCGGACGCCCCCGCACCATAGAGCCTCGCGCCAATCGCCCTGCGTGGCGGCTTACCAACGCCCTTGGAGAGACTTAATGGCCAGCGCTGCCCAGCTTCCGCTTTTCTACAACGGTCTCGAGCCGCTTTCGAGCGACACGCATGCCAACTACAAGGTCCGTACGCAGGACAGCGCACCGTTCGTGGTCGGCCAGCACGCCATTCCAATCACCGTCGACGAATTCCCGCTGGTTCAGCGGCACATGCCGATCGTCTTCTCGGTCGGCGACGACGCGATCCCGCTGGCGCTGATGGGCCTGAACGAGGGCGTCAACGTGTTCGTCGGCGACGACGGCAAGCTGACCGAGAACACCTTCTACGTCCCGGCCTATATCCGTCGCTACCCGTACATGCTGGCGCGGCTGCACCCGGATGCGCAGGAGCTGTCGCTCTGCTTCGACCCGACGTCCGAAGCGGTCGGCGAGTTCGAGGACGGCGACGCGCTGTTCGCCAACGGCCAGCCGACCGAGGTCACGCAGAACATCCTGGCGTTCAACGAATCGTTCGAACAGGCCGGCGCCCGCACGCAGAACTTCATGAAGGAGCTGCGCGAGCTCGACCTGCTGATGGACGGCGAGGTCAGCATCCAGCCCGACGGCGCCGAGCAGCCCTTCATCTATCGCGGTTTCCAGATGATCAACGAAGAGAAGCTGATCGACGCGCGGGGCGACACGCTGCGCAAGATGAGCAAGTCGGGCATGCTGCCGCTGCTGTACGCGCACCTGTTCTCGCTGTCGCTGATGCGCGACCTGTTCGGCCGCCAGCTGCAGCTGGGCAAGGCGCCGCAGCCGCCGCTGGGGTGATGCTGGAGTCCGCGGCTTAACCCGACTGCTCTCCTCCGTCATGCCGGACCTGTTCCGGCATCCACCGTGCCGCACACTCCATACCGTTGAATTTGCGGCACGGTGGACCCGGACCAAGTCCGGGTGACGGTGCGTGGGGTGATGCCGGGATGGCATCGGCGCGACGCCAGATGCGTCTCTGTTCGGCGGGCTACCCAGCCTGATTGCCGCGGTGTAGCATCGCCTTCCGAACCTGGGGAGGCTCCGATGCCGGCATATGAACGTACCGACCGCTATTCCACCGTGGCGATCTGGTTGCACTGGACGATCGCGCTGCTGGTGCTCGTCAACATCGCGGTCGGCCTGCTCCATGATCCGATCCCCGCGCTGCGCGGATGGATGGCCGGGCACAAGGCGATCGGCATCACCGTCCTGGTGCTGACGCTGGGGCGCATCATCTGGCGGATCACGCATCCCGCCCCGCCGCTGCCCGCCGACGTGCCGGCCGCCGAGAAGGGGCTGGGGCATGCGACTCACTTCGCCTTCTACGCGCTGCTGCTGGCCATGCCGGTGACCGGATGGATGATGGTGTCGGGCAGCGCCAAGCCCGGGGGCCTCACCTGGTTCGGGCTGTTCGACATCCCCTATCTGTCGGTGTCGAAGGCGACGAGCGGGTTCGGCCACGCCGCGCACGGCGTGCTGGGGTGGCTGATGCTCGCGCTGGTCGTGCTGCACGTCGCCGGCGCGCTGCGTCACCACCTCATCCTGCGCAACAATGTGCTGGCCCGGATGGCCCCTGCGGTACGTCGCTGAAATTTTTTGCGACTTTTCGGCAACAGGGTTGAACCAAAATCGCGTTCGCCTATTTAGAGCTTGTACGGCATCGTGTCCCCCCCTTTCGCGGCGCCGTACGACACGCCTTTCAGGCGTGTCTCCTCCCTGAACCTTGGCCACTCCGTGCGATACCGCACGGGGTGGTTTTTTTATGCGCGCGCTATCACTCTGCTGCCGCGGCGATGGGCGGGCCGAGCGCCTCGTCGGTCAACGCCGCCAGCATTCGCCGCAACAGCGCGACGGTTGCGGCAAAACCGGTACCCGGCGCGTCGAGCCGTGCGTCGAGATAGAGCGACCGATCGAATTCCAGCTGGATCGCATGGATGTCCCCTTGCGGGTCGGCATGGCGCTCGAGGATATGCCCCCCGGCATAGGGCGCGTTGAGCGTGGTGGCATGGCCTGCCGCGAGCCCCTCGGCCTCCAGCCGCGACACGAAGCGCGCGTCCGCGGTGTGGCCGAAGCGATCGCCGAGCACGATCCGCGCGGCGTCTCCCGGCGGGCCCAGCGGCGGCATCGAATGCACGTCGAGCAGCACCGCCACCCCGAACCGCGCGCGTGCCGCGGCCAGCGCCTGCGACAGCGCCGCGTGATAGGGGCGATGGTCGTCGGCGATGCGGCGGACCATGTCGGCGTCGGCGAATCGTCGCCCCCACAGGTCGCCCGCGCCCGATGCGCGCCGCGGCACCAGCCCCAGCCCGCTGCGCAGCTTGGCCGACTGGTGGATCGCCGCGCGGAGCGGTGCGCCCTCGTCGACCTTCGGGTCGCGCTCGTCCTCTCCGCGGTTGAGATCGATCCAGGCGCGCGCGCGGTCCTGCACGATCATCGTCTGGACCGTGCGCGCGGCGGTCGCGACCGCGTCGATATGCCGGTCCTCCAGCGGCAGCACCGCCGCCATCGGCACGCGCAGCGCCTGGCGCAGCGCCGGCGGATAGTCGCGTCCGGCATGCGGCACCGACAGCACCACCGGGCTGGCCGGCGGCATAGTCCCGATCCGCGTGAAGGAGGGACTCGGATCGGGGCTCTGGGCGAGGCTCGGGGCGGGGGGAAATACCACGCGAACACGCTAGGCTGCCGGGCGCGAGCGGGCAATGCGCTGGAAATCTTAACCGCTTTCGGGGTAGTGCGACGGCCAGGAACGATAGGGTACCGACACGAAATGTTGCGAATTCTGCTGGCGGAAGACGATCAGGTGATGCGCGAATATCTTACGCGCGCGCTGGAGCGGTCGGGCTATGCCGTCACCGCGGTCGATCGCGGCACCGCGGCGATCCCCTTGCTCGAGACCGAGCGATTCGACCTGCTGCTGACCGACATCGTGATGCCCGAGATGGACGGGATCGAGCTGGCGCAGCGCGCGAGCGAAATGTGCGCCGACCTGCGCGTGATGTTCATCACCGGTTTCGCCGCGGTGACGCTCAAGGCCGGCCGCACGATGCCGCAGGCGCGCGTGCTGTCGAAGCCGTTCCACCTGCGCGACCTGGTGATGGAGGTCGATCGCATGTTCGAGACGGATAATGTGGGCGGGACGTACTAACCCGCTTGCGGTTTGCGGAAACGACGCTAGAGACGCTGCAACGTGGGCGTGTAGCTCAGTGGTAGAGCACTGTGTTGACATCGCAGGGGTCGCAAGTTCAATCCTTGCCACGCCCACCATGAAAAGCCCTGGTAGCCCGAGCGGTTTCCAGGGCTTTTTTGCGTCTTGGCCAACCGCGGGGCTGCGCGCTACTGCGGCGGCGGAGATTGGCTCATGGCACTGCAACACCCCGCCGCCGGCGAACGGCGGATCGATCGCACCGGATCTCGCGCGACAAGGGCGCTGCTGGTGGTCGCCTGCGCGATCGGCGTGTCCGCGCATGCGCGTGCGTCCGCACAGGAGTTTGCGGCCCGCGAGGTCGGCGACTGGACGGTCGCGGCGAGCAGCGACGACACTGGCTGCTTCCTGACCAGGGCATATGACCGGCCGGGCGGGACGACGCTGATCCTCGGGCTCGACGGCGACGGCACCAACCATCTGTCGGTGCTCAATGCCAACTGGTCGATTAAGCCCAAGGACCAGCTGAGCCTGGATTTCCGGTTCTCCAAGGGCGGCTATGCCAAGCATGGCGCGATCGGGATGGCGGCGGACGGCAAGCGCGGGTTCGTGACCACCTTCGAAGCGAAGTTTCCCGCCTATTTCGCCGCGTCGAAGGTCCTCGAGATCTTCCGCGGCGACGTGCCGGTCGAACAGCTCGGCCTGGAGCAGAGCGGCGCGGCGGTCGCAGCGTTGCGCGACTGTGTCGCCGTCCGCTCGGCGCCCCGCGCTGCCGAACCGCCGGCGAAGGCGCGCGGCACGCGCATCCCGGTGGATCCGTTCGCGTCCGATCCGCCGCGCAAGCGGAAGCGCTGATCCGCGGTCGATGACGGATACCGTCGCTGAAACCTGGCGCTGAAACCTACCGGTCCGCCGCGGATGGCATCTGCTGGCCCCGCCAGAGGCACAGCCGGACCGAATGCGGATTGTCGAACCCGCCGCGCTCGGCTTGGGTTTGGCCGCGTAATTAGTGATTGGAAGAAAACGATGGTCTCATTTGCCTCGAAATTTACCCCTGCGATCGTCCTCCTGGTC
Organism: Sphingomonas ginsenosidivorax; assembly: GCF_007995065.1. Classification (NCBI taxonomy): domain Bacteria; kingdom Pseudomonadati; phylum Pseudomonadota; class Alphaproteobacteria; order Sphingomonadales; family Sphingomonadaceae; genus Sphingomonas; species Sphingomonas ginsenosidivorax. Next base: position 2,679,534 of record NZ_VOQR01000001.1, on the reverse strand, counting down.
GGGGCCGTCGGCCTTGGTGGCTGCGCCACGAAGTCCTTCGTGCGCGAGCAGATCGCGCCGGTGAGCCAGCGCGTCGACACGCTCGAGACCCGGCTGCAGGAGACCGACGGCACCGCCAAGGCGGCGCTCGCCGAGGCCCAGGCGGCATCGGGCCAGCTGCAGAACAGCGGCCAGCGCCTCGACCAGCTCAACGGTCGCGTCGACGGCATCGATCAGCGGCTGCAGGCGCAGGAGCGCAAGCCGGCCAAGCGCCCGCGCAACTGATCGCACCCGCGGGATCGCACCGATCCCCATTTCTGATGAGTCTTTCGGCCGTTCCTTTCCGGGACGGCCGATTTACGTTGGGCGTCCTTCCATGATCCAGGTGTTTCCCGCGTTGGCGGCCGTCGCGCTGCTGGTCCCGACGGCCGCGGGTGCGCGTCCTGCTGTACAGACCGCGGTGCCGGCCGAACCGGCCGAATCGGTCGAAGCGGAGGTTGCACCCGGCCCGTCTGAAGCGGCGGTGCGCGTCGTGGACTGGGTGGCGGCGACGGGGGACAATCACGCGCTGCCCTATGTCATCGTCGACAAGACGACCGCGTCGATGCTGATGTTCGATGGCAAAGGCAAGCCGCTCGGCCAAGTCCCGGTGCTGATCGGGATTGCCGTCGGCGACGACGCCACGCCCGGGGTCGGCACCAAGAATCTCGCCGAGATCGGCCCCGCCGAGAAGACGACGCCTTCGGGCCGCTATCTCGCCAGGTTCGGGCGGCCGATCGGCAAGGAGCGGATCCTGTGGGTCGACTATGCCACGTCGGTCGCGATCCACCCGATTCCGCCGGGCGCCAGCAAGAAGGAACGCCGTCGCCAGCGGATGCTGTCGCCGAGCGCGAGCGACAACCGCATCACCTTTGGCTGCATCAACGTGCCGATCGCGGCCTATGGCAAGACGATCCGCCCGCTGTTCCAGCGCAAGGGCGGCTATGTCTACATATTGCCGGACACCAAGCCGCTGGAAGAGGTCTTCCCGCGCATCCGCGTCCAGCCCTACCTGCACGCGGGCGGCGGGCTGTAGCGCAGCGAGGCGGGGGGACTGCACAAGACCGTCCGGTCGTTTATGGAACGCGCATGACTCGGACAGCTCTCATCCCGCTCCTCCTGCTCGCATCGACCCCGGCGGCGGCCGGTCCTGCGGTGCCGCCGGGGCGATGGGACGTGACCACCACGGTCGTTGATGCGGTCTTGCCGGGCGTGCCGGGCTTCTTCGTCCGGATGATGCGCGGCAAGTCCAGGGCCGAGCACAAGCGGCTGTCGGCAGGGCAGGGCGTGGAGGCGCTGATTGCGCCCGATCCCAAGGCGAAATGCCGGATCGACAGTCAATCGATCGCGGACGGCCGATACGCGCAGACGCTGTCCTGTCCGCAGAAAAAGGGCGAGCCGCTGCGCATATCGCGGGTCGGCAGCTATGACGGGCAGGGGATCGTCGGCACCGCCGCGGTGACCGGCACCTCGACCAAGGGACCGATGCGCATGACGCTGAGCCAGCGCGCGCGGCGGATCGGCGACTAGGCGCCCCGTCCGGTCGCCCGGTCGCCCGATCGATGGCCGGACCGCGCGCGTTCTGGCGCTGCGACCGCGCCGCCCTATATCGGGCGACCACGACAGCCGGAGGAACGGGTTATGAAAGCGGTTCGGATCTATCACTATGGCGGCCCCGATACGCTGACATACGAGGAGGACGTTCCGGAACCCGCGGTCGGTCCGGACACCGTGCTGGTCGAGACGACCGCGACGAGCGTCAATCCGATCGACTGGAAGGTGCGGTCCGGCGCGCGGCAGAAGGACTTCCCGCTCGACCTGCCGGCGATCCTCGGCCGGGACGTCAGCGGCGTCGTGGTTGCGGTCGGACGCGACGTGCGGAGCTGCAAGCCGGGCGACCGGGTGATCGCGCTGGCGGACGCGACCTATGCGACGCACGTCGCGGTGCCGAGTGCGCTGGTGACGCAGCTGCCCGACGGAGTCGATCCGGTCGACGCCGCGGCGATCCCGCTCGTGGCGCTGACCGGGGACCAGCTCGTCCGGCGTGCGACGCGCGCGGAGGCGGGGCAGACGATCCTGGTCAGCGGTGCGCTCGGCAGCGTCGGGCGGGCTGCGGTGCATGCCGCGTTGAAGCTCGGCGCGAAAGTGATCGTCGGCGTACGCGGCCGGCAGCTGGCGGAAGCGGAGGCGCTGGGCGCGCACGCCGCGGTGGCGCTCGACGACGACGATGCCCTGGCGCAGCTCGAGCCTGTCGACGGCGTCGCGGATACGGTCGGTGGTGCTATTGCGGCGAAGCTGCTCGGCAAGGTGAAGCCCGGCGGCCGGTTCGGCTACGCCTCGGTGCTGCCGGAGGAGGCGAAGGCGCCGTCCGTCACGATCAGCCGCGTGTTCGCAGAACCCGACCCCGTCACGTTGCGCGCGTTTGCCGAGGACGTCCGTGACGGAAAGTTCGTCCTGCCGATCAGCCAGCGCCTGCCATTGCAGGAGACGGCGAGCGCGCACGAGCGGCTAGAGAAGGGCGGGGGCGGCAAGATCGTGCTGATCCCGTAAGCCCTGCGGGCCCGGGATATCAGCGATCGGTACCGAAGCGCGTGCCAGTGCGTTTCGAGCAGGCTTGCGGTGGAGTTGGAGTGATCGATGGCGCGTATCATCTATGTCGAGGACGACGATCTGGCGGGCGAACTGGTGCGCGACGTCCTCACCCAAGCCGGCCATCTGGTCGGCGTGATCGGCCACGGCACGCTGGCGTACGAGACGATCGCGTTCAAGAAGCCCGATCTCGTCATCCTCGACCGGTCACTGCCCGGCATGCCGGGAATGGAGATCCTCAGGCGCCTGCGACAGACGCCCGAGACCTATCTGACCCCCATCCTGATGCTGACCGCGAAACGCGGCAATTCGCTGGCCGACGAGGCGATCGAGGCGGGTGCGGACGATTATCTGGTCAAGCCGTTCCAGCCGGAAGATCTGGTCCAGCGCGTCGAGGCGGCGCTGGTGTCGAAGAAGTTCACGGCCGACCGGCGAGTGCGCCGGCCCTAGGGTATGGCGGCTAGCGGACCGCCGCCCGGGCCTTGTGCTTGGTGAGCAGCTCCTCGACGCGGAAGACGAATTCCTCCGGGTCGAAGGGCTTGCGCATATAGTCGTCGGCCCCTGCGAACATCGCCAGTTCCTCGTCCTTCGCGCCGCGGCGACCCGTGAGCATCATCACGGGCAGGTCGGCGAGCCCGATGGTATTGCGCAACTCGCGCAGCACCAGCACGCCCGACAGGCCCGGCATGTTGCAGTCGAGCACCAGCAGGTCGGGCCGCTTCGCCTTCACCACGCGCAACGCGTCGGTCCCGTCGCCGACCAGTCCTGCGCCATGGCCATGCGCGACCAGTGCGTCGCAGGCGATCTGGCCCATGATCTCGTCGTCGTCCGCTATGATAATCCGCGCCACAAGTTGTACCTTTGTCGTCGATAGTCGAGGGACGCCAAGGCCCCGCGACATCAACGCGTCGGATCACGCTGCGTTGCGTAACAGGGCCGCACCGGCCACGATGCGCGCGGATCGTTCGTCCTCGGGCCAGTCGGACATTCCGTCCTCGAGCTCGCTGGCCCGGTCGCCGAGCGCGGTCTCGCCGAACATGCCAGCCGTGCCGGCGAGCTTGTGAAGCAGGCCTGCGGCGTCCTCCAGTTCGGCGTCGGTGAAGGTGCCGCGCCGGACCAGCGTGTCGATATGTTCGAGCGTGCGGGCGCGGTGTTCGGCATATTTGTCGCGGACCGCCGCGCTCGGCTGGAACTTGGCGGCGGGCGGGCAGGTCGGCTGCGTCGTGGCGGGGCGCGACCAGCGATCCACCGCGGCCAGCAACGCCTCCATCGACACCGGCTTGGCGACATGGTCGTCCATCCCGGCGGCGCGGCAGCTGTCGAGGTCGGCGGCAAAGGCATTGGCGGTCAGTGCCACGATCGGCAGCCGGCGCTGCCCCGCGGGCTCGGCCGCCCGGATCGCGCGCGTCGCCGCCAGGCCGTCCATCACCGGCATCTGCATGTCCATCAGCACGAGGTCGAACGGCGTGCCGGCCGCGACGCTCTCGCGCACCGCATCGACCGCCGCCTGGCCGTCCTGGACCAGCACGACGCTGTGGCCGCCATGCGCGAGCATCGCTCGGACCAGCAGCTGGTTGACCTCGTGATCCTCGGCAAGCAGCACGCGGCTCGGTGCGGCGCTGGTGTGGGGGGGCGTGCTGCTGTCCGGCGTCGGCGTCGGCTGGGTCCGCGCGATCGCGGCCGGCAGCATCAGCGTGACGGCGGTGCCTTGCCCGACGACGCTGTCGACGAGGATGCGGCCGCCCATCAGCGTCGCCAGCCGGTTGCTGATCGCGAGTCCCAGCCCGGTGCCGCCATAGCGGCGCGTGATCGAATGATCCGCCTGGACGAATTCCTCGAAGATCGCGCTCTGGCGATCGGGCGCGATGCCGATGCCGGTGTCGCGCACGGTGATCGCCAGCCATGGCTCGCCATGATCCTCGGTCAGTTCGACGCACAGCGCGACCGAGCCCTGCGCGGTGAACTTGATCGCGTTGCCGACCAGGTTGAGCACGACCTGCCGCACGCGCAGCCCGTCGCCGATCACGAAGCGCGGCACGTCGTCCGCTACCGTCACGTCGAACGCGAGATGCTTCTGCGCGGCACCGGGGGCGAGCAGCTTGCCGCACGCGCGCACCGCATGCGGCAGGTCGAACGGCTCGGCGACGACGTCGAGCTGCCCGGCCTCGATCTTCGACAGGTCGAGGATGTCGTTGAGCAGCTTCATCATCGTCTTGCCGCTGTCGGCGATCAGCCCCGCGTCGCGGCGTTGCCCGGGCGTCAGGTCGCTGGCGAGCAGCAGCTCGGCAAAGCCAATGACGCCGTTCATGGGCGTCCGGATCTCGTGGCTCATATTGGCGAGGAACCCGGCCTTGGCGACCGACGCGGCTTCCGCGGCGGCCTTGGCGGCGGTGAGTTCGGCCTCGATCGCGACCTGGTCCGACACGTCGCGCCATACGGTGATGACGCACGGCGCCCCGTCGACATCGGTCAGGCGCGAACTCGCCTCGATCCAGGCATAGTTCCCGTCCGCGCGGCACAGCCGGAACCGGACGGACGTCGGTGATCGGCCTGCGCTGGCGTGCAGCTTGATTCGATAGGCATCGATCGCCTCCTTGTCGTCGGGATGCATGCGCTCCTTGGGCCGCGTGCCGACCATGTCCTCGGGTGAGGTGCCGAGGATCGCGGTCGAGGCGGGGGACATGAACAGGATGACGCCGTCCAGGTCGATCAGCGCGATCATGTCGCTGGCCTGTTCGGTGATCAGGCGGAACCGCGCCTCGCTGTCGCGCCGTGCCGCTTCCGACAGCGCACGCTCGGTCACGTCCTGGAACACGCCGAACATCGCGACCATCTCGCCGGCGTCGTCGAGCTCGACCTGACCCTGCGCGACGACGTGCCGGGTGCGGCCGTCGGCGCCGATCAACCGCGCCTCCCATTCGAAGCCACGCTTCTCTGCGATCGCGGCGTTCAGCTCCGCCTCGATCCGGGCGCGATCGTCGGGATGGTAGAAGTCCACTGCTGCGGCGAGCGGCGGCGGCGTACCGACCGGCAGCCCGTGGATGTTGAACACCTCGTCCGACCAGATCACGTTGCCGCTCGCGATCTCGAACCGCCAATGCCCGATCGAGGCGATCGCGCCGGCCATGCCGAACAGCCTATTGGCCTCGCGAACCTGCAGGAACGCGGCGGCGGTGCGGGCTTCCAGCCGCTTGCGCTCGGTGACGTCGCGGATCGTGCCGTAGCTGCCGACGACCCGGTTGTCGCCGTCGCGCAGGATGCCGACATTGACTGCGGCCCAGCGCACGCCGTCGGCGTTCGCGAACTGCACCTCGGCATGGCCGATGGCGTCGGCAGAGGTCTGCGCGTCGCGGGCCGCCGCCTCCAGCTTCGGCCGGTCCGCCTCCAGCACGGCGAGGTTCGAGGGCTGGCCGAGGCTGTCGGCGATTTCGCGGCCCGTCAGGCGGACCCAGGCGTCGCTCAGGAACGTCCAGTTGCCCCGAACGTCGGTCTCGAAGACGACGTCCTGCGACCGCTCGACGATCCGCCGGTGCCGCGCCTCGCTCGATTCGAGCGCGAGCAGCAGCTTGCGGGTCTGCCCCAGCGACCCGGCGACGGGCAGCGACATCAGCACGGTGGCGGCGAGGTAGAGCTGGAAGAACTGGAAGCGACCGGCCTTGGTCAGCGACGTCATCATCACCGGGCCATGGCCGCTGGTCGTCGCGGCCCAGCCGATGATCGCGACCATGCCGATCGACAGCGCGGCACCGCGGCGCCCCAGCTTGAACGTCGCGAGCAACACCGGCAGCGCGGGCAGGAAGAGCAGCGGCAGGCTTTCCTGCATGAACACCGCCGCCGTCGTGACCGCGACCGCCAGCAACAGGATGCCGCCTTCGCCGACGAGCTGGTCCCCGAGCGCCGCCCGGGTGCCGCGCCGCGTCCGTTCGGTGAGCATCGCGACGATCGGCATCGCGATCAGCATGCCGAGCCCGCGCCCGACGACCCAGTCGATATAGATCGGCGCCCATGCCCGCCCGAAGGCCAGCCAGGCGGTCGCCGCCGCGATGACCCCGCTGGCCATCGGCGCGGCGATCCCCGCCACCGCCGCAAAGATGAGCACCGACTTGGACGAGGCGAAATAATCAGGGTCGGGAAGCAGGTAGCGCAGCACCGCGGCGGCCAGCACCGCCTCCAGGATGCTGGCGATGCCGAATATCGGCGACGCCCAGAGCACGGGGCCGAACAGCACGCTCGCCGCCATCGACGCGACGGCGGTCCACAGCAGCGCGGCGGGCCAGCGTGCGTACCGCGTCCGGCACAGATATGCGAGCAACGGCGCGTTCGCGACCCAGAGCAGCGCGACGCCGCCGTTGAACCGGGTCAGCATGATCGCGGCGGACGCCAGCACGAAAAAGCCGATCGCCAACCTGAATTCCTTGGCGTTTCTCACCGTCGCATACTCCCGTCCACAGAGCCCGGCGGTACCCATTAATAGTTAATATCGTTCAACCGTCTCGCCATCCGCGCTCGCGGGACGGTATGGCGGATGCGAACCGCGCGGCTGTACTGGGGCCGACGCTGCGACACGAAAGGCCGAGGATGACAGTGTACACGCTCGACGGACGGACGCCCGAACTTGCCGACCCGGCCAGCGTCTATGTCGCGCCCGGCGCGCATGTGATCGGGCAGGTGCGGTTGGGGCGCGACGCGTCGGTCTGGTTCGGCGCGGTGCTGCGCGGCGACAACGACCTGATCGCGATCGGCGACCGCAGCAACGTGCAGGACAATGCGGTGGTGCACGCCGATGCCGGCGCGCCGGTGACGATCGGGTCCGACTGCACGATCGGGCACCGCGCGATCGTCCACGGCGCGACCGTCGGTGACGGGACGCTGGTCGGGATGGGCGCGACTCTTCTCAACGGCGCGGTGATCGGGCGGAATTGCCTGGTCGGCGCGAACGCGCTGGTGACCGAGGGGAAGAGCTTTCCGGACGGCGCGCTGATCGTGGGGGCGCCCGCGCGGCTGGTGCGCATGCTCACCGAGACCGAGATCGCGGGGCTGCAAGTCTCGGCGGATATCTATGTCGCCAACGGGAAGCGCTTTGCGGCGGGCCTCGATGCCCGGTAACGGCCTGGTCGCAGCGCTGCAGGGCATCGTCGGCGCACGCCATGTCTTGACCGGCGCGGATCGGACCCGCCGCTACGTCCATGGCTATCGCTTCGGCAGCGGCGAGGCGATCGCAGTGGTCCAGCCGGGCAGCCTGGTCGAGCAATGGCGCGTGCTGAAGGCGTGCGTCGCCGCCGACGTCATCGTCATCCTGCAGGCGGCGAACACCGGTCTGACGGGGGGCTCGACCCCGCATGGCGACTATGACCGCGACGTCGTGGTGATCAGCACGACGCGGATGGTCGGCGCGCACCTGATCGACGAGGGCCGTCAGGTCGTGTGCCTGCCGGGCGCGACGCTCTACGATCTCGAACGCCAGCTGAAGCCGCTCGGGCGCGAGCCGCATTCGGTGATCGGGTCGTCGTGTATCGGCGCATCGGTGTTCGGCGGGGTCTGCAACAATTCGGGGGGCGCGCTGGTACGGCGGGGCCCCGTGTTCACCGAACTCGCGCTGTTCGCGCGGGTCGATGCCGACGGCGTGCTACGGCTGGTCAATCATCTCGGCATCGACCTGCCAGACGATCCCGAGGCGGCGCTGGCGGCGGTCGAGGCGCGTGGCTTCAGCGACGCCGACGTGCGGCACGATCCGGCCAAGCGCGCGTCCGACCATGACTATGGCCGCCATGTCCGCTGCATCGACGAGCCGACGCCGGCGCGCTTCAACGCCGATGCCGGGCGGCTGCACGAGGCGTCGGGGAGTGCGGGGCATCTGGCGCTGTTCGCTGTCCGGCTCGACACGTTCGAGCGCGAGCCCGAGACCGCGGTGTTCTACATCGGTACCAACGATCCCGCCGAGCTGACCGCGATCCGCCGCGACATCCTTGGCGGGTTCGACAGCCTGCCGGTCGCGGGCGAATATATGCACCGCACCGCGTTCGACATCGCGGAGGTCTACGGCAAGGACACGTTCCTCGCGATCACGCATTTCGGCACCGACCGGCTGCCGCGCTTCTTCGACTTGAAGGCGCGGTTCGATGGCGCGGCGGGCAAGCTGCCCTGGGTCGGGCAGGGGCTCAGCGACCGCGTGCTGCAACGACTGTCGCGGCTGTTCCCCAGCCATCTGCCCAAGCGGATGACCGACTATCGCGACCGCTTCGCGCATCACCTGATGCTGCGGATGGCAGGCCCGGGGATCGAGGAGGCGCGGCACTATTTCGCGCGCTTCCCGTCGGCGACTGGCGACGTCTTCGAATGTACGCCGGAGGAGGGGACCAAGGCGTTCCTGCACCGCTTCGCCGCGGCAGGTGCGGCTGTCCGCTACCGCGCGGTGCATGCCGACACCGTCGAGGACATCGTCGCGCTCGACATCGCGCTGCCGCGCAACGACCGCGACTGGTTCGAGACTCTACCCGCGGAGATCGAGGCGCCGATCCTCCACGCGCTGTATTACGGGCATTTCTTCTGCCACGTGTTCCACCAGGATTATATCGTCGCGAAGGGGACCGACCCGGTCGACCTGGAGCACCGCATGTTGGCGCTGCTCGACGCGCGCGGCGCGGAATATCCGGCCGAACATAATGTCGGGCATCTCTACAAGGCGAAGCCCGTGCTGGTCGATTTCTACCGGACGCTCGATCCGTGCAACCAGCTAAACCCGGGGATCGGCCAGACATCGCGCAAGAAGGGCTGGGGCTAGGGGGCGAGCTGCACGCCGGATCCCGGATCGCGCGTACAGAATCTATCGAAACGCGATCCGGGCACCGGAGAATCCTCCGGTGCCCGGTGCGGTTGGCGTTACGCTACTGCGGGCGTGCCTCGGACATGGCCCGATGCCAGGTCGAAGCGGTCAGCGTTCATGACCTTGGTCCAGGCCCAGACGAAGTCCTTGACGAACTTCGGACCCGCATCGGCCGAGGCATAGACCTCCGCCAGCGCGCGAAGCTGCGAGTTTGCGCCGAACACCAGGTCGGTGCGCGAGGCTGTCCACTTTTCCTCGCCGGTTTCGCGCAGCGTGCCGAGATATTCCTCGTCGCTGTCGTCGCTGATCTGCTTCCACGCGGTCTGCATGTCGAGCAGGTTCACGAAGAAGTCGTTGGTCAACTGGCCCTTGCGGTCGGTGAATACGCCGTGCTTCTCGGCCTTGGGGTGGTTGGCGCCGAGGACACGCAGGCCCCCGACCAGCGCCGCCATCTCGGGCGGGCTGAGGCCGAGCAACTGGGCCCGATCGACCAGCAGTTCCTCGGTCGGAACGCTGAACTTGACCGAGAGATAGTTGCGGAAGCCGTCGGCCTTGGGCTCGAGCACGTCGAAGCTCTCGGCATCTGTCTGCTCGGCCGATGCGTCGGTGCGACCCGGCGTGAACGGCACCTCGACCGGATGGCCTGCTGCCTTGGCAGCCGCCTCGATGCCGACAGACCCACCGAGCACGATCAGATCGGCGATCGACACCTTCTTGCCGCCAGACGCGTCGACACCGCCGCCACCCTTGCCGTCGAACTCGGCCTTGATGCCTTCATAGATACCGAGGACCTTGGCGAGCTGCTCGGGCTGATTGACCTCCCAGTCCTTCTGCGGGGCCAGGCGGATGCGTGCACCGTTGGCGCCGCCCCGATGGTCCGACCGACGATAGGTCGAGGCCGAGGCCCAGGCTGTCGTCACCAGCTCGGCAACCGAAAGCCCCGAATTGGCGATCGCCTGCTTGAGGGCGGGGACGTCGCTCTCGTCGATCTGCGCATAGTCGGCAGCGGGGATCGGATCCTGCCAGATCAGGTCTTCGGCCGGAACCTCGGGTCCGAGATACCGGACCTTGGGACCCATGTCGCGGTGAGTAAGCTTGAACCAGGCGCGGGCGAAGGCATCGGCGAACGCCGCCGGGTCCTTCTGGAACCGCTTGCTGATCTCGAGATACTTGGCGTCCTTCTTGAGTGCCATGTCCGCGGTCGTCATCATCGTCGGGACCTTGACGCCGGGCGTATGGGCCTTGGGCGCAAGCGTTTCCTCGGGATTGCCGACCGGCTGCCACTGGTGCGCACCTGCCGGGCTCTTCACGAGCTCGTACTCGTGGTCGAGCAGCATGTCCCAATAGGTCTGGTCCCAGGTGATCGGCGTCGGCGTCCAGGCGCCTTCGATCCCCGAAGTGATCGTGTCGTCGCCAAGGCCGGTGCCGTGCGTCGAGACCCAGCCCATGCCCTGGGTCGCGATGTCCGCGCCTTCGGGCTCGACACCGACGAGTGACGCATCACCCGCACCGTGCGCCTTGCCGAAGGTATGGCCACCGGCGGTCAGCGCGACGGTCTCCTCGTCGTTCATGCCCATGCGGGCGAACGTCTCGCGCATGTCGCGTGCCGAGCCGAGCGGGTTCGGGCAGCCGCCGGGACCCTCGGGATTGACGTAGATGAGGCCGAGCTGGATCGCGGCGAGCGGGTTCTCGAGCGCCTTGCCCGCTTCCTCGTCGATGCGGGTCTGGCCGAGCCATTCTTCCTCGGTGCCCCAGTAGATGTCCTTCATCGGCTCGAACACGTCCTCGCGTCCGCCACCGAAGCCGAACACCGGGCCGCCCATCGATTCGATCGCGACGTTGCCCGCCATGATGAACAGATCGGCCCAGCTGAGCTTCTGGCCGTACTTCGACTTGATCGGCCACAACAGGCGGCGCGCCTTGTCGAGATTGCCGTTGTCCGGCCACGAGTTGAGCGGCGCGAAGCGCTGCGAGCCCGAGGACGAGCCGCCGCGACCATCGCCGGTGCGATAGGTGCCGGCCGAGTGCCAAGCCATGCGGATGAAGAACGGGCCGTAATGCCCGTAATCGGCCGGCCACCAGGGCTGGCTGTCGGTCATCAGCGCGACCAGGTCCTGCTTCACGGCGGCATAGTCGAGGCTGTTGAACGCCGCGGCATAATCGAAGTCGTCGCCCATCGGATTGCCCGACAGGCCGTTCTGCTGAAGAATTTCGAGGCTCAGCTGGTTCGGCCACCAATCGCGGTTGGTGCGGCCGAGCAGCGTGCGCATCGCAGCGGGCTCCTTGCCGGGGTCGCTGAGCGGACTGCCTTCGGTGATTGCGTCCATGATCCTGTCTCCTGTCGTTCTGAACCTTTGGTATGGGCCATCTGACGTGACCTAGGAAACGACTTAAACTCGTCGGTCTAAGCGATGCAATCGATCAAGCGTCGATATCTTCCGGTTCCGGCCGCGGCGGATGGAGGCGCAGGCGATTGACGCGGCGCTCGTCGGCGTCCGTCACTTCCAGCATCCAGCCGCTGGGATGCGCGACGCATTCGCCAACCTGCGGGACATGCCCGGCGAGCAGCGCGGCGAGGCCCCCCAGCGTGTCGATATCGCCATCGACCTCGGCCAGGCGCGCGTCGATCAGCTCGGCGGCATCCTCCAATTCGGCGCGCGCATCGGCCTCCCAGGCACCGCCGTCGAGCGGGGTCATCAACACCTGCGGCGCGTCGTCATGCTCGTCCTCGACCTCGCCGACGATTTCCTCGATCAGGTCCTCGAAGGTGACGAGGCCCTCGGTCCCCGAATATTCGTCGAGCACGATCGTCAGGTGGACATGCTTCTGGCGCATGTCGGCCAGCAGATCGAGCGCACCGCGCGACATCGGCGCGTAGAGCGGCTCGCGGATCAGCCCGGCGATCGACGCGGGATGCTCCGCGCCGGTGGCCAGGATGTTGAAGACGTCCTTGATGTGGACCATGCCGATGATCGTATCGAGATTGTCGCGGTAGACCGGCAGGCGGCTATGCCCGGCATCGGCGAACAGCGCGACGAGGTCGGCGAACGGCGTCGCTTCCTCGACCGCGACGATGTCGGCGCGGGGGACGCCGACGTCGCCCGCGTCGCGTTCGCTGAAGTGGAGCAGGTTGCGGACCATCTGCCGCTCGAGCGGGGTCAGGTCGCCCTTCGCGTCGGGGGCGGGGTCGCCTTCGTGGCGGTCGATCGCATCCTCGAGCTGGTCGCGCAGCGATTCGTCCTGCGCACCGAAGATCAGGCTCTTCAGCCCGCGCCAGATACTGTCGTTACTGTCGCCGGGCGCGGCGTTGGGGGCTTCGGCCATTGCGGTCGTTCAGTCCTCGCGAATGAGATACGGGTCGTGCAGGCCAAGAGCGTTGAGCGCATCGCGTTCGATCTGCTCCATGCCATCGGCCTCGTCGTCGTCGATGTGATCATAGCCTAGCAGATGCAGCACGCCGTGCACTATCAGATGTGTCGCGTGATCCTCGACCGAGATGCCGCGCTCGACAGCTTCGGCGACGCAGACCCCGTGCGCGAGGACGATGTCGCCGAGCAGCACCTCGCCGTCGTCCGAATTCTGCGTGATGGTTTCGAGCAGGTCGGCCTGGACCATCGGGAAGCTGAGGACGTTGGTCGGCTTGTCCTTCTGGCGATACTGGTTGTTGAGCGTATGGACCTCGTCGTCCGAGGTCAGCCGGATCGAGATTTCCACCGTCGAGGGCAGGGTGAGCAACTGGCCATGCGGCGTGCGCTCGATCGCGGCGGTGGCGGCACGGAGCGCGAGCGCGTCCCAGTCGGTCGCGTCGGACCAGGGTGGGTCGAAGGAGAGTTCGATGGCGAGCATGGGGTTCCTTCAGGCCAAGTCGGTCAGGGCGAAATCGTCGCCCTTGTAGAGAAGTTCCGCGCCGTTCGTCTTGGCGCAGGCATAGGCGAAGCAATCGCCCATGTTTAGACGGGCGGGGTGGCGGCCCTTGCCGTAGCGATCATGCGCGTCGAGGGCGGCCTTGCCCTGGGCACCACCGATCCCGACATTCCCGATCGCATAGGTTTGCAAGAAGTCCGCGACCAGGCCTCGCGCTTCATCGAGATCGACGCCTCGCACATTCATCATTCCGCGAGACGCTTCCCATACGGCAATGGCCGATGTTCGCGGTTCGGGCTCCCATTCCAGCCGGTCTAACAGCGATCCAGCTTCGGGCTCGCGGGCTATGATCGCGACGATCGCCGACGCGTCGAGAAGCAGGCTCACACGTCGCCCGACAGTTCATCATAAAACGCTTTGTCGGCCTTCAACCCCGTGGGCAGCGGCAACGGATGCTCCGCCCAGAACTTCACCATACGCTCTGGTGCCTTTTTCCCCAGATCAAGGCGCAGCTCATAATCCTCGATCGCGAGCGCGACGATCTCTGCCATCGGCGTGCCGCGTTCGTCGGCGATCCGGGCGATCTTGCGTACGACCTCCTCGTCCTCGACGAGGAAGGGGGCGGACAGGGCCTGCGCCTGCGCGCGGGTGGTCGGACGGGAGGGGGCGTTCATGGCTGCTCCTTCAGGCCTCGTTCCCCTCATACGCCGCGACAATCCGGCCGACAATGGGATGGCGGACCACGTCGCCCGCGGTGAAGCGGCAGATCGAGAGGGCCTCGACGCCTTCCAGTCGGGTCACCGCGTCGTTGAGTCCCGAGGCGCCGACGCCGCCGGGGATATCGACCTGCTTGGGATCGCCGCAGATGACCATGCGGCTGTTCTCGCCGAAACGGGTCAGGAACATCTTCATCTGCGCCGGCGTGGTGTTCTGCGCTTCGTCGAGGATGATGAACGCATCCGCCAGCGTGCGGCCGCGCATGAACGCGATCGGGGCGATCTCGATCTCGCCGCTTGCGATGCGGCGCTCGACCTGCTCGGCGGGCAGGCAGTCGTTGAGCGCGTCGTACAGGGGGCGGAGATAGGGATCGACCTTCTCCTTCATGTCGCCGGGCAGGAAGCCCAGTTTCTCGCCCGCCTCGACCGCGGGGCGCGACAGGATCAGCCGCTGGATGCTGCCGGTGATGAGCTGCTGCACCGCCTGCGCGACGGCGATGTAGGTCTTGCCGGTGCCCGCGGGTCCGAGCGCGAAGATGATGTCGTTGTTGACCAGCTCGCGCATATAGTGCGCCTGTGCGGGCGTCCGCGGGACGATCGTCTTCTTGCGCGTGCGGATCATGATCGGGGGGGCGCCACCGCCCCCCGCATCGGCGCGGATGATCCCGGTGAGCGTCGGCTCGGTCGCCATCGCGATCGAGGCGTCGACGAGGCCGGTGTCGACATCCTCGCCGCGCTGGATCCGTGCGTAGAGGTCGTGAAGCACGTCGCGCGCCATCGCGACCTGTTCGGCGGTGCCCTCGAGACCGATCTTGTTGCCGCGCGCGGTGATGTAGACGCCGAGCCGGTTTTCGAGCGCGACCAGGTTCTGGTCGTACTGGCCGAAGAGACGGGAGAGGATCTGCGGCTTGTCGAACAGGAGTTCGACGCGGCTGCGTTCGCCGGACTGGGCGGGGACGGGCTTGCGGCTCATGCGGTCCTTTCGGGAGACGGGCGCGAATGTCGAGAATGTCGAGACGATAGCGGGGTTTGTGCGTCTGAGATGAGGGGCGCGGGCGACGCGTTCAACCGGCGCCCGTGGGCGCGGTGAAAAAGCTCGGAGTCGCGCGGGCGCAGCTGCATCGTGTGCGAGTCTGGCAGGTGGAAGGGGCGGAGGACAGGAAATTCTCGGCTGAGCGCACGGGTGTTCAATCCTCCCCCGCAAGGGGGAGGTGGCACGCGCAGCGTGACGGAGGGGGCGGTAGGGAAACGTGCGTTACGTGTCCTCCCCCTCCGTCGCCTTTGGCGCCACCTCCCCCTGGCGGGTGAGGATTGGGTTCTCGCTCAGGCCGCAGCGCGCATCGCCAGCACGCCCGCCAGGCTGTTCGGATCGGCGCGCATCAGATCGACCGAAACCAGATCGCCGATCGCCGCGTCGGTGATCAGGTGGACCGACTGCAGCCAGGGCGACTTGCCGATCAGCTGGCCGGGCAGTTTCCCCGGCCGTTCGAGCAGCACGTCGCAGGTCCGCCCGACGCTGGCCGCGTTAAACGCCTGCTGGTCGCGGTTGAGCGCCGCCTGGAGGCGCTGGAGGCGGTCGTCCATGACCGCTTCCGAAATCTCGTCGGTCATGGTCGCGGCGGGGGTGCCAGGGCGCGCGCTGTACTTGAAGCTGTACGCCTGCGCGTAGCCGACCGCGTCGACCAGGCTCAGCGTATCGGCGAAATCCTCTTCGGTCTCGCCGGGGAAGCCGACGATGAAGTCGCCCGACAGCGCGATGTCGGGACGCACCGCGCGGACGCGGTCGAGCAGGCGCAGATAGTCGTCGCGGCCGTGGCTGCGGTTCATCGCTTTCAGGATGCGCGTGCTGCCCGACTGCACCGGCAAATGGAGGAACGGCATCAGACTCTCGACGTCGCCATGCGCGTCGATCAGGCCCTGGCGCATGTCGTTGGGGTGGCTGGTGGTGTAGCGGATCCGGGCGAGGCCGGGGATGTGGTCGAGCGTGCGGATCAGGTTGTGCAGGCCCTTTCCGTCATCGTCCCACGCGTTAACGTTCTGGCCGAGCAGCGTGATCTCGCGCGCGCCGGCATCGACCAAGGCTTTCGCCTCGTCGACGATCGCCGCGAACGGACGGCTGACCTCGGCACCGCGGGTGTAGGGGACGACGCAATAGGTGCAGAACTTGTCACAGCCTTCCTGCACGGTCAGGAACGCCGACGGGCTGACCTTCCGACGCGCCGGCAGCGCCCCGAACTTCGACAGCACCGGCATGTCGGTGTCGAGCGAGGGCGTACCCTCCGCGGCCTTTGCCACGAGCGCGGGGAGGTTGTGATAGGCCTGCGGGCCGACCACGACGTCGACCTTGGCGCGCGCGAAGATCTCGGGCCCCTCGGCCTGCGCGACGCAGCCGGCGACCGCGATCATCGGCGTCTTGCCGTGCTTCCGCAGCCGGCCGATGTCCGAATAGACCTTCTCTGTCGCGCGCTCGCGGATGTGACACGTGTTGAGAACGACGAGATCGGCGTCGGCGGCGTCGGCCTGGGTAAGGCCGTCGGCGGCCATGAGCTCGGCCATCCGCTCGCCGTCATAGACGTTCATCTGGCAGCCGAAGGATTTGACGTGAAATGTTTTGGGGGCGGACATGGGGCCCCCTCTATCAAATCCTCCCCTGCAAGGGGAGGGGGACCAGCGAAGCTGGTGGAGGGGTGTCTCGCCATCGATAGGGCGACACCCCTCCGTCATCGCTACGCGATGCCACCTCCCCTTGCAGGGGAGGATTTAGATGCCCTCGATCCGTCGGCGTGCCTCCACGGCGATCGCCTTGCGGCTGCCATAGTCCTCGGGCGCGAAGGGGTCGCAGAAGTGGAGCGTCGCTGCGAAGCTCCCTTTGCGTCCCAGTACGCGCAGCGCATGGTCCTTGCCGTGTTCGTCACCGACCCAGGCGAGGTCTGTCGTCGCATCGCCGTAGTCGATGCGGACCGGCTGGACGCGGATGCCGGGCGGCGGCGGATCGAGTGCGGCGAGCAGCGACGCCTTGAACGGGGCGAGCGCGAGTCCGTCGCCGGTCGTGCCTTCGGGGAACAGCGTCACCGGCCAGTCGGCAGCCAGCGTGTCGCGGATCTGCGCGATCTGGTCGGCGACGCCCAGCCGGTCGCCGCGGCTCACGAAGATCGTGTGGTTCATGCGGCAGAGCCAGCCGACCAGCGGTACGGTCGCAAGCTCCGACTTTGCGATGAACGCCGTGCCGGTGCTGCCTGCGAGCAGGAGGATGTCGATCCAGCTCAGATGATTGGACACGATCACGACGCGGTGCGTCAGCGGCGTACCGACGATCCGCGGGCGAGCCCCGACGATGCGCGCGACGAGGCCGAGGAAACGCCGCGGCCAGGGCGAGCGACGGCCGAACAGCCGCCAGGCGTAATGGAGCGGGAGCGCGGCCAGCAGTGTCGTGAGCAGCGCGGTCAGGCGGAGAGCGAGGCGGATGCGTGCCATCACGCCCAAACTACGTCACCCCAGCGCAGGCTGGGGTCTCCCGGTTCGGGCCACGGCGATCCTTAACGGGAAGACCCCAGCCTTCGCTGGGGTGACGGGGAAGGGAACGCGCGTGACGGATGGGGAAGCCCGGGTGCCCGCCGGGGGCGTTGGAATGGCGGCATCCGCTCGCCGCCAGCATCGGGCGTCAGTCCTTGCGCGCGAGGCTGACGCCGTACAATTCCATCCGGTGGTCGACCAGGCGGAAGCCGAGCTTCTCGGCGATCGCCTTTTGCAGCTGTTCGAGTTCGGGATCGACGAACTCGATCACCTTGCCCGTCTCGACATCGATCAGATGGTCGTGATGCGCCTCGGGCGCGGGCTCGTAGCGCGCGCGGCCGTCGCCGAAATCGTGGCGGTCGAGGATCCCGGCCTCCTCGAACAGGCGGACGGTGCGATAGACGGTGGCGATCGAGATGCCGCGGTCGATCGCGCTGGCGCGCTCGTACACCTTTTCGACATCGGGATGATCCTCCGCCTCGGACAGGACGCGCGCGATGACGCGACGCTGTTCGGTGATGCGCAAGCCCTTCTGATTGCAGAGCGCTTCGAGGTCGATTTTACGTGGCATGATATTCCCTAACCGCCCCCCCATGTAGGCGCGAACGGCTGTTGCGAAAAGGGATACCGACTCGCAATAAGCCGGTACCGGGACGGTCAGGTCTAAAGCGAGCGCGAATAGGTGTGCGCGTCGTGCGCCTGGCCCGTCTTGCTGCGATAATAGGCGCGGCGCTCGCCGACCTTGGCGAAGCCGTTGCCGGTGTAGAGCCGGACCGCCTCGTTTCCTGCGCGCACCTCGAGATGCAGCGTCGCGACGCCCGCAGCGCGGCAGTCCGCCTCGACGCTCCGAAGGAGAGCGGAACCGACCCCGCGGCGGCGAAAGTCGGGGGCGACGCCGAGCAGCAGCAATTCGGCCTCGTCGGCGACGCTGCGCGTCATCGCGAACCCCGCGGGCGCGTCGTCGACGAGCGCGAGCGTCAGCCGGACGCCGGGCATCGCCATGACGCCCAGGCACTGGCTGCGCGTCCACGCCTCGCCGAAGCGCGGGTCGAACGCCGCCTGCATCAGCACGTCGACGAGCGCGATGTCGCGCGCGTCTCCGGCACGCAGCATGATGGTCCGGGTCGCCATCAGCGTATGGCGGCGGGCTTTGGCAGCGACGGCTTGGCGTCGGGCGCGCGGCCATAGATCGGGCGCGCGGGCAGCGCGGTGAGCGCGGCCGGCAGCAGGATGGCATCCGCGGCGTCGGGCAGAGTCTCCGTCACGCCGGAATCGGGTTCGGACGAATCGGCCAGCCAGCGCAGGCCGTTGCCGACCGCGGGGAGCGATCCGACTGCCACGCGCGCCGCGTCGGGCTTCAGCGACGCGAGGTCCGCGTGCGGCGACAGATCGGCGGAGAAGGCCTGCATGAAGACCTCGCCATGCCCGCCTTCCATGACCACTGCAATATCGGGATTATACGTGTCGGGATCCGCGTCGGGGCGGTTGCGGAACGCGGCGGCGGCGACGAGCGGGAGGGAGGAGTAGCCGCTGACGCTGACCCCCCAGCCGAGCGCGAGGCCGCGCGCGGCGGCGATGCCGACGCGGACGCCGGTGAAGCTGCCGGGGCCGACATCGACCAGGACATGGTCGGCGCGACCGCCGTCCGGCAGCGCGGCGATCATCGGGATCAGCCGTTCGGCATGGCCGCGGCCGACGATCTCGTGCGCGCGCGCGACGACCCGGCCGGAGTCGATCAGCGCGACCGAGCAGGCGGCGGTGGCGGTTTCGATGACGAGCGTGCGCATGGTATTTCCGTCACAGCAAAATCGGCCGACCGCAATGGCCGTTGTTCCGGCCCTTCGTCGCCCCAGCGAAGGCTGGCGTCTTCCCGTGGCGGGTGCTGCGGCCCGAACCGGGAGACCCCAGCCTTCGCTGGGGTGACGACGAGAGGGGTGTGCCCGGCGGGTAGCGTAAGGCGGCGGCGTTATGCGATCGTGTTGAACTTCTCGAAGGCCGGCCGCGGCAGGCGGTCGTAGACGCTCGCCGGGTCGCCGTGGCCGAGCGTCGAGATGAAGTTCGTGCGCACCGCCGGGGTGTCGTGGAAGAACGCGGCGTCGACCACGCCTGCGTCGAACCCCGACATCGGACCGGTGTCTAGCCCGAGCATCCGTGCCGCGATGATGAAATACGCGCCCTGCAGCGTCGAGTTGCGGAACGCCGACGCCGCGCGGAGTTCGGCATTGCCGTCGAACCAGGCCTTGGCGTCGGTGTGCGGGAACAGCTCGGGCAGATGCTCGTGGAAATTGGTGTCCATGCCGATGATCACCGACACCGGCGCGCTGAGAATCTTCGGCTTGTTCTGCGCGCTGCACGCCTCGGCGAGCTTCTGCTTGGCGGCATCGGTGGTCACCCAGACGAGCCGCGCGGGCAGCTGGTTCGCCGAGGTGGGGCCCCATTTCATCAGGTCCCAGATCGCGTGCAGCTCGGACTCGGCGACGGGCTGGTCGGTATAGCCATTATAGCTGCGAGCGGTGCGGAAGACGGTGTCCAGTGCGGTATCGTCAAGCATCAGACGGCTCTCACTTCGGTGACTTCGGGGACATAGTATTTCAGCAGCTGCTCGATGCCGTTCTTGAGCGTCGCGCTCGACGACGGGCAGCCGGCGCACGCGCCCTGGAGCTGCAGGAACACCTTGCCCTTGTCGAAGCCGCGATAGACGATGTCGCCGCCGTCATTGGCGACCGCGGGGCGGACGCGCGTGTCGATCAGTTCGCGGATCTGCGCGACGATGTCGGCATCGGCCGGGTCGTCGGAGAGCACGGGTTCGTCGCTCGGCACCGAGAAGCCGGCGGTTGCAGGCCGGAACAGCGGCATGCCGGCGGAGAAATGATCGAGCAGGATCGCGAGGATGTCAGGCTTGAGGTCCGACCAGGCCACGCCGGGCGCTGCGGTGACCGAGACGAAGTCGCGGCCGAAGAACACGCCGGTGACGTCGCCCAGCCCGAAGATCGCATCGGCGAGCGAACTCGCCTCGGCCTCTTCGGGGGTCGCGAAGTCGCGCGTCCCCGACTCCATGACGGTGCGTCCGGGCAGGAACTTCAGCGTCTGCGGGTTCGGGGTGGATTCTGTTTCGATCAGCATGACGGTCATGTGGCGCGGGCGCGCGGGCGGATCAAGCGCGGAAGGGGAAACGGTTTCTTTCCGGAGGGCAACGGGGGGCGATGTCTTCGGAAGACTCGCTGTCCGTCGCCCCCCTCCGCCGCCCCCGCCGCCCGCCGCCGCCCGCCGCCCGCCGCCCCGCCCGTCGCCCCGTCCGTCGCCTTGGTCCGTCGCCCCCCCTCACTTCCGTCACCCCAGCGAAGGCTGGGGTCTCTGTGGGGCAGGTGCCGCGACCCGAACCGGGAGACCCCAGCCTTCGCTGGGGTGACGGGAAAAGGCAGGGGGGAAGAAGGGAAAGGGAAAGGGGTAGGGCAGCGGCGGTGGCGAAGGCAGGCGCGTCGGACGCGAGCCCGCAACGCTGGCGGTTCGACCGCGCGCCCGCTACACAGCGGCGCATGGTGTCTTTCCCCCGCGCGCTCGGCGCTCCGCTGCTGTTCCCCCTCCTGCTAGGCCTGGCGATCCCCGCCATCGGGCAATCGGGCGGGCAATCCGGCACGCAGCTCGCCCCCGCGCCGGCGCCGGCGCCCGCCGCTCCCGCGCCGGCATCGGCGCCTGCCGCCGCCGCGAAGGAAGCGCCGACGCTGCCCGAGCTGGCGGGCATCGACACGACCGCCTGGCTCTACAAGGGCAGCGACCTGACACGCGATGCGGACTGGAAGTTCGGCACGCTGCCCAACGGCCTGCGCTTCGCGGTGCGCAAGAACGGCGTGCCCCCCGGCCAGGTGTCGGTGCGCGTGCGGATCGACGCGGGGTCGCTCAACGAGACCGACGACGAGCGCGGCTATGCGCATTTCATCGAACATCTGTCGTTCCGCGGCTCGCTCTACGTCCCCGACGGCGAGGCCAAGCGGGTGTGGCAGCGGTTCGGCGCGACCTTCGGGTCGGACACCAACGCCCAGACCACGCCGACCGCGACGACGTTCAAGCTCGACCTGCCGTCCGCGACCGAAACCGGGCTCGACGAGAGCCTGAAGATCATGTCGGGGATGATGGAACAGCCGGTGATCACCGACGCCGCGGTCGCCGCCGAGCGCCCGGTGGTGCTCGCCGAGCAGCGCGAGCAGCCCGGACCCCAGGTCCGCTATGGCGACGCGATCCGCAAGACGCTGTTCACCGGGCAGCGACTCGCCGACCGTTCGCCGATCGGCAACATCTCGACGCTGCAGGCCGCGACCGGCGCCAGCGTGAAGGCGTTCCACGACCGCTGGTACCGCCCCGAAAACGCCGTCGTGATCATCTCGGGCGACATGGACCCGGCGCTGTTCGGGCGGCTGATCGTCAAGAATTTCGCGAACTGGAAGGGCATCGGTCCCAAGGTCCCCGCGCCCGATTTTGGCAAGCCCGATCCCAAGGCCCCGACCTCGGGGACGATCGCGGAGGCGGCGATCCCCGCGGTGGTGACGATGGCCGTCGTCCGCCCGTGGGAATACAAGGACGACACCGTCAAGATGAACCAGGAGCGACTGGTCGACACGCTGGCGACGCGGCTGATCAGCCGGCGGCTCGAGACACGCGCGCGTGCCGGGGGCAGCTTCCTGCAGGCGAGCGTCTCGATCGACGACGTGTCGCGCTCGGCGAACCTGACGAGCGTCAACATCGTGCCGATCGGCGACGACTGGGCGGCGGCGTTGAAGGACGTCCGCGCGGTGATCGCCGACGCCGAGACGACCGCGCCGAGCCAAGCCGAAGTCGACCGCGAATATGCCGATTTCGACACGATCATGCGCACGTCCGTCGAGACCGCGCGCGTCGAGGCCGGGTCGAAACAGGCCGACGACATGGTCGGCGCGCTCGACATCCGCGAGACGGTGGCGTCCCCGCAGACCTCGTACGAGGTGTTGACGAGCGCGAAGGCGAAGGGGATGTTCACCCCGGCGACCTTGCTCGCCTCGACCAAGCGAATCTTCGAGGAGGGCGTGACGCGCGCGCTGGTCAACACCCGCGTCCCCGACGACGGCGCCGCGGCCAAGCTCGCGACCGCGCTCAGCGTCGATGTAAAGGGGCTGGCCGGCAAGCGGCGCGCCCAGGCCTCGGTCGACTTCTCGAAGCTGCCGGCGCTCGGCAAGCCCGGAGCGGTCGCGTCGCGCACCCCGATCCCGCAGTTCGGGATGGAACAGGTGCAGTTCGCGAACGGCACCCGGTTGCTGCTGTTCCCCAACGAGGGCGAGACCGGCCGCGTCTATGTCCGCGTGCGGTTCGGCGGCGGTTATTCCGCGCTGCCGTCGAACCGGCAGACGCCGGCCTGGGCGGCCGACCTCGCGCTGGTCGCGGGCGGCATCGGCAAGCTCGACCAGGGCGATCTCGATCAGCTGACCGCAGGACGGCGGATGGGGCTCGATTTCGACATCGACGACGACGCGTTCGTGCTCGCGGGGATGACCTCGCCGAAGGATTACGCCGACCAGCTGCGGCTGATGGCGGCGAAGCTCGCGGTGCCTGGCTGGGATCCGGCACCGGTGGCGCGCGCGCGGGCGGCCGCGCTCGCCGGGTTCGCCGGCTATGACTCGTCGCCCGACGGCGTGCTGTCGCGCGATCTCGAAGGGTTGCTGCGCGCGGGCGATCCGCGCTGGAGCACGCCGTCCAAGGCGACGGTCGAAGCGCTGAACGCCAAGGACTTCCGCGCCTTCTGGGAACCGCTGCTCAAGACCGGTCCGATCGAGGTGTCGGTGTTCGGCGACATCAAGAGCGAGGACGCGGTCGCGGCTGTGGCGAAGAGCTTCGGCGCCATGAAGCCGCGCGCCGCGACGCCGCTGATCTCGGCCCCGGTCGGCTTCCCCGCGCACAACGCGGCGCCGGTGATGCGCACGCATACCGGCCCCGAAAACCAGGCGGCGGCGGTGATCGCCTGGCCGACCGCAGGCGGCATCGACCAGATCGCCGAGAGCCGCCGGCTCGACCTGTTGGCTCGGGTGTTCAGCGACCGGCTGTTCGAGCGACTGCGCCAGGCGGCGGGCGCGAGCTACAGCCCCAACGTGGCGAGCCAGTGGCCGGTGGGGATGACGACCGGCGGACGGCTGATCGCGATCGGCCAGATCGCGCCGGACAAGGTCGGCTTCTTCTTCGAGATCGCGCGCAAGATCGCCGCCGAACTGGCGTCGCAGCCGATCCCGGCGGACGAGCTCGACCGCATCCGCAAGCCGATGGGCCAGTATATCATGCGCGCCTCGACCGCGAGCCCGTTCTGGCTGCAGCAGCTGGGCGGCGCGACCTATGATCCCAAGCGCTTCGACGCGACGCAGCGGATCGCCAGCGACCTGATCGCGACGACGCCGGCGGACCTGCAGGCGACCGCGGCCAAGTGGCTGCGGCCGGACAAGGACTGGACGATGGCGGTGGTACCGGCGGCGGTGCCGAAGAAGTAGGGGTAGCGGGGCGGCGTCGCGCGCCGTCTTGGGAGACCCCAGCCTGCGCTGGGGTGACGGGGTGTTGAACCGTCATGCCAGCGTAGGCTGGCATCTCCCGTTGCAGCACGATAGCTTCCCCGCATGGTGCACGGCGGCTGGACCTATATCATGGCGAGCAAGCCGCACGGCCTGCTCTACATCGGCGTCACCAACCACCTGGCTGCACGGGTCGACCAGCATCGCCGCGACGAAGGCTCCGCGTTCTGCCGGCGCTACGGGATCAGGATGCTGGTGTTCGCCGAGGCGCACGAGACGATTCAGGCGGCGATCTGGCGCGAGAAGGCTCTGAAGGCGTGGAACCGGGCGTGGAAAATCCGGCTGATCGAGGAGCTCAATCCGGAATGGCGGGATTTGTACGATACGCTGGCGTAGGACGGCGTGACCACATCACCCCCGCCCGTCATGCCAGCGCAGGCTGGCATCTCTCCTTCGTATCGGGCCGGTCGCCCCGAACCGGGAGACCCCAGCCTACGCTGGGGTGACGGGTGGCTTGGGCGGACGACCTTTCCCGCGCGCCCCACTCGTCATGCCAACGTAGGCTGGCATCTTTCGCTTGTGTTGGGCCGGCTGCCCCGAACCGAGAGACCCCAGCCTTCGCTGGGGTGACGAAGGGGAATGGAAAGCCGGGTGCGCAAGAAGGGCGTCTACCCCTTGTACAATGCGTCCAGCCGCTCTCCGTACACCTGCCGGATCACATGCCGCCGGATCTTGAGACTCGGCGTCAGCTGTTCGTTCTCGATCCCGAACGGCGCGTCGGCCAGCACGAAGCGGCGGATCCGTTCGGTCACGGTCAGGTCCTTGTTCACCCGCTCGATCGCGGCGCCGATTGCGGTGCGGTATTCACTGTTCTCGGCGAGGCGCGCGAAGCTGCAGGCGTCGCCGTTGGCGGCGCACCATTCCTGCGTCCATTCGGGGTCGGGCACGATCAGCGCGACCATGTAGGGGCGGCGGTCGCCGGCGATCATCGCCTGGACGATCTCGGGCTGCAGCGTCAGCATCCCCTCGACCTTCTGGGGCGCGACGTTCTCGCCCTTGTCGTTGATGATCAGGTCCTTCTTGCGGTCGGTGATGCGAATCCGGCCCTTCTCGTCGATCTCGCCGATGTCGCCGGTGTGCAGCCAGCCGTCCTGCAGCACGCGCGCGGTCTCCGCCTCGTTGCGCCAGTAGCCATGCATGACGAGCTCGCCCTTCACCAGGATCTCGCCATCCTCGGCGATCCGCACCTCGGTGTTGGCGAGCGCCGGGCCGACCGAATCCATCCGGATGCCGACGCTCGGGCGGTTGCACGAGATCACCGGCGCGGCCTCGGTCTGGCCATAGCCCTGGAGGAAGGTGAGCCCCAGCGATTCGAAGAACAGCCCGACCTCGGGGTTGAGCGGCGCGCCGCCCGAGATCATCGCCTTCATCCGGCCGCCGAACTTCTTGGCGATCTTGGGCTTGAACAGCGTCGCGACCGCGGCCTGCATCGGGCGGTCGACCAGCCGCAGCCGGCCTTTGTACCGCTTCGCGCCGATATCGAGCGCCTGCCGCAGCAGATACGCCGACGCACCGCCCTGTTTCTCGATCGTCTTCGAGATGCGTGTGCGCAGGACCTCGAACAGGCGAGGGACGACGAACATGATCGTCGGCCGCGTCTCCTCGATATTGGCGGCGAGCTTGTCGAGGCCTTCGGCATAATAGATCTGGCCGCCGAGGCTGATCGGGAAATGCTGCCCGCCGGTATGTTCATAGGCATGGCTGAGCGGGAGGAACGAAAGGAACACCTCGTCGTCCCAGCCGAAATCCTCCGAGATCACGCTCGCGCACCCGGCGCAATTGTGGAGGATCGCGCCGTGATGCTGCATCACGCCGCGCGGCGCGCCGCCGGTACCGCTGGTGTAGATGATGCAGGCGAGGTCGTCGCGGGTGAAGTCGGCGGCCGCCGCGGCGACGTCGGGCGCGGTCGGGTTGGCACCGATCAGCGTGCGCCAGTCGTGGAAGTCGATGCTGGCCGGCGACACGCGCATCACGTCGATCCCGATCACGGTCTGCGCCTGGTTCGATTTGAGGACGGCGGGCAGCAGCGTCTTGGCGAGCTTGGCGGTCGAGACGATGATCGCGCAGGCGCCCGAATTCTCGATGACGTGCGCGTGGTCGCGCTCGGTGTTGGTGACATAGGCGGGGACCGTGACGCAGCCCGCGGCCATGATCGCAAGGTCGGAGATCGCCCATTCCGGGCGGTTCTCGCTGACCAGCATCACCCGGTCGCCGCGGTTCAGCCCGCACGCCTTCAGACCGGCGGCAAGGCTCGCGACCTGATGCGCCGCCTCGGCCCAGCTGGTCGCGACCCAGCTGCCGCTCGTCTTGGTCCACAGGAACGGCGCGTCGCCCCGTTCGCGGGCCCGCGCGAAGAACATCGCCACGAGGTTCGGGAAATATTCGAGTTGGCGGGCCATCGTCTCTCCTCCACGCGCCCTGTACGGACGTCGTCTGTCTTTATTCGGGTGCGCGCTGCAATGCGCCGAAGCGCTGGATCGGTGCAACGCTGCCGTCCTGCGCCATCGCGACGCCTTCGCTGCGTGGATCGGCGCCGCCGACCCAGCGGTTGCCGACGCGTTCGATCGCATTGGCCTTCAGGCCCAGCGCCGACACCTGCACGGTCTCGCCGAGTGCGCGCAGTGCCGGCACCATCGCCTCGCGCTCGGTGCCCTTCTCCGCCGCGGCGACATGGCCGGGTGCATAGAGCAGGCCCATCGCGATCGCATCCTGCGCGGGCAGCTTCCAGTCGACCACGCCGATGATCGCCTTGGCGACCTGCGCGATGATCGTCGACCCGCCCGCCGCACCGACCGCGAGCCGGACCTTGCCGTCGGGGCCGTAGACGATCGTCGGCGCCATCGAGCTGCGCGGCCGCTTGCCGCCCTCGACGCGGTTGGCGACGACATAGCCGTCCTTGTCGGGGACGATGTCGAAATCGGTCAGCTGGTTGTTGAGCACGGTGCCGTCGACGGTCAGGCCCGAACCGAAATAGCCTTCCACCGTGGTGGTCACCTGGACGACGTTGCCGCGTGCGTCGACGACCGAGAGACTCGTGGTGCCGGCGACCTCACTGACCGGCGCGCGCTGGCGCTTCGGTGCGCCGGGGGGCGTGCCCGCGGTGACGCTGGCCATGGTGGTCGCAGGCGAGATCAGCGCGGAGCGCGATGCGAGATAGCCGGGGTCGAGCATGCCCTTGACCGGCACCGAGACGTGATCCGGATCGCCGACATACAGGTCGCGGTCGGCATAGGTGAGCCGCGAGGATTCGGCGAACAGGTGCCAGGCCTGCGCGCTGTCCTTGCCGAGCTTGGCCATGTCGAAGCGCTCGAGCTGCTTGAGGATCATCAGCACGGCGAGGCCGCCCGACGAGGGCGGGCCCATCCCGCAGACGCGGTAGACGCGGTATTTGACGCAGACCGGCGCGCGCGGCTTTGCATCGTAGGTCGCGAGGTCGCCGAGCGTCATCTTCGACGGGTTGCGCGCGGCGCCGTTGACGGTCGCGACGATCTTCTGCGCCTCGGGGCCGACATAGAAGCTGTCGGGGCCGCGCTTGGCGATGCGCTCGAGCAGGGCGGCCTGGGCCGGGTTCCTGACGGTGGCGCCGATCGGAAGCGGGCTGCCGTCGGGCGCGGAGAACAGCGCGCGCGTCTCGGGCGTGATGTGCCCGCCATAGCGCGCCATGCCGTTGCCGAGCCGCGGCGAGACCTTGAAGCCGTCGCGGGCGAGGCGGATCGCGGGCAGGAACAGCGTCGCCCAGGGGAGCTTGCCGCCGCTGCGGTGCGCGAGCGCCATGCCGCGCAGCGATCCGGGGACGCCGACGCTGCGGCCGCCCGGGACCGCGTCCTGGTGGCTCAGCGGCGTGCCGTCGGGCGCGTAGAACCAGCGCTCGTCGGCAGCGGCGGGCGCCTTCTCGCGGAAGTCGATCGTGCCGAGCGCGCCGTTCACGCCTTGCGACAGCCAGAAGCCGCCGCCGCCGATCCCCGAGCTCTGCGGCTCGACGACGTTGAGCGCGAGCATCGTCGCGATCGCGGCGTCGGTCGCGGTGCCGCCGGCGCGGAGCATCTCGACGCCCGCCGCCGCGGCGCGCGGGTCGGCGGCGCTGACCATGCCCTGGGCATTCGAAGTGGTCCTGGAAGGAGCTGCGGCAGGTTCCCGCGCCTGGGCGGCGACGGGGAGCAGGAGAGCGAACGCTAGGAGAGTCTTCATCGAAACCGAACCTAACGGGGTTCGAGGGCGAGGCAACCCATTACGCCCGCCAATGACCCCGCCGTACCGTCATCCCGGGCGCGGCCCGGGATCCAGGGTTACGGGCGGCGGCGTTCGTGGCTCTGGGTCCTGACTTTCGTCAGGATGACGGGAAGGCGTTCAGTCGACCCCGACCGCGGCCGCGACGGTTGCAAAACCATCGCGCGCGAGCAGCGCCGAGAGATCGCGAAGGATGCGCGCGGGCAGGCCGGGGCCTTCGTAGACCAGCGCCGAATAGAGCTGGACCAGGCTCGCGCCTGCACGGATGCGGGCATAGGCCTCTGCGCCGCTGTCGATCCCGCCGACCGATATCAGCGGGATCGCCGCCCCCGTCGCGGTCCGGAAATCGGCGAGCCGCGCCCGGGCGAGCGGCGCGAGCGGTGCGCCCGACAGGCCGCCCGTCTCCTGGGCATTGGCCGAGCGCAGGCCCGGGCGGCTGATCGTCGTGTTGCTGACGATCAGCGCGTCGATCCGCGCGTCCATCGCCGCACGCGCGATGTCGTCGATCGCGGCGGGGTCGAGATCGGGCGCGACCTTGAGGAAAATCGGCGTGGCCCCCTTCGCCGCGGTGCACGCCGTAAGCAGGTGGCGCAGCGCGGCACCGTGCTGCAGGTCGCGCAGGCCCGGCGTGTTGGGGGAGCTGATGTTGATCGTGATGTAGTCGGCGAGCGGGGCTGCGTGGGTGATGCCGTGGACGTAATCGGCGATCCGGTCGCTCGCATCCTTGTTGGCGCCGACGTTGATGCCGAGCACGCCCTTGCGCGCTGCTGCCTTCGCGCGCGGCAGGGCGCCGTCGAGCCCGCCATTGTTGAACCCCAGGCGGTTGATGATCGCGCGGTCCTCGACCAACCGGAAGATGCGTGGGCGGGGGTTGCCGGGCTGGGGCAGGGGGGTGAGCGTGCCGATCTCGACGCTGCCGAAGCCCAATCCGAAGAATCCGTCGATCGCGCGCCCGTCCTTGTCGACGCCCGCGGCGAGCCCCAGCGGGTTGGCGAAGTCGACACCTGCCACGGTGATCGGCAGGCGCGGAACGGCAGGGGCGGCGGGCGCTCCCGCCTTCGCCCAGGCGCCGAGCGCCGCAATCGTCAGGCCATGCGCACGTTCGGCGTCGAGGCGGAAGAGCAGGGGGTGGTAGAAGGCCATGGCGATCTCGCTCCCCTCCCTGGAAGGGAGGGGCTGGGGGTGGGTTGGTATGGGGCTGGCGCCGCGTTCCCACGAGAGCGACCCACCCCCGACCCCTCCCTTCCAGGGAGGGGAGTGTCAAGCGCTGGGCTTGCGAGTCGTTCGCAGCCAAATCGGGTTGACGTACCCCGTGGCGCGCACCATTTGCAATCGGACGAATTCGTTCCGATTGGAAACCATGCGCCTCTCCAGCCTAGCCGATTACGCCGTCGTGATGATGAGCGCAGCCGCGCGTCATTGCGGCGGGGTGGCGCGGCTGAACGCAACGTTGCTGAGCGAGGAGACCGGCGTGCCGCTCCCCACCGCGCAGAAGCTCGTCAGCCGGCTGTCCGCGGCCGGCCTGCTGGAAAGCGCGCGGGGTACCGGTGGCGGGTTCCGCCTGTCGCGGCCGCCATCCTCGATCAGCCTGGCCGACATCATCGAGGCGGTCGAGGGTCCGATCGCGCTGACCGCATGCGTCGACGGCGCGACGCAGGATTGCTGCATCGACCAGACGTGCAAGGTGAAGCCGCACTGGAACATCGTCAACGGCGCCGTCCGCGGTGCGTTGGCGAACGTGAGCCTCGCATCGCTTTCCACCCACCCCGGCGAAGGCCGGGGCCCGGATGGGGCTCGCGACTTGGCTGAGCCCGGCACCCCGTTACTGCAACCGTCCCACCTGGACCCCGGCCTCCGCCGGGGAACGAGAGAAACAGTATAATGGCTACCCGCAACGCAGAGGCCTATGCGGCCGCGAACAAGACGTACGAGTGGGGTTTCTCCTCGGACATCGAACAGGAATTCGCGCCCAAGGGGCTGAGCGAAGACACCGTGCGCTTCATCTCCGCGAAGAAGGGCGAGCCGCAGTGGATGCTTGACTGGCGGCTGAAGGCGTTCGCGTTGTGGCAGACGATGGAGGCGCCCGACTGGGCCAAGCTCAACGTGCCCCCGATCGATTACCAGGACGCCTATTATTACGCGGAGCCCAAGGCGAAGCCGAAGCTTGGCAGCCTCGACGAGGTCGATCCTGAGATCCTGCGCGTCTACGAGAAGCTCGGCATCCCGATCGGCGAGCAGAAGATGCTCGCCGGCGTGGTCGAGGATCCGCTCGACGCCGATGGCAACCCGAAGCGCCGCGTCGCGGTCGACGCGGTGTTCGACAGCGTCTCGGTCGCGACGACGTTCCGCAAGGAGCTCGAAGCTGCGGGCGTGATCTTCCGGTCGATCTCAGAGGCGATCAAGGAATATCCCGACCTCGTGCGGAAGTGGCTCGGCAAGGTCGTGCCGCAGCGTGACAACTACTTCGCGACGCTGAACTCCGCGGTCTTCTCCGACGGCACGTTCGTCTACATCCCTGAAGGCGTCCGCTGCCCGATGGAGCTGTCGACCTATTTTCGGATCAATGCCGAGAACACCGGGCAGTTCGAACGCACGCTGATCGTCGCCGACAAGGGGGCGTACGTCTCCTATCTTGAAGGCTGCACCGCGCCGATGCGCGACGAGAACCAGCTGCACGCAGCGGTCGTCGAACTGGTCGCGCTCGACGATGCCGAGATCAAGTACTCGACGGTGCAGAACTGGTATCCGGGCGACGAGAACGGCGTCGGCGGGATCTACAATTTCGTCACCAAGCGCGCACTGTGCCAGGGCAAGAACTCGAAGGTCAGCTGGACGCAGGTCGAGACCGGCAGCGCGATCACGTGGAAATATCCGTCGTGCGTGCTCGCGGGCGATGGCTCGGTCGGCGAATTCTATTCGGTCGCGGTGACGAACAATCGCCAGCAGGCCGATACCGGCACGAAGATGATCCACCTCGGTAAGAACACGCGCTCGACGATCGTATCGAAGGGGATTTCGGCGGGGCGCTCGGACAACACCTACCGAGGTTTGGTGCGCGTCGCGCCGACCGCGGAGGGCGTGCGCAACTTCACCCAGTGCGACAGCCTGCTGCTCGGCGACCAGTGCGGCGCACATACCGTGCCGTATATCGAGGTCCGCAACCCGTCCGCGCAGATCGAGCATGAGGCGACGACGTCGAAGATCTCCGAGGACCAGCTGTTCTACGCGATGTCGCGCGGCCTGGACCAAGAGGCGGCGGTCGCGCTGATCGTCAACGGCTTCGCGCGCGAGGTGCTGCAGCAGCTCCCGATGGAGTTCGCGGTCGAGGCGCAGAAGCTGCTGGGGATTTCGCTCGAAGGCTCGGTGGGGTGACAAACCCCGCCCCCCGTCATGCTGAACTCGGTTCAGCATCCACCGATCGTCGGGCGACAGCGCCCGGGGCCAGGTGGACCCTGAAACGAGTTCAGGGTGACGAACATGACAATGACGCGGATCGTGAAGAGAACTGAAATGCTGAAAATTGAAAACCTCCACGCCGAGATCGACGGCAAGGAAATCCTTAAGGGCCTGTCGCTCACCGTCAACGCGGGCGAAGTGCACGCGATCATGGGGCCGAACGGCGCGGGCAAGTCGACGCTGGGCTATGTGCTCGGCGGGCGGCCCGGCTACGAGGTCACGGCGGGTTCGGTGACGTTCGACGGTGTCGACCTGCTCGAGCTCGAGGCGCATGAGCGCGCCGCGGCGGGGGTGTTCCTCGGTTTCCAGTATCCAGTCGAGATTCCCGGCGTGTCGAACGTCCAGTTCCTGCGCGAGGCCTTGAACGCCCAGCGCGCGACGCGGGACGAGAAGGCCTTGTCTGGCGGCGAGTTCCTAAAGCTCGCGCGCGGGCAGGCGGACCTGCTCGGCATGGACTACGACATGCTCAAGCGGCCGGTGAACGTCGGCTTTTCGGGCGGCGAGAAGAAGCGCAACGAGATGGTGCAGATGGGCATCGTCAACCCGAAGTTCGCGATCCTCGACGAGACCGATTCCGGCCTCGACATCGACGCGCTGCGCGTCGTCGGCGACGGCATCAACCGCATCATGCGCGCGCCCGACAAGGCGGTGCTGCTGATCACGCATTACCAGCGGCTGCTCGATTATGTGGAGCCCGATTTCGTCCACGTCCTGGCCGACGGCCGGATCGTGCGCAGCGGCGGGGCGGAGCTCGCCAAGCAGCTGGAGTCCGAGGGTTATGTGGGAATCGCAGCGTGAGCGTATCTCATCGTCATGCTGAAATCGTTTCAGCATCCACGGCGCCTCAAGCGCTTGCGTTCGTGGAGGGTTGGACCCTGAATCAAGTTCAGGGTGACGGGCTGTGAGCGACTTGCTCGACCTTCCCTCGACCCGCGAGGAATCCTGGCGCTGGGCGGATCTGCCCACGCTCGTCGCGGCGACGCAGCTGCCGAAGACGGCAGCCGATGGCTTAGACCATTTCCTCGATCTGCCCGGCGCGCGGCTGGTGTTCGTCGACGGCGTGCTTGACGATAGCCGCAGCGACCTGCAGCGCGCGACGCTCGCGCATATCGAAGGCGGCGACCACGTGCTCGGGCGCAAGGCGGGCGGCAAGGGCTGGGCGCTGAAGCTCGACGCCGATGCCGCGGCGGACCCGGTGCAGGTCGTGCATGTCGCGACCGGTGGTGCGAACCAGCTGCCGTGCGAGATATCCCTTGCCGACGACGCGGTCGCGCAGGTCGTCGAGACCTATGTCGGCAGCGGCTGGAGCAACCGGCTCGCGCGGATCACGCTCGGCAAGGCGGCGCGGCTGATGCGCGCGGTGCGGATCCTGCAGGTCGACGGCTTCGTGTCGCTGCGCGAGGAAGTCGCGCTTCACGCGGGCGCGAGCCTGATCGCGACGTTCCTCGCGCTCGGCGGCGCGGGCGCGCGGATCGATGGCGCGGTGAGCGTCAATGGCGACGACGGCTATGCCGAGCTCGGCGGCGCGCTGCTGACCCGCGGCGACGAGAACAAGGAATGCGCGGTGCGGCTGCGCCACGACGCGCTCAACGGGCAGAGCCACCAATTGTGGCGCGCGGTGGCGGCCGACCGGTCGACCGTCAGCCTGGCGGCGGCGGTCGAGGTCGCACGGCATGCGCAGAAAACCGATGGCGAGCAGAGCTTGCGCGGTCTGCTGTTGCAGCGGACCGCGACGGTGAACCTCAAGCCCGAGCTCGAGATCTTCGCCGACGACGTGAAGTGCGCGCACGGTGCGACGGTCGGCGAGTTGGATGCTAAGGCGCTGTTCTACATGCAAAGCCGCGGGATCCCGAAGGCGCGCGCGCAAGCACTGCTGACGCGGGCGTTCGTGGGCGATGCGCTCGACCGGATCGGGAATGAGACCGTGCGCGATGCGTTCGTCGCGGACGCGGATGCGTGGCTGGAGACGGCGTTGTGACACGCACCTTCCGTCATGCTGAACTTGGTTCAGCATCCACCGTGTCGCAGACGGTAGCGTTCGTGGGTCGGTGGACCCTGAACCAAGTTCAGGGTGACGCGAGATGAGCATCTTGACCGCCACCCGCCCGCTCGACCGCGTCGCGGATTTCCCAGCGATTCCCGACGGCTGGGCCTATCTCGACACCGCCGCGACCGCGCAGAAGCCGCAGCCCGTCATCGACGCGATCACCCGCGCCTACGACACCACCTACGCGACCGTGCACCGCGGCGTGTACCAGCGCTCCGCCGACATGACGCTCGCCTATGAGGCCGCGCGCCGCACCGTCGCGCGCTTCATCGGCGCGGGGTCCGAGAACGAGATCGTCTTCGTCCGCGGCGCCACCGAGGCGATCAACCTCGTTGCGCAATGCTGGGCGGGCACGCAGCTGAAGGCCGGCGACCGCATCCTGCTGTCAATGCTCGAGCATCATTCGAATATCGTGCCGTGGCAGATGGTCGCCGAGCGGATCGGCGTCGCGATCGACGTGCTGCCGCTCACCGACGACCACCGCATCGACCTCGACGCGATGGAGCGGATCATCACGCCGGCGCACAAGCTGGTCGCGCTGGCGCATGTTTCGAACGTGCTCGGCTCGGTGCTCGACGCCCGCCGCGCGACCGAGATCGCGCATGCGGTCGGCGCGAAGATCCTGATCGATGGCTGCCAGTCGGTGCCGCGGATCGCGGTCGACGTGGCAGCGATCGGGTGCGACTTCTACGTCTTTTCGGGGCACAAGCTTTACGGCCCGACCGGCATCGGCGTGCTGTGGGCACGGCCCGACCTGCTCGAGGCGATGCCGCCCTATCAGGGTGGCGGGTCGATGATCGACAAGGTTTCGTTCAAGCGGACGACGTACGCGCCGCCGCCGGGGCGGTTCGAGGCCGGGACGCCGCATATCGTCGGTGCGCTGGGGCTCGCGGCGGGGATCAACTATGTCGAGAGCATCGGGCTGGGCGCGATCCACGCGCACGAGACCGCGCTGGTGACAGCCACGCGGGAGGCATTGTCTGGGATCAATTCGGTGCGGCTGTACGGCCCGGCGGACTCGGCGGGGATCGTCTCCTTCACGATCGAGGGGGTTCATCCCCACGACATCGGCACCATATTGGACGAGGAGCGGGTCGCGATCCGCGCCGGCCATCACTGCGCACAGCCGCTGATGGAGTCGCTGGGCGTCGACGCCACCGCGCGCGCGAGCTTCGGCGTGTATAACGGCCCGGCGGACGTCGAGGCGCTGGTACGCGGTATCGAGCGAGTAACGCGAATTTTTGGTTAGGGATTTTCGGATGAGCGACGGATTTCGCATCGAGGAAGTGGACGCGGTCGAGGCACCGCCCAAGGCGCGCGTCGTGTTGGAGACGGACTCCAACGCCGAGCGCAAGCGCGACTATCTCGAAGGCTTCCTCGCGCAGAAGCCGCAGGCCGATGCCGTGGGCGAACCCGGCGGCGTGGTCTACGACGGCATCATCGAGGCGCTGAAGGAGATCTACGATCCCGAGATCCCGGTGAACATCTACGACCTCGGGCTGATCTACGGCGTCGAGGTCACCGAGGACGGGCACGCGGTGGTCACGATGACGCTGACCACGCCCAACTGCCCGGTCGCCGAATCGATGCCGATGGAAGTCGAGATGCGCGTCGGCGCAGTGCCGGGCGTCGGCGTCGCCGAGGTCAATCTGGTGTGGGACCCCGCCTGGGATCCGCAAAAGATGTCCGACGAGGCGAAGCTCGAGTTGGGCATGCTGTGACCAAAAAGCCCCCGCCCGCTTGCGGGAGGGGAGTATCGGATCGGTCATGCCCCCGGCATGACCTGAACAGCGCGGGGCGCTGTTCATCCGATACTGGGGTGGGCTCGCGCTATCCCCACTTATCGCAGTTCGAGTGGCTGGCCGGGAGCCCACCCCCGGCCCCTCCCGCATGCGGGAGGGGGAAGAAGGAGGAAGATGATGGCGACCACACTTCGCGAACGCCCCGCGGCGCTGAACCTGACTGCTACCGCGCACGCGCGCATTGCGGACCTGATGGCGCGCGCGCCGGCCGACGCGATCGGCGTCAAGCTGTCGACGCCGCGCCGCGGCTGTTCGGGGCTCGCCTATTCGGTCGATTACGTCACCGATGCGAAGCCGTTCGACGAGCGGATCGAGACCCCCGGGGGCACGCTGTTCGTCGATGGCGGGTCGATCCTGTACCTGATCGGGTCGACGATGGACTGGGTCGAGGACGATTTTACCGCGGGCTTCGTGTTCGCCAACCCCAACGCCAAGGGCGCGTGCGGGTGCGGGGAGAGCTTCACAGTCTGATCTTTCCGTCATGCCGGGCTCGTCCCGGCATCCAGAGCCACGAACGCTGCCGTTCGTAACCCTGGATCCCGGGACAAGCCCGGGATGACGATGTAGGGACCATTGCCCGGCCGTCCCGTCCTGTGCCACTCACGCCCCCAGTAAAGGGGAAATGATGGCCAGCCTGTTCCGCAAGAAGATCGTCACCGCGCAGCCAGCGGGCCAGCAGCTCGCGCGTACGCTGTCGTGGCCGCACCTCGTCGCGATGGGCGTCGGCGGGATCGTCGGGACCGGCATCCTCACCCTCATCGGCGTCGGCGCGGGGCTCGCCGGCCCGGCGGTCATCCTCTCCTTCGTCATCGCCGGCGGGATCTGCGCCTGTGCCGCGCTCGCCTATGCCGAGATGGCGACGATGATCCCCGCGTCGGGCAGTGCCTATACCTACAGCTATGTCGTGCTCGGCGAGATCATCGCCTGGGTGATCGGATGGAGCCTGATCCTCGAATATTCGCTGGTCGTGTCGACCGTCGCGGTCGGCTGGTCGGGCTATGCAGCCCCACTGCTCGGCGCAGTCGGCTTCCCTGAGGCGCTGGTGAAGAGCCCCGAACTCGGCGGCATCCTCAACGTGCCTGCGATCGCGATCATCGCGGTCGTCGCCGGACTGCTGTCGTTCGGGACGCGCGAGAGCGCGACGCTCAACGCGGTGCTGGTCGCAGTCAA
Organism: Sphingomonas ginsenosidivorax; assembly: GCF_007995065.1. Classification (NCBI taxonomy): domain Bacteria; kingdom Pseudomonadati; phylum Pseudomonadota; class Alphaproteobacteria; order Sphingomonadales; family Sphingomonadaceae; genus Sphingomonas; species Sphingomonas ginsenosidivorax. The sequence goes on along the minus strand of NZ_VOQR01000001.1, from coordinate 2,642,728 downwards.
GATGATCGCGCTCGCCGTGTTCGTGTTCATCGCGCTCCACTATTTCGACGCGGCGAACCTGCACCCGTTCATGCCCTACGGCTTCCCGAAGGCGGTCGCGCCTGACGGGGCCGAGCGCGGGGTGATGGCGGCGGCGGCGATCATCTTCTTCGCCTTTTACGGCTTCGACGCAATCTCGACCGCGGCGGAGGAGACCAAGAACCCCGCGCGCGACCTCGCGATCGGGATCGTCGGGTCGATGGTCGCGTGCATCGCGATCTACATCCTGGTCGCGGTCGCCGCGGTCGGCGCGCTGTCCTACACGCGGTTCGCGAGCTCGGCCGAGCCGCTCGCGCTGATCCTGCGCGAGATCGGGCGGCCGGGGTTCGCGACGTTCCTCGGCGCCTCCGCGGTGATCGCGCTGCCGACGGTTCTGCTCGCCTTCCTGTTCGGGCAGAGCCGGATCTTCTTCACCATGGCGCGCGACGGATTGCTGCCCGCCAGCCTGGCGACCGTGTCGAAGCGCGGCGCGCCCGTGCGGATCACCTGGATCACCGCCGCGATCGTCGCGGTGATCGCCGGGCTGCTGCCGCTCGCAGAGATCGCCGCGCTCGCCAATGCGGGGACGCTCGCGGCGTTCGTCGCGGTCTGCGCGTGCATGCTGGTGATGCGTCGCCGGGCGCCCGACGCGGTGCGGAGCTTCCGGACGCCCGCCGCGACGCTGGTGGGCACGATCGGTATCCTCGGTTGCCTGTACCTGTTCGTCAGCCTGCCATCGAAGACGCAAGTGTATTTCGCGGCGTGGAACGTGCTCGGGCTGCTGATCTACTTCGCCTATGCCCGGCCGCGGGCGCACGCCGAATGAGCTGGACGATCGGGATCATCGGCGGCTCGGGGCTCTACGCGGTCGACGGGATCGAGGATGGCCGCTGGCAGACGGTGGAGACGCCGTGGGGTGCGCCCTCCGACGCGATCTTCACCGGCCGCGTCGGGCATGTCGGCGTCGCGTTCCTGCCGCGTCACGGGCGCGGGCACCGGATTGCGCCGTCCGAACTCAACGCACGCGCCAATATCGACGCGTTGAAGCGGCTTGGGGTCACCGACGTGCTCGCGGTGTCGTCGGTGGGTTCGCTCGCCGAGGATCGCCCGCCCGGCAGCTTCACGGTGGTGGACCAGTTCATCGATCGCACCAGGGGGCGGCCGTCGAGCTTCTTCGGCACCGGCCTCGTCGCGCATGTCTCGATGGCGGATCCAGTCTGCCCGCGACTGTCGGCGCTGGCGGTCGAGGCCGCGCGGGCGGCCGGCGCGGACGTCAACGACGGCGGCACTTATCTGGCGATGGAGGGCCCGCAATTCTCGAGCCGTGCGGAAAGCCGGCTCTACCGGCAATGGGGCTGCGACGTGATCGGCATGACCGCGATGCCCGAGGCCAAGCTCGCGCGCGAGGCGGAGCTGCCCTACGCGCTGGTCGGGATGGTCACCGACTATGACAGCTGGCGCGAGGACGAGGCCGGCGTCGATGTCGCGCAGGTGATCGCGCAGCTCGGCGCGAATGCGGCCAAGGCGCGGGCGATGGTGATGCACCTACTCCGGTCGTTGCCTGCGGAGAGGGCAGCGTCGCCGATCGATACGTGCCTCGATGCGGCGCTGATCACCGCGCCGGGGGCGCGGGATCCGGCTTTGGTGGAAAAGCTGGACGCGGTGGCGGGCAGGGCCCTTACGCCGTCACCCTGAACTTGTTTCAGGGTCCACTCATCCCGGGGCGATATCGCCAGTGGCGCGGTAGATGCTAAAACAAGTTCAGCATGACGTGGGACGCTACCGCGCCATACTCAAACGAGTTCAGCATGACGGGGGACGCTACCGCGCCGCCACGAGCGCCAGCAGCCGGGTCATCAGCCCCGAAAAGCGCAGCTCGCTGACCTGGTCGTCCGCGCGGTGCCAGTTGCCCGTCGCGGCGTACCAGCGGCCGTCCCTGGCCTGCACGACGAAGTTCAGCGCGATCACGCCGGGCTCGGACCCGCCCTTGTAGCCGATATAGCGGAACCGCCCCGCGGTCGCGCTATCGACCCCGGCGTTGACGCCGAGGATTGCACGGACCGGATTGTCTGCCTTGCGCAACCGGTCGAGGACGCCCGCCATCGCCAGCGGGCTCGCGAACCATTCGACGCTGTCGATCGCGACCGGCTTGCCGCCGAACACGCTGGCGTCGAGCGGCGCCGCGGCGATCTCGGCCTTGCGCGACTCGAGCAGCGCACGCCGGGCAGGGGGTGTCGCGGCGGTCCAGGCAGTGGTGAGCGCCGGATCGCTCTTCACCGCGAACGCCTCGCGCGTGGTCAGTACCGGCGCGCTGCCGCCGTTCGCTACCGCGCGCGCATCGATCGCGGCGCGGCCCAGCACCGCCATCAGCGTATCGGTCGCGGTGTTGTCACTGATCGAGACCATCATCGTCGCCAGCGTCTGCAGCGTCACCGGCGTCCCCGCGGGCCACCCCTGCAGGACGCCCGAGGGCAACGACCGCGTGCCGAGCGGCACGACCTCGGCCCAGTGCCGCGTGCCTGCCGCGACCTGCCGCGCCGTCTCGTCGAGCACCCACAGCTTGAACGCCGATCCGATCGGCGCGGCGGCGTCGGCGCGGTAGCCTGCGATCGGCGTCGGCGCGGCCTCGCCCAGCGCATAGAGCCCGAATCCGCTGGCGCCCGGCAGCGCGCGGAACGCGGCGGTCACCTTGTCGAGGGTGTCGTCGCGCATGCCGGTGCCGGTGACCAGCAACCCGGTCGCGAGATGCGGCGCGGCGGGGTCGAGCGCGAGCGTCACGGCCGCGGTGCCGCGTTCATAGCCGATGACCAGGTCGGCGGACCAGGCGGTGGTCGCCTTGAGCGACTCGACCGTCTGCGGCGCGCCGAGCGCGGCCCTGAGCTGCCCGGCGAGCGTCGCCAGCTGCTCGCGCGGGACCTTGGTGCGGAAGCTTTCGGCGAAATAGCGGTCATAGTCCCCGCCGGTCGCGAGGATGCCGACCAGCGCGTCGGCGCGGCGGAGCAGGATCGGGTCGGCCGTCACGCCTGGCGCCTGCGCTGCTGCCGCGATCGGCAGGAGAGCGAGGAGCAGCGCAACCAGCCGCGCGATCAATTCTTGAGTTTCCAGCCGCTCCGCAGCAGCGCGTAGCAGGCGCCCGCCAGTACGACGTCGATCACCAGGATCACCACGCCGCCCAGCATCACCGGCGAATCGGCGACGCCGAGGAACCCGTAGCGGAAGCCCGAGATGATGTAGAAGAACGGGTTGGCATGGCTGAACGCGCGGAATGCGGGCGCCAGCCGGTCGACCGAGTAGAACGTGCCCGACAGCAGCGACAGCGGCGCGATGACGAAATTGGTGACCGCGGCGGCATGGTCGAACTTCTCCGCCCAGATCGAAGTCAGCACGCCGAGCAGCGCGAGGAACACCGCGCCGAGCAACCCGAACCACAGGATCGCGAGCGGCGCGTGCGGCGTGACGTGCACGCCGGGATACAGCGCCATCGCCGCCCAGACGACCGTGCCGACGATCAGCGCGCGCGTGACTGCACCACCGACCAAGGCGGCGAGCAGCTCGGCCGACGACAGCGGCGGCTGCAGATAGTCGACGATCGTACCCTGGATCTTGCCGACCAGCAGCGAGAAGCTCGCATTGGCGAAGGCGGGGCCCATCATCCCCTGGCTGATGATCAGCCCGGGCGCGATGAAATCGGCGAACGGGATGATCGTGCCGCCGACATGGACCGGGCTTTTCGCCCCCGTCGCGATCGTGAAGACGATCAGGAAAAGCAGCGTCGTCATCGCCGGCGCCCATACCGTCTGGAGCTGGACCTTGAAGAACCGGCGCACCTCCTTGATATAGAGGGTTGCAAGGCCGCCCCAGTTCACGTTCCGGATCACCGGGACACCCGGGGCGGACCTGATTGCTGGATGGATTTCACCGATTGGGGGCTGGCTGCTCATGGGGGTTGCGGGTAATCGCTGCCGCTGCCGCCCGCAACCCGGCTGAACACAAGGAACGACTATGTCCTGGACCGACGAGCGAATCGACACGCTCAAGACCATGTGGGAAGCGGGGCAGACCGCAAGCCAGATCGCCGAAGCGCTGGGCGGCGTCAGCCGCAACGCCGTGATCGGCAAGGCGCACCGCCTGGAGCTGCAGGCGCGCCCGTCGCCGGTGAAGCCGAACGATCCCGACGCGAAGATCGCCGCCGCCGCGGTCGAGCCTGCCGCCGCCGAACCGACGGTCGAGCCGATCGAAGTTGCGCCCGAGCCGGTCGTGGCGCCCGTCGTCGCGGCGCCTGCGCCTGCGCCGGTCAAGGCCGCACCGGTCGCGCCGCCCGTCGCCGAGTCGGTGGAGGACGATGAGGACGAAGACGAGGACGACGCGGTCGCTGCCCCCGTGGTCGCGACTCCGCGCCCGCCGCAGCCGATCATGCGGTCGGTCGGCCCCGGTGGCTTCCTGCGCCAGGCCCCCGGCGAGCAGCAGCCGCCGAGCACGCCCGCACCGCCGCGTCGTCTGGTCCCGGCCAAGCCGTCGGCCGAGATGGCAGGCAAGACCAGCCTGCTCGAGCTCAACGACCGCATCTGCAAATGGCCGCTCGGCCATCCCGGCGAGCCCGATTTCCACTTCTGCGGCGAGAAGGTGAACCCCGGCTTCCCCTATTGCGTCGACCATTGCGGCCACGCGTACCAAGCGCAGCTGCCGCGCCGCGATCGCCGCCCGACCCCACCGCTGCCGTTCGGCGGTCCGCGGGCGCGCTGAGGCGAGCGGGTGAGGCTGTGCTGGCCTCACCCGTAACCGCTCTTGGCGCTCTCCCTTTCCCGATTGGGGAGCGAAAAGGCACCGTCATGCTGAACTCGTTTCAGCATCCACCGAGCCACGATCGCTAAGGCCTGCGGCACCGTGGACCCTGAAACGAGTTCAGGGTGACGGAAGGGTCGGAGATGTCGCGCTAGGCCCCGCTACCCCGTCATCCGGTCGTCGAACAGCCCGTGGAACAGTGTCGACGCGTACATCGCGATCGCTCGCTCGCGCGGCATCGTGCCCGCCCATTTCCGCATGTCGAACGCCGCATTCTGCAGTGCCATCAGCATCTGTGCCGCGATCAGCGCGTCGACCGGCCGGATCGACGCCTCGGCGATGCCGTCCATGATCGTGCCCGCATAGCGCCGCGCGATGCGGTTCGACCGCTCGACCATCGCGTTGCGCTCGCCGGCGGGCAGGCCGCTGAGCGCGGTCGTGCGTAGCAAGGGACTTCGCTCGGCAAACTGCACGTCGAGCAACGTCGCGACCGCGCTCGACAGCCGGTGCCAGTGCGTCCCGCCCTTGGCGTCGCTCAGCGCCTGGGCCTGCGCGATCGTGTCGAAGCTGCGCCGGTAGCAGGCCAGGACCAGGTCGTCCTTGGCGTCGAGATGATGGTAGAAGCTGCCCTTGGTCACGTTCAGTTCGGACGCGATCTTCTGGACGCTGGCGCCGCGATAGCCGAGCTCGTTGATCAGCCGCGTCGCCGCGAGCAGGAACGCCGCACGACCCGGCTCGGCCTCGTCATGATCGAGATCTAGCAGCGCCGGGGTCCAGTCCACGCCCTTGCCGGCAAGGCCGTGCGCGAACACGTCCATCAGCCGCGCCTCGACCCGGTCATATTGATCGGGCTCGTACCGCGTCAGCCAGATAGGCAGCCAGAAGGTGTTTTCGAGCAGCACATGCGCGCGCGCGCTGTTGAGGTCGGTCTGCGCGCGCGTCTTGGTCGCGCCCCAGAGCAGGCGGGTCCGCCGGAACACCTCGCGCCAGCCGGCCATCAGCCGTCCGCGCAGCGGCTCCTCGGTCGCGCGCAGGTCCGACAGCACCGCGAACGCCTTTTCCTCGCCGCGCTCGATCCGCGCCAGCCGCGCCATGTTGAGCGCGACGTAGCAGCGGACCCGCGCCTCCGGGGTCGATTCCTCCAGCGCCGAGTCGAGCATGCCCAGCAGCGAGTCCAGCGTGTGCTCGAACGCCGCGGCGGCCAGGTCTTCCTTGCGCTTGAAATAATAGGTGACGCTGGTGGTGTTCAGCCCTACCCGGCGCGCGACGTCGGCGAACGTCATGCCCTTGGCGCTCTGTTCGTTGATCGCCTCGGCCGCAGCCGCCAGGATCGCGTCGCGTTTCGCCCGGAACCGCTTCGTACCCTGCTCGCCGTCTTCTTTTGCCGTCGCCGAACCCTGCATCCGCGCACCCTACCAGCTTGGTTTTGAAGATACAGTGTTTTTCTGCAGCCCGTCGCGGGGTCTGGAAAATGCACGGTTCGTTCGGCCGCGCGATGCTTTACCGAAAACGCGGTATGGTCTACCCGGTCTGTCGACGAGGCCCGCGAAGGGGCCCGACGGAGGAACCGATGGACTTCACGCTCAGCGAACGCGAAAGCTATTTCCGGGATCGCGTAAAGGCGTTCGTCGACGCCGAGATCCGTCCGCGGCAGGCGGACTATGACGCGCAGGCGCATGAGGGCGAGCGCTGGAAGGTGCTGCCGGTCATCGAGGAGGTGAAGGAAAAGGCCAAGGCTGCGGGGCTGTGGAATTTCTTCATGCCGCCGCATTCGGGCCAGCGGCATGTCGACGACAGCTTCGTGTTCGAAGGCACGCAGCTGACCAATCTCGAATATGCGTTATGTGCCGAGGAAATGGGCAAGGTCGGCTGGGCGAGCGAATGCTTCAACTGCTCGGCGCCCGACACCGGCAACATGGAGGTGTTCCACCGCTATGGCACGCGCGACCAGAAGGAAGCGTGGCTGGGGCCGCTGATGCGCGGCGAGGTCCGCTCCGCCTTCCTGATGACCGAGCCGGCGGTCGCGTCGTCGGATGCGACCAATATCGAGACGTCGATGGTCCGCGACGGCGACGACTATGTGATCAACGGCACGAAATGGTGGTCGAGCGGCGTCGGCGACCCGCGCTGCAGAATCGCCATCGTGATGGGCAAGACGAGTTTCGAAGGCTCGCGCCACCAGCAGCAGAGCATGATCCTGGTGCCGATGGACACGCCCGGCGTGACGATCAAGCGGATGCTGAGCGTCTATGGCTATGACCATGCGCCGCACGGCCACGGCGAGGTCGTGCTGGAGAATGTCCGCGTGCCGGTCGAGAACGTGCTGCTCGGCGAGGGCCGGGGGTTCGAGATCGCGCAGGGGCGGCTGGGGCCGGGCCGCATCCATCATTGCATGCGCACGATCGGCGTCGCCGAGACGGGTATCGAGGCGATGGCGAAGCGCCTGCTGACGCGCGTCGCGTTCGGCAAGCGGATCGCCGACTTCTCGGTCTGGGAGGAGCGCATCGCCACCGCGCGGATCGACATCGAGATGACCCGGCTGCTCTGCCTCAAGGCAGCCGACATGATGGACCGCGCGGGCAACAAGGCGGCGCAGATGGAAATCTCGATGATCAAGGTCGCCGCACCCAACATGGCGTTGCGCATCCTCGACGACGCGATCCAGGCGCATGGCGGCGGCGGCGTGTCGGGTGACTTCACGCTCGCGCACGACTGGGCGGCGCTGAGGACGCTGCGCTTCGCGGACGGCCCGGACGAGGTCCACAACCGCGCGATCGCGCGGGCGGAGTTCGGGAAATATGGCGACCTGGCCGCGACTGGTACGACCCGCTGACGCGCGCCCGAGCGGCCCGCCCGTCACCCCGTCACCGGGGGGCGCCCTCTCGTCATCCCAGCGCCCCCTCGTCACCCCAGCCCTGCTCGTCACCCCAGCGAAGGCTGGGGTCTCCCCGGGGCGGGTGCCGGGGCCCGAACCGGGAGATCCCAGCCTTCGCTGGGATGACGAATGGGGAGGACGTCCTTCTGCGTCATCCTGATGAAATCGAGAGTGGTTCGATGACCGACACGCAACCCAACACCATCCCCGCCGAAGGCCGCGACCGGCTCGACGTCGACACCCTCACCGCCTGGATGAGCGCGAACGTCCCCGGGTTCACCGGCCCGCTGACCTATGCCAAGTTCGCGGGCGGCCAGTCCAACCCGACCTACCGCATCGACAGCCCGTCGGGCGCCTATGTCCTGCGGCGCAAGCCGTTCGGCCCGCTTCTCCCGTCCGCTCACGCGGTCGACCGCGAATATCGCCTGATCGCGGGGCTGTACCCGACCGGTTTCCCGGTCGCGAAGCCGTACGGGCTGTGCACCGACGAGAGCGTCATCGGGTCGATGTTCTACGTGATGGGCCTCGCCGACGGTCGCAACCTGTGGAACGGCACGCTCCCCGACTATGCCCCGGCGGAGCGCACCGCGCTGTACGAGGCGATGTGCGACACGCTCGCCGCGCTCCATAATGCCGATTACGAGGCGGCCGGGCTCGGCGATTACGGCAAGCCCGGCAACTACTTCGAACGCCAGGTCGCGCGCTGGACCAAGCAGTACCGCGCCAGCGAGACCGAGACGATGCCCGCGGTCGAGCGCCTGATCGAATGGCTGCCGCGCACCATCCCGCCGCAGACGCGCACCTCGATCGTCCATGGCGACTACCGCATCGACAACATGATCTTCGCGCCCGCGGAACCCAGGGTCATCGCGGTGCTCGACTGGGAATTGTCGACGCTCGGCGATCCGCTCGCCGATTTCTCCTATTTCCTGATGAGCTGGGTGACCCCGCCCGAGGGCCGGTCGGGGCTGCTCGGCGTCGCCGGCGGCGACAGCGGCATCCCGACGATCGAGGCGATGACCGCGCGCTACTGCGCCGCGACCGGCCGCGACGGGGTGCCCGACCTCGACTGGTATTTCAGCTACAACCTCTTCCGCCTGACCGGCATCGTCCAGGGCATCAAGAAGCGGATCGTCGAGGGGACCGCGTCGAGCGCGCAGGCCGAGGCGTCGGCGGCGGGGGTGTACCGGCTGGCGGAGGCAAGCTGGCATTTCGCGGAGCGGGCGGGGGCATGATTTTATCTTCTCCCGTCATCCCAGCGAAGGCTGGGATCTCCCGGTTCGGGCCACAACGCCCGCCCCACAAAGACCCCAGCCTTCGCTGGTGTGACGAGTAGAAGGAGACCCCACCCATGCGCTTCACCGACCAGTCGATCATCGTCACCGGCGCCGGCTCGGGCATCGGCCGTGCCGCGGCGACCCTGTTCGCGGCCGAAGGGGGCAGGGTCGTCGTCGCCGACGTGACCGAGGGCGCCGACGACACCGCGCGGATGATCACGGACGCAGGTGGCACCGCGGTCGCGACTCGCATGGACGCTGGCGTCGAGGACGACGTGGTCCGCACCGTCGCGCTCGCCTGCGACCGGTTCGGCGGGCTCGACATCCTGTTCGCCAATGCCGGCATCTCGGGCGGCATGGCCAATATCTTCGACACCGATGTCGCGCTGATCACCGAGGTGCTGCGGATCAACCTCGTCGGGCCCTATCTCGCGATCAAGCACGGCGCGCCGGAGATCGCGAAGCGTGGGAAGGGGGCGATCGTCCTGACCGCGAGCGTCGCCGGGTTGCGCTCCGGCGCCGGGTCTCCCGCCTATTCCGCGTCGAAGGCCGGCGTCATCAACCTCGCCGCAGTCGCTGCGCAGCAGCTGTCGGGCTCGAACGTCCGCGTCAACGCGCTCTGCCCGGGGCTGACGGAGACCGGCATGACCAAGCCGACCTTCGATTATGCCCGGAGTGCGGACAAGATGGACCGACTCGGCCGCCTCAATCCCCTCCACCGCGGCGCGCAGCCGGACGAGCTGGCGAAGGTCGCGCTGTTCCTCGCCTCCGACGATGCGAGCTACGTCAACGGCCAGGCACTCGCGGTCGATGGCGGGCTGTCGTCGAGCCACCCGGTGACGCGACAGGATTACGGCAAGACCGCCGTCTGAAGGATCTTGCCGTTCGTGCTGAGTAGAGACCGAGTAGCCTCTCCTGGAGCGTATCGCGGGCTCGTATCGAAGCATGGGTTCCGCGCGACACGCTGTCCTTCGATGCGCGCCCTCGATACGGCTTCGCTTACTCGGTCGCTATTCAGGACGAACGGATTTCATCTTCAGCTCTTGGCGTGCAGGTCGCCGAAGCTCGTGAAATAGGCGCGCAGCGTGGGGTCCTCGATCGTCGCGGTGAGCGAGCGGATCACTTCGGGCAGTTCGGTGCCGCTGGGGTCGGCGCCGGCGCGATAGCCCATCGCCCAGTCGTCGAACCGGCGCCGCTCGATCGTCTCGCGGGCCAGCATCACCACCGCGAAGTGCCGCGGATCGGCGCAGATCCGCTGATAGACGCGCTCGACGGCCTCGGTCGGCCCTTCCAGCGCCTGCATGAACCGGCGTCCGCCGACGACCAGCAGGCCGGTGACCGCGACTGCAGCGTTGTTGCGCCGCGACGTGCGCAGGATGTCGTCGATCTCGGCTTGCGTCAGGGGTGTGCGTGCGGTGCTGATATAGAGAAGTCGCTGCAATGGGAGCTCCGGATAGTCGATCGCGCGCCGCGTGCGCATGATGTGATCGTACAGGTAAGTCGTTGGTCCGCCGGGATCAATCGCGCAGGCGGATCAATCCTTCCTGCGCCACGCTCGCCACCAGCCGCCCGTCGCGCGAGAAGATCTTGCCCCGGTTGAAGCCGCGTGCATGTCCCGCCCAGGGGCTATCGCACGCATAGAGCAACCAGTCGTCGGCGCGGAAATCCTCGTGCAGCCACAGCGCGTGGTCGAGGCTGGCGGTCTGGAACCCCGGCGTGATCCAGTTGACGCCGTGCGGCAGCGTCGCGGTGCCGAGCAGCAGCATGTCCGACGCATAGGCCAGGATCGCACGGTGCATCGCCGGGTCGTCGCCGATCGGCGCGACGATCCGGAACCAGCTTTCCTGGCGCGGCGCCCCGATCGCGGGCGACACCCAGTTGCGCGGCTCGACCGAGCGAATCTCGATCGTGCGCTGGCGCTCGAACGCCGCACGGAACGCCTCGGGAATCTGGTCCGCGGACGCCGCGCGCAGGTCGTGGTCGGATTGCAGGTCCTCGGGCGGCGGCACGTCGGGCATCGCATCCTGGTGCGTGAAGCCGTCCTCGGGCGTCTGCAGCGAACAGGCCATGTTAAGGATCGGCTTGCCCTTCTGCATCGCGATCACCCGCCGCGTCGCAAAGCTGCGCCCGTCGAAATCGCGCACCACGCGGAACAGGATGGGATGCTGCTCGTCGCCCGGCCGCATGAAATAGGCGTGGAGCGAGTGTGCGATCTTGGGCGCGTCGGTGGAGCGCTGCGCGGCCTGCAGCGCCTGCGCGATCACCTGTCCGCCGAACACGCGGCCGACCCCGCCGGGCAGCCGCGCGCCACGATAGAGATCGGTGTCGATCTCCTCGACATCGAGCAGGTCGACGAGCTTTTGCGCGAGGGCGGCTGAGGTGAGGTCGGTCAAGATGGGCTTTCCGCAGTGAGACGGGGATCACTTAGGCAGTTTGACCGTGCATCGCCACCTACGTCATCCCAGCGAAGGCTGGGATCTCCCGGTTCGGGCCACGGCACCCGCCACGGAGAGACCCCAGCCTTCGCTGGGGTGACGATGGAGGGATGGGGGCGGAGACAATCGGGGCGGCGGGTTTGGCTTCAGTACCCCGCCGTCAGTGCCAGCTTGTCGGCATGGAAGTTCGCATCGCCGAACGTCTCGGCCAGCACGCGCGCGCGCTTCATGTAGAAGCCGATATCGTATTCGTCGGTCATGCCGATGCCGCCGTGCATCTGAACGCCCTCCTGGACGCTGAGCGTCGTCGCCAGCGACGTCATCGCCTTGGCGACCGACACCGCGTCGTCGGCCTGCGGGCTGTTCGCATCGAGCAGCTGTTGCGCCTTCAGCACCGCGGCGCGCGCGACCTCCATTTCCGAATAGAGGTGCGCGGCGCGGTGCTGCAGCGCTTGGTAGCTGCCGATAATGGTGCCGAACTGCTTGCGCTGCTTGAGATAGGAGAGCGTCATGTCGGCCGCCGCGCCGCCGACGCCTAGCAACTCCGCCGCAGCGCCCACGCCGCCCGCGCGATTGAGCGTGCCGAGCAGGTCGAGCCCCTGGTTGACTTGGCACAGCAGCGCGTCGCCCGCGACCTCGACATCGTCGAAGGTGATCGTGGAGGCCAGCCCCGCATCGACCATCCGGACCGGCTCGACCGAGACGCCCTGCGTCTGCGGCGACACGAGGAACAGCGACATGAAATGCGCCTCCTCGCCGGGGCGCCCGCCGGTGACCGCCGATACGATCAGCATGTCGGCGACATGGCCGTGCACGACGAACTGCTTGCGCCCGTTCAGGCGGAAGCCGTTGCCCGACGGCTCTGCGCGGAGCGACGCATTGACCGGCTGGTGCTTGGGCCCGCCGTCCAGCGCCAGCGCGAACAGCGCGTCGCCGGCGGCGATCCGCGGCAGCCAGGTCCGCGCCTGGTCGGGATAGCCGCCGGTCAGCGCCGTGACCGCGGCGACGGCCGTCGTCAGGAAGGGCGACGGCGTCAGGTTGCGGCCGATTTCCTCGAGCACGATCCCCGCCTCGACATGCCCCATGCCGAGCCCGCCATGCTCCTCGCCGATCAGGATGCCGGTAAAGCCCATCTCGGCGAACTGCTTCCACAGGTCGCGCGAGAAGCCGGTGGGATCGTCGGCGTCGCGCAAGGCGCGCATGTGGCTGACCGGCGCATGCTCGGCGACGAAGTCGCGGATCGTGTCCTGCAGCGCGGTCTGGTCGTCGTTGAGGAAGAGGGGCATCGGTTTCTCTTTCGTCACCCCATCGCAGGCTGGGGTCTTTCGCCGCGAGGGCGCGCTTCGATAACGGGAGACCCCAGCCTTCGCTGGGGTGACGGGAAGGGCTGGCTCAGCTCGGCAGGTCGAGGATCCGCTTGGCGACGATGTTGAGCTGGATCTCGCTCGTCCCGCCCTCGATCGAATTCGCCTTGGTGCGCAGCCACGATCGCGCCGCCGCGCCGCCGTTCGAGCGGTCGCTGTCCCATTCGAGCGCGTCCGACCCGCCTGCGCTCATCATCAGCTCGTGGCGCGTCTTGTTCAGCTCGGTGCCGTAATATTTCATCATGCTCGGCTGCGCGGGGTGCGCCCGGCCGGCCTTCAGCTCGTCGATGAAGCGTTCGGACATCGCCCCGAACGCGCGCGCTCGCACCTCGAACAGCGCGATCCCCGCGCGCAACAGCGGATCGGCTAGCCGCCCGCCGCTGAGCCCGACGGTCGCGATCGCGCCGTCGATCAGCGGATTGCCGCCGCTCGACGCCAGGCCCATTCCCGAGATCATCTCGCGTTCGTGCCCGAGCAGATATTTGGCGACGTCCCAGCCCTTGTTCTCCTCGTGCACCAGGTTCGCCTTGGGCACCTGGACGTCGTCGAAGAAGGTCTCGCAGAACGGCGAATTGCCGCTGATCAGCAGGATCGGCTTGGTCGACACACCGGGCGAGGCCATGTCGAACAGCACGAAGCTGATCCCGCCCTGCTTGCTCGTCTTGTCGGTGCGGACGAGGCAGAAGATCCAGTCGGCCTGGTCGGCATAGGAGGTCCACACCTTCTGGCCGTTGATGAGGTAATGGTCGCCCTTGTCCTCGGCCGACGTCGCGAGGCTGGCGAGGTCGGAGCCGGCATTGGGCTCGCTATAGCCCTGGCACCAGCGGATCTGCCCCTTCGCGATCTTGGTCAGGTGATCGAGCTTCTGCTCTTCGGTGCCGTATTTCAGCAGCGCCGGCCCGAGCATCGAGATGCCGAACGAGTTGAGCGGATTGCGCGCGTTGATCGCCGCCATCTCCTCGCGCAGGATCTTGGTCTCGGCCGGCGACAGCCCGCCGCCGCCATAGGCCGTGGGCCAGTCGGGCACGGTCCAGCCGCGCGCCGCCATCCGGTCGAGCCAGTCCTTCTGCGCGGGGCTGGAGGGAACATAGTTGCGCCCGCCCCAGCACACGTCCTTGTCCGACCGCAGCGGCTCGCGCATTTCCGGCGGGCAGTTCTCGGCGAGCCAGGCGCGGGTTTCGATGCGGAATTGGTCGAGGTCGGTCATGTCACTCTCCGTTGGCATGGTGTTCGATCGTCCCCCGGCTTCCCCCCCTTCGTCACCCCAGCGAAGGCTGGGGTCTCCCGGTTCGGGTCGCGGCAACTGCCCCACAAAGACCCCAGCCTACGCTGGGGTGACGATAATGGGGGAGGGGAGAGGGAGTGCCTCGTCAGTTGAACCGGCCCCCGGCGGCCGCCTTGTCCTTCAGCGACGTCGCCACCGCGAACCCGTGTTTCTCGAGGCCCGCGACGACCTTCGCGAGGCCCTCGGTATCCGCCCAGAACATCGGTCCGCCGCGATAGACCGGCCAGCCATAGCCATAGATCCACACCACATCGATGTCGGACGCCCGCTGGGCCATGCCTTCCTCGAGGATCAGCGCGCCTTCGTTGACCATCGTGTAGAGCGTCTTCTCGACGATCTCCTCGTCGCTGATCTCGCGGACCGTGCTGCCTGCCTTGGCGCGGAACGATTCGATGATCTCGGCGACACGCGGCGACGGCGTGGGGGTCCGCTTGTCGTCGTAATCGTAGAAGCCCGCCTTGGTCTTCTGGCCCCAGCGGCCTTCGGCGGCGAGCGCGTCGCGGATGCTCTCGATGCGGTTCGGGTCGCGGTGCCAGCCGATGTCGACGCCCGCGAGGTCGCTCATCTGGAACGGGCCCATCGGCATGCCGAACGCGACGTGGACGCGGTCGATCTGCTCGGGCGTCGCGCCCTCCATCAGCAGCTTCATCGCCTCGACCTGCCGCGGCATCAGCATGCGGTTGCCGATGAAGCCGTCGCAGACGCCGGCCACGACCGCGACCTTCCGGATCGTCTTCGCCAGCGCCATCACGGTCGCGAGCACGTCGTCGGCGGTCTTCGCGCCGCGCACGACCTCGAGCAGCTTCATGACGTTGGCGGGCGAGAAGAAGTGCATGCCGACCACGTCCTGCGGACGCGACGTCACCGCGGCGATCTCGTCGACGTTCAGATACGACGTGTTGGACGCGAGGATCGCGCCCGGCTTGCAGATCGAATCGAGCCGGGTGAAGATGTCCTTCTTCACCGACATTTCCTCATACACCGCCTCGATCACGAGGTCGCAGTCGGCCAGCGCATCGAAGTCGAGCGTGGGGGTCAGCGCGCCCATCGCGGCCTCGACCTGCTCGGGCTTCAACCGGCCCTTGGCGGCCGATGCCTCGTAATTCTTGCGGATCACGCCGGTGCCGCGGTCGAGCGCGTCCTGCGCCATCTCGACGATCGTCACGGGGATGCCCGCCGACAGGAAGTTCATCGAGATGCCGCCGCCCATCGTGCCCGCACCGATCACGCCGACGCGCTTGACCGGCCGCAGCGCGGTGTCGGCGGCGATCCCGTCGATCTTCGATGCCTGGCGCTCGGCGAAGAAGATGTGACGCTGCGCCGCGGACTGCACGCCCATCATCAGCCGCATGAACTCGCGCTGCTCGAACGCGATGCCGTCGGCGTAGCTCGATCCGTCGGCCGCCTTTTCGACGCAGGCGATGTTGGCGTTGGGCGCGTCGAATCCGTGGAAGCGGCGGCCATTCTCCTTCTTGAACGCAGCGACCGCATCGGGATCGGCGGTCGCGGTCTTTTCGGACGCGCGGGGCAGGGGGCGTACCGCCGCCACCTCGCGCGCGAACGCGATCGCGTCCGCTTCCAGGCTGTCCTCGCCGGCGATCCGGTCGATCAATCCGGCGTCCGCGGCGCGCTTGGCCGATATCGGGTCGCCCTTCGCGGTCATCTCCAGTGCCAGCTTCACGCCGGCGATCCGCGGAATCCGCTGCGTCCCGCCGGCGCCGGGCAGCAGGCCCAGCTTCACCTCGGGCGTGCCGACCTTCGCGCTGGGCACTGCGATGCGATAATGGCAGCTGAGCGCGACCTCGCACCCGCCGCCGAGTGCGGTGCCGTGGATCGCGGCCACCACCGGCTTGGACGATGCCTCGATCCGGTCGACGAGAGTCGGCAGGCCCGGCTCCTGCATCGGCTTGCCGAATTCGGTGATGTCGGCCCCTGCGAAGAAGGTGCGCCCGTCGCAGCGAATCACCATCGCGGCGACCTCGGCGTCGGCATCGCCGTCCCTGATCGCCGAATCGAGGCCCTGGCGAACCGCCGCGCCCAGCGCGTTGACCGGCGGGTTGTCCGAAATGATGACCAGGACGTCGCCATGGCGTTCGGTGCGGATGGGGGACATCTTTGGAGCTCCTGCTATCGGTGCACGGGGGTTTTGTCAGCGTGGCGTTGGGTCGAATTTCGTGTCGGCGCGTGTCCTCCGAGGCGGAACGGCCGGTCGACGTCCGGTTCTCGATGCCAAGGCCCTGCGTCCATACCCTCGTTTCTAACGTTCGCCGATCTCTTGCCACAGGTCGCGCAGAAAGCAACGGCTTCGTGCGGTACGTGCAGCCGAATCCCAAACCCAATGTTCAACTGGCGGGGGGATAGCGCATGGGCGATCGCTTGATCAGGGTAATGGCGGTTATGGTAAATAATTGTTTTTGACGCATGATACATGCAAGGTGGATCAGTTTCGGGACGCTTCGTTACGCTGCGGCAGGTTAATTTGGTTGACCGTTGCTCAAAGCCGACTAGCGCAGAAACAGTTGTGTTGCCGGTGGCTTAGCCATCGGGGGGCGGCGTGACGTTTGGGGTGGCGGCGGTACATGAATGATGAAGTCGAACGGCGCGATGGCCCGATGGCCGCGCCAGTCGTCATGCCCGAAGGCATGGCGATCCGATACGACATGCCCGATCCGCGGCTGGCCGTCTTCGTCACTGGCTATACCGCCTACAGCGCGGAAAGCCGCGAGCCGCAGATCGACTGGTTCCTGCCCGCCCCGGTCATGCTCGGCGTCGCGCTCGACGCCGGGCCGATCCACCCGCGAATCGGCAGCCGAACCTTCCCGCCGATGGTACAGGCGAGCCTGATCGGCCCGACCAGCCGTCCGTTCAGCGTCACCACGCATGGCGGCACGATGGTCGGCATCGGCATCAGCGCGGCCGGATGGGCGGCGATGACGGGGCGCAGCGCGGTCGATTACCACAATCGCATCGTCCCGCTCGACACGGTGCTCGACCCGTCGGTCGTCGACCGTCTGATCACCGCGCTGACCGCGGCACCCGACAGGGCGGCGCTTCGGCCCGTGCTCGACGAGATCCTGTTGCCGCTGTTCGTCCGCCAGGATCCGCACGAGTCCGAGATCCGCGCGCTGATGAGCCTGGTGGTGCGCCCGGGGATGAGCGAGGTCGGCGAGCTCGCCGCCGAGCTCGGCATCACCGCCTCGACGCTGCGCCGCCTGTCGCAGCGCTATTTCGGCATGCCGTCCAAGCTGCTGTTGCGGCGTGCGCGCTTCCTGCGCTCGTTCGTGCAGCTGTTCGTCTCGGGCAATCCCACCGACGTGACCGCGATCGATCCGAGCTATCACGACATGCCGCACTTCCTGCGCGATGCGAACACCTTCCTCGGCACCACGCCGCGGCGCTTCATGCAACTCGCCAACCCGTTTCTGACCGCCAGCGTCCGCGCGCGGGCCGCCGTGCTGGGCGCTCCGACCCAGGCGCTGCATGCCCCTCCCGTCAATCGCGATTAGCACCGCGGACGCTTGAATGCCGCTGGCCTTTACTCGAAGGATGCGGACGGAGGATCAATGACATGACTGACGAGGACAGCGGCGTACGGACCGCCGCCGAGGCCCGCGATCCGGCCGCCGACGGCGCGTTCGGGATCCCGTTCGGGGTCGGCGCCGCCGAAGCGCTGCGAATCGCCCAGCGGCGCGACCGGCTGCTCGCCGCGCTGACGCTGACCGCAGGGATCGGGTTGGTGATCGCGCTGCCGTTCGCGTTGAAGGCAGGGGCCGAGTTCTTCCTGCCGCTGACCACGGCGCTGGTCATCGCGGTCGCGCTGGTGCCGGTGCTCGAATGGCTCGAGCGGCGCGGATTGCCGTCGCCGCTCGCGTCGCTGCTGTGCATCCTGGTCTTCCTGATCGCCGTGAATATCGCGATCGCCGCGATCCTGGTGCCCGCGACGGATTTCTTCCGGCTGCTGCCGACGCGGCTCGATCGTATCCAGCACAACCTCGCGCCGCTGCTCGATCTGTATTCGAGCCTCGAGAAATACGTGAACAGGACGCTGCGCCAGGTCGCCTCGACGCCGATTCGCCAGCCGGCGACCGCGGGCGTCGCCGCACCGGGGTCGATCCTCGAGGTCGCGGCGACCTCGGCCCCCGCGGTAATCGTCCAGTTCCTGTTCGGGACGCTGATCGTATTCTTCTTCCTGTCGGGCTGGACGGGTATGCGGCGGCAGACGATTACCGGGCGCACCAGCTTCGACGGCGCGATGGCGACCGCGCGGGTCATCCAGGACGTCGTCGACGACGTGTCGGCCTATCTGGGCACCATCACGGTCATCAACGTCATCCTCGGCGTCGTCACCGGCACCGCCTTGTGGGCGATCGGCATGCCCTATCCGGCGATGTGGGGCGGGGTCGTCGCGCTGCTGAACTACATCCCCTATTTCGGCCCGGTAATCGGCGCGTTCCTGCTCGCGCTGGGCGGACTGATGACGTTTTCCGATATCTGGATGGCGTTGCTGCCGCCGGCGCTGATGTACGGGCTGCACCTGGTCGAGGCGAACGCGATCACGCCGTTCGTGGTCGGGCACCGGCTGACGATCAGCCCGCTGCTCATCCTGATCTCCCTGAGCTTCTGGGGCTGGGTGTGGGGCACGCTGGGCGCGCTGCTCGCCGTGCCGCTGCTGATCATCCTGCAGACCGTGCTGGGCGCGGCGGGGAAGCCGGACATCGCCGGATTCCTGTTCGAGCACGGCACATTGGTCCAGCAGCGCGGAAGAAATCGCGGGAAAAGCGAACAACGCGAAACGGGGGGTTGACGGGTCGGAGCTCCCGACGTAGTTGCCCGCCACCACGCTTCATAAGCGGGTGTAGCTCAGTTGGTTAGAGCGCCGGCCTGTCACGCCGGAGGTCGCGGGTTCGAGTCCCGTCACTCGCGCCACCCTTCACAAGGGTTGGCGGATGTGGTCTCCATATTGTTGAAATTGCGCGGATTTACTCCGTATGCCCGTCATCCTGACGAACGTCAGGATCCAGGGTAACGGGACGCGACGCTGCTTGGCTCTGGATCCTGACTTGCGTCAGGATGACGGAAGGGGAGGGCCGTCCGCTACCGCCAGCTACCGACCTCCATCCAGCGCAGCATCGGCTTCAGCGGTGCGATCCAGATCAGGCCGGTGAACAGGTAGAAGAGCAGCTGGAACGCCCAGTGCCAGCCGCCCACCACGCCCGAAAGGCTGGCGATGGCGACGCACCACACGACGATCAGCAACAGGATGCCGAGCATCCCCACGGGTTTGCGCCAAGTCGGCGTCATGGCACAATCCAGTCCTGTTCGGTGGCGATGGCGTGCAGCGGCACGTCCCACGGGTCGGGGGTAAGCGTCGGCACCTGCTGCACCGACAGCGCGACGCCGATGCGCCAGGCGCGCGGATGCGCGGCAAAGGCGCGGTCGTAATAGCCGGCGCCCTGGCCGACCCTGTTGCCCACGAGGTCGAACCCGACGAGCGGCGTCAGGATGATGTCGGGCTCCAGCTCGGCCGCGTCGTAGGCGGGCTGGCTGAGCCCGTACGGGCCCGCCGCCAGCGCGGCCTCGGTATCCCAGCGGAGGAAGCGCATCGGCAACCGCGGCTCGACGACATGCGGCAGCGCGATGACGCAGCCGGCATCGACCGCGGCGCGCGCGAGCGGGGAGGGGTCGGCCTCGCTGCCGACCGGAACATAGGAGGCGACCGTCAGCCCGGCGGAGAGCCGCGCGAGGAACGCGTCGGGCACGATGATAGCGTGGCTGCCGAACCCATCGCGCGCGGCGCGCAACGCGGCCCGCAAGGCGCGCTTGTCGGTCACGCGGGGACCTGCAGGGTGGTGGAAGTGGCGGGCCCACCATGGCCGTATGCCGGGTTATCCACTGACGCACGGTACGTCAGGTGGGGACCATGTGCTTCGGACCAGGGTCCTAACAGGGACAGCCCCCTATGGATGATGAATAGCCTCAGGGATAATAAAGGCTCGCACCGGGCAGAACCCGCCGCGACCAATCTAGGCGCTCGGCGGGCTATGCTCAAGGGCTTCGGCCAGGCTTTCGAGACGGGCGGCGATCCGCGCGAGCGCGGTCTCGCTGACGGCGGCGCCTTCGGGCGGGCGCTGTTCGATCTCGTCGAGGTCGTCGGCGAGCATCAGCGCGACGAACAGCATCGCGCGCTCGGCGCTGAGGCCGCCGGCGGCGCGCTGCGCATTCGCCCAGCGCTCGTCGATCATCTTGCCGAGATGGCGGACGCGGTCCTCGTCGCCGTCGGCGCAGGCGATCGGGTGGTTACGCCCCCCGATGTTGAGCATGATCTCCGCCATCAGCCGGGGTTCCCGCGGGCTATGACGTCGTCGAGCGCCGCAACCGCTTCGGCCATGCGCGCCTTCAGCGCGGCATGGCGCCGGGCGAGCGCGTCGCCGCTTTTCGCGCGCGCATCGATCGCCGCCTCGATACGGGCGATCGCCCCATCGATGCGATCCACTGCGGAAGGAGTGTCTGCCATGTCCTCCGGATAGCACGCAACCGTCCCGCGGCAAGGCGGTTTCGGCCCGTTCGGAACGGTCCATGCGGTTGACAGGGCGGCCTGCCGCCCCGCAAAGGCTGCGCGCCTGCCCGCCGGACTCTGACCCGGACTCTGTGGGGCCGTGGCGCCGGAAATTTCAGGAGAGAGACATGACGGTCAAGGTTGCGATCAACGGCTTCGGACGCATCGGTCGCCTCGTCGCGCGCGCGCTGCTCGAGAAGCAGGGCGATCTCGAACTCGTGGCGATCAACGATCTCGCGGACGCCAAGTCCAACGCCTGGCTGTTCAGCCGCGACAGCGTGCACGGCCGCTATCCGGGCGAGGTCTCGGCCGAGGGCAACGACCTGGTCGTCGACGGCAAGCGCATCCGCGTCACCGCCGAGCGCGATCCCGCGAACCTGCCGCACAAGGAACTGGGCGTCGACATCGTGCTCGAATGCACCGGCTTCTTCACCGACAACGTGTCGTGCCAGAAGCATATCGATGCGGGCGCCAAGAAGGTGCTGATCTCGGCGCCGGGCAAGGGCGTCGACCTGACCGTCGTCTACGGCGTCAACAACCACAAGCTGACCGCCGAGCACAACATCGTCTCGAACGCGTCGTGCACGACCAACTGCCTGGCGCCGGTCGCCAAGGTGCTGAACGACGCGATCGGGATCGAGCGCGGGCTCATGACCACGGTCCACGCCTATACCAACGACCAGAAGATCCTCGACCAGATCCACCCCGACCTGCGCCGTGCGCGCGCCGCGGCGATGAACATGATCCCCACCACGACCGGTGCCGCCCGCGCAGTGGCCGAGGTGCTGCCGGAGCTGAAGGGCAAGCTGGACGGCTCGGCGATCCGCGTGCCGGTTCCCGACGTCTCGCTGATCGACCTGACCTTCACCCCCAAGCGCGACACCACGCGCGACGAGGTCAACGCGGTGTTGAAGGCGGCGGCCGAGAGCGGTCCGCTCAAGGGCATCCTCGTCTACACCGACGAGCCGCTCGTCTCGATCGACCTGATGCATTCGCCGCAGTCCTCGACCGTCGACAGCCTCGAGACCGCGGTCATCGACGGCAAGCTGGTGCGCGTGCTCAGCTGGTACGACAACGAATGGGGCTTCTCGAACCGCATGGTCGATACCGCCACCGCGATGGCGAAGTTCATCTAAGAGCGATGCCGGCAGCTGTCCGCCACGCCCAAATCCCGTCATGCCAGCGCAGGCTGGCATCTCCCGGTTCGGGCCACGGCGCTTCCCAACGGGAAGACCCCAGCCTGCGCTGGGGTGACGGACTCAGCGGGCGCGGATGCATGACCTCTTGACCGGCACTCTCACCGGAATCGCCCGCCACGCCCGCGCGAAGGCGCCGATGGAGACCATCGACCATGTCGAGGTCACCATCGCCGGCGGGCTGCACGGCGACCATCGCGGCGCGGTGAAGCCGGGCGGCAAAGGGCGGCGGCAGGTCACGCTGATCGAGCGGATCGACTGGGACGCGGCGATGGCCGAGGTTGGCCGCAACCTGCCCTGGTACGAGCGCCGCGCGAACCTGCTGGTCGAAGGGCTCGACCTGCCGCAGGTTCCCGGCATGCGGCTGCGGATCGGGCGCGACGTGCTGCTCGAGATCACGCGCCACACCGACCCGTGCGAGCGCATGGAGGCGCTGGCGCCGGGATTGTTCGCGGCCCTGACCCCCGATTGGCGGGGCGGGGCCTGTTCGCGCGTTTTGGCCGGTGGCGTGATTGCGATCGGCGATGCAATCAGGATCGAGACACCATGACCAAGGCCTTCAAGACGCTCGACGACATCGGCGAGGTGCGCGGCAAGCGCGTGCTGGTCCGCGAGGATCTCAACGTCCCGATGGCGGACGGCGCGGTGACCGACGACACCCGGCTGCGTGCGACCGTCGCTACGGTCGGCGAACTCGCCGACAAGGGCGCGATCGTCCTCGTCCTCGCGCATTTCGGTCGCCCCAAGGGCGTGCCGAGCCCCGACTTCTCGCTGTCGCAGGTGGTGAAGCCTTATAGCGAAGTGCTCGGCCGCCCGGTCCGCTATGTCGACTGGGAGGGCGCGACCAACGCGGTCGCCATGATGCAGCCGGGCGACGTCGCGGTGCTCGAGAACACGCGCTTCTTCGGCGGCGAGGAAAAGAACGATCCCGCCGTCGTCGCGCGTTTCGCCGCGCTCGGCGATCTCTACGTCAACGACGCCTTCTCCGCCGCGCACCGCGCGCATGCCTCGACCGAGGGCCTTGCCCACGTCCTGCCCGCCTTTGCCGGTCGTGCGATGGAAGCCGAGCTCGACGCGCTGGAAAAGGCACTCGGTGCCCCCGAGCATCCCGTCGCCGCGGTCGTCGGCGGCGCGAAGGTGTCGTCCAAGCTCGACGTGCTGCGCCACCTGGTCGGCAAGGTCGATCACCTGATCATCGGCGGCGGCATGGCCAACACCTTCCTCGCGGCGCGCGGCGTCGCGGTCGGCAAGAGCCTGTGCGAGCACGAACTGGCCAGCGTGTGCGAGCAGATCCTCGACGCGGCGGACAAGGCGAACTGCACCGTCCATCTCCCCTATGACGTGGTCGTCGCGAAGGAGTTCAAGCCGAACCCTGCGACGCGTACCGTCAACGTCCACGAGGTCGCTGCCGACGAGATGATCCTCGATGTCGGCCCCGCTGCGGTCGAATCGCTCGGCGACGTGCTCAAGAACTGCCGGACCCTTGTGTGGAACGGCCCGCTCGGCGCGTTCGAGACGCCGCCGTTCGACGCCGCCACCGTCGCACTGGCCCGCACCGCCGCTGCACTGACGCAGGACGGCAGTCTCGTCTCGGTCGCCGGTGGCGGCGACACCGTCGCGGCGCTCAATCACGCAGGCGTCGCCGACGCGTTCACCTTCGTCTCGACCGCGGGCGGTGCGTTCCTGGAATGGATGGAAGGCAAGGATCTACCCTGTGTAGCCGCACTTCGACGTTGATCGCGAGGTCCGACAATCCTATGTTCAACATGTTGAACAGGACATAATGATGCTTGGTGTACGGCTGGACGCAGAGACGGAATTGGCGCTCGACGCCATCGCCCGGCGTACGCGTCGGCCGAAAAGTCAGATCGCCCGAGAGGCGATCCGGTCCTATGTCCTGCGCAACGATGTCGAGGCCCGCGCGCGGGCGGAATGGCGCACGATCAGCGACGCCGAGCGCGACAATCCGGAGATCGAGGCGCTGCTGGGTTCGGCGTTCCGCGACCTGAGCGACGATCTTGCGGCGCGGTGATATCATCATTGCGAGCGAGAAGGGGCCCTATGCGGGCAAGCCGCGACCTTGGCTGGTGTTGCAGAATAGCGCGTTTCTCGACCGGCCGTCGTCGATCACGGTTTGCATGATCACGTCTGACGCCTTGCCGTCTGCCTTCCGGATCGCGGTCATGCCCGACGATCGGAACAACCTGCGCGACGCGTCGATCGTGCTGCTCGACAAAATCCTCACGATCCGCGACGTCGCGGTCGATACGGTCATCGGGTCGCTCGACGACGGCACCATGACCCGCGTCGACGACGCCGCGCGGCTCTGGCTGAATTTATAATTCTGTCTTGACCAAAGGAATGAAGATGACGGCGACCGTAAAGGCCATTCTCGACAAGTACGAAGCCACCAGCTCGGCGGTGAAGGCGAACCTGCACCGCATCCTGATGCAGGGCCATCTCGGCGGCACCGGCAAGCTGGTCATCCTCCCCGTCGACCAGGGCTTCGAGCACGGCCCGGCGCGCAGCTTTGCGATCAACCCGCCGGCCTATGACCCGCATTACCATTACCAGCTCGCGATCGACGCCGGGCTCAGCGCCTATGCCGCGCCGCTCGGCATGCTCGAGGCGGGCGCCGACACCTTCGCCGGCCAGATCCCGACGATCCTCAAGGTCAACAGCTCGAACAGCTGGGCGACGACCATCGACCAGGCGGTGACCGGCAGCGTGTCGGACGCGCTGCGGCTCGGGTGCGCCGCGATCGGCTTCACCATCTATCCGGGCGGCGACAACGTCTTCGAGCAGATGGAGGAAATCCGCGAGCTGTCCGAGGAGGCCAAGTCGGTCGGCATCGCGACCGTGATCTGGAGCTATCCGCGCGGTCCGAACCTGTCGAAGGACGCAGAGCTCGCGCTCGACGTCGGCGCCTATGCCGCGCACATGGCGGCGCTGCTCGGCGCGCACATCATCAAGGTCAAGCTGCCGACCGCGCATGTCGAACAGAAGGATGCGCAGAAGGCCTATGAGGGCACCGACTGGTCGAAGCAGTCCGACCGCGTGAAGCACGTCGTCCAGTCGAGCTTCGCCGGACGCCGGATCGTGGTGTTCTCGGGCGGTGCGGCCAAGGGGTCGGACGCGGTCTATCAGGACGCGCGCGACATCCGCGACGGCGGCGGCAACGGCTCGATCATCGGCCGCAACACCTTCCAGCGCCCGCGCGCCGAAGCGCTCGAGATGCTCGCGAAGATCGTCTCGATCTACAAGAACGAGGAATAAGCCACTCCGACGGGTGGGGGCGGCGGATGGTCCCGCCCCCAAATCCGTCATCCCAGCGAAGGCTGGGATCTCCCGTGGTAAACGCGGCACGTCACCGCGAGAGACCCCAGCCTTCGCTGAAGTGACGAAGCGGCGGGAGCGCCGGCGGGAAGCTGATCGCCACGCCACGTCCAACAAGACAGGTGCATCCGGGCCGCGAATTGCTTTAAGGCGCCCAGCATGACCGATATCGATCCGCTGGGTCCGCTGGACCCCAATTTCGCCGCCAACTTCACGCGCGACCTGCGCCGGCCGAAGTGCCAGCTCTACATAATCTCGCCGCTCGACGTCACCGGCGGCTTCCCCGATCGCTTGGCCCGCGCGCTCGATGCCGGCCCGGTCGCGGCGTTCCAGTTCCGCGTGAAGGACGTCGACCAGCACGCCGCCGCCGCGCTCGCCGAGCCGCTGCAGCGGATCTGCGCCGACCGCGACGTCGCGTTCATCGTCAACGACAGCATCGCGCTCGCCAAGCGGCTGGGTGCCGATGGCGTGCACCTGGGCCAGGACGACGGCGACCCGCGCGAGGCGCGCGCGGAGCTCGGCCCGGAGGCGCAGATCGGCGTCACCGCGCATGCCAGCCGCCATCTTGCGATGGACGCGGGCGAGGCGGGGGCGGACTATGTCGCGTTCGGCGCCTTCCACCCGACCACGACCAAGGCGACCGAGCATGTCGCCGAGCCGATCCTGCTGTCCTGGTGGTCGACGCTGTTCGAAATCCCGTGCGTCGCGATCGGCGGGATCACGATCGCCAACGCGCCGCCGCTGGTCGCGGCCGGTGCCGATTTCCTCGCCGTGTCGCACGGCGTGTGGGGCGGCGACGAGGCCGAGGCGGTCAGGGCGTTCGCCGATCTGCTCGGCGACCGGGCGTCGCTCTCGGCCGGCTGATCCCGAGGAAACAACCGCCTGCCCGACCGTTGATGCGCAAGCGTAACAGTCAAGGACACGACATGAAGGCGATAGCGGCAACGGTTCTGGGGTTCGCGTTCATGGGGGCAGGGGTATCGGCAGCGCCGACCCCGCCGCTCGATCGCGGCGTGCTCAAGGTCCAGGTGATCCTCGACAAGCTCGGCTTTTCGCCGGGCGTGCTCGACGGGCGGCGGGGCATGACGCTGACCGCGGCGATCAAGGGATTCCAGGAGAATCGCGGCTTGCCCGTCACCGGCGAGCTCGACCAGGCGACGACGGCGGCGCTGAAGCCCTATGCCGCGGTCGAGGCGACCAAGACGCTCACGTTGAACGCGCGGACGCTGGCCGGCCCGTATTTCGTGATCCCGAAGGGTGAGGACAAGCAGGCCGAACTCCCCGCGCTCGGCTATCGCTCGCCGATGGAGAAGCTCGCGGAGATGTTCCACACCACCCCGCAGGTGCTGATGGAACTGAACTCGCCGCAGACGGTGCTGAAGCCCGGTACGCAGGTGGTGTTACCCAACGCGCTGCCGACGTCGCGCGCCTATGACACGAAGCTGCGCCCCGACTGGATTGCCACGCTCGGCATGCTCAACGTCGACGCAAACCAGCCGCAGGCCGACAAGATCGTCGTCGACAAGTCGGAAAAGGTCCTGAAGGCCTATGACAATGCCGGCACGCTGATCGCGCTGTTCCAGGTGACGACGGGCAGCACGCACGACCCGCTGCCGATCGGCACGTGGAAGATCAACGGCGCCGACTATAACCCGAAATTCCACTACAATCCGGCGCTGTTCTGGGACGCGAAGAAGGACGACAAGAAGGCGATGTTGCCGCCCGGCCCGAATGGGCCCGTCGGAGTCGTCTGGCTCGACCTGTCGAAGCCGCATTACGGCATCCACGGCACCCCCGTGCCCGAGCTGATCGGACGGACCGCGAGCCATGGCTGCGTCCGCCTCGCCAACTGGAACGCCGCGCGGCTCGCGATGATGGTCAAGCCCGGGACGCCGGTGGTGTTCCAGGAATAGCGCCGTGACGCGGACCTTCTGGGTCATCCTGGCGCTGATCGTCGTGGTCGTCGGCGGGTTCGCCTCGATGCTGTCGTTCGGCGGCGGCAGTTCGCGGATCCCGTGGCGGCGGCCCGCGCCGGTCGCCGTCCCCGCCGCGGTGCCGCAGGGCGTGCTCGCGCTGCCCGTCGTCGGCGTCCGCCGCGACCAGATCGCGGACAGCTGGAACGATCCGCGCGGCGACGGCACCCGGGGGCATCACGGGGTCGATATCATGGCGCCTGCGGGGGCCTCGGTCGTCGCCGCCGCGCCGGGTCGGGTGGAAAAACTGTTCCAGAGCAACCTGGGTGGAACGACGCTCTATGTCCGGTCGATCGACGGCGCGACGACCTATTATTACGCGCATCTCGCCGCCTATGCGCCGGGCGTGCACGAAGGACAGGTCGTCAGGGCCGGCGACCCACTCGGCTATGTCGGCGACACCGGCGATGCGGGGGCGGGCAACTACCATTTGCATTTCGGGATCACGCGAATGGCGCCCGGCCAGCGCTGGTGGGAGGGCGAGAACGTCAACCCGTACCCCCTGCTTGCCGCTAGGGGCGCTGGCGGCTAAAGGGCGCGGCTATCGTTCTTTCCAGCAGGTATAGGTCATGAAGATCAACGCGGTCGAGATTCGTCCCGGCAACATTCTCGAATATGAGGGCGGCATCTGGCGTGCGGTCAAGATCCAGCACACGCAGCCCGGCAAGGGCGGCGCGTACATGCAGGTCGAGATGAAGAACCTGATCGACGGCCGGAAGAACAACGTCCGCTTCCGCTCCGCCGAGAGCATCGAGAAGGTCCGGCTCGACACCGTCGACTTCCAGTATCTGTTCCGCGAGGGCGACACGCTGACCTTCATGGACAAGGTCAACTACGAGCAGATCACGCTCGACGCCGACATCCTGGGCGATGCGGCTGCGTTCCTGCAGGACGGGATGGACGTGGTGATGGAGCTCTGGGAAGAACGCCCGATCTCGGTCCAGCTGCCCGACACGATCGAGGCGCTGATCGTCGAGGCCGATGCCGTGGTGAAGGGGCAGACCGCCTCGTCGAGCTACAAGCCCGCGATCCTCGAGAACGGCGTCCGCGTGATGGTGCCGCCGCATATCGGCGCAGGCACCCGGATCGTCGTCGACGTGTACGAACAGACCTACGTCCGCCGCGCGGACTGATCTTTGCTCCCCCTCCCGCTTGCGGGAGGGGGCTGGGGGGTGGGCTCGCGCCATCGCCGCCAGTTTCGGTTGAAAGCGCGAGCCCACCCCCAACCCCTCCCGCAAGCGGGAGGGGGGAGATAATCAATGCCCAGCCATTCCGGCATCATGACCGTCATCGAGCGCGCCGCCCGCAAGGCCGCGCCGCGTCTGCGTCGCGATTTCAACGAGGTCCAGCAGCTGCAGGTCAGCCGCAAGGGCCCCGCCGACTTCGTCAGCCAGGCCGACCAGCGTGCCGAGCAGACGCTGTACGAGGAACTCGTCCATGCGCGCCCCGACTGGGGCTTCCTGATGGAGGAGCGCGGCGAGATCCTCGGCGATCCGAACAAGCCGCGCTTTATCGTCGATCCTTTGGATGGCACCTCGAACTTCCTCCACGGCATCCCGCATTTCTGCATCTCGATCGCGGTCGAGGAGCCGATGCCGAACGGCAAGCGCGAGATCACCACCGCGCTCGTCTACCAGCCGCTGACCGACGAGAGCTTCTGGGCCGAGAAGGGCCGCGGCGCGTGGCTGACCGACCAGCGGCTGCGCGTGTCGTCGCGCCGCGACCTGTCCGAATCGCTGATCGCGACCGGCATCCCCTTCCTCGGACATGGCGACTTCGCGCAGTGGAGTCGGATCTTTGGCGCGGTCGCGCCCGAGGTTGCCGGCATCCGTCGCCTGGGCGCCGCGGCGCTCGATCTCGCGTGGCTCGCTGCCGGGCGGTTCGACGGGTTCTGGGAATCGGACCTGAAGCCGTGGGACGTCGCGGCCGGCATGCTGCTGGTCAAGGAAGCCGGTGGCTTCGTCACCGACTTCCGCGGCGGCGACCGTGCGATCGAGCGCAACGAGTTCCTGGCGGCCAACGACGCGCTCCATTCGCGCCTCCACAAGCTGGTGGCCGGCGCGCTGCGCTAAGCAGGCCGCCGCCCCTCCAAATCCTCCGTCATGCTGAACTCGGTTCAGCATCCACAGTGTTGCGAGCGCTGGTTACCCGATCCGGAGACCTGCGCCTGCCGCACGGTGGATCCTGAAACGAGTTCAGGATGACGCCTGTCTGTGGCGCGCCGACCCGGCATCCCGACCCCGCATCCCCACCCGCATATCTCGCACGTCCCTTTTGCGAGTGATTCTCACGGCCTCACCGCCTTGCCCCATTGGGCCCACCGGCCTAAAGCGGCCCCGTTCCGTTCGCACATGCGAGAAGCCCCTTGGTTGACCTGTCGCACTATCTTCCGATCCTGCTGTTCCTTGGGGTCGCGATCGCGCTTTCGAGTACGTTCGTGTTCCTGCCGATGGCGGTGTCGCGCCTGACCGGCTCGCACAAGCCGACGCCCGAGAAGCTCAGCGAATATGAATGCGGCTTCCCCGCGTTCGAGGATCCGCGCAGCCAGTTCGACGTGCGCTTCTATCTCATCGCCATCCTGTTCATCATCTTCGATCTCGAAGCGGCGTTCCTATATCCCTGGGCAGTCAGCGTTTTCACGCTCGGCTGGACCGCATGGATCTCGATGATGGTCTTTATCGCCGAGCTCGCGCTCGGCCTCGTCTATGCCTGGAAGAAGGGCGCGTTGGATTGGGAATGATCATGAACGCTGGGCACTCCGGCCCCGTCGAGCTCGACCGCAACCCCGGTAGCGGCGCGATCATCGCGCCCGACCAGGGGTTCTTCGACGGTCTCAATGGTGAACTGACCGACAAGGGCTTCCTCGTCACGTCGACCGAGGAGCTGTTCCAGTGGGCGCGTACCGGCTCGCTGTGGTGGATGACGTTCGGCCTCGCTTGCTGCGCGGTCGAGATGATCCATGTGAACATGCCGCGCTACGATCTCGAGCGCTTCGGCGCCGCGCCGCGCGCCTCGCCGCGCCAGTCGGACGTGATGATCGTCGCCGGCACGCTGTGCAACAAGATGGCCCCGGCGCTCCGCAAGGTCTACGACCAGATGTCGGAGCCGAAATACGTCATCTCGATGGGCTCGTGCGCCAATGGCGGCGGCTATTATCATTACAGCTACAGCGTCGTGCGCGGCTGCGACCGGATCGTGCCCGTGGACATCTACGTCCCCGGCTGCCCGCCGACCGCGGAGGCCCTGCTGTACGGGATCATGCAGCTGCAGCGTAAGATCCGGCGGTCCGGGAGCATCGAACGGTGAGGGCGCCCGCTCCCGCCTATGCGTCGAACGACGGCGTCGTCGACGCAGCGCGCGCCGCGCTCGGCGCCAGCCTGATCGACGCGGTCGAGCATGTCGGCGAAGTCGCGCTCCACGTGAAGCGCGAGGCGCTGTACGACGCGATGATCGTGCTGCGCGATACCCCGGGGCTTGCCTATCAGCAGCTCATGGAGATCGCCGGCGTCGACTATCCCGAGCGCGCCGAGCGGTTCGAGGTCGTCTATTGCCTGCTCTCGCTGACGCGCAACCACCGCATCCGCGTGCATGTCGCGACCGACGAGGAAAAGCCGGTGCCGTCGGTGACCGCGATCTGGCCGGTCGCGGGCTGGCTCGAGCGGGAGGTCTACGACATGTACGGCGTGCTGTTCAGCGGCAACGCCGACCTGCGCCGTATCCTCACCGACTATGGCTTTCGCGGCCATCCGCAGCGCAAGGACTTCCCGCTGACGGGCTATGTCGAGCTGCGCTATTCGGAAGAGGCCAAGCGCGTCGTGTACGAGCCGGTCCAGCTGGCGCAGGATTTCCGCACCTTCGACTTCCAGAGTCCCTGGGAAGGGGCGGCCTATGTGCTGCCCGGCGACGAGAAGGGCGCGCTGCCGCAGGCCAAGGGGGCGCCGACCCCGCTGAGCGCGGACGCGATCCAGAAGGCCGACGCCACGCAGAGCGCGACCAAGGCGCCGGCCGCGCCGAGCGAGCCCTATGCCAAGAAGGATGCGACCAGCACCGCGCAGAGCGGCGCGGGCGAGCCCGATCCCGGCAACCAGAAGCAGGACAAGCCCGTCGAGTCGGACGTCGTTCCGACCAAGGGTGGAGGACAGAATCAGTGAGCGACTATGTCGACGAACTGTTGCACGTTTCCGACGATGCCGATCCCACGACCGGCGACGTCGCGATCCAGAACTACACGATCAACTTCGGCCCGCAGCATCCGGCCGCGCACGGCGTGCTGCGGCTCGTCATGGAGCTGGATGGCGAGATCGTCGAGCGCGTCGACCCGCATGTCGGCCTGCTCCACCGCGGCACCGAAAAGCTGATCGAATACAAGACCTACACGCAGGCGCTGCCGTATTTCGACCGGCTCGATTACTGCTCGCCCTTGTGCATGGAGCATAGCTGGGTGCTCGCGGTCGAGAAGCTGCTCGACCTTGAGGTGCCGATCCGCGCGCAGTATCTGCGGGTGTTCTTCGCCGAGCTGACGCGCATCTCGAACCACATGCTGAACCTCGGTTCGCACGTCATGGACGTCGGCGCGATGACGCCGAACCTGTGGCTGTTCGAGATCCGCGAAGACTGCATGAACTTCTTCGAGCGCGTCTCGGGCGCGCGCATGCACGCGAACTATTTCCGCCCCGGCGGCGTCCACCAGGATGCGCCGCTGAAGCTGCTCGCCGACATCGGCGACTGGCTCGACACGCGCCTGCCGCGGCTGTTCGACGACGCGATCAGCCTCGTCGCCGACAACCGCATCTTCAAGCAGCGCAACGTCGACATCGCGACGGTCAGCCGCGACGACGCGATCAAATGGGGTTTCTCCGGCCCGATGATCCGCGGCTCGGGCATCGCCTGGGACCTGCGCAAGTCGCAGCCCTACGACGTGTATGCGAAGATGGACTTCGACGTCCCCGTCGGCACCCGCGGCGACTGCTACGACCGGTTCATGGTGCGCGTCGAAGAGGTCCGCCAGTCGGCGCGGATCATGAAGCAGTGCCTCGCCGAAATGCCCGAAGGCCCGATCGCCAGCCTCGACCGCAAGGTCGTGCCGCCGAAGCGCGCCGAGATGAAGCATTCGATGGAAGCGCTGATCCATCACTTCAAGCTCTACACCGAGGGTTTCCACGTCCCCGCGGGCGACGTCTATGTCGCGACCGAGAGCCCCAAGGGGGAGTTCGGCGTGTACCTGGTCGCCGACGGTTCGAACAAACCCTATCGCTGCAAGATCCGCCCGACCGCCTTCTCACATCTCCAGGCGATGGACTTCATGATGAAGGGCCACATGCTCGCGGATACGACCGCGGTGCTCGGCGCGATGGATATCGTGTTCGGGGAGTGCGACCGGTGAAGTTCATGCGCAGGCATATGTGGGTCGGCGGCGCGTTGCTGCTGATCGCGGCCGGCGGGTATCTGGCTTATTTCGCGAGCTATAGGCTCGGCTTTTTCATGGGCGCCAACTGATGGCTGAAGCACCAAAAATTCCCGACGAGGCCGAGACCCGCGCACGCTGGGGTTCGTTCGCCTGGACGGACGAAAACCAGGTCAAGGCGAACGAGATACTCGGTCGCTATCCCAAGGGCCGCGAGCAGTCGGCGTCGATCCCGTTCCTCGATCTCGCCCAGCGGCAGGTCGGCGCGGAGACGCAGACGCAGGGCTGGCTCCCCGTCCCGGTGATCGAGTTCGTCGCGCGTCAGATCGGCGTGCCGTACATGCGCGTGTACGAGGTCGTGACCTTCTACACGATGTTCAACCTGGCACCGGTCGGCCGGTTCCACGTCCAGGTGTGCGGCACGACGCCGTGCATGCTGCGCGGGAGCGACGACGTGCTGGCGGCGTGCAAGAACCGTGGCCTCGTCAAGGGCGGCACGACCCCCGACGGCATGTTCACGCTCACCGAGGTCGAGTGTCTCGGCACCTGCGCGAACGCGCCGATGGTGCAGATCAACGACGATAACTTCGAAGACCTCGATTACGACAAGACGACCGAGATCCTCGAGGCGCTCGCCAATGGCGGCACGCCGACGCCGGGGCCGCAGTTCGGTCGTCGCGCCAGCTGCCCAGAAGGCGGCCCGACCTCACTCACCGCGATGGTCGACGCGAACCACGATTACCGGGGGGAGTGGGCCTGATGCTCGCCGACAAGGACCGCATCTTCACCAACGTCTACGGCTTCCAGCCGTGGACCATCGACGCGGCCATGATGCGCGGCGATTGGGATAATACCAAGGACCTGATGGCGCTCGGCCAGGACGCGATCATCGACATCATGAAGGCCAGCGGCCTGCGTGGTCGCGGTGGCGCGGGCTTCCCGACCGGCACCAAATGGTCGTTCATGCCAAAGGAGCCGAAGCCCGACCGGCCGAACTTCCTCGTCATCAACGCCGATGAGTCGGAGCCGGGCAGCTGCAAGGATCGCGAGATCATCCGCCACGATCCGCACAAGCTGATCGAGGGCGCGCTGATCGCGGGGTTCGCGATGCGCGCGCGTGCCGCGTACATCTACATCCGCGGCGAATATATCCGCGAGGCCGAGACGCTGTTCGCGGCGGTCGCCGAGGCCTATGATCGCGGCTTCATCGGCAAGAACGCGTGCGGGTCGGGCTACGACTTCGACGTGTTCGTCCACCGTGGCGCGGGCGCCTATATCTGCGGCGAAGAGACCGCGATGCTCGAGAGCCTCGAGGGCAAGAAGGGCCAGCCGCGGTTGAAACCTCCGTTCCCGGCGGGTGCGGGACTTTATGGCTGCCCGACTACGGTCAACAATGTCGAATCGATCGCGGTCGCCCCGACGATCCTGCGGCGCGGTGCGGCCTGGTTCTCTAGCTTCGGCGCGGAGAACAACCGCGGCACCAAGCTGTTCCAGATCAGCGGCCATGTGAACAAGCCCTGCGTCGTCGAGGAAGAGATGAGCATCTCGTTCCGCGACCTGATCGAGACGCATTGCGGCGGTATCCGCGGCGGCTGGGACAATCTGCTCGCGGTAATCCCGGGCGGCTCTTCGGTGCCACTGGTTCCCGCCGCGCAGATCATGGACTGCGCGATGGATTTCGACGGCCTGAAGGCGGTCGGATCGGGCCTCGGCACTGCGGCGATCATCGTCATGGACAAGTCGACCGACATCGTCCGCGCGATCAGCCGCATCTCCTACTTCTACAAGCATGAAAGCTGCGGGCAGTGCACGCCGTGCCGCGAGGGCACTGGCTGGATGTGGCGCGTGATGGAGCGGATGCGCACCGGCGACGCCGAGCTGTCCGAGATCGACATGCTGCAGCAGGTCACCAAGCAGGTCGAGGGTCACTCGATCTGCGCGCTGGGCGACGCCGCGGCGTGGCCGATCCAGGGCCTGATCAAGCATTTCCGCCCCGAGATGGAACGCCGTATCCGCGAACGTGCCCACGTTTCTGGGAGCGACACCGCGCCGATGATGGAAGCTGCCGAATAATGCCGATAGTCAAAGTCGATGGCGTCGAGATCGAGGTGCCGCAGGGTGCCACCGTGCTGCAGGCGTGCGAGCTTGCCGGCAAGGAGATCCCGCGTTTCTGTTATCACGAACGGCTGAGCATCGCCGGCAACTGCCGGATGTGCCTGGTCGAGGTGAAGCCTGGTCCGCCCAAGCCGCAGGCGTCGTGCGCGCTGCCGGCGGCGGACAAGCAGGAAATCTTCACCAACTCGCCGATGGTCAAGAATGCCCGCGAGGGCATCATGGAATTCCTGCTGATCAACCATCCGCTCGATTGCCCGATCTGCGATCAGGGCGGCGAGTGCGACCTGCAGGACCAGTCGGTCGCCTATGGCCGGGGCCATTCGCGCTACGACGAGAACAAGCGCGCGGTCACCGAGAAGTATATGGGTCCGATCGTGAAGACGGTCATGACCCGCTGCATCCAGTGCACGCGCTGCATCCGCTTTGCCGAGGAAGTGTCGGGCGTCGAGGAGATCGGTGCGATCTTCCGCGGCGAGGACATGCAGATCACCTCGTATCTCGAAAACGCGGTCAAGAGCGAGCTGTCGGGCAACGTCGTCGATCTGTGCCCGGTCGGCGCGCTGACGTCGAAGCCCTATGCGTTCGAGGCGCGTCCGTGGGAACTGCGCAAGACGCTGACGATCGACGTCATGGACGCGGTCGGCACCAACATCCGGCTCGACAGCCGTGGTCGCCAGGTGCTGCGCTGCGTGCCGCGGATCAACGAGGATGTGAACGAGGAGTGGGCGACCGACAAGACGCGCCATGCGATCGACGGTCTCGTCCGTCGTCGTCTTGACAAGCCCTATGTCCGCGTGAACGGCAAGCTCGTGCCCGCGACCTGGGACGAGGCGTTCGCGGCGATCAAGGCGGTCGACGCGGGTAACAGCGTCGCTGCCGTCGCCGGCGACCTGGTCGATTGCGAGACGATGTTCGCCGCCAAGGCGCTGCTCGCCAAGATGGGCTCGACGATGCTGGAGGGCCGCCAGACCGGCATGGCGTACGACACGTCGAGCCTGGCTGCGGTCAACTTCAACACCACGATCGCCGGCACCGAGCGTGCGGATGCGATCCTGCTGGTCGGCACCAACCTGCGCTGGGAAGCGCCGCTGGTGAACACGCGGATCCGCAAGGCGATCAAGAAGGGCGCCAAGGTCTTCGCGATCGGGCCCGAGACCGACCTGACCTACAAGGTCGAATGGCTCGGCGACGATCTCGCGCTGCTCGGCAATCTGCCCGAGGCGGTCACCGAGGTGTTCGGCAAGGCCGAACGCCCGATGGTCATCGTCGGCGGCGGTGCGCTCAAGGGCGGCCACGGCGCAGCACTCGCGCTCGTCGACACGCTGGGTCTGGTGAAGGACGGCTGGAACGGCTTCAACGTCGTCCACATGGCAGCGTCGCGGATGGGCGGGCTGATGCTCGGCTATGCGCAGAAGGGCGGCATCGCCGACGTGATGGGGGCGAAGCTCGGCTTCTTCCTCGGCGCGGACGAGGTCGACTTCAGCCAGTTTGCCGGCTTCAAGGTGTTCGTCGGCCATCACGGCGACAAGGGCGCGGCGGCCGCCGACGTCATCCTGCCGGGCGTCACCTATGCCGAGAAGTCGGGCACCTGGGTGAACCTGGAAGGGCGCGTCCAGCAGGGCGAGCGCGCGGTGTTCGCCCCCGGCGACGCGCGCGACGACTGGTCGATCTTCCGCGCGCTCTCCGAAGTGCTGGGCCACACGTTGTCGTTCGACAGCCTCGCTGGCCTGCGCGAAGAGATGTACGCGGCGGTGCCTGCGCTGCGCCACCAGGCGCTCGCGACGTTCGACTGGCAGATGCCGTCGCTCGACACCAAGGGTGAGGGCGTCCTGGCCGGCTATCCGATCAAGGACTTCTACCTGACCAACGCGATCTGCCGCGCATCGCCGACGATGCAGCGCTGCTCGGCCGAACTCCTCCACGGCGAAGACTTCGCGGAGGCCGCGGAATGACCAGCTTCTTCCAGGATACCGTCGGCCTGTCCTATGGCTGGGCGTGGTTCGTCGCGACGATCATCGGCATCCTCGTGATCGCGCTGCCGCTGATGCTCGCGGTCGCGATGATCATCTATGCCGACCGCAAGATCTGGGCGGCGATGGCGCTGCGTCGCGGCCCCAACGTGGTCGGCCCGTTCGGTCTGCTGCAGAGCTTCGCCGACGGCTTGAAGGTGTTCCTGCAGGAGACGATCGTCCCTGCGGCCGCCAACCGGACTTTGTTCCTGCTCGCGCCGATCATCACCTTCACCGTCGCGCTGATCGTTTGGGCGGTGGTGCCGTTCCAGACCGGCGTCGTGCTCGCCGACATCAATGTCGGTCTGCTATACGTGCTCGCGGCCTCGTCGCTCGGCGTCTACGGCGTGATCCTGTCGGGCTGGGCGTCGAACTCGAAATACCCCTTCTACTCGGCGCTTCGTGCTGCCGCGCAGATGGTGTCCTACGAGGTCGCGATCGGCTTCATCCTGATCTCGGTCGTGCTGTGGTCGGGGACGTTCAACCTGTCGGGCATCGTGCTCGCGCAGACCAACGTCTATCTCCACCTGAACGGCAATGTCCTCAACCCGCTGCTGTTCCCGATGGCGGTGATGTTCTTCATCTCAAGTCTGGCCGAGACGCAGCGCGCGCCGTTCGATCTGACCGAGGCGGAGAGCGAGCTCGTCGCCGGGTACCAGACCGAATATTCGTCGATGTCGTTCGCGCTGTTCTGGCTCGGTGAGTACGCCAACGTCATCCTGATGTGCGCGCTCAACGCGATCCTGTTCTGGGGCGGCTATCTGCCCCCGGTCGACTGGGCGCCGCTCTACTACGTGCCCGGCATCATCTGGCTGTTCGCCAAGATGCTGTTCTTCTTCTTCCTGTTCAGCTGGGTGAAGGCGACCGTGCCGCGCTATCGTTACGACCAGCTGATGCGGCTGGGCTGGAAGATCTTCCTGCCGGTATCGCTGTTCTGGGTTTTCCTCGTGTCGGGCTATCTCATGCTGACGCGCGTTGGAGTGGGTTCATGAGCGTCGCTCAGATCATCAAGTCGTTCACCCTGTGGGAATTCGTGAAGGCGCACGCGCTGACGCTTCGCTATTTCTTCAAGGAAAAGGCGACGATCAACTATCCCTACGAGCGCAACCCGGTCAGCCCGCGGTTCCGCGGCGAGCATGCGCTGCGCCGCTATCCGAACGGTGAGGAACGCTGCATCGCGTGCAAGCTGTGCGAGGCGGTGTGCCCGGCCCAGGCGATCACGATCGAGGCCGAGCCGCGCGACGACGGCAGCCGCCGCACGACGCGCTACGACATCGACATGACCAAGTGCATCTATTGCGGGCTCTGTGCGGAAGCGTGCCCGGTCGATGCGATCGTCGAGGGGCCGAACTACGAATTCTCGACCGAGACGCGCGAAGAGCTGATCTACGACAAGTCGAAGCTGCTCGATAACGGCGACCGCTGGGAAAGCGCCATCGCGGCGAACCTTGCCGCCGATGCGCCGTACCGGTAGGCGACCCCGCATGAAGTCCCGACACTCCGTCATCCCAGCGCAGGCTGGGATCTCCCCGTTACAAAGCGCGCGCTTGCCGCACGAGACCCCAGCCTTCGCTGGGGTGACGAGGACACTATGATCCAGGCCATCGCCTTCTATCTCTTCGCCATCGTCGTCATCCTGTCGGCCGGCATGACGATCGCGTCGCGCAACCCGGTCCATTCGGTGATGTGGCTGATCCTGGCGTTCTTCAACGCCGCCGGGCTCATGATCCTCGTCGGTGCCGAGTTCATCGCGATGCTGCTCGTCATCGTCTATGTCGGTGCGGTCGCGGTGCTGTTCCTGTTCGTCGTGATGATGCTCGACATCGACTTCACCGAGTTGCGGGCAGGGGTCGCGCGCTATTTCGGCATCGGCCTTGCGCTTGCCGTAGCGCTTGCCGCCGAGGTGATGATCGCGGTCGGTGCCTGGAGCACCGGTCCGATCCAGCTCGCGCGGCGCGCGGCGCCGATCGATGATGCGGTCCCCAACATCCAGGCGATCGGCAACCTGCTCTACACGCGCTACCTGTTCGTGTTCGAAGGCGCCGGGCTCGTCCTGCTGGTCGCGATGATCGGTGCGATCGTGCTGACCCACCGCCAGCGTGGCGGCGTCAAGGCGCAGAACATCAGCCGCCAGAACGCGCGCCGTCCGCAGGACGCGACGCGCAACACCCAGCCTGTGGTTGGTGGGGGCGTCGAGATATGACGCACACACTCCGTCACCCCGGACTTGTTCCGGGGTCCATGCTTCCGCGCATCCAGTCGTCGGTGGAGTTCGCCGCACGATGGATGCCGGAACAAGTCCGGCATGACGAAATGGGAACTGCCTCGTGATCGGTCTCGTCCATTACCTCGTCGTCGCGGCGATCCTGTTCACCATGGGGGTGCTCGGCATCTTCCTGAACCGGAAGAACCTGATCGTCATCCTGATGGCCATCGAGCTCATCCTGCTCGCGGTGAACCTGAACCTCGTCGCCTTCTCGGCCTATCTGCACGATCTGGTCGGCCAGATTTTCGCGATGTTCGTGCTGACCGTCGCCGCGGGTGAAGCCGCGATCGGCCTCGCCATTCTCGTCATCTATTTCCGCGGTCGCGGCACCATTGCGGTCGACGACGTCAACCGGATGAAGGGGTAACTCGGTTGATCCTCCTAATCGTCTTCCTGCCGCTGCTGGCATCGATCGTCGCCGGGTTCGGCAACCGCGCCATCGGCGCGGGGCCCGCCAAGATCGTCACCACCGGCGCGCTGTTCGTCTCGGCCGCGCTGTCGTGGCCGATCTTCCTCGGCTATCTGTCGGGCGCGAGCGTGGCCACGGTCACGCCCGTACTCGACTTCATCCAGTCGGGGACGATGAACGTCGCCTGGTCGCTGCGGGTCGACTCGCTGACCGCGGTGATGCTGGTCGTGATCACCTCGGTGTCCGCACTCGTCCACCTCTATAGCTGGGGCTATATGAGCGAGGACCCGGACCAGCCGCGCTTCTTCGCCTATCTCTGCCTGTTCACCTTCGCGATGCTGATGCTCGTGACCGCGAACAACCTGGTGCAGATGTTCTTCGGCTGGGAAGGGGTGGGCCTCGCCTCGTACCTCCTCATCGGATTCTGGTTCCGCAAGCCCTCGGCCAACGCCGCCGCGATCAAGGCGTTCGTCGTGAACCGTGTGGGTGACTTGGGCTTCATGCTCGGCATCTTCGGCACGTACCTGGTGTTCGGCACGGTCTCGATCCCCGAGATCCTCGCCGCCGCACCCGGCATGACGGGCTCGACGATCGGCTTCCTCGGCTCGCGCTTCGACACGATGACGGTACTGTGCCTGCTGCTGTTCGTCGGTGCGATGGGCAAGTCGGCGCAGCTCGGCCTGCACACCTGGCTCCCCGACGCGATGGAAGGCCCGACCCCGGTGTCGGCGCTGATCCACGCCGCGACGATGGTGACGGCCGGCGTCTTCATGGTCTGCCGCCTGTCGCCGATGTTCGAACAGAGCCCGTTCGCGCTGCACCTGATCATGGGCATCGGCGCGGCGACCTGCCTGTTCGCGGCGACCGTCGCGCTCGTCCAGACCGACATCAAGCGCGTGATCGCCTATTCGACCTGTTCGCAGCTCGGCTACATGTTCTTCGCGGCCGGCGTCGGCGCGTACGGCGCGGCGATGTTCCACCTTTTCACGCACGCCTTCTTCAAGGCGCTGCTGTTCCTCGGTGCCGGCTCGGTGATCCATGCGATGCATCACGAGCAGGACATGCGCTTCTATGGCGGCCTGCGGAAGAAGATCCCGCTGACCTTCTGGGCGATGATGATGGGTACGCTCGCCATCACCGGCGTCGGCATCCCCGGCATCTTCGGCAATACGCCGTTCGGTTTTGCAGGCTTCCATTCGAAGGACGCGATCATCGAGGTGAGCTGGGCGGCCGGCGAGGGCGGCACCTGGTTCGTCGGCGTGCTCGTCGCGCTGCTCACCAGCTTCTATTCGTGGCGCCTGATGTTCCTCACCTTCTGGGGAACGCCGCGCTGGGCCGCGTCGGAGCATATCCAGCACGCGCTGCATGACGCGCACGGCCATGGTCATGACGACCACGCGCACGATCATGCACACGACGCGCACCATGCCGACGATCACCACGCGAACCCGGCCAAGGCCGAGGACGCCGGTGGTACGCCGTCGACGCATGCCGCCGGCCAGCATGATCTGCCTGCCGGCACGGGTGGCTATCATCCGCACGAGAGCCCGCTCCCGATGCTGATCCCGCTGCTTCTGCTGTCGATCGGTGCTGTCCTGGCCGGCTTCGTTTTCCACGGCTATTTCATCGAGCCGGAAGCAGGCGAACGCTACTGGAAGGGCGCGATCGCGTTCCGCGAGGAACTGATGCACCACATGCACGGTGTGCCGTTGATGGTGAAGCTGTCGGCGACGATCGCGATGCTGCTCGGCCTGTTCGGCGCATGGGTCGCGTACATCAGGTCGCCGAGCCTGCCGACGTCGGTCTCGGAGCATTTCCGGATCCTCTACCGGTTCCTGCTGCACAAATGGTATTTCGACGAGCTGTATCACCTGCTCTTCGTGCGCCCAGCCTTCGCGATCGGACGCCTCCTGTGGCACCGCGGCGACGAGCAGACGATCAACCGGTTCGGGCCCGACGGCTCGGCCTGGGCGGTCCAGCTCGGCAGCCGCGTCGCCAACCGCTTCCAGACCGGATATCTCTACACCTATGCCTTCGTCATGCTGATCGGCCTGACAGCCGCCGTAACCTGGGCGATCGGACTCTATAAATGAGCGACTTCCCCCTTCTTTCGCTGATGATCGCGGTTCCGGCGATCGCCGCGGTCGCGTGCCTGTTCGTGTCCGCACAGACCGCGCGCGCGATGGCGCTGTCGGCGACTCTGGTCGACCTCGTCCTCGGCGTCGTGCTGTGGTCGAGCTACGACATCGGCGGTGCGCAGTGGCAGTTCGTCGAGGCGCATCCCGGCGTGTTCGGTCCGTTCGGCTGGTCGCTCGGCATCGACGGCTTCGCGCTGATGCTGATCATGCTCAGCGTGTTCCTGATGCCGATCTGCATCGGCGCCAGCTGGCGCTCGATCACGACGCGCGTGCCGGAATACATGGCGGCGTTCCTGTTCACCGAGGTGCTGATGATCGGCACCTTCGCGGCGCAGGACCTGTTCCTGTTCTACGTGTTCTTCGAAGCCGGCCTGATCCCGATGTACCTGATCATCGGCATCTGGGGCGGGGCGAACCGCATCTACGCGTCGTACAAGTTCTTCCTCTACACGCTGCTCGGCTCGGTGCTGATGTTCGTCGCCATGCTCTACATGGCGAAGACCGCAGGCACGACGAGCATCCCGGCGCTGATGGCGTACGACTTCCCCGCCTCGGTTCAGACCTGGCTGTGGCTCGCTTTCTTCGCGTCGTTCGCGGTCAAGATGCCGATGTGGCCGGTCCACACCTGGTTGCCCGACGCGCACGTGCAGGCGCCGACCGCGGGCTC
Organism: Sphingomonas ginsenosidivorax; assembly: GCF_007995065.1. Classification (NCBI taxonomy): domain Bacteria; kingdom Pseudomonadati; phylum Pseudomonadota; class Alphaproteobacteria; order Sphingomonadales; family Sphingomonadaceae; genus Sphingomonas; species Sphingomonas ginsenosidivorax. The sequence continues at coordinate 2,600,623 of NZ_VOQR01000001.1, read as the reverse complement.
GGTGATCCTGGCGGGCGTGCTGCTGAAGCTCGGCGGCTACGGCTTCCTGCGCTTCCTGCTGCCGATGTTCCCCGAGGCGAGCGGCCAGCTCACCTGGCTGATCTTCGGCCTGTCGGCGGTCGCGGTGATCTACACCAGCCTTGTCGCGCTGGTGCAGTCGGACATGAAGAAGCTGATCGCCTATTCGTCCGTCGCGCACATGGCGATCGTCACGATCGGCCTGTTCGCGTTCAACCGGCAGGGCATCGAAGGCGCGATGATCATGATGCTCAGCCACGGGCTCGTATCGGGCGCGTTGTTCCTGTGCGTCGGCGTCATCTACGACCAGCTGCACACGCGTGAGATCGCGCGCTACGGCGGTCTCAGCATCAACATGCCGCGCTACGCCGTGTTCTTCCTGTTCTTCACCATGGCGTCGATCGGCCTGCCGGGTACCAGCGGCTTCGTCGCCGAGTTCCTGTCGCTGATGGGCACCTATCAGGTGTCGACCTGGACCGCGTTGCTCTGCACGACCAGCATCATCCTCGGTGCCGGCTACATGCTGTTCCTCTACCGCCGCGTCGCGTTCGGCGAGATCAAGTCGGACGACGTCCGCGCGATGGTCGACCTGTCGGGCCGCGAACTCTGGCTGCTCGCCCCGATCGCCGCCGTCGTGCTGTGGATGGGCGTGTACCCCGAGAGCTTCCTCGCGCCGATGCGCAAGGATGTCGGCGTGCTGCTCCAGCGCATCGACCGTGCCAAGCCCGCCAGCGATTCCCAGCCGACCAAGGGGCGCGTAGCCCCGATTGCAGCGCACGCGGAGGCGCACTGATGGACTATTCCGCAAATCTGGCGATGACCCTGCCGGAGATCGTGCTGTCGCTCGGCGCGATCGTGCTCATGCTCGTCTCGGCCTGGGGCGGTAGCGCGTCGACCAAAATGGTCTCGTGGACCGCGGTCGCGGTGCTCGCGGGCGCCGGCATCTCGCTGATGGGGCCTGCCTCCTATGGCGGCCTCGCGTTCGGCGGCCTCTACCGCGCCGATGCGTTCGCGGCGTTCGCCAAGGTCCTCATCTACATCGCCACCGCGGTCTCGATCGTGATTGCGCCGCGCTTCTTCCAGAAGACCGCCGGCGACGACCTGCGTCCCGAATATCCCGTGCTGATGCTGCTGTCCGCGGCGGGTATGGGGATCATGGTGTCGGCGGGTGACATGCTGACGCTGTATGTAGGTCTCGAACTGCAGAGCCTGGCCGCCTATGTGCTGGCCAGCTTCATGCGCCGCGACGGTCGTTCGGCCGAGGCGGGCCTGAAGTATTTCGTGCTCGGTGCGCTCGCGAGCGGCATCCTGCTCTACGGCATCAGCCTGGTCTACGGCTTCTCAGGGACGACGTTGTTCTCGGGCATCGCGCAGGCCTATGCGGGTACGCATTCGCTCGGCCTGCTGTTCGGGCTGGTGTTCGTGTTCGCGGGGCTAGCCTTCAAGATCAGCGCCGTGCCGTTCCACATGTGGACACCCGACGTGTACGAAGGCGCGCCCACCCCGGTCACTGCCTTCTTCGCCTCCGCACCCAAGGTCGCCGCGATGGCGCTCGCCGTCCGCGTCGCGGTCGAGGCGATGGGCCCGGCGACCGACGAGTGGCGCCAGATCGTGATCTTCGCGGCACTCGCCTCGATCATCCTCGGTGCGGTCGGCGCGATCGGCCAGACCAACGTCAAGCGCCTGCTTGCCTATTCGTCGATCAACAATGTCGGCTACGCGCTCGTCGGCCTCGCCGCGGGCACGCAGGAAGGCGTGTCGTCGGTGCTCATGTACCTGGTGATCTATATCGCGATGACTCTGGGCTCGTTCCTCGTCGTGCTGCAGATGCGCGGTGAGGACGGCCAGCCGATCGAGACCATCGCCAGCCTGTCGGGGCTGTCGCGCACGCGGCCGGCGCTGGCGGCGGCACTCGCGATCTTCATGTTCAGCCTTGCCGGCATCCCGCCGCTGTTCGGCTTCTATGCGAAGTTCGCGGTGTTCAACGCGGCGATCGGTGCCGGGCTCTTCCCGCTCGCGGTGATCGGCTATGTCGCCTCGGTGATCGGCGCCTACTATTATCTGCGCGTGGTCAAGACGATGTACTTCGACGATCCCGCACCCGCGTTCGCGCCGATGGAGAGCCGCGTCGAAGGCGGCCTGATCGCGGTCGCCGCGGTCTTCGTCTCGCCGCTCGGGTACCTCGCCATTCCGGTGCTCGCGGGCTGGACGATGGTGGCGGCACGGGCGCTCTTCTGAGTATCCGGACCGTCGCGGAGACGGGATCGACCAACGCCGACATGCTCGCGCTCGCGCGCAGCGGCGTTGCCGAAGGGGTGTGGCTGCGCGCCGAGCGACAGAGCTCGGGGCGGGGCCGGATGGGGCGGGAATGGTCCTCGCCGGTCGGCAATTTCTACGGGAGCACGGTGGTCCGGTTGCGACCGAGAGATCCGGCGCCTGCAACGCTAGCCCTGCTCGCAGCGGTGGCGCTGGAAGAGGCCGTTTCCACCTTCCTGCCGTTCCCCGGCGAAGGCCGGGGCCCAGGTGGGAAGGCTGTCGTAACGACGCGCGCCGTACGCCAAGTACCGACGTCGCAACTGGACCCCGGCCTTCGCCGGGGAACAGGGCAGGGCGGGGTTCGCCTCAAATGGCCGAACGATCTCCTCGTCGATGGCGCAAAACTCTCCGGCATCCTCCTCGAGCGCACGGACGACGCGGTCATCGTCGGGATCGGCGTCAACCTCGCGCATCACCCAGACCTCCCCGATCGCCCCACCACCAGCCTCGCCGCGCACGCCGCCCCCGTCGCCCCGGCCCAGTTCGCCGAAACGCTCGCCGAAACCTTCGCCCGCTGGCTGTCCCGCTGGCGCGGCGAGGGGCTAGCCCCCGTCCGCCAGCGCTGGCTCGACCGCGCGCACCCGATCGGCACCGCGCTCACCGCGCGGCTGCCCGACGGCACCGCGCATGACGGGCTGTTCGACGGGCTCGACGCGGACGGTGCGCTCATCCTCCGCTTGGCGGACGGCGGCCGGCGTGTCATTCACGCCGCCGACGTCTTCCTGATCTGAAAGCCAGCCCATGCTGCTCGCGATAGATGCCGGCAACACCAATGTCGTGTTCGCACTCGTCGAGGCGCGGCGCATCGTCGCGCGCTGGCGGATCGCGACGGATCCGCGCCGCACGGCTGACGAATATGCGGTGTGGCTCAGCCAGCTGCTCCAGCTCGAAGGCTTTGACCGCAGCCAGGTCCACGGCGTCATCGTGGCGACCGTCGTGCCGCGCGCGCTCCACAACCTCCAGGTGCTGGCGAGCAAGTATTTCGCGACCGAGGCCGTCATTGCCGGCTCGCCCGCCGCTCCCTGGGGCTTCTCGATCGACGTCGCCGAGCCGCAGTCGCTCGGTGCCGACCGCGCGGTCAACACGATCGCCGCGCACGCCCTGCACCGCGGCGACCTGATCGTGATCGACTTCGGCACCGCGACCACCTTCGACGTCAGCGACTTTTCGGGAGCGTACAAGGGCGGGATCATCGCGCCGGGGATCAACTTGTCCCTGGACGCGCTCGTCACCGCCGCCGCCAAGCTGCCGCGCATCGCGATCGAGGCGCCCGCGACGACCAGCGTGATCGGCCGCGACACGATCTCGCAGATGCACATCGGCATCTTCTGGGGCTATATCGCGATGATCGAAGGTCTCGTCACGCGGCTGAAGGCAGAGATCGGCCGGCCCTCGAAAGTGATCGCCACCGGCGGTCTTGCGACTTTATTCGAGAAACAAACCAACGTCTTCGACCATATCGAGCCCGACCTGACGATCCAGGGGCTGGCCATGATGTGGGAAAATACCCATATAGCAGCCTGAACGCTCGCGCCGCTGAGCCGCTGGGCACCATCCCGAAATCATTCCGACCGGCCGTTGGGCCATATTATCCGTATGTTTGAAAGCTTTTGAATGACTCCGAAGAACGAACTCCTTTTCTGCGCGCTGGGCGGTTCCGGCGAAATCGGCATGAACGTCAACCTCTATGGCTGTAACGGCAAGTGGGTGATGGTCGATCTCGGCATCACCTTCGCCGACCCGCAATATCCCGGCGTCGACGTGATCCTGCCCGACCTGTCCTTCATCGAGGAGCGCCTCGACGATCTCGTCGGCATCGTCATCACGCACGGGCACGAGGATCATATCGGCTCGCTGCCGTACCTCGCCGAGGACCTCGGCGTGCCGATCTACGCGACCCCGTTCACCATGGGGCTGATCCGCGGCAAGCTCGAGGAAGAGGGCATCGCCAACCGCGTGAAGCTCAAGACCATCCCGATGGGCGGCAGCTTCCAGCTGGGGCCCTTTGGCTTCACCTTCGTCGAGATGTCGCACTCGATCCCCGAAGCCAACGCGCTGCTGATCGACACACCGCATGGCCGCGTGTTCCACACCGGCGACTGGAAGCTCGACGCCAACCCCGTGATCGGCAACCCGACCAAGCCCGAGGGCTTCATCGCGATCGGCGACAAGGGCGTCGACGTGCTCGTCTGCGACTCGACCAACATCTTCAACACCACGGCGTCGGGCAGCGAGAGCACCGTCCGCCAGGGCCTGTTCGAGGAGGTCAGCAAGGCCAAGGGCCGCGTGATGATCACCAGCTTCGCGTCGAACGCGGCACGTCTGCACACCTTCGGCGAAGTGGCCAAGGAAACCGGGCGCAAGCTGTGCGTCACCGGGCGCTCGCTCGACCGGATCATCAAGGTCGCACGCGCGACCGGCTATCTGAAGGACTTTCCCGAGACGATCGATCCCGACACCGCGATGCGCCTGCCGCGCAACAAGGTGCTGATCATCGCGACGGGCGGGCAGGGCGAGGAACGCGCCGCGCTCGCTCGCGTCGCCAATGGCAGCCACACGATCCAGCTCCAGGCCGACGATACCGTAATCTTCTCGTCGAAGCAGATCCCCGGCAACGAAGTGCAGATCGGCCGCATCCAGAACACGCTGGCGGCCAAGGGCATCAAGATGGTGACCGAGCGCCAGGCGCACGTCCATGTCTCGGGCCATCCCGGCCAGCCCGAACTCGCGCAGATGTACGACTGGCTGCGGCCCGACGTGCTGATCCCGACGCACGGCGAGATGCGCCACATGATGGAGCATGCGCGCTTCGGCCTGGGCGAAGGCATTCCGCGCGCGCTCGTGCAGAGCAACGGCGACATCGTGCGTTTGGCACCCAAGGGCCCGGCCAAGATCGGCAACGCGACCGTCGGCCGCCTGGTCCTCGACGGCGACGTGATCCTGCCCGCCGACGGCGCGACGATTGCGGATCGTCGCAAGCTCGCGATCAACGGCCAGATCTCGGTCGGCGTCGCGATCGGCAAGGACGGCCGGATGATCGGCCAGCCGCAGGTCCGCGTGCAGGGCGTGCCGGTCGAGGAAGACCGCGCGGCGTTCGTCGCCGACGCGGTCCAGGCGACCGCCGACGCGGTGCGCGGCGGCAAGCGGGAGGCCGACAAGATGCGCGAGCAGATCCGTCTCGCGGTCCGGAAAGTCGCGAGCCGCTGGACCGGCAAGAAGCCGATCGTCGACGTCCTGCTGATCCAGGGCTGATCCCATGCGCTGGACCTCGGCACTGGCGATCTACATCCTGTTCTGGTCGCTGTCGGTGTTCCTGGTCCTGCCGTTCGGCGTCCGCACGACGCGGGAGGCCGGGGGCGATCTCGTCCCCGGCCAGGCCGAGAGTGCCCCGCATGAATTCCATGCGGGGCGGATCGCGTGGCGCGTGACGATCGTCGCGACCATCTTGTTCGTGCTGTTCCTGCTCAACTACACCTATGGCTGGGTCACGCCGCAGAGCGTCGACCTGTTCGGCCGCAAGTCCATGATTACGCGCTGACGCGGCCGGTCACGCTCGCCCGGCAACCCTAACGCCTGCGTAATGACTTGCCGCCCGCCGTAGGGCGCGTCAGGATGTGCGCATGCCAGACATCCTATCCCCGCCGCCCGAGCAGTTCCTGCGTGAAGACGCGATCCGGGGCGGGATGGATCTGATGCTGTTCGCGCACAGCCGCCACCTGCAGCACGCCGACGAGGAGCTCGCCAAGCTGAACCTCGGCCGGGCACACCACCGCGTTCTGTACTTCCTCGCGCGCAAGCCCGACATGCCGGTCAACGAAATCCTGACGATCCTCGCGATCACCAAGCAATCCTTCGGCCGCGTCGCCAATGCGCTGACCGAGCAGGGCCTGATGGAATCCCGCCCCGGCGATCGCGACCGTCGCCAGCGACTGTTGCGGCTGACGCCGGCGGGCGCGAAGCTGGAACAAGACCTGTTCATCGTCCTCCACGACAACATGGCGCGCGCCTATGGCGCGTCGGGCGGGCAGGCGGTCGCGGGCTTCTGGGTCGTGATGCAGCATCTGATGGGGACCGAGGCGCAGTCGATCTTCGCGCGCATCCAGCGGGCCTGACGCGCCCGGCGGCCAATGGGGGGGCGCTGACCGAAGGCACGGGCCCGCATGACACAGACGTCATGGAACGCACCGTCGCTGCGGGGCGTATCAAGGGTCTAACCTCCCGCAAAGGTGCGCTTGTGGCCACAGCCTATCCGACCCGCTCGACCCCGCCGCGGGTCGCACGCGCGCACCCGATCCACGGCATCCTGTCCGCCTATCCGCTGGCGTTCTTCACCGGCGCGCTCGCGACCGACATCACCTATCTCAATACCGCCAACATGCAGTGGGCGAACTTCTCGGTCTGGCTGATCGCGGGCGGTCTCGTCATGGGCGTGCTCGCGGCGATCGTCGGCATCGTCGACGCGATCGCCAACCGGGGCAGGGCGCGCGCACGACGACCCTGGCCGCACAGCGTCGGCACGTTGCTGATGATGGGCCTCGCGTTGCTCAACGCCTTCATCCACAGCCGCGACGCCTGGACCTCGGTGGTGCCGACCGGGATCATCCTGTCGGTGATCGTCTCGATCCTCGCGCTGGCGACGAGCTGGTCGGGCTATTCCCTCCAGGCACGGCAGGACGCATGATGCGCACGACCCTCACGCTCTCGCTCGCGACCGCCGCCATCCTCCTGTCGGGTTGCAGCGGCAAGGGCGGCGACGCCAGCGCACAGCTCGGCGCCAACCCCGGACTGCCCTCGCTCCAGCAATATCTGCTCCCGCCGATGAAGATCGCCAAGCCCGTGCCCTGGGGCACCGCGGTGCCGACGGTAGCGGCGGGGCTCAAGGTGTCAGCGTTCGCAACCGGCTTCAAGAATGTCCGCTCGCTCTACGTCCTGCCCAATGGCGACGTGCTGGCGGTCGAGCCCAAGGGACCGACCGAACCCGTCTCGCGGCCCAAGGATATCCTCGTCGGCCTGATCCAGGGCTTCGGCCACAGCAAGACCCAGGGCGGCGACCGGATCACGCTGCTGCGCGACACCGATGGCGACGGCAAGGCGGACGTCCGCACCGTGCTGCTCGATCACCTGGTCTCGCCGTTCGGCGTCGCACTGGTGGGCGGCGACCTGTACGTCGCCAACACCGACGCGATCGTCCGCTTCCCCTATGTGACCGGCCAGACCCGGATCACCGCGCCGGGCACGATCCTGACCCCGCTGCCGGGCGGGCCGATCAACCATCACTGGACCAAGAGCCTCGTCGCCAGCCCCGACGGATCGAAGCTCTATGTCGGCATCGGCTCGAACAGCAACATCACCGAGGCGGGGATCGAGGCCGAGCGCGACCGCGCCAAGATCTGGGAGGTCGACCGCGCGACCGGCGCGCACCGCGACTTCGCCACCGGATTGCGCAACCCCAACGGCCTCAGCTGGAACCCGCAATCGGGCCAGCTCTGGGCGGTGATCAACGAGCGCGACGAGATCGGGCCGGACCTGGTGCCCGATTACCTGACCTCGGTCCGCGACGGCGCCTTCTATGGCTGGCCGTACAGCTATTGGGGACAGCACGTCGATCCACGCGTGATGCCGAGGCGCCCCGACATGGTCGCGAAGGCGGTGATGCCCGACTACAGCCTCAGCAGCCACGTCGCGCCGCTGGGGCTCGCCTTCGGCACCGCGCAGACGCCCGCCGCCTATCGCCAGGGCGCGTTCGTTGGCGAGCATGGCAGCTGGGACCGCGGCCATCTCAACGGCTACAAGGTCGTCTGGGTACCGTTCGCGGGCGGCAAGCCCGCCGGCAAGGCACGCGATGTCGTCACCGGCTTCATCGACGCGCAGAACCACGCGCGCGGCCGGCCGGTGGGCTTGGCGATCGACCAGCGCGGCGGGTTGCTGATCGCGGACGACCTCGCGAACGTGGTGTGGCGCGTGACGGGGTCCTGATCCCCTCCGTCATGCTGAACTCGTTTCAGCATCCACCTCGCCCCGAGCGCTTGCGGCGAGGTGGACCCTGAACCGAGTTCAGGGTGACGGAATTACCGCCGAACCGGCGGCCGCCCCCCGGCCGCCGCGTCACCGGAACGCCGACAGGCCGTGGCGGCCGCGGGGTCGCCTGCGCCTCGGCAATCGCATAGCCTTCCTTGCGCAGCTTGCCGAACGCATCGCGCACGCTGGTCGCGACCGCGGTCTGGACCGCAGCGGGCAGGTCGGTGAACGCGGTATTGGCGTGCACCGCGTTCAGGTCGCGGAGCAGCGCGTTGGGCATCCCCTTGGCGCTGTCCTTGAGCGCGACGATCGCGTCCACGACGGCCGCGTTGATGATGTCCTGCATGAGGTCGGTGGCTGATTTCGGCATGGCGCCCCAAGCCACGAGATCGCGTGGCGGTCAAGGCGTTGAAGTTCCGGCTTGATCCGTCATGCGGCGGGGTTCTAGGCAACCGCGATGGTTTCCAGCCCGCCCGACGACGTGCCCGATTTCGTGGTCGTGGACGTCGAGACCGCCTGTTCGCGGGTCAGCAGCATCTGCCAGATCGGCATCGTCGGGTTTCGCGACGGCCGCGAGGCCTTCGCCTATGAAACGCTGGTCGACCCGCGCGACGAATTCCACCTGTTCAACACGCGGATCCACGGCATCGCGGCCGACCACGTCGTCGGACAGCCGCATTTCGGCGACATCCACAGCATCGTCGACGGCTATCTCGCCGGGCGGACGACGGTCGCGCATTCCTATTTCGACAAGGGCGCACTCGCCGCGGCGTGCCGGGTGCACGACCTGGACGCAATCCAGACGACCTGGCTCGACAGCGTCCGCGTCGCCAAACGCGCCTGGCCCGAACTCGCGAGCCACCGCCTCAACGTGCTCACCAGTCATCTGGGGATCGCGCATCGCCATCATGATGCGCTGAGCGACGCGCGCGCCGCGGGATGGGTGGTGGTCAAGGCGATCGAGCATACCGGCATCCCGCTCGCCGACTGGTTGCTGCCCGCGCCCAAGCCGCCGCGCCGCCCGTTGCCCAAGCCCGCGGCGCAGGGCCCCTTGAAAGGCGAACGTATCGCCGTGCTCGGCGAACCGCGCGACGGGCGGCTGGCGCAGGCGATCGCGGCGCAGGGCGGGCGCGTGGTCGCCTCGGTCGGGTTGACGACGACGATCCTCGCGATCGCGGGCGTCGCGCCCTATCCGGTCGACATCCGCTACAATGCACAGTTCCTGAAGGCCGACGGCCTGCGACGCGCCGGGCATCCGATCCGGATCCTTGCCGAAGCCGAGCTCTTCGCCTGACCGGTCAATCGGTCGGGGGCGCAACCCCGCGCCGGCTTCCGCGTCGCCCCCCGCCGGCGATCTCGTCGACGCGCTTGGCGAGGTCGAGCAGGTCGCGGTGCAGCCGCCCGATCGCGAAGGCGAGGCCGAAGATCCGGCCCGACTGGTCGAAGTCGAGCGTCTGCGCGTCGGGATCGCGGCGGAACGCATCGAAGCTCTCGGCGAACTGCGCCTGTCCCGCCACGACGGTGCCGCGATCCACGGTCTTCACCGCAGTCAGCGCCGTCGCGCATCGCCGTGCCAGCGCGCCTTCCGCGCGGAGCGACATCGCGGCCGCCGCCGCGAGCCCCGCCGCGGCGTTGCCCGGCAGCGCCTCGTCGATCGCGCGCCCGATCTGCGTCAGGTCGTTGCGGACGCGCCACAGCGTGCGCGGGATCGCTGACGGGATACCGTGGTTCGCCAGCCGCGACGCGCGCTCGCGGTCGGCATCCTTCATCGCCGCCTCGACCGCACCCAGTGCGTTGCGCAGCGCCCGGTGGTTGGGCGATGTCGGCAGCGCTTTTCCCGCCTCCAGCGCCTCGGCCTGTTCGTCGAGCATCGTACCGATCCGTTCGAGCACCGCGACGGTCCGCTCGACGACCAGGTCGCGCGACCGTGCGGGCAGGATCAGCAGTGCGGCGAGCACGCCGATCAGCCCGCCCAGGCCGATCTCGACGATCCGGTCCGCGACGAAGCTCTGCACCGGCAGCCCCGGCGGCGCGGTCAGCAGCATGATCGCCGCAGTCACCGGCGCGATCCTCAACTGCGGGCGCACGGCCGCGACGAGCCCACCGATCCCCGTCACCACGACCAAGATCGCGCACAGTTCGAGCGGCGCCTCGGGATGGAAGGCAAGCCCGATCCCGCCCAGCGCCGCACCGATCAGCGTGCCGAGCAACCGGTCGAGTGCCGCGCCCAGCGTGCTGCCGATCGAGCCCTGCATCACCACCAGCACGGTGAACACCGCCCAATAGCCCTGTTGCAGGCCGATCAGCTTGTAGGTCGCAAACGTCACCGCGACCGCGACCATGATCCGCACCGCCTGGCGCAGATGCGCATCGTTGGCGTGGACCCAAGTGCGGGCAAGCGAAGCGATCGGCGGCATGCGATGTCTGATAGGGCCCCTGGCAGGCAGGGCAAGCGGGGAGGGGGGCAAGCGGGCAGGGGGGGCAAGCGGGCTGACAGCACGGAAACGCTGCGCTACGTCGGGCACATGGCCCATCGATCCTCCCTCGCCGCGATCGCGCTCTGCATCGCTCCCGCCGTGTCCGCGCAGAACGGGATTCCGCTCGCTCCGGCCGTGCCGGCCTATGCGGTTCCCGTGCCCGCCGCTCCTGCGCCCACCGTTCCCGCAACCGCGATCCGCGTGGTGCTGACGACGAGCGAAGGGCCAATGACCTTCGCGCTCGACAAGGACCATGCGCCCAAGACGACCGCAAATTTCCTGCGCTATGTCGACCAGAAGCGGCTCGACGGCGTCACCTTCTACCGTGCGATGAAGCTCGGCAATGGCGTCGGGCTGATCCAGGGCGGCGCCAAGGGCGAACCCAAGCGCGTCCTGCCGCCGGTCGCGCACGAGCCGACGAGCCTGACCGGCCTGACGCACGACGACGCCACGATCTCGCTCGCCCGCTTCGCACCGGGGACGGGGACCGCCGATTTCTTCATCACCGTCGGCGCGATCCCGTATCTCGACGCCGATCCCAAGCGCGAAGGCGACAACCAGGGGTTCGCCGCGTTCGGCCACGTCGTCGAAGGCATGGACGTCGTCCGCCGCATCCTCGACGCGCCGACCTCGGCGACCGAGGGCGTGGGCGCGATGAAGGGCCAGATGCTCGCCGCGCCGGTGCGGATCCTGACGGTACGCCGCGCGAAGTAACCCGCGGCACCGCCCACCCCCGAACACCACCCCAGCGAAGGCCGGGGCCCAGTTGGAAAGGTCGCGGTAACGGAGCGCGCCCCTCTTCACGCATGTTCCCATCTGGGCCCCGGCCTCCGCCGGGGAAGGGGAGGGTTGGAAGGGCAGATGTATGCCGCGTCGGTGCGGATCTTGATGGAGCGGCGAACGGAGTAACAGGGACCACCCCGGCGAAGGCCGGGGCCCAATTGAGAAGGTTGCGGTAACGGCGCGCTGCCCGTCATCATGAACGCCCCCCATTTGGGCCCCGGCCTTCGCCGGGGAAGTGGAGGGGGGAAAGCCAGATGCTGGCGCCGCGCGTGCCGATCCTGACGGTGCGGCGAACGAAGTAATGCTTCTCCGTCATGCCGGACGTGTTCCGGCATCCATCGTGCCGCAAACCAACCGCTCTCGATTACGCGGCACCATGGACCCCGGAACGCGTCCGGGGTGACGAAGAGTTCTCCCGCGCAGGCGGGAGCCCAGGGTGACGGGGGCAGCGCTTGCGGCTCCTGGACCCCTGCGCGGGGGAACGAACCGCGGCGATGGCGCTCGCCCGGAAACTCAGGCCGCGATCGCGCCCGCCATCCAGGCTTCCGCCTTGGCCAGCGCCGCGGCGTCGTCCACGTCGATCCAGTCGAGATCGCTGCAATCGACCACCTGTGCCGACCCGTCCGCCATCAGCAACCGCACGCCCTCGGTCAGCGACGGCGCCTCCAGCGTCGCCAGCGCGTCCATCAGCGCCGGGCCGATCGCGAACACGCCGGTATCGTAGCAGTCGTGCGGCTCGAGTCCCTTGCCGATCGCGACGATCGCGTCGCCGTCGGTCGCGACGCAGGTCACGTCCTCGGGATCGACCCAGTCATGCCCCAGCCGCCGGTCGATTCCGAGCCGCAAGCCCGTTCCCGCACCAGCCCGCGCCATCCGCCCATAATGCGCCGGCGTGACGAGATGGTCGCACATCGCGAGTACCGCCTCGCCGCCGTCCAGCACCGGCGCGGCGGCGAGCACCGACACGCCGTTCGGCCGGCGCGGATCGCTCCGCACCGTCTCGACCGCGATATCCCAGCGCCGCGACGCCAGATGCGCCGCGATTCGCTCTTCGCCGTACCCGAGCACGACCACCACGCGCGTCAAACCCGCCGCGGCGAGGCCGTCGAGCGCATGGTCGATCAACGGCCGCCCCGCCACCGGGCAGAGCGGCTTGTACGGCGCCGACGCCCGCAGCCGGCTGCCTTCGCCGGCCGCGAGGATGACTGCCGTGTCGATCATCTCACGCCGCCTTGATGAAGTTCTCGACTTCGATCTGCGCGAGATCGTCGGTCATCTGCGTGCGCGGATGCTTGCAGAAGTAGGCCGAAGCCGGATCGATCACGCCCGCGATGCCGCGGTCCTTGGCGATCTTCGCGCAGCGGATCATGTCGATCGCGACACCCGCCGAGTTGGGCGAATCCTCGACCGACAGGCGCAGCTCGAGGTTCATCGGCACGCCGCCGAACAGCTGGCCTTCCATCCGCAGGAAGCAGACCTTGTTGTCGTTCTGCCACGGCACATAGTCCGACGGACCGATATGCACGTTGTCGTCGTCCATCCGCTCGGCCGCGACCGACTGCACGGCCTCGGTCTTCGAAATCTTCTTCGACTCGAGCCGGCGATGGTTCGACATGTTGAGGAAGTCGGTGTTGCCGCCGGTGTTGAGCTGGTAGGTACGATCCAGCTTCACGCCGCGCTTGGCGAACAGGTCGGTCAGCACGCGGTGGACGATCGTCGCGCCCAGCTGCGCCTTGATGTCGTCGCCGATGATCGCGACGCCCGCGTCCTCGAACTTCTTCGCCCAGACCGGGTTCGACGCGATGAACACGGGGATGTTGTTGACGAACGCCACGCCCGCCTCGATCGCGCAGTCGGCGTAGAACTCGGTCGCCTCCTGGCTGCCGACCGGCAGGTAGTTCATCAGCACGTCGGCGCCCGACGCCTTCAGCTCGGCAATGACCTCTTCACGGCTGGGCTCGGGAGCGTCCGCGACCAGGAAGGTGCGGTCGTCCTTGAAGTCGGCCATGTGGTCGGCGACGCCGTCCAGCTTGCGGCCCATCTTCACGACGGTGCCGGTGCTGCCGATGTTCGCGGCAAACACCGCGGTGCAGTTGGGCTTGGCGAAGATCGCCTCGGCGACGTCCTTGCCGACCTTACGCTTGTCGACGTCCCAGGCCGCGACGACCTTGATGTCGCTCGGCTTGTAACCGCCCATTTCCCAATGCATCAGGCCGACGCTGTCGTTCGTGCCCTCGCGGTAATGCTCGAGCCCCTGGACAAGCGAGCTCGCGCAGTTGCCGATGCCGACGACGGCGATCCGAATGCTATTCATTACTGACCCTGTTCCCTTACGATAAGTGCATGCGCGACGCGGCTTTGGGACGCGGCGTGGATTGGACGAAGGCGCGTTCGACACGGCGGTGCCAGACGAGCCCGATAATGGCGACGATCGTCAGAGCGACGATCTCGAACCACCAGAAGATGCGCGGATTACCCGCGAAACACGCCACGAAGATGGCAGCGACGCGGACGTTCGCGGTCAGCAGCGACAACAGCCGCAACGGCGGCGTCGCGCGCTCGCCATAGCGCGCGCCGCACGCGACCGGATCGCTGGCCTGGCCGAGCATCCGCTCGAACGGCATCGCGACGCTGTCGATGCTGGTCGCGAAGCTGTCGTAGAGGCGGACCAGCGCGTTACCCGTGGGCACTGCCGGCGCGGCGATCGCGACGCCCTTGACGCGGCGGTGGAAGCGCGCGCGCTCGCCCTCGTACAGGCTCGACTGCACCGCATGCGCGCCGCCCGCGGCAAAGGCGAGGACCCAGCCCTCGGCCGTGCCGACGGTGATCGCGAGCGCGACATAGATCATCGCGAACACGCCGTGGTCGACCAGCCCGTCGAGCATCCGTCCGAACGGGCTCGCGCTGCCCGTCGCGCGCGCGACCATGCCGTCCAGCCCGTCGGCGATCAGCCACCCCATCGACAGCAGCAACCCGAGGACCGCGAACCGCCAGTCGTGCCACTGCGCCCAGGCCAGCGCCGCGGCCGCCCCCAGGCACAGGCCGGCACCCGACACCGCGTTCGCGGAAATCCCGCGCGCGATGGCGAAAGGCACAAGGGCCCGGCTCGCTGGGTGGATCAGCCAGAGGTTCGATGGGTCCTCGATCCGGCGATCGCGCGATCCATCCGGTGGAGGCACTGTCATAGGATTTTCATAATGCGCCCGCGGTGGAACTTATGCAAGCAATCCCGCGGCCTCTGCGACCGGCGGAGGAGTGCGGTATCGAGTCTTGCAATCCTCCCCTGCAAGGGGAGGTGGCTGGCGCAGCCAGACGGAGGGGTGTCACCCTCCAATTGGCGTGGACACCCCTCCGTCAGTCCTTCGGACTGCCACCTCCCCTTGCAGGGGAGGATGGGACGCTAGGGCACCCCCGCCCGCAATTCGCGCAGCCATACGTCCGCGGTCCCGTCCGATGGCGCGCGCCAGTCGCCGCGCGGGGACAGCGACCCGCCTGCCGACACTTTCGGCCCATTGGGCATCGCCGACCGCTTGAACTGGCTCGTCGCGAAGAACCGGACGAGGAACTTCTCCAGCCAGTGCCGAATCGTCGGCAAATCGTACGCCACGCGCGCCGCGGCCGGGAAATCCTCCGGCCAGCGCCCCGCGTCGACATCGCGCCACGCATGCCACGCCAGAAACGCGATCTTCGACGGCGCCAGCCCATGGCGGATCACGTAATGCGCGAAGAAGTCGTTGAGCGCGTAGGGCCCGACCATCGACTCGGTGCTCTGCATCGCCCCGTCCGCGCCCACGGGCACCAGCTCGGGCGAAATCTCCTGGTCCAGAATCGCGGTCAGGATCGCATCGGTCGCCGCATCATACTGGTCGGTCCGGATGCACCAGCGGATCAGGAACTGGATCAGCGTCTTGGGCACGCCCGCATTGACCGCGTAATGACTCATCTGGTCGCCGACGCCGTAGGTACACCAGCCCAGCGCCATCTCGCTCAGGTCGCCCGTCCCGACCACGATCCCGCGCCGCTGGTTGGCCAGCCGGAACAGGTAGTCGGTCCGCAGCCCCGCCTGCACATTCTCGAACGTCACATCGTACACCCGCTCGCCGCGGCCGTAAGGGTGGCCCATGTTTGCCAGCATCCGCTCGGCGGCGGGACGGATGTCGATCTCCTCGGCGGTAATCCCCAGCGCGCGCATCAGCGCCCAGGCGTTCGCCTTGCTCGCATCGCCGGTCGCGAATCCGGGCATCGTGAACCCCAGGATATCGGTCCGCGGCCGACCCAGCCGGTCCATCGCCTTCGCCGCGACGATCAGCGCATGCGTCGAATCGAGCCCGCCCGACACCCCGATCACCAGCGTCTCGCTGCGCGACGCGACGAAGCGCTTGGCCAGTGCCTCGACCTGGATGTTGAACGCCTCGTAACAGTCCGCGTCGCGCTTCTCGGGCGTGTTGGGCACGAACGGGAAGCGGCGGATGGCGCGCTCGAGCCCGATATCCGCGACCGGCGCGGCCTGCTCGAAGGAGATCCGCCGGAACCGCGTCTCGGGATCGCCAGCCGCGCGCGCGGCGTCGTTGAACGTGCCGAACCGCATCCGCTCCTGTGCGATCCGCTCGACGTCGACATCGGCGACGACGAGGCCGGGCTCGGGTGCGAACCGCGTCGATTCGGCGATCAGCTCGCCCAGTTCGTGGATCATGCCTTGGCCGTCCCACGCCACCTCGGTGGTGCTCTCGCCGGGCCCCGCCGCCGAATAGACGTACGCGCACACGCCCCGCGCGCTCTGCGCCGCGCACAGCATCGCCCGCTCGCGCGCCTTGCCGACGACGATGTTAGACGCCGACAGGTTGCAGCAGATCAGCGCACCCGCCAGCGCGCCCGCGGTCGAGGGCGGGGTAGGGGCCCAGTAATCCTCGCAAATCTCGGCATGGACCACGAAGCCCGGCCGGTCGCGCGCGGCAAACACCAGGTCGGCCCCGAACGGTACGCTCCGCCCCGCGACGTCGATCGACAGTCCGGTCAGTCCCGCGCCACTCGCGAACCAGCGCTTCTCGTAATATTCGCGGTAGTTGGGCAGGAACGTCTTGGGCACCACGCCGAGGATTTCCCCGCGCGCAACCGCGACCGCGCAATTGTACAGCCGCCCGTTGCGCGGCAGCGCGACGCCGACGAGCAGCACCGTCCGCAGCTCTACGGTCGCCGCCGCCACCGCGCCCAGCGCCTCGTCCGCCGCGCGCTGCTGCGCGCTCTGCAGGTGCAGGTCGTCGATCGCATAGGAGCTGAGGTTGAGCTCGGGAAACACCAGGAGGTCGACGCCCTTGGCATCCGCGTCCACGGCAAGCGCGATGGTCTGCTCGGCATTGAACGCGGTATCGCCGACCGACCCCAGGGGCGTTGCCGCGGCAACGCGGATCAGGCCGTGGCGATGGATCGCGTAGAAGGGGTGCTCGCTCATGCCCGCACCGATACCCGCGCCACGCCCGCGGCGCCACCGGCTTCCCATTACCCCTCTCCCGCGAACGCGGGAGAGGGGTAATGGGCTAGGGACGCGACGGAAGGACTGGCATGACCTCTACCCTCTACGGAATCCGCAACTGCGACACGATGAAGAAGGCCCGCGCGTGGCTCGACGCGCACGGGGTCGACTACGCGTTCCACGACTACAAGGTCGCAGGCATCGACGCCGCCCGGCTCGCCGACTGGATCGGCCGTGTCGGCTGGGAGGTCCTGCTCAACCGCGCGGGCACGACGTTCCGCAAACTGCCCGAGGCGGATCGCGCCGATCTCCATGCGGCGAAAGCCACCGCGCTGATGCTGGCGCAGCCCTCGATGATCAAGCGCCCGGTGCTCGATACCGGCAACGCGCTGCTGGTCGGGTTCAAGCCCGAGCGCTATGAGGCCGCAGAGCTTACCCGCTGAGGAGAAGACCATGCCCGTCGCCACCTGGAACGGCACCGAAATCGCGCGCTCCGACGACACCGTCGTCGTCGAGCGCAACCATTATTTCCCCGCGGACAGCATCGACCCCGCGCTGCTCGAAGACAGCGCGACCACCACGCACTGCCCGTGGAAGGGCGACGCGCGGTACAAGACGCTCGTCGTCGACGGGCAACGCAACGTCGACGCAGTCTGGTACTATCCGGAACCCAAGGACGCCGCCGCCGAGATCAAGGGCCGCTACGCGTTCTGGAAGGGCGTGACGGTCGCGTGACCGCCAATCCTCCCCTGCAAGGGGAGGTGGCAGTCCGAAGGACTGACGGAGGGGGAGCGCCCTATCGAGAGCGGGTCACCCCTCCGTCTGGCTGCGCCAGCCACCTCCCCTTGCAGGGGAGGATCGGGGGCGGTGGATTGTACCCCGCCGCGCCCTCGCGCTAAGACCCGTCGCCATGTCCACGACCTTCCAGCTCGACACCGCGACGAGTCGCGCCACGCCCACCCCCGCGCCGATGAAGCGCCTGACCGTGCCCGCGATCCAGCGTCGCAAGGGCGGCGAGCCGCTGGTCATGCTCACCGCCTATACCGCGCGGATGGCGCAACTGCTCGACAGCCATTGCGACCTTTTGCTGGTCGGCGACAGCCTGGGGCAGGTGATCTACGGCCTCCCCTCGACGCTCGCCGTCACGCTCGACATGATGTGCGCGCACGGCGCCGCGGTGGTGCGCGGCAGCTATCACAGCGTCGTCGTCATCGACATGCCGTTCGGCAGCTACGAGGC
Source organism: Sphingomonas ginsenosidivorax (assembly GCF_007995065.1). Taxonomy (NCBI): domain Bacteria; kingdom Pseudomonadati; phylum Pseudomonadota; class Alphaproteobacteria; order Sphingomonadales; family Sphingomonadaceae; genus Sphingomonas; species Sphingomonas ginsenosidivorax. The sequence continues at coordinate 2,582,302 of NZ_VOQR01000001.1, read as the reverse complement.
GAGTCCCGAAGCTGCCTTCGCCGCCGCCTCGCGGATCATGGCGGAGACCGGCGCGGCGGCGGTGAAGCTGGAAGGCGGCGAGGCGATGGCGCCGACGATCGCGTTCCTCACCGCGCGCGGGATCCCGGTGATGGCGCATATCGGCCTCACGCCGCAGGCGGTGAACGTGCTCGGCGGCTATGGCGCACGCGGGCGGACCAACGCCGAGCACGCCAAGATCATCGGCGACGCCCGTGCGGTCGCCGAGGCCGGCGCATTTGCGATGGTGGTGGAGGGCGTACTCGAACCGCTCGCGCGCACCATCACCGCGGAGGTGTCGTGCCCGGTGATCGGCATCGGCGCGTCGGCCGACTGCGACGGGCAAGTGCTGGTGACCGAGGACATGCTCGGCCTGTTCGATCGCACCGCGCGGTTCGTGAAGCGCTATGACGACATGGCCGGCCGCATTTCCGCCGCGGTCGGCGACTATGCCGCCGAAGTCCGGGCGCGGACCTTCCCGACGTCCGAGCAGACCTACGCGGCGAAGGAGTGATCCGACTTTCGTTTCACCCGTGTCGCGGCTAAGGACCGTGCGTTCCCTTTCCAGATCCGGAGTTCTCCTTGGCCCTGCCGCCGAAAACCGATGAAGCATTCCTGCGCGAGGTCGACGAGGAACTGCGTCGCGACAAGCTCGCCGGATTCTGGACCAACTGGGGCATCTGGGTCGGGGTGGCGGTCGTCGCCGCGCTCGCAGCCCTGGGCTGTTTCCTCTACTGGCAGCACCGCCAGGCCGAGGCCGCGGGTATCGAGGGCGAACAGCTCCAGGCCGCCTATGATTCGCTCGGCGCCAGCAACGTGCCCGCCGCGTCCAAGTCGCTGGCCGAACTCGCCGGCTCGAACCGCGACGGCTACCGCGCGCTGGCAATGTTCACGCAGGCCGACATCCTGCTCCAGAAGAACGACCTGAAGGGCGCCGCCGCCAAGTTCGGCGCGGTCGCCGCCGATGCGTCGCTGGCAAAACCGTTCCGCGATCTCGCGCTCGTCCGCCAGACCTCGGCGGAATATGACACGCTCAAGCCTCAGGTCGTGGTCGAGCGCCTGCGGCCGCTCGCGGTCCCGGGCGGGCCGTGGCTCGGCAGCGCGGGCGAGATGGTCGGCGTCGCCTATATCCGTCTCAACCAGCGCGCCCAGGCCGGCACGCTGTTCGGCCAGATCGCACGCGATACCAATGTCCCCGACACGATCCGTCAACGCGCGGTTCAGATGGCGGGCGTACTGGGCGTCGACGCCGCGCCGAACGCGACCCCTACCGAGGTAACGAAATGAAGAACGCCTATCGTCTGAGCGTCGCGGTGGCCGCCCTTCTGGCGCTTGGCGGCTGCGGCATCTTCAAGGGCGGGGCCAAGAAGACCCCGACCGTCGGCGAGCGTGTGCCGATCCTGGTCTCGGAGAACGAGGTCGAGACCGACAAGACGATCGCCGACATCCAGGTCCTGCTCCCCGCCGCCGCGCCCAACGACGCCTGGGCCCAGCCCGGCGGCAACCCGACGCATTCGCTCGGCCAGCTGGCACTCGGCAACGCGCCGACGCGCGCGTGGCAAGTCGGGATAAACGGCGGCTCGAACCGCGAGCGGCTCGCCGCCGCGCCGGTCGTCGCCGAGAACAAGCTGTTCGTGTCCGACGTCGCAGCAGTCATCCACGCCTATGCCGCCGACACCGGCGCGCCGCTCTGGACCACCCCGCTCACCGAGGGCAAGCTCAACGCCAGCGCACGCTTCGGCGGCGGCGTCAGCTATGACGACGGCAAGGTCTATGCGACCGACGGCGTCGGGGACGTCGTCGCGCTCAACGCCGCCGACGGCAAGCAGCTGTGGCGGGTCAAGCCCGGCGGCCCGCTGCGCGGTTCGCCGACGGTCGCGAACGGGTCGGTCTACGTCCTCACGCAGGACAACCAGATCTTCTCGCTCGATCAGGGCGACGGCAAGGTCCAGTGGGTCCAGTCGGGCACGCTCGAGACGCAGGGCGTGTTCGGCGTCGCGGCGCCTGCGGTCGGGCAGGGCACTGTCGTCGCGGGCTTCTCGAGCGGCGAGCTCAGCGCCTATCGCTACGAGAATGGCCGCATCCTGTGGCAGGACGCGCTGTCGCGCACCTCGGTAACGACGTCGGTGTCGAGCCTGTCGGACATCGACGCCGCGCCGGTGATCGACAATGGCCGCGTCTATGCGGTCGGGCAGGGCGGGCGCATGGTCGCGCTCGAACTCGCGACCGGCCAGCGGCTGTGGGAGCAGAATTTCGCCGGCATCTCGACGCCGTGGATCGCGGGCGAATGGCTGTTCGTCGTCACCGACGACGCGCGCCTCGTCTGCCTGTCGCGCACCAACGGCAAGGCGCGCTGGATCGCGCAGCTCCAGCGCTTCCAGAACGAGAAGAAGCGCAGCAACGCGGTCACCTGGTACGGTCCGGTGCTCGCGGGCAACCACCTGATCCTGACCAACTCGCGCGGCGAGATCGTCTATATCAACCCCGGCGACGGTGCGGTCGCCTCGACCGTCGAGACCAAGGTGCCGTTCACGCTGCCGCCGATCGTCGCCAACTCCACGCTCTACACGCTCGACCAGAAGGGCAAGATCACCGCGTATAGGTGACCTGCAGTTCCCCGGCGAAGGCCGGGGCCCAGTTGGGGAACTACGGTAACGAAGCACTGGCTTCCGTTACATCTGCCTTCCCACCTGGGCCCCGGCCTTCGCCGGGGAGCACCTATGGAGAACGGTGTCCGCTAAAGTCGTTCCCCTATCGTTCCGCTTTTGCTACGTCACTCAGATGGCAAAACCGCAGAAACGTTACGTATGCCAGGCCTGCGGGTCGGTGGCCTCGCGCTGGGCCGGCCAATGCGCCGACTGCGCGGAATGGAACACGCTGGTCGAGGAGGCGAACACCGCCGCGACGCCGTTCCATTCGAAGCACAACCTCCAGACCGGCGGCCGCGCGATCCAGCTGGTCGGGCTCGACGCCGAGATCAAGCTGCCCGACCGCATGGCGACGGGGATCGCCGAACTCGACCGCGCACTGGGCGGCGGCTTCGTGGAAGGCTCAGCGACGCTGATCGGCGGCGACCCCGGCATCGGCAAGTCCACCCTGCTGCTCCAGGCCGCGGCCAAGATGGCACTCGCCGGGCAATCGGTCGCCTATGTCTCGGGCGAGGAAGCCGCCGACCAGGTCCGCCTCCGCGCGCGGCGCCTCGGCCTCGGCAACGCGCCCGTCCAGCTCGCCGCGGCGACCTCGACGCGCGACATCCTGACGACGCTGCAGACCCGGCCGCCCGCCTTGCTCGTGATCGATTCGATCCAGACGATGCACTCCGACCTGATCGAGGGCGCGCCCGGCACCGTCAGCCAGGTCCGCGCCTCCGCGCAGGAACTGATTCGCTTCGCCAAGGAACGCGGCACCGCGGTCGTGCTCGTCGGCCACGTCACCAAGGACGGCAGCATCGCCGGCCCCCGCGTGCTCGAACACATGGTCGACACGGTGCTGAGCTTCGAGGGTGAGCGCAGCCACCAGTACCGCATCCTGCGCGCGATCAAGAACCGCTTCGGCGGCACCGATGAGATCGGCGTGTTCTCGATGCAGACCGAGGGGCTGGCCGAGGTCGGCAACCCGTCGTCGCTGTTCCTGACGCACCGCGACGACGCGATGACCGGCGCCACCGTCTTCCCGGCGCTCGAGGGCACGCGCCCCGTGCTGGTCGAGATCCAGGCGCTGACCGTGCGGCTGGCGAGCGGCGCGACGCCCCGGCGTGCGGTGGTCGGCTGGGATTCGGGACGTCTCGCGATGATCCTCGCGGTGCTCGAGGCGCGGTGCGGGCTCAGCTTCTCCTCGGCCGAAGTCTATCTCAACATCGCCGGCGGCTACCGCGTGCAGGATCCCGCGGCCGACCTCGCGGTCGCGGCGGCGCTGATCTCGGCGATGTCCGAGCGCCCGGTCCCGGTCGACGCGGTCGCGTTCGGCGAGGTCGCGCTGTCGGGCGAGATCCGCCCGGTCGCGCACGGCCCGCTCAGGCTCAAGGAAGCGAGCAAACTCGGCTTCGAACGCGCGCTGGTGCCCGCGTCTATGACGGATGAGAAATCGGGGATGCGGCTGCAGGGGTTCAAGACGCTCGCGGCGTTCGTCGAGCATATGCTCGGGCGGGGATAGGGGGCCAACGCACCTTGCGAATCCTCCCCCGCCAGGGGGAGGTGGCGCCGAAGGCGACGGAGGGGGCGGACACGGAACGGAAGTGGCCGCCGCCCGCCCCCTCCGTCAGGCTTCGCCTGCCACCTCCCCCTGGCGGGGGAGGATTGCTGGCCACGCCATCGGCGGCGCCCCCTGGCAGGGGAGCATTGCCGGCCAAGCCATCGCTGTCGCCCCCTAGCCGTAGGCCCCCCGCATCCCTATTCCATCCTCCATGAACCTGACCGCGCTAGACATCGTCGTCCTCCTCGCCGTCGCGGGATCCGCGGTTCTCGGGCTGCTGCGCGGCTTCGTCACCGAAGTGCTGTCGCTGTTCGCGTGGATCGGAATCGTCGCCGCGCTCAAACTCTTCCACGTCCCGCTCGCCGCGATGCTGACGCCGGTCGTCGGGACGGTATCGGGGGCCGCCGTCCTCGCCTTCGCGATCATCGCAGGCGTCACCTATATCGGCGGCCGCCTCGTCGCCAACGCGATCGGCAAGCGGACGCGGACCTCGATCCTCGGACCCGTGGACCGCGCGCTCGGTCTCGGCTTCGGCGCGCTCAAGGGCCTGATTCTCGCCAGCCTCGCCTTCCTGCTGACGACGCTGGTGCTCGACACGCTCCACGGCGGCCCGTCGCGGCGGCCACTCTGGATGACCACCTCGCGCACCTATCCGCTGCTCAACGCGACCAGCGCGAGCATCGCCGATTTCGTCGACCGCCGCCGCCGCGGCCTGCCGGTGTTCGGCGCGCGGACGCCGCTTGCTCCCACCACCGAGAACGTAAGCGATCCAACATTATGACGATGGGTATCCCACCGGAAATTCTGCGACATACAGCGTATCAGTACCCTGGCCGGCTTACAGAACCGATGGGATCCGCTGAAAAGCGCTCACCAATTTGCGGCAGCCGAGTCATCGTAGATGTTAATCTGAACAATGAAGGCCGGGTCAGCGATATTGGCATGCGTGTGAACGCGTGCGCGTTTGGCCAAGCCGCTGCAACCGTCTTAGCTCAGAGCTTGGCAAATAGGACACCAGCAGAGTTGTCATCGCTGCGAGATAACATCGCGAATTGGATAGCTGGAAACGGAGACGTTCCTGACTGGCCTGGAATTTGGGATTTACGCCCGGAGCGCCTTAACTCAGTCCGAAAGGCATCAGTCCAACTTGCTTTTCAAGCGGCGGCCGATGCTGCCGAAGCCGCCGCGACCGCCAAGGCGGCGCGCTAATGCACGAAGGCACGACGTCCCTGCTGCGCGACGGTGTCGTCCTGCTCGGGGCGGGGCTCGTCTTCGTCCTGCTGTTTCGCAAGCTCGGGCTCGGCGCGACGCTCGGCTATCTCGTCGCGGGCGCGGTGGTCGGCCCGCACGTGCTCGGGCTGGTCGGCGATGCGGAGGCGAAGCTCGGGATCGCCGAGCTCGGCATCACCCTGCTCCTCTTCCTCGTCGGGCTCGAGCTCAATCCGTCGCGGCTGTGGCGGATGAAGGAGGAGATCTTCGGGCTCGGCCTGCTCCAGGTCGTGCTGTGCGGGCTCGCCATCACCGCGATCGTCTGGGTCGCGCATTTCTCGCCCACCGCAGCGCTCGCGCTCGGCCTGCCGCTCGCGCTGTCGTCGACCGCGCAGGTGCTGCCGATGCTGCAGAGCTCGGGGCGGATGCGCACCCCGTTCGGCGAGCGGGCCTTCTCGATCCTGCTCTTCCAGGACCTCTCGATCGTGCCCCTGATCACGATCGTCGCGGCGATGAGCCGCAACCCCGCCGATGCCAACGCGCCGCCGGGCTGGCTGCTCGCGATCTACACCGTGCTCGCGGTCGGCGGGCTGATCATCGCCGGCCGCTTCCTGCTGCGCCCGATGTTCCGTCTCATCGGCAATCTCGGCGAGCGCGAGATGTTCGTGTTCGCCGGCCTCTTCACCGTCATCGCCAGCGCCGCGATCATGGAGATGCTCGGCCTGTCGACCGCGCTCGGCGCGTTCATCGCCGGCGTGATGCTCGCCGACAGCCCGTACCGCCACGAACTGGAAGCGGACGTCGAGCCGTTCCGATCGATCCTGCTCGGGCTGTTCTTCCTCGCGGTCGGCATGCTGCTCAACCTGCAGGCGATCGCCGACCGCCCGCTGTTCGTGATCGCGATGGCGCTCGCGCTGATCGCGACCAAGACGGCGGTGATCACCGGCATCGGCATGGCGTTCAAGATGACGTGGCGCCAGGCGTTCGCGCTCGGGCTGCTGCTCAGCCAGGGCGGCGAGTTCGGCTTCGTGCTCTTCGCGCAGGCGCAGGCCGGCTATCTGATCGCGCCCGAGGCAGCGAGCCTGTTCGGCGCGATCATCACGCTGTCGATGGCGACCACGCCGTTCCTGATGGGCGTCACGCGCCGCTTCCGCGCCGAGCCGATCGTCGCGGGCGGCGAGCGCGCGGGCCCGCAGGCCGACGGCGCCAACGCGATCATCGTCGGCTATGGCCGGTTCGGGCAGACCGTCGGCCAGATGCTGCTGCTGCAGGGCATCCCGGTCACGCTGATCGACACCGATATCGTGATGATCGACATCGCGAGGGAATTCGGTGCGAAGGTCTATTACGGCGACGGCACGCGGCTCGACCTGCTGCGCCAGGCCGGCGCGGCGGATGCCGAACTCATCTGCTTCTGCATGGACGGCGACCAGATCGAGCCCGATACGCTCGACGGCATCCACAGCGCGTTCCCCAAGGCATCGATCTATGTCCGCGTGTTCGACCGCCGCGCGCTGGTGAAGCTCAAGAAGACCTCGGCCGATTTCGTCGTCCGCGAAGTGCTCGAATCCGCGGTCAAGATGGCGCGCCTCGCGCTGCGCGGGCTCGGCGTGTCGCCCGCCGACATCGACCGCGCGGAGGACAAATACCGGTCGAAGGACAAGGAACGCCTCGCGATCCAGATCGAGGCCGGCGACCTCCGCGCCGCGCGGTCCGAGACCGCCGAGCGCTTTCCCTGGGGGAATGAACCGCGATGATCTTGATCGTCCTCGCCGCGCTGTCGGGCGCCCTCGCGGTGGCCGCTGGCGCGTTCGGCGCGCACGGCGCCAGCGGGTCGGCCGCCGAATGGCTGCGGACCGGCGCGCAGTATCAGCTCGTCCACGTCGTCGCCGCCCTCGTCGCGGCGCGGATGGAGGCGCGCGGACCGGCTTGGCTGTTCGTGGTGGGCGCGGCGATCTTCGCGATCACGCTCTACGCGATGGCATTGGGCGCGCCGCGCTGGTTCGGCGCGATCACGCCCGTCGGCGGCGCGCTGCTGATCGGCGGGTGGCTATGGCTCGCGTGGAGTGCATCCCGCTAGACCCGTCACCCTGAACTCGGTTCAGGGTCCACCATTCCGCGAGCGTAGGCGCCCATGTCGCGGTGGATGCTGAAACAAGTTCAGCATGACGGTCGCTACCGCGCTGGTTCGGCGCGATCACCCCGATCGGCGGCGCGCTGCTGATCGGCGGGTGGCTGTGGCTCGCGTGGAGTGCATTCAACCTGCCGTCATCCTGACGAACGTCAGGATCCAGAGCCAAGCAGCGCTGCGGTCGTTACCCTGGATCCTGACGTTCGTCAGGATGACGGGGGGTGGCAAGGGCTACCGCGCCTTCCGGCACCGATCCGAGCAATAGACAACGCTCTCCCAGTCCCGCTCCCATTTCTTCCGCCACGAAAACGGCCGCTCGCACGCCGGGCAGATCTTGCTGGGCAAATTCTGCTTCTTGACCCCTGTCGGCATCAGCGCGGCTGCGCGTCGAGGAAACGCTCGACGTCGCCGAGGTCCACCGTCTTGTCGAGATAGGTCTGCCCGATCCCGCGCGCGAGCAGGAAGGGCAGGGTGCCCGCCGCCATCTTCTTGTCGTGCCGCATATGCTCGACCAAAGTCGCGCCGCTCGCATCGATCCGCGCGGAGGCCAGCCCGTCGGGCAGCCCGACGCTGTGCCAATGCGCGGCCACCCGCGCCGCATCCTGCCCCGCACACAGCCCCTGCGCAGCGGAGAAGCCGAACGCCAGCGCACAGCCTGCGGCGACGCCCTCGCCGTGAATCAGCGCCTGCGAGAACCCGGTTTCCGCCTCCAGCGCATGCCCGAACGTATGCCCCAGGTTGAGCAGCGCGCGCGTGCCGTTGGTCTCGTGCTCGTCCGCCGCGACGATCCGCGCCTTCGCCGCCACCGCGTGCGCGATCGCATGTTCGCGCAACGCGAGGTCGCCGGCCAGCAACGCCGCGCCGTTCGCCTCGCACCATTCGAAGAACGCGAAATCGTCGATCAGCCCGTATTTGACGACCTCGGCATAGCCCGCGCGCAGCTCGCGCGCCGGCAGCGTGTCGAGCACCGCAGGGTCGATCAGCACCATCGCCGGCTGGTGGAACGCGCCGATCAGGTTCTTGCCCGCGCGCGTGTTGATCGCGGTCTTGCCGCCGACCGAGCTGTCGACCTGCGCCAGCAGGCTGGTCGGGATCTGCACGAATTTGCACCCGCGCTTGAGGATCGCGCAGGCGAAGCCGACCAGGTCGCCGATCACCCCGCCGCCCAGCGCGATCACATGGTCGCCGCGCTCGATCCCCAGGTCGAGCAGCCGGTCGCACAGCGCCTCCAGCGTCGCCCAGCTCTTGCTGCCTTCGCCAGGCGTAAGCACGATCGCCTCGCTCTCGACCCCCGCGGCGGTCAGCGCGCCCTGCAGCGTCGCCAGATGCGGCGCGAGGTTCTCGTCGGTGACGATCGCCATCATCCGGCCCCGCGCCAGCGGCGCCAAATGATCGGCGGCGCGCGCGAGCAGCCCGGCCTCGATCAGGATCGGATAGGTCCGCGCGCCCAGATCCACGGTGATCGTCTTCATGCGCGGAGTGCCTTCAGGATGGCCGCCACGGTCGCCTCGTGCGGCGCCTTCTGGCTGGCGATGTGGATGTGCGCCTGCGCGTAGATCGGGTTGCGGACGCGCGCCAGTTCGGACAGCACTTCCTTCGCATTGCGGTTGCGCAGCAGCGGGCGGGTGTCGCGGCGGCCGACGCGCTCGGCGAGCACCTCGGGCCGCGCGCTCAGCCAGATCGCGGTCGAGGCGGACAGGATCAGCGCGCGCGTCGCATCGTCGATGAACGCGCCGCCGCCGGTCGCGATGACCTTGGGCGTGCCGTCGACCAGCCGTGCGATCACCCGGCGCTCGCCGTCGCGGAAATAGGGCTCGCCGAACCGCTCGAAGATTTCGGCGACCGTCATCCCCGCCGCGGCCTCGATCTCATGATCGGCGTCGACGAAGGGCAGCTTCAGGCGCTGCGCCAGGCGGCGGCCGACCGTGGTCTTGCCGACGCCCATCAGGCCCACCAGCACGATCGGGCGAGGGGCCCGTTGCCCCTTCGCGGGTCCGGTATCGGGGTTGTGGCTTTGCAACATGCTGGCACGCGCTATACAGCGGCGTCGCGCGGTGGGAAACGCCGTGCGCGTTTCCTCCGGTCGTTTAAGGTCCGCCATGTCCCGCCTGCTTCTTTCGGTCGTCGTCATCCTCGTCGTGATCGTGGGTGGGTTGTTCCTGCTCGCCGGTCGCGCGACCGAGCGTCCGCAGACCCGCGTCGAAAAGGCCGTGACGCTTGCGAACCTTTCCTAAGCTTTCGCTGGCGGCGGCCCTGGTCAGTGCAGGGGTAGCCGTCGGCGGGCTTGCCGCGCTGGCGCCCGCGATCGGGCAGGACAAGCCCGAATCGATCCTGCCGCCGGGGTTCGGCGATGCGCCCGCGCCGGCTCCTGCGCCGACGCCCGCTCCCAACGCGGCGCCGGCGCCACCGCGGCCCGGCACGCCGATTCCGCCGACCGCGACCATTCAGCCGCTGCCGCCGCAGACCGATACGCCGCCGGAAACGCCCGCGCCTGCGCCGATGGTCGACCCGGCCGTCCTCGCGCAATATGAGATGCCGGCGTCGGCACGGCGGTCGCTCGACAGCATCGGCCCGCTCGGTGCCGGGCAAGGCGGGATCGACGCGGACGCGTTCGGCACCGCGGACGGCCGCTATGTCGAGCGGCTGATGCGCCGCCTGACCGCGCCGCTGCCGTCGCGCTGGATGTCGATCCTGCTGCGCCGCGCTCTTGTGTCGCGCGTCGATACGCCACGGAACGTCAACGGCGCGGACTTTGCCGCCGAACGCGGCTGGCTGTTGCTGCGCATGGGCGAATCGGTCGCCGCACGCGCGGTCGTGCAGGGCGTCGACACCGACAACTACACGCCCAAACTCTATCAGGTCGCGATGAACACGTCGCTCGCGACCGGCGATCCGGGCGGGCTGTGCCCGCTGGTCGAGGGCGCGATGCGCGCGGTGCCGTCGCGGAGCTGGACGATGGCGCAGGCGATGTGTGCCGGCCTGTCGGGCTATCCCGCGCAGGCGGGACCGCTGCTCACCGCGGCGCGCCGCCGCAGCGTCGCGAGCGGGATCGACCTGCTGCTCGCACAGAAGGTGATCGGGGCGGGCGCCCAGGGGCGCCAGGCGGTGACGATCGAATGGGACGGCGTCGACGCGCTGACCAGCTGGCGGTTCGGGCTCGCGATGGCGACCGCGGTCCCGGTGCCCGATTCGCTCTACGCGACCGCCGGGCGCCAGGTCACCTATTGGCGCGCGCTGTCGCCGAGCATGACGATCGCCGACCGGATCGCCGCGGCGGAGGCGGCCGCGGCGCAGGGCGTACTGTCGAGCGCGGCGCTGGTCGATCTCTACGGTGCCGCTGCCGACGACGACAGCGTGCAGAGCATGACGACCGCGACCGCGCGCGACCTGCAGACTGCCTATGCCGATCGCGATCCCGATGCGCGGATGGCGGCGCTCCGCCAGCTCTGGGGCGATGCCAGCGCGCGTCCGCCCTATGGTCGCCTCGTGCTCACCGCGCGCGCCGCCGCGCGGATGCCGGGGGCCAAGGACAAGGCCGAGAACGACCGTCTGGTCGCGTCGATACTCTCGGCCGGGCTGGACCGGACCGCGGTGCGCTGGCGCGGCCGCGTCGAGACCGGCAGCGACGCCTGGGCGATGATCCTGCTCGCCGATCCCGACGCCTATGGTCGGGTCAGCTATGGCGACCTCGCCTCCTATACCGGTGGCGAAGGCGATTCGGCGCTCAAGCAGCGCATGCTGTTCGCGGGGCTCGCCGGCCTCGGCCGCCTGTCGCCGAACGACGTCGAACGCGCGGCCAAGTCGCTCGACGTGCGCGTCGGCGCCGAGAACAGCTGGACGCGCGCGCTCGATTCGGCCGCGCGCGCCGGTCAGGTCGGCACCGTCGTGTTGCTCGCCGCGACCGGGATCCAGACTTCCGCGTGGAAGGGCGTGCCCCCCGAGGCGCTGTACCGCATCGTCGGTGCGCTCCGTGCCGTTGGGCTCGACGGAGAGGCGCGGATGATCGCGGCGGAGGCGATCGCGCGCGCATGAGCCTGGTCGATCACGCGCTGATCGACCGCTTCCTCGAAATGATGATGGCCGAGGCGGGCGCTGCGCCGAACACGGTGGCGGCGTATCGCAGCGACCTGACGCTCGCGTCGCAGGCTTTGAGTGGTCGGCTGGCGGACGCGGATGCCGACGCCCTGGTGCGGCTGTCGGGTGGCTGGGCGTCGTTGTCGCGCGCGACCGTGAGCCGCAAATCGGCATCGCTGCGGCGGTTCTTCGCGTTCCTCGCGGACGAGGGCCACCGCGCCGACGATCCGGGCCAGTCGCTGCCCCGGCCCGGCACCGCGCGCCCGCTGCCCAGGATCCTCAGCCATGCCGATGTCGATCGGCTGTTTGCGGCGATCGCCGAGCGGCTCGCGCGCGAGATCTCGGACCCGAACGACCTGCGGCTCGCCGCGCTGATCGAGCTGCTCTACGGCTCCGGGCTGCGCGCGACCGAGCTCGTCAGCCTGCCGCGCGCCGCGGTGCACCCCGATCGCCCGTTCCTGATCCTGCGCGGCAAGGGCGGGCGCGAGCGGCTCGTGCCGATCTCCGATCGCGCGCGCGCCGCCGTCGCCGCGTGGCGCGAGCATGTCGCGGCCGACCGCGCCTGGCTGTTCCCCTCGGGCAAGGGCCATCTCTCGCGGATCCGGCTGTATCAGCTCGTCAAGGCGCTCGCCGCCGACGCCGGGATCCCGCCCGACCGCGTCTCGCCGCACGTGCTCCGCCACGCCTTCGCGACGCATCTGCTGGAGGGCGGGGCGGACCTGCGCGCGCTGCAATCGATGCTCGGCCATGCCGATATCGCGACCACCGAAATCTATACGCATGTCGATTCGAGCCGGCTGGTCGAGCTGGTCAACACGCGCCACCCGCTCGCCGACATCCCGCCTCGCGTTGACGCGCCGCCGCGCGCACCGTAACCGCAGACGCATGCCAAGCTTCCTCGACTTCGAGAAACCGATCGCCGAACTCCAGGGCCGGATCGACGAACTCCGCGACACCGCCGCCGAAGGCAGCGTCGACCTCACCGCCGACATCACGCGGCTCCAGGCCAAGTCCGACAAGCTGTTGAAGGACACCTTCGCCAAGCTGACGCCGTGGCAGAAGACGCAGGTCGCGCGTCATCCCGAGCGCCCGCACTTCAAGGATTATTGCGCGGCGCTGTTCGACGAGTTCGTGCCGCTCGCGGGCGACCGCGCGTTCGGCGACGACCAGGCGATCATCGGCGGCTTCGCGACCTTCCGCGGCCGCAAGGTGATGGTACTCGGCCACGAAAAGGGCGACGACACTGCCAGCCGGCTCCGCCACAATTTCGGCATGGGCAAGCCCGAAGGGTACCGCAAGGCGATCCGCCTCGTCGAACTCGCCGACCGCTTCGGCCTGCCCATCGTGACCTTGGTCGACACCTCGGGCGCGTTCCCCGGGATCCAGGCCGAAGAGCGCGGCCAGGCGGAGGCCATCGCGCGCTCGACCGAGGCGTGCCTCGGCGCCGGCGTGCCGATCGTCTGCGCGATCGTCGGCGAGGGCGGTTCGGGCGGCGCGGTGGCGCTTGCCGCGGGCAACCGCGTGCTGATGTTCGAACACGCGGTCTATTCGGTGATCAGCCCCGAGGGCTGCGCCTCGATCCTGTGGCGCACCGCGGACAAGGCGGCGGAAGCCGCCGAGGCGATGAAGATCACCGCGCAGGACTTGAAGGCGTTCGGCGTGATCGACGACATCGTCGCCGAACCGCTGGGCGGCGCGCACCGCGATCCCGCGGCTGCGATCGACACGCTCGGCGCCGCCTTGTCGAACGCGCTCGACGACCTGACGCATCTGTCGCCGGCCGAACTTCGCAGCGACCGCCGCGCGAAATTCCTGAAGATGGGCCGGCTGTAAGACCGACACGAAAAGGGCGGCGGAACAGAAGTCCCGCCGCCCCATCGTTCCATCCCTTGCGGGACGGGCTTACTTGACCGAGCTGTTGAGCTGGCCCGAGACGTTGTTGAAGGTCTTGTTCAGGCTGGTGCCCAGACCCTGCATCGCTGCGATGGCGGCAACGGCGATCAGCGCGGCGATCAGGCCGTACTCGATTGCGGTGGCGCCCTTGTTGTTCTTCAGGAAATTGCGAATCGTCTTCATTCCGGTCTCCATTGTCTGGTCGTTTCAGTCACCCGGCTGGACCGGACGGACCGGATCAGCAAATCGACGGATAAAGCTGGCAGGTTGAGAAAGGTTTAAGACCGGGCCCGTCGTGTCGGATCGTCAGCGCGCGTTGCTGACGCTGCCCGACACATAGTGCCACATCCCGCTGGTCGCGGTGCCGACCGAGGTGACGCCGATGAGCAGGGCAAGGAAGACGAACGCGAGAATCAGGCCGTATTCGGTCGCAGTCGCGCCCCGGCGATCCCGTACCAGACGGCTGAGCGTGCCGGCGGCGCGCTTTACGGCGAACGTAAGGGGCTTCATGACCGATGTTTACCGCCGGGATACTTAACGAATGACCAACGCCGTGGTGCCGAACATCCTCCTTCCCGTCGTCGCCGCGGCGCTCGTCGATGCCGATGGCCGCGTGCTTCTGCAGCAGCGGCCTGCCGACAAGTCCCTCGCAGGATTGTGGGAATTTCCCGGCGGCAAGGTCGAGTCGGGCGAAACGCCGGAGGACGCGCTGATCCGCGAACTCGAGGAGGAACTGGGCATCGCGGTACCCCATGCCTGCCTCGCGCCTGCCGCCTTCGCCAGCGCGCCGCTCGGCGACCGGCATCTGCTGTTGCTGCTCTATATCGCGCGCAAATGGGTCGGCGTACCGCGCGCGCTGGAGGCCACGGTGTTGAAATGGGTCCGGCCCGCGGACATGCACGCGCTGCCGATGCCACCCGCCGATCGCCCGCTGATCGGGCTGCTCGACGCGTTGCTCTGACGCGCGGAACGGCGCTCGTTGCAAAGACAGGGTTGACCGCCGCGCAAAACCCCCGCATTTGCGCCGCCTTCACGCGATCGAGGCCCGATGGCGGAGTGGTGACGTAGAGGACTGCAAATCCTCGCACCCGGGTTCGATTCCCGGTCGGGCCTCCAATCGTGCAGATCTGGTTTCAGGTCTCCGGCCTTGCGACGGGGCCCTAGAATGAAGCGCAATTCCGTACAATAACGCTTGACGTAGGAACTATTGTTTCTAACTAATGTTGGGCTAGCATCGACTGTCTTCGGTCAACCGAAGAAGGCGCTATTTGGGTGCGTACACCCTGAGATCTTCGCCTTCGGTATGCCCTCACGGCACTATCCTGCAACGCTGGCGCGGCGTTCCTTACAAATCGATGCGATAGCGCTCGGGATGCGTGCAGCTTCCGTCGCGCGCCGAAGGATTTTTCCGTGGCTACACTTACCGTAGGTCCCAATTCCACGTTCCGTTCCATCCAGGATGCCATGGTCGCCGGCGGCCCCGGTGATGTCATCCTGCTCGAGTCCGGCTATTCGGGCGAAACCGCCTCGGTTCTCTACACCGGCATGACGATTGCCGGCGACGCGACGTCGACCGGCATCGTGCTCAACCTCGCCGGCGGCGTCACCAGCGTCACGTTGGGCGGGACCGCACCGATCAACGTGTTCGATGGTGCCGACGGCAACATGATCACCGGCAACGACGGCGACAACGTCATCCAAGTCTCGGGCGGCGCAGACGCGGTCAGCGGAGGGCTCGGCCAGGATCGCCTGATCGTCGATTACAGGCTTGCGACCGGTGCGGTCACCGGTGATTCACTATCGAACTTCGCCGAAGCCGGCAGCGGCGGTCGCCTCGTCACGATCAATGGCGGGTTCGAGGACTTCACCGTCCTGACCGGCAGCGGCGCCGACACCATCACCGTCGGTAACGGCACCAACGAAATTCGCGTCGGCGACGGCGCCAACACCGTCACCGCGGGCAACGGCCGCAACCTGATCGTCGGCGGCAACGACGCCGACACCATCATCGCAGGCGACGGCGGCAACCGCGTCGAGGCCGGCAACGGCGCCAATACGATCACCACTGGCGCGGGTGCCGACATTGTCACGACTGGCAATGGCGCCGATTCGATCACCACGGGTGCCGGCAACGACATCATGACGATCACCGGCGGACAGGACACGATCGTCGCCGGTGGCGGCACCGACCAGCTGATCGTCGACTATTCGGCGGCGGTGACGGCGGTCACGGGCGGTGTCACCAGCGGGGACCTCGGCGGCGGCTATGTCGGGTCGATCGCCGATCTGTCGGGTGCCAAGGCCGACTTCATGGGCGTCGAGAATTTCCGCATCACCACCGGATCGGGCGATGACAGCGTTATCACCGGCGACGGCGACGACTATCTTGCTGGCGGCGCAGGGATGGACGTGCTGCGCGGCGGCGGCGGTGCCGACATGCTCTACGGCAACCAGGGCAACGACATTCTGTATGGCAACCAGGGCAATGACACGTTGTTCGGAGGCCAGGGTGAGGACCAGCTGTTCGGTGGGCAGGGCGACGACGTGCTCCACGGCAATCTGGGCAACGATTATCTCGAGGGCGGTATCGGCGCCAACCAGATCTTCGGCGATGGTGGGACGGATACGGCGGGCTATGCCAATGCCGCGACCGGTGTGACCGTCACGCTGGTCGGGCAGGGCGTCGGCGGAACGGGCGCGGTCGCACAGGCTACCGGGGTCAGCACCGACTCGCTCTATGACATCGCCAATCTGACCGGATCGGCCTATGCCGACACGCTGACCGGCGATGCCAACGCCAACGTCCTGACCGGCGGCTTCGGCGCCGACACGCTCAGCGGTGGTGACGGCAACGACACGCTCTATGGCAATCAGGACAACGACACGCTCAACGGCGGGTTCGGCACCGACACGCTGTATGGCGGCCAGGGCGACGACGTGCTGTTCGGCAACCAGGGCGATGACTCGCTGTTCGGCAACATCGGCACCGACACGCTGTACGGCGGGCAGGGCAATGACGTGCTCGACGGCGGCGACGGCAATGACATACTGGTCGGTGGGATCGGCACCAACACGCTCACCGGCGGTGCGGGCGCGGACAGCTTTGTCGCCAATGCCACGGCGCGCGACACCATCCTCGACTTCAGCCAGGGGGCGGGCGACCGTATCGACCTGCGCAGCGTCGACGCGGTGCAGGGCAACGCCAATCCGCTCGACCGCTTCGCGTTCGTCGACAGTTTCAGCGGCCAGGCCGGGCAGCTGACCGTCTCGGCGGCGAGCGATGCGGGCCATTACGTCGTCCAGGGCGACACCAATGGCGATGGCGTCGCGGACTTCGCGATCGACGTGTTCGGTGCGGCCGCCGCGCCCAACCAGGACGCGTTCCTCTTCGCCTGATCGCAGGTCGCGGACGACAAGGCCGGCCGGGGAAGCGATCCCCGGCCGGCTTTTTCATGTCACGCGATACCGTCGGTCCGTTTGTCGCCGACCAGCTCGAACCGCGTCGCCGGCGTGCCGATGTCGATCCCCTCCGCGACGAAGCGCTGCAGCACCTGCATCAACACCGCGCTGCGCGTAGGATAGGCTTCGCGCGGCCCTGCGACGTGCGCCATGCAGTTGAAGCCGATCCGCCCGTCGACGATGCCGTCGAGGAACACGACCGGTGCAGGCGTGTCGAGCACCGCCTCGGCATCCGCGAACGCCTGCAGCACGATCGCGCGCACGGGCCCCGGATCGGTGTTCAGCGGCACCGTGAACAGGATCTGGATCCGCCCCAGCGCATTCGACAGCGTCTTGTTGAGCACCGTCTCGGTGATCAGCTTCGAATTCGGCACGATCAGCGTCGAATGATCGCCGAGCACGATCTCGGTCGAGCGCACGCTGATCCGTTTCACGTCGCCCTCGTCCGCGCCGATCCGGATCAGGTCGCCGATCTTCACCGGGCGCTCGGCGAGCAGGATCAGGCCCGACACGAAGTTCTGCGTGATCGCCTGCAGGCCGAAGCCGATGCCGACCGACAGCGCCGACAGCAGCAGCGCGATCCGCTCGAGCCCGATGCCCAGTGCGGCGAGCCCCCACAGCACCGCGATCAGGATACCGATATAGCGCGCGACCAGCCCGACCGAATTGCGCGCGCTGTCGTCGAGCTCGGTGGTCGGCAGGTACCGATTGTTGAGCCAGCCGAGGAACCCGCGCGCGAGCGCCAGCCCGACGACGAACACCGCCAGCGCGCGCAGCACCGCGTTCGGCGAGATCGTCACCTGCCCGATCGTCAGTCCGTCCGACAGCGTGCCGAGCTGCGAGAAGAACGACCCGAACCCCGCACCGAACGGCGTCAGGATCGCGCCCAGCCCGAGCACGACCAGCATCAGCCGGACGACGCCCGACAGCAGCACGCCGAACTGGTCGATCGCGCTGGGGCGGATGCCGATGCTGCGTCCGATCAGGATGCCCGGCCGGCTGGAGGCGGCGAACAGGCTGGTCGCGACGTCGTCGGCGACCGTGAGCAGGATGTACAGCGCACCGATGACGATCGCCGGCCAGAAGATCACTGACCGCATCAGCCACAGCGCCAGCCCGATATAGCCGCCCAGGATCGCGATCGCCGCGCCGATCGTCGCGGCCGATACGATCAGCGCGACCAGCGCGATCGTCGGATGCGCGAACCCCGACGCGGCCTCGCCGCCCTCGGCCTGCAGCGCGAGGCGCGCGGCACGGCGCCGGCGCACGATCGTGACCAGCGCGCCGATCGCCACCGCCAGCGTCAGCACCGCCTCGGCGGTGTCGGCGGCGGTGTGCGCGGCGCGGCTGGCGCGCGCGGCGTCGTTGACCGCGAGCAGCACCGGATCGACCAGCGCCAGCGCCGCCAGCCACCAGCTCCACGGCCTGAGCGAATCCGCCAGCGTATCGTCGATCGGCAGCAGCCGCCACGACGCCTGGTGGCGCAGCAGCAGCGCACCCGCCAGCGCAGTGATGAACGCCGCGACGACGGTGGCGGGCACCAGCGCCGAGATGATCGGCTCCCACCGCGCATTGACCATCCCAGCGGCGCGCAACCCCCAGGCGAACGCCAGCGCCGCGAGCGCCGGGGTCGCGGTCCCGATCACCAGTCGCCACAATGCATAGCCCGACCGCCGCACGCGGTGTCCCGGCACGTTGTCGATCGCATATTGCCGCCCGACCGCGCGGAGCCGCAGCCGCACCGGTCCGAGCACCAGGATCGCGACCAGCGCGCCGACCAGCGCGAGCCAGCCATGCGCGCCGCGTGCACCCGCGACCGCGGTGGCGAACCCGAGTCGCGCCAACTGGCCGGTCCGCGCCACGTCCCCGGGGATGGCCTGCAACAGCGGCCCCCAGAAGCCCGGCGTCAGGATCGACGGCATCTGCTGCGCGAGCCGCCGACCGCGTCGCGCCGCGATCGTCGCGTCGAGTTCGTCGTCGATCTGCTTCGATTCGATCACGAGCAGTCGTTCGCGCTTGATCGCCGAATCGATCGTCGAGCGCTGCTGGGCCAGCAGCTTGCGCTGTGCGGCGATGTCGGGCGCCTCGGCGACCCCCGGCGTCGGCGGCCCGAGCTGCGCGATCCGCGCATCGACCATCGTGATCTGCGCCTGCAGCGTGTCCGCGCTGTCCGACGCCGCCTTGCGCGCCGCCGCCAGCCGCGCCTTCAGGTCGCGCTGGCCGTCCTCGTCGAGCCGCGCGTCGAGCATCCGGTCGGCCGCTTGCACGTCCTGCGACGCCTGCGCGAGCTGCGCGACCGCGTCGGCGACGGGATCGCCCTTTGCGGTCTGCGCTGCTGCCGCCTGCGTGCAGAACAGGGTGAATACCGCCAGCCAGATCAGGCGGACGCGCGTCATCGATCGGTACGTCATCGCTAGCCTTATACACGCCGGGCGGGGGTTTGCAGGGGCGCCTGCCGCGCCAGCCCGGCGGGCTGCCCCATGGGCGCCCGCTATGGTGTCGGACCTGCGATGCCGCTATCGCGATCGGCATGGCGACCAGCATCACTAGCGGCACCGGCTCCGGCGGCGTGGGCACACGAATCGCAGGGCCGGAGGATCACGTCGTGATCGTCGGCGGCGGCTTTTCGGGGACGTTGCTGGCGATCAACCTGATGCGCCACGGCGGCCCGCGCGCGACGCTGGTCGAGCGCCGCCAGCGCCAGCTCGCCCGCGGCGTCGCGTACAGCGCCGCGCATCCCAGCCACCTGCTCAACGTCCGCGCCGGCAACATGAGCGCGCTGCCCGACGATCCCGACCATTTCGTCCGCTGGCTCGGCGAACGCGGCGAGGGCGACCGCACCACCTTCGTGCCGCGCACCACCTATGGCCGCTATCTGCGGACGATGCTCGACGACACGATCGCGCGATCGGGCGGGCGGCTCGCGCTGGTCGAGGGCGAGGTCTGCGCCTTGGACTCGGCCGAGCGGGTGACGCTGACGATGGCGGACGGCAGCCGGATCGACGCCGACAGCGCGGTGCTGGCGCTCGGCAACCTGCCGCCGCACACCCCGCCGGGCCTCGCGCCCGAGACGCTGCCGGCAGGCACCTATTGTCCCGACCCCTGGGCCGCGGACCTCGCCGAGGACCTTGGCGACGACGACACCATCGTCCTCGTCGGCACCGGGCTCACCGCGATCGACGCCGCATTGCTGCTAGACGCGCGTGGCTTTGCCGGCACGATGCTCGCGATCTCGCGCCGCGGGCTGGTTCCGCGCCGGCATGTCGACGGTGCGCCCGCGACGCGCGGCGTGACCGACAAGCCGCAAGGCGGGCTCGCCGACCTGATCGTGCATGTCCGTGCCCGCGCGGTGGAGATAGGCTGGCGCGCCGCGGTCGACGAGCTCCGCCCGGTCACGCAGATGATGTGGGGCGCCGCCGCGCAACGCGAACGCGCGCGCTTCCTGCGTCACCTCCGCCCCTATTGGGACGTGCATCGCCACCGCCTCGCGCCGCGCGTCGCCGACCGGGTCGATGCCCTGGTCGCCGAGGGGCGCCTCCGCTTCGCCGCGGGCAAGCTGGTCGGCGCGCAGGCTCATGGCACGCAGGCCGACCTGACCTGGCGCCCGCGCGGCAGCGCGGATCCGGTCGTCACGCGCACTGCGCGGATCGTCAATTGCACGGGCCCACAGGGCGACCTGCTCCGCTCCGACGAACCGCTCGTGCGGCATCTGGTGGCCAGCGGCGCGATACGGCCCGATCCGCTGCGGCTCGGGGTGGACGTCGATGCGCAATCGCGTGCGATCCGCCGCGACGGCAGTGCCGACGACCGACTCCACTGCATCGGCCCGATGACCCGCGGCGGCTTGTGGGAGGTCGTCGCCGTTCCCGACATCCGCCAGCAGAGCTGGGACCTCGCCCGCCGCCTGTCCAACGCACAATGGGTGGGCGGCGAGGGGCTCTAGGCAGTCGCTCGGCGCGCTACCGTCGGTCCATCCGGCTGCTCGTAACCGACATCCGATACGCATCGCGGGTCTGTTGCGCGCCGTCGGCGGTATAGCCGTCGAACGCCCGCCACGCGGCGGCGGTGTTGCACACGCGGGTCGCCATGAACGAGCCCGTCGCCGTCATCGACCGGCAGGTCTTCTTCTCTTTCGCCGGTTGCTCCGTCGGCTGTGGAGCCTCCGGCGCCGTCTGCGCGACCGCGACGCCGGATATGAGCAACAGTGTAGCAGTCATTACCGTCTTCATCGCGTAGCTCCCCATTGGAGTATCCCGTAGTTTCCGTCCCGGCAGGCCGGCCATCACGCGCCGGTGGTCTGCCCGGGCAACGACGCCTGCCGAACGATCAGTGGTTCGTGCTGCCGCCGGCGTTGCGCGCCGCCGACATGCGCTCGGCATTTGCGGCGTTCGCGGCATCGATCGCGGTCCATTCCTCTTTCGAATGGCATGACCGCTGCGGAAAGATCGATCCGGTGACGGGTTCGCTGCGACAGATCGGCTTCGGTGGCTTGGCATTGGCCGCCGCCGAACCGGTCGCCGCGGTCTGGGCAAGACCGGCACTCGAACTCAGGATCAGTGCGATCGCGATCATCATCTTCATCGTACGTCTCCGGGAGTCGTCGGGACCATAGCCCGATTCCGTTCGCGTACAATGCGTTACCCGGGCGCCCCGTCGGCCCATCGCCACGATTGCCGCTTCAGGCCCCGAACTCCGGGCCGTCCTCGTCGGGATAGAAGGCGTGCGGATCGTGCACCGGCCGCGGCGCGGCGCGCATCGGCCGGGGCGCGGGCGGCGCGCGTGGCGGCTCCACGGGCGCAGGCGGCAGGGTGGGGAGCCCGCCGCCGAACCGTATCCGGACATAGGCGCCGCTCTGGACCAGTCCCTGGAACACCGCCGCGACCTCGTCCTCCTGCATCCGCTTCCCGATCCACGGCGCGCGCTCCGCACTGACATAGCCCATCTGCACGCCGCGCTCGGACCATATGCCGATCGCGTTGGCGTCATGCTGGTTGGTCGGTTCGAGCCGCAACTCGACCGGGTCGCCGGGCGCGCAGAGCATGATCTCCATGCGCCGGTTGCTCGCGCTCTTGTCGGGGTTCGGAAAATCGATCCCGACGATCGAGGTGGTCAGTTCGTCGCGGCTGCTCAACGGGACGTTCCGTCATCCACCGCAGGCGGTATGACATGCAGCGCCTGGGTCGGCGCGCCAAGGACCGCGGCACGGGCGCGCACGCTCGCTTCGAGGAAGGTGTTGGCGAGCTTCATGAAACGGCGTGGCGTCATACCCAGGAACGTATTGGCATCGCGGTGGAAATGCGAGATGTCGTGATAGCTCGGATCGATCGCGGACGCGTCGGTTGGAGTCCCGGACACGAACAGGGTGATGAACGAGCGCAGGAACCGCGCCCGTCGGAGCAACAGCTTGGCCGGCATGCCGAAATACCGCCGCGACAGGCGGAGCAGCGCCTGCTCGGTGATGCCCAGTTCGGCGCTGAGTTCTCGAACCTCGTTCATGCCGGGCCGAACGATCAGCTGCGACAGCGCCCGGATCTCGTTGATCCGCGGGTCCGTGCGGGCAAACAGCGGGACGCAGAACGTGTCGAGCAGGGGCTTGAGGCTGCGCGTGTCGGGTGCCGTCGCCAGCGTGGTGATGAGGCGATCGACCGTGTCCTGACCCAATATCGTCGCGGCCGGAACGATGAGATTATGGAAGTCGCCCGCGCTCCGGTCGGTGAGCGCGGCCCAGCCCGCCGGGCTGATCCCGATGCCGACCATCATGCCGCCATGCGTCGTCACGTTGAGCGGACGACTGGTGGGGCCGATCAGGCTGGCTTGCGGCATCGGCGAGAAGCGGCGGTTGCCGATGCGGGCCTCGATGGGGCCGGCGTCCACCGCAATGCACAGCATGACGGGCGCGGGAAGGAACCAGTCGGTACGGCAGTCGCGGTTATCCGCGGTGTAGGCGTTGTATCCGGTAACCAGGTCGGCCAGTCTGCGATCTGGCATGTCGTACCGGACCGACAGTCCCTCGGGCAGGTTGACGGATGCGAACTCTTCGGTTGCATGCCGCTCGATCTGAACGCTCATGTGTCTCGACGGCCTCACCTGACGAGCCTTCACGCGGATCGTCATCACAAAACGATTATGGTTTCGCTAGTTAGCTTTTCCATCCGGTCAACCATAATCGCGATGGAAGAGACGGAGACCTCTCAACGCCGCCCGTTCTACGGATCGCGACTCGGAGCGATCCCTCAACTTGCCTTTGTCGGAGTCCGCAACGGTCGAACCCTGACGATGACTGTTGCTACATGGCCGGTCAGGGCGCGCGCGCGAAGGGCAGCTCCGCCGGGCTGTCGTCAACGACGGGCATCGTGTACGGTGATCGCCGTGTCGATCATTGTCACTCCCTTGGCCGGCAGCCCGGGCTGATGTGCAACCGCGCGCGCAACCTCGGCGAACCCGAAGCCCTGTTCAGCCGCTTCGACGCGGGCTGGGCACCGGGTGTCGTGCGGCCGAACAGCGACCCCGTCGAACTCTATCCCCGTGGCAAGGCGTATGTCGTTCGCGCGGAACGCGACCGGCGCGTCCTCGACGTCATGGCTTGGGACGTGCTGGGCGGGCAGGCGGCGTGGCCGATGACCAACGTCCGCAATCTCGGCCTGCCGCAGTGGCGGCGTCTCGCGGCCGAACCGCACAACCGCTGCCTGATCCCGTTGACCGAATTCTGCGAATGGACCCCCGACAAGCACAAGGTGGGGAAGGGCGCGCCGATCAAGGGCGAGATGTGGTTCGCGGTGCCCGACCAGCCGCTGTTCGCCGTCGCCGGCTTCTGGCAGCAGACCGTAAAGGGCGCCGGCTTCACGATGGTCACCTGCGACCCGAACCCACTGGTCGCCCCGATCCATCCCAAGGCGATGATCACGATCCTCCATCCCGAGGATCACGCGCGGTGGCTGACCGGCAGCTATGACGACGTCGTCGCGTTGCAGCGGCCCTATCCCGCCGACCGCATGACGGTGCGCGGCCCGGTGTTTCCGACCCGCGAGGGCGCAGAAGCCTGACGCCGACCCGGGCGATGCGGCGAACCCGCTAAAATGTGGAAAATGGTCGGGAAGAGAGGATTCGAACCTCCGGCCCCTGCCTCCCGAAGACAGTGCTCTACCAGGCTGAGCTACTCCCCGACGGAGTCCGGACCGGCGCCGTGAGGCGGCATGTCCGTGCTTGGAGGCGCGGCTATAGACACAGGTTTCGCGCCGCGCAAGCGCCAGTTCGCCGCCCTGTTGCGGCGCCTCAGTTCGAGGGGGCCAGCTTGGTGTTCAGCACCCAGCCGACATTGTCGTTCTCGTCCGCGACCTCCCACCACAGCCCGGCCTTGGTGCCGGTCGGATAGACGATCGCGCCCGCGGGCAGCGTGCGGAGCACCTTCGCGGTGGCAACGCCGCTCGCGCGCATCGCCACCGGACCCTGAGCCGTATAGGTCTTGGTCGGGGCCGCCTCCGCGGTCCCCGCGCTGCCGGGCGTCACCAGCCCGAGCCCGGTCACCAATTTCGAATAGGCCTGGATGAAGCTCAGCGTCACGATCCGGCCGATATCGGTGTTGTCGTACCCGCCGCCGACCGCACCGCCGACCGCGAAGAACCCGCCCCCGCCGAAGGCGAGGTTGTTCTTGGCGGCATAGCCTTCCTCGACCGCGATCGTCTCCGTCGTGCGGACGTTGGTCAGCGACAGCACCGTGTTCGCCTCCATCTTCTTGCTCTTCATGCCGCCCAGCAGGCCGCCGACGCGCCCGCCGAGCAATCCGCCGACCGCACCCGCCGCGCCGCTGCCGCTGACGTTGCTGTTCGCGCCCTGGATTTCCGCGACCAGCACATAGTCCGCGGCCTTGATCTGGCCCTGGCCGACGTTCGACTGGCGCTGGAGACCCAGGTTCGATCCGATGTCGCGTTCGCGGCTGGCGGCGTTCAGCCCGGTGCCGCGGTCGACCAGGTTGAAGCAGCCCGACCGCTGGACCAGCGCGCGCAGCACCTTGGAGGGCGGGGCGAGGCTGTTCTGCGTCCAGGCATAGGGATCGTCGCCATCCGCGATCGACAGCGTGCCCAGCTTGCGTACGCAGCGCGGCACGTCGTTCGCGGCCTGGACCTGCAACTGCTGCCCCTTGGACGCGCGGGCCTGCGCTTCGGCCGCTCCCGGAATCGCGACTAGGACAGCGAACGTTACGGTTGCGACTCGAAGCATGGCAAAGACCCCCGGTTTGTGGACCGAAGTGTATCGGTCGGCCGTGACGGGGGGAAGTCGTTCGGACATGCGCGCTTTGGCATATCCGCCGCGCGATGCTAACGGCCTTTCCAACTCCCTTTTCGCAAAGAACGATAACCAGTGACCACGCCGCTCGACCGCATCCGCAACTTCTCGATCATCGCGCATATCGACCACGGCAAGTCGACGCTCGCCGATCGCCTCATCCAGCAGACAGGCGGGCTCACCGAGCGCGAGATGTCCGAGCAGGTGCTCGACAACATGGACATCGAGAAGGAGCGCGGGATCACCATCAAGGCGCAGACCGTGCGCCTCGCCTACAAGGCGAAGGACGGGCTCGATTACGTCCTCAACCTGATGGACACGCCGGGCCATGTCGACTTCGCGTACGAAGTCTCGCGCAGCCTCGCCGCATGCGAGGGCGCGCTGCTGGTGGTCGACGCGGCGCAGGGCGTCGAGGCGCAGACGCTCGCCAACGTCTACCAGTCGATCGAGCACGACCACGAGATCGTGCCGGTGATCAACAAGATCGATCTCCCCGCCGCCGAGCCCGAAAAGGTGCGGAAGGAGATCGAGGACGTGATCGGCATCGACGCGTCGGAGGCGGTGCTCGCCTCGGCTAAGTCGGGGATCGGCATCGCCGACATCCTCGAGGCGATCGTGACGAAGATCCCGCCGCCCAAGGGTGATCCCGAGGCACCGCTGAAAGCGATGCTTGTCGACAGCTGGTACGACCCGTATCTCGGCGTCGTCATCCTCGTCCGCGTGATCGACGGCGTCCTCAAGAAGGGCCAGCAGATCAAGTTCATGCAGACGGGGACGATGCACCTCGTCGACCGCGTCGGCTGTTTCCGCCCCAAGATCGAGCAGCTGACCGAACTCGGCACCGGCGAGATGGGCTTCATCACCGCGCAGATCAAAGAGGTCGCGCAGACCCGCGTCGGCGACACCATCACCGATGCCAAGCGCCCCGCGCTCGAGGCCTTGCCCGGCTTCAAGGAAGTCCAGCCGGTGGTGTTCTGCGGGATGTTCCCGGTCGACGCCGCCGAGTTCGAGAAGCTGCGCGAATCGATCTCGAAGCTGCGTCTGAACGACGCGAGCTTCTCGTTCGAGATGGAGACCTCGGCCGCGCTCGGCTTCGGCTTCCGCTGCGGGTTCCTCGGGCTGCTGCACCTGGAAATCATCCAGGAGCGCCTCACGCGCGAATACGACCTCGACCTCATCACCACCGCGCCGTCGGTGGTGTACGAGATCGAGCTGAGCCACCCCGATCCCGCGGGCACGACGCATATCGAGCTGCACAACCCCGCCGACATGCCCGAGCCGAACAAGATCGCGACGATCAGCGAGCCGTGGATCGAGGCGACGATCTACGTCCCAGACGAATATCTCGGCTCGGTGCTGAAGCTGTGCCAGGATCGCCGCGGCATCCAGAAGAACCTGACATACGTGGGCGGCCGCGCGCAGGCGACCTACGAACTGCCGCTCAACGAGGTCGTGTTCGACTTCTACGACCGGCTGAAATCGATGTCGAAGGGCTATGCCAGCTTCGACTATCACCAGATCGGCTACCGCGAGGGTGACCTCGTCAAGATGGGCATCCTCGTCAACGAGGAGCCGGTCGACGCGCTCAGCATGATCGTCCACCGCGGCACCGCCGAAGTCCGCGGCCGTGGCATGGTCGAGCGACTGAAGGAACTGATCCCGCGCCATCTGTTCAAGATCCCGATCCAGGCGGCGATCGGCGGCAAGGTCATCGCGCGCGAGACGATCAGCGCGATGCGCAAGGACGTCACCGCGAAATGCTATGGCGGCGACGCCACCCGCAAGAAGAAGCTGCTGGAAAAGCAGAAGAAGGGGAAGGCGAAGATGCGCGAATACGGTTCGGTCAGCATCCCCCAGGAAGCCTTCATCGCCGCGCTGAGAATGGGCGACGACGGCTAAGCCATCAATCCTCCCCCGCCAGGGGGAGGTGGCAGGCGCAGCCTGACGGAGGGGGCGGACAGGGTAACCGTCGTTCCGTATCTGCCCCCTCCGTCGCCTTCGGCGCCACCTCCCCCTGGCGGGGGAGGATGAGGAGCGCTTCCCTCCGTCATCCCGCGCTCGTCCCGGGATCCAGGGTTCCGCGCACAGATGCCCGCCCGCTAAAAGCCCCCGTCATGCCGGACTTGGTCCGGCATCCACCCCTCCGCGAACTCTTCGGCCAGAGGGTACGCCGCGCGGTGGACACCCCGGACCAAGTCCGGGGTGACGAGGGCAAGACCTACCACCGCGCACGTGACGCATTTGTCAGGAGCGGCACCCGCATCCACAATGGTAACGCCAGCCTGAATTGCGCACGCGGAGCCCCATGTCCCAACGTCCCGTCTTCTTCGACGCCAGCGGCCGCCGCCGCCGTCGTTTCGCGCTCGCGGTCGCCGCGTTCGTCGCGCTGCTGGTACTAGCGACCACCGTGTTCGCGGTCTCGATCGGCATCGTCCCCGCAGCGCCGCTGCTCCCGATCGAGCCTGAACACCCCGCGCTCCACCGCCTGCCGCCGCCGCGCGGCGGGATCATCGGCCGCACCCGGCGCGACATCGACTATTATGCCAAGCGGCTGTTCGGCGTCCCGCCCAGGGGCACGCGGACCGCGCGACCCGGCAACCCGTCGCTCGCGATCGCCTTCCACGCCCCCTGGGACCAGTCGAGCGCCGCCAGCCTCGCACGTCACGTCGACCAGCTCGACTGGCTGATCCCCGGCTGGATCTCGGTCACCGGCGCGAACCACCACATCACCGTGTTCCGCGACCAGGCCGGACGCGACATCCTCAACAAGGCGGTGCACCGCCCGGTCATCCTGCCGATGGTCCAGAACGCGGTCGACGGAAACTGGGACGGCAAGGGCAGCGCGGCGATGTTCGCCGACCCGAAGGCACGCAAGGCGTTCCTCGATTCGCTGGTACCGTTCCTCGCGGTCAACCACGCCGGCGGCGCGTTCTTCGACTTCGAGGACCTGCCGGTCACCGCGCAACGCGACTACCGCACGTTCCTCGCCGAGGCCAAGGCGCGGTTCGCGGCCCGCGGCTGGGTCGTCGCGATCGCAGCCCCGGTCGCCAACCCCGACTGGAACCTGCCCGCCTACGCCGCGGTGACCGACAAGATTGTCCTGATGGCGTATGACGAGCACGAGACCAGCGGTCCGGCCGGCCCGATCGCCTCGCAGCGCTGGTTCGCGCGCACCGTCGCCGACGCTGCACGCGGCATTCCGCCCGCCAAGCTCGTCGTCGCGATCGGCTCCTACGCCTATGACTGGCACGACGGATCGGGCGACGCATTGGACGTCGAGGAAGCGTGGCAGAACGCCGCCGATTCAGGCACCGTCCCGACCTTCGACAAGGCCAGCGGCAACAGCAGCTTCGCCTATTCCGAAGGCGCCAGCCGCCACCAGGTCTGGCTGCTCGATGCGGCGTCGGCGTACAACCAGATCGCGTTCCTGCAAAAGGCCGGGCTCGGCAGCGTCGCCTTGTGGCGCCTCGGGTCGGAGGACCCCAGCCTCTGGTCGATCTTCGGCCGCGATCACCGCACCTTGCCCGTCCCCGATTCGATCGACGCGATGCCCGCGGGCACCAATGTCGATATCGAAGGATCGGGCGAAATCCTCAAAATCGGCGCGACCCCCGTCACCGGCATCCGCGACGCGGTGCCCGCCAGGGACGGCAGCATCGCCGATGTCGTCTTCACCCGGATGCCGTCGCCCTATGTCGTCGATCGCACCGGCTATCGCCCGCGCCAGCTCGCACTGACCTTCGACGACGGGCCCGACGCCGAATGGACCCCGCAGATCCTCGACATCCTCAAGCGCGAGCACGCGCCCGCGACCTTCTTCGTGATCGGCGAGAACGCGCTGACGCAGCGCTCGCTGCTCGAACGCATGGTCGCGGAGGGGCACGAGATCGGCAGCCACACCTACACCCACCCCAATCTCGCCACCGTCTCGCCGCGCCAGGTCAAGTTCGAGCTGAACACCACGCAGCGGCTGTTCCAGGCGTTCACCGGCCGCTCGCTCCGCCTGTTCCGCGCGCCCTATTTCGGCGACGCCGAGCCGAGCACCGCGGACGAGATCGTCCCCGCGCTGCAGGCGCAGGAGCGCGGCTACATCTCGGTCGGCCTCCACGTCGACCCCGACGACTGGAAGCGCCCGGGTGTCCAGCAAATCGTCGACCGCACCATAGCGGGCGTCGAGGCTGGCAACCCCGAGCGCAGCGGCAACGTCATCCTGCTCCACGACGCCGGCGGCAACCGCGCGCAGACCGTCGCCGCGCTGCCGATCATCATCGAACGGCTCCGCGCGATGGGCTACAGCTTCGTTCCCGTCTCGACGCTCGCCGGCCTGTCGCGCGACGCCGCGATGCCGGTCATCTCGTCGGGCGACCGCGTCGCAGCGATGGCCGACCTCGCGCTGTTCAGCACGCTCGGCGGCCTCGTCGTCGCGCTGCGCTGGATTTTCGGGATCGCGATCACGATCGGTATCCTCCGCGCACTCGCCTTGTCCGCACTCGCGCTGATCCAGGCGCGCCGCGAGTTGAAGACCGTGTTCCCGCCGATCGACCCCGACCGCTTCGTCACCGTCATGATCCCCGCGTTCAACGAGGAGCGCGTCATCGTCCGCGCAGTGCACGGCGTGCTCGCCTCGACCGAGGTCCAGATCGAGGTCATCGTGATCGACGACGGGTCGAGCGACGGCACCAGCCGGGTCGTGCGCGACGCCTTTGCCGACGACCCTCGCGTCCGCCTGATGACGCTGCAGAACGGCGGCAAGGCGCGCGCGCTCAACCGCGGGCTGGAGGAAGCGCGCGGCGAGATCGTCATCGCGCTCGACGCCGACACGCAGTTCGAGCCCGTCACGATCGCCCGCCTCGCGCGCTGGTTCGTCGATCCGACGCTGGGCGCGGTCGCGGGCAATGCGAAGGTCGGCAACCGCGTCAACATCATCACCAAATGGCAGGCGCTCGAATACATCACCGCGCAGAACCTCGAACGCCGCGCGCTCGCCCGCCTGAACGCGATGACCGTCGTCCCCGGTGCGGTCGGGGCATGGCGGCTGTCCGCGATCCGGGCGGTCGGGGGCTATCCCGACGACACGCTCGCCGAGGACCAGGACCTGACCATCGCGATCCAGCGCGCCGGCTGGGCGGTGAAGTACGACCAGTTCGCGATCGCCTGGACCGAGGCGCCAGAGACGATGCGCGCGCTCGCCAAGCAACGGTTTCGCTGGGCGTACGGCACGCTGCAATGCCTCTACAAACATCGCTCGGCGATCTTCGGCTCGCATCCCAAGGGGCTCGGCTGGGTCGGCCTGCCACAGGCGATCCTGTTCCAGATCGTGCTCGCAGCGATCTCGCCGATCATCGATCTCGCGCTGCTGGTCAGCTTCCTCTTCACCTATCTCGCGGTGCGCGCGCATGGCTGGGAACAGACGAGTCACGACGTCTATACGATGCTCGGCTATTGGGTGGTCTTCACCGCGATCGACCTGCTCGCCGCGACGATCGCGTTCGCGCTCGAGCGCCGCGAGCGCTGGCACCTGCTCTGGCTGCTGATCCCGCAACGGATCGGCTATCGCCAGGTCATGTACTATGTCGTGCTGAAAGCGATCGCGCAGGCCTTGCGCGGTCCGCTCGTCGGCTGGGGCAAGCTGGCGCGGACGGGCAGGGTGACCGCCGCCTGAGAAACCATTGTTCTACACCCGCGCGATTGCCAGCGTCGGACCAAGTGCCCTCCACCCGCCACCACAGTCCCTCACTACCCCGGCGAAGGCCGGGGCCCAGTTGGGAAGGTCGTGGTAACGGAGAGCCGCGCTCCGACGCGATCGTCCCCAAACTGGGCCCCGGCCTCCGCCGGGGTGGCGCACGATATTCGCCGGAAAACACCCCCCTCCGCCGTGTCTTTTACGACTTTCCACGACCGCCGCGCGCCACCCGCTGGCCTTTCCCCGCGTTGACTATATATCGCGGGATATCGACATCCCGATCGAGGGCCAGCCATGAAATTCCTCCCCTACGCGCTCCTCCTCGCGCTGCCGACCGCCGCCACCGCGCAGCAGGCACCGCTGGTCCTCGCGGCCGCATCGCTGCAGGAATCGATGACCGCCGCCGCCGCCGCCTGGGCGAAGAAGGGGCACCCCAAGCCGGTCATCTCGTTCGCCGCCTCGTCCGCGCTCGCCCGCCAGGTCGAGGCCGGGGCGACCGCCGACCTGTTCGTCTCGGCGGACGAGGACTGGATGAACGACCTCGCCAGCAAGAGCCTGATCGTCGCCAGCACCCGCGTTACCTTCCTCGGCAACCGCCTCGTCGTCGCCGCCCCCGCGGGCAGCAAGGTCCGCATCCCCGTGCGTCCGCCCGCCGCGCTCGCCCGCGTGCTGACCACCGGCCCGCTGGCAATGGCCGACACCCCCGTGCCCGCCGGCAAATATGGCCAGCAGGCGCTCGAAAAGCTCGGCGTCTGGGCCCGGGTCGCCCCCAAAGTCGTCCGTGCCGAGAATGTCCGTGCGACGCTCGCCCTGGTCGAGCGCGGCGCCGCCCCGCTCGGCATCGTCTATGCGACCGACGCCAAGGCTTCGGCGAAGGTCCGCATCGCCGGCGTGTTCCCCGAATCGTCGCATCCCGCGATCACCTATCCGGTCGCGCGCCTGAAAGCGTCGACCAACCCGCAGGGCGAGGCATTCCGCCGCTTCCTCGTCTCGCGCGAGGGCAAGGCGATCTTCGTCCGCTACGGCTTCAGCGCACGCTGATATGCTGAGCCCGGGGATATGCTGAGGGCGCTGACATGCTGAGAGCGATGACATGCTGAGCGCCGCCGAATGGGAGATCGTCGCGCTGTCGTTGAAAGTCGGCGGTGTGGCGATGGCGGTGACGCTGCCGATCGCCTTCGCGCTCGCCTGGATGCTCGCGCGCGTCGCGTTTCCGGGCAAGATCCTGGTCGACGCCGCGATCCACCTGCCGCTGGTAGTGCCGCCCGTGGTGACCGGCTGGGTGCTGCTGCTCGCGTTCGGGCCCAACGGCCCGGTCGGCGGCTGGCTGCAGGGCTTCGGCATCACCGTGCTGTTCCGCTGGACCGGCGCGGCGATCGCGGCGGGCGTCATGGCACTGCCGCTGATGGTCCGCGCGATGCGGTTGTCGATCGAGGCGGTCGACCGCCGGCTCGAACAGGCCGCGCGCACGCTCGGCGCTGGCCGGTGGCGCGTGTTCTGGACGATCACTTTGCCGCTCAGCATCCCCGGCGTTCTCGCGGGCGCGGTGCTCGGCTTCGCGCGGTCGATCGGCGAGTTCGGCGCGACGATCACCTTCGTCTCGAACGTCCCCGGCGAGACGCAGACCCTGCCGCTCGCCATCTATTCGGCGCTGCAACAGCCCGGCGGCGATGCGATGGTCTGGCGGCTGTCCGCGATCTCGGTCGCGCTGTCGCTCGTCGCGCTGGTCGCCTCCGAACTGCTGACCCGGCGCGTGGGCAGGGGGCTCCATGTCCTTTGACATCGACGTGGTGCGCCGGCTCGGCGACACCCGCGTCGCGCTCGCGGCCAGGGTGGGCGAGGGCGCAACGGTGCTGTTCGGTCGCTCGGGCGTCGGCAAGACCAGCGTGCTCAACATGGTCGCCGGGCTCCTCCGTCCCGACACCGGCCGCATCGTCGTCGGTGGCGAGACTCTGTTCGGCGATAGCGACTGGGGGGGCATAGACCTGCCCCCCGAACGCCGCCGAGCCGGCTACGTCTTCCAGGCCGCGCGCCTCTTCCCGCACATGCGCGTCCGCGCGAACCTGCTCTACGGTGCCGCCGACGACGTCGAGCTGACGGACCGCACCGCGTTCCTCGGCATCGCGCACCTGCTCGACCGCTGGCCCCGCTCGCTCTCGGGCGGCGAGGCGCAACGCGTCGCGATCGGCCGCGCGCTGCTCAGCAACCCGCGCTTCCTGCTGCTCGACGAACCGCTCTCCTCGCTGGACCACGCCCGCCGCGAGGAAGTCATGCAGGCGATCGAACACGTCCGCGACGTGCTGAAGCTGCCGATCCTGATGGTGACCCACGACCCCGAGGAAGCCGAAAGGATCGGCACGCAGATCGTGAGAATGTAACCCTCTCCGCAATCCTCCCCCGCCAGGGGGAGGTGTCACCGCAGGTGACGGAGGGGGCGGACACGGAGCAGGTGTTATCGTTTCCGCCCCCTCCGTCAGGCTTCGCCTGCCACCTCCCCCTGGCGGGGGAGGATTAATCGCTACATCAGCTCGAACGCCTGCTTCTCGCCATCGACCGAACTCGTCGCGACCCAAAGGTCGAACATCCCCGGCTCGACCACCCAGCCGCCATCCCCCCAGAACCGCAGGTCCTCGCGCGCCAGAGCAAACCGCACCGGCTTCGATTCGCCAGCCTTCAGCGAAACCCGCGCAAACCCCTTCAACTCCCGCACCGGCCGCGTCCGGCTCGCGACCCGGTCGTGGATGTACAGCTGCACCACGGCATCCCCGTCCCGCGCGCCCGTGTTCGTGACCGTCGCCGACACCTCGATCCGGTCGGTCATCCGGGCCGGCACAGACACCGCCGATACCGCGAAGCTGGTGTAGCTCAGCCCGAACCCGAACGGATACAGCGCCTCGTTCTTCGTCTCGCGGTACCGCGACTTATACTCTTGCGACCCCGTATCGGGCGCCGGCCGGCCGGTATTCTTGTGGTTGTAGAAATACGGCTCCTGCCCGCTCTCGTTCGGAAAGCTCGCCGACAGCTTGGCCGACGGGTTCACGTCGCCGAACAGCACGTCCGCGATCGCATGACCGCTCTGCGACCCCAGGAACCACGTCGCCAGGATCGCCGGCGCGTCCTTCACCGCGCCGTGGAGCGCGAGCGCGCGACCATGCCGCAGCAGCACGACCACCGGCTTCCCCGTCGCCGCCACCGCCTCGGCCAGCGCCATCTGCGGGGTGGGCACCACGATCTCGGTCCGCGCCTGCGCCTCGCCCGACATCAGCTGCGACTCGCCGATTGCGAGCAGCACCACGTCGGCCGCCTGCGCCGCCGCCACCGCCGCCGCGATCCCACCCGGCAGCGGCGCCTCGATCCCCGACCCCGCCACCGCGGTCACGCTCACCCCCCGCGCGCGCAAACCCTGCGCGATCGAGACGTTGAGCGTTTCATCCGCCATGAACGCCCAGGTCCCGACGACGTTCTGCCGGTCCTCCCCGAACGGCCCGATCAGCGCGATTCTGCCCGGCGCCTTCTTGAGCGGCAGCAGCGCACCCTCGTTCTTCAGCATCACGATCGACCGCGCCCCAGCCTCGCGCGACAGCTTCAGCATCGCCGGCGTCGACACGCTGATCCGCTCGGCCCGCGCGCTGACCGAGCGATAGGGATCGGCGAACAGCCCGATCGCCTCCTTCAGCTGCAGCACGCGCCGCACCGCCTCGTCGAGCCGCGCCATCGGCACCTCGCCCTTGGCGACCAGGTCGGGCAGCCACAGATTGAACAGGTTGGACTGCATCGCCATGTCCATCCCTGCCAGGAACGCCTTCTTCGCGGCATCGCGGCCATCGGCGGCATAGCCGTGCGCGACCAGCTCCTCGTCCGCGGTATAGTCGCCGACGACCATCCCCCTGAACCGCCACTGGCCGCGGAGCAGATCGGTCATCAGCCAGTGGTTCCCGCTCGCCGGCACCCCGTCGATATCGTTGAACGCGCTCATCAGCGTCGCGACGCCCGCATCGACGCACGCCTTGAACGGCGCCAGATGCACCTCGTTCAGCGTCGCCGGCGAAATCTCGGTGAAATTGTAATCCTGCCCACCCGACACCGCGCCATAGGCCGCGAAATGCTTGGCGCAGGCCGCGACCCGCGTCGGATCGCGCAGATCGTCGCCCTGGAACCCCTTCACGCGGGCCTTCGCCAGCGCGATGCCGAGATACGGATCCTCGCCCGATCCTTCCGCGACGCGCCCCCAGCGCTGGTCGCGCGCCACGTCGACCATCGGCGCGAAGGTCCAGTGGATCCCCAGCGCCGTGCTTTCCAGCGCCGCGGCACGCGCGGTGCGCATCGCCAGGTCGGGATCGAACGCGCACGCCTCGGCGATCGGCAGCGGATAGGCGGTCCGCAGCCCGTGGATCACGTCGCCGGCGAAGATCAGCGGGATCTTCAGCCGCGTCGCCATCGCCGCATCCTGCGCGGCCTTCGCGCCTGCATAGCCGACGCCGTTGAACAGCATCCCGATCGCACCGGTCCTGATCCGCGCGAGCTGCTCGGTCGCGCCGCCGTTCGCCAGCCCCGGATTGAACGGCACGCCGATCGGCCGGATCTGGTCCGAGAAGCAGCTCAACTGCCCCGCCTTCTCGGCGGGCGTCATCTGCGCGATCAGGCTTTCGACCCGGTCGCTCTGAGCGACGGCCGCGCCGCCCAGCGAAAGGCCGGCAATGGTCGCGCTGGCTTTCAGCACCTGGCGGCGATCGAGATGGGACATGGGTCTGCTCCTGGAATGTCCAGGGAGCGTTACGCCCCCGGCACCGCTCACGGCAACCGCGGTATCGGGGGCAAAGGTGTCGCGGGCAGGGGGCTTACTTCGCCGCGGTCGCCTCGATCTCGACCAGGAACTGCGGCGCTGCCAGCGCGGCGACCTGCACCGTCGATCGTGCGACGGTGTTGGGGTTCTCGGCGCTCCCGAAATACATCTTGTAGGCGTCGTTCATGCCCGCGAAATCCATCTTGCCGCCGAGCTTCGGATCGCCCGCGACGAACACCGTCAGCCTGATGATATCGGACATTGTGAAGCCCTTGGCCTCGACCAGAGCCTTGATCTTCTTGAGCACGCTGATCGTCTGCGTCTTCGTATCGCCGAAGTCCGCGATCGTCAGCGCCGCGGGCGCGACCGTCTTGGTGGGGTCGATCGGCGCGGCGAGCTGGCCGCTGAGATAGAGCATTTCCGCGCCCGGCTTCACGGTCACGCCCTGCAGGATGAGCGCGGGCGGCGTGTTCGCGTGCCGAACGACGGTCTGCGCGGCGGCGGGGGTGGCGACGGGAAGGGTGGCGAGCAGGCAGGCGGCGAAGGCTGTCGTCTTGATCATGCGGAATCTCCCGGACGCGACGTCGCGGGGACCCCCCGTCGACGGCCTGTCGCAGCATCCCCGCCCGGCGCCCGCCGGATCCACGTCCGGGCGGTTCGTCAGGAATGCACGATTGAAGCCGAGCATTCGGCCGCGCGCAACGGGATTCGCACATCCGCGCGTCATCACGGGCCTGCCCCGCGGATGACACGCGTTCGACGGACCAGGTCTATTCGAGGTCGCCCTCGTCGATCACGATCAACGTCGCGTTGGGCTTGGCGACCGCGGCCTCGGCGCAGATGTCGACGATCTCGTCGCTGAACCGCTCGAACAGCTCGAGCGCGTCGTCCTCGGGCTCGTCGCCGCTCAGTTCTTTCAGAACCGCGTACTTGACCGCGAAATCCCGGTCCTCGCCGTCGATCTCACCGGTGAATTCGACCTGCTTCTGGCGGTCGTTGTCGGTCAGGCTGGCTTGGTCGATATCGAGGCGGCTGGACATAGGGAACTCCTGGAAGCGAATGGCCGCCTCCTGCCCGCGGGTTCGCGGTCGCGCAAGCGCTGATCGCTTGTCATGTCGATCGGAGAAATTTGGTGGGCCCGGCAGGAATCGAACCCGCAACCTAGCCGTTATGAGCGGCCAGCTCTAACCGTTGAGCTACAGGCCCCACCTGAGGCTGCGATAGCGCAGCGGCCGCCAAAGAAAAAGGCAAAGAAAAAGGGCACTCCCGCGAAGGAGCGCCCTTTCGTCATGCAAATCGTACCGGGTGCGAACACCCTGGTGCGATATTACTGCATGTTGTCGATCTTGGCGTCAGCCTGGTCACGGACGTTGTCCGCAGCAGCGTTGACGTTGTCGGCCACGTTCTCGAGAACGTCCGAAGCAGCGGCGTTGGACGTGTTGTCCGCCATCGCGTCGATGTTGTCGGCCTGCATTTCCATGTTGTCCGCCAGCATGTCCGCGTTGTTCTCAACAGCGGCAGCTTCAGGCGACTTGTTGCAGGCTGCGACGGACATCAGGCCGGCGGCAGCAGCGATCAGAACGATCTTCTTCATTCGAATGCTCCCAAGCATAGTTCACTTCGCGGCCGACCCGATTGCCGTCGCGAAGCGCCGCAAATAGCGCACGGGTCCCCCCGGTCAATCCGCTAAATGCACCGTTCGGCCCGGTTTGCGACGGTTCGAAGACAAGATCGAGCCCTCGTCTGGTCACTTTTTCGGGGCGATCGGTCCGATTTCCTCGGGTGCATCGGCCACCGTGGCCAGCATCGCGGTCCACGCCGCGACATTCTGCTTCAGCTGTGCGGGGTCGATCCGGTCGAGCGTATCCTCGGGCGTGTGATGCCAGTCGAAATAGCGCTGGCCCGACTGGTTGAGGTCGATTCCGGCCACCCCGGTCGCGATGATCGGCCCGACATCGGTACCGCCATGCGGCATGTCGGCGCCGCGGATGATCCCCAGCGGCGTGAGCGCGACCGCGAGGCGATCGACGATCGGCTTGGCCGCGTCGGGCAGGCTGCTTTCGAACCGCCAGACGCTGTCGGCACCGAAATCGGATTCGGCTGCGGTCGCGTGGCGCTCGCCCGCATGCGCCTTGGCATAGGCCGCACCGCCGAACCCGCCGCTCTCCTCGTCGCCGAACCAGACCACGCGGATCGTCCGGCGCATCGTGCCGGGCGCGTCCATCACGATCTTCGCCGCTGCAGCGGTGATCGCGACGCCTGCGCCGTCGTCGATCGCGCCGGTGCCGAGATCCCAGCTGTCGAGATGCCCGCCGACCAGCACGATCCCCGCCTTCGGGTCGGTGCCCGGCACCTCGGCGACGACGTTGCCCGATTCGCGCATGCCGACCTGGCGGTCGTCGAGCACCAGCTTCAGCGTCACCGGCTTGCCCAGCTTGACCAGCCGCTCGACCTGCTCGGCGTCCGCGACCGACAGCGCGGCGGCGGGAATCGGCGTGACGCCGGCCTCGAAATTGGTGTTGCCGGCATGCGGCCCGCGGCCATGGTCGGTCCCGATCGAGCGGATTACGATCGCCGCCGCACCCTTCTTCGCCGCGACGTTCGGCCCGACGAACCGCGCGGTGCCTTGCGAGCCATAGCTCGACCCGTCCTGCGTCGGCTGCATCGCGTTCGAGACGAAGGCGATCTTGCCCTTCAGGCTGCCGTCGGCCGCCAGCGCGAGGTCGTTGTACGTCGCGAAATAGGCGATCGGCAGCGTCAGCCCGCCCGCCGGAGTCGCGCCCGAATTGCCGAGCCCCACGACATGCAGCTTCTGCGCATAGGGCGCGACGAGGTCGGCGCTCTCCGTGCCGCGCGACCAGACCGGCAGCTGGTACGGCTCGATCCGGACGTTCTTGAACCCCATCGCCTTCAACCTGGCGACCGACCACGCCCGGGCGCGCGGCGCCGCCTCGGTCCCGGTCATCCGCGGCCCGACCTCGGTCGTGAGGCCCTCGACGATCTGATAGGCGGTGTCGTCGGTCAGCGCCTTGTCGCGCAGTGCGGCGACCTTGGGGTCGGCCGCGGTCGGCGGGGCGGCTGTGCGCTGTGCCGAGAGGGGAACGGCGGTGATCGCGGCACAGGCCGCCAGAAATGGTGCGATACGCGTCATTGTCTATTCCCCCTGAGTGGTTGGCCCACCGTTAGGTCCCACCGCGCGCGTTGCCAACCTTGGCGCCTGCGCTTACATGCGCACATCAATCCCGCACTCACGAACACCCGAACGGAGACCCCCGTGGCCGGCCAATACGCGTATGTCATGAAGGACATGACGAAGACCTTCCCCGGCGCGCCCAAGCCGGTGCTGTCGAACATCAACCTGCAATTCTATCACGGCGCCAAGATCGGCATCGTCGGCCCCAACGGCGCGGGCAAGTCGACGCTGATCAAGATCATGGCCGGGATCGACAAGGACTATACCGGCGAAGCCTGGCCGGGCGAGAACGTCACCGTCGGCTATCTCGAGCAGGAGCCGCAGCTCGACGCGTCCAAGACCGTGCTGGAGAACGTCAAGGACGGCGCGCGCGGCGTCGCGGACATGGTCGACCGCTTCAACGCGATCTCGGCCGAGATGGGCGATCCCCAGGACGACACCGACTTCGACGCGCTGCTCGAGGAAATGGGCACGCTCCAGGAGAAGATCGACGCGATCGACGGCTGGACGCTCGACAACCAGCTCGAGGTCGCGATGGAAGCGTTGCGCTGCCCGCCGGGCGACTGGCCGGTCGACAAGCTGTCGGGTGGTGAGAAGCGCCGCGTCGCGCTGACCCGCCTGCTGATCCAGAAGCCGGGGATCCTGCTGCTCGACGAGCCTACCAACCATCTCGACGCCGAGAGCGTCCAGTGGCTGGAGAATCACCTGAAGGATTATTCGGGCGCGGTGCTGATGATCACCCACGACCGCTACTTCCTCGACAATGTCGTCGGCTGGGTGCTCGAACTCGATCGTGGCAAGTATTTCCCGTACGAGGGTAACTACTCGACCTATCTCGAGAAGAAGGCCAAGCGCCTCGAGCAGGAGGATCGCGAGGAATCGGGTCGCCAGACCGCGATCAAGAACGAGCTCGAATGGATCCGGCAGGGTGCCAAGGCGCGCCAGACCAAGTCCAAGGCGCGTATCGCCAACTTCGAACGCCTCGTCGCGCAGCAGGAAAACCGCAGCCCGGGCAAGGCGCAGATCGTCATCCAGGTGCCCGAGCGCCTCGGCGGCAAGGTGATCGAAGTCGAGAACGTGTCGAAGGCGTACGGCGACAAGCTGCTGTTCGACAATCTCAGCTTCACGCTGCCGGCCGGCGGCATCGTCGGCGTCATCGGTCCCAATGGCGCCGGCAAGTCGACTCTGTTCAAGCTGATCACCGGGCAGGAAACCCCGGACAGCGGCACGATCGAGAAGGGCTCGACCGTCCGTCTGGGTTATGTGGACCAGAGCCGCGATCATCTCGACGACAAGAAGAACGTCTGGGAGGAAATCTCCGACGGTCTCGATTCGATGAAGGTCAACGGCTTCGACCAGTCGACGCGGGCCTATGTCGGCGCGTTCAACTTCAA
Organism: Sphingomonas ginsenosidivorax; assembly: GCF_007995065.1. Lineage (NCBI taxonomy): Bacteria > Pseudomonadati > Pseudomonadota > Alphaproteobacteria > Sphingomonadales > Sphingomonadaceae > Sphingomonas > Sphingomonas ginsenosidivorax. Next base: position 2,541,991 of record NZ_VOQR01000001.1, on the reverse strand, counting down.
GGGCCAGGACCAGCAGAAGAACGTCGGCAAGCTGTCGGGCGGTGAGCGCAACCGCGTCAACATCGCCAAGATGTTGAAGCGCGGCGGCAACGTGCTGCTGCTCGACGAGCCGACCAACGATCTCGACGTCGAGACGCTGGGCGCGCTCGAGGAAGCGATCGAGAATTTCGCAGGCTGCGCGGTGGTCATCAGCCACGACCGCTTCTTCCTCGATCGCCTCGCCACGCACATCCTCGCGTTCGAGGGCAACAGCCACGTCGAATGGTTCGAAGGCAATTTCGAATCCTACGAAGAGGACAAGCGTCGCCGCCTGGGCGATGCGGCGGATCGTCCGACCGCGCTGTCCTACAAGAAGCTCACGCGCTGATCGAAATGCCGGTCATCGAGGAATCCCCCGGCGGCGACACGCCGCCCGGGGCGGACGAACTGCAATACCGGCTGCGCCAGCAGTCGGTACTGGCCGAGTTCGGCATCGAAGCCCTGCGCGCACGCGAGCTCGAGCCGATGCTGCAGCGTGCCGTGATGCTGTGCGCCCGCGGCATGCGGTCGCGCTATTGCAAGTTCCTCGAACGCCTGCCGAACGACGATGCGTTGCTCGTTCGGACCGGTGTCGGCTGGTCCGACGGCGTGGTCGGGAATACCGAGATGCGCGCCGATCTCGGCTCGCCCGCGGGATTCGCCTTTCAGACCGGCGAGGCGGTGATCTCGAACCATCTCGAGAACGAGACCCGCTTCCGAACGCCCGCGTTCATGGCCAAGCATAATATCCGCCGCGCGATCAACGTCCTGGTCGAGGCGTCGGGCGAGCGGTTCGGCGTGCTCGAAGTCGACAGCGCGGACGAAGGCAGCTTCGAGCCCGCCGATCTGGCGTTCATGCAGGGGTTCGCCAACCTGATCGGGGTCGCGATCGAACGCCAACAGGCCGAACAGCGCCTGAGCGACGCGATCCAGCACCAGGAACTCCTCACGCGCGAGGCGAGCCACCGGGTCAAGAACAGCCTCGCTTTGGTGTCCGCCATGCTCAACCTGCAGATGCAGGAGGACGACGACCCGCGCATCACGCGGCTGCTCGGCGACGCGCAGGCGCGGATCACCGCGATCGCACGGACGCACGACCAGTTGTGGCGCGGCGCACAGGTCGGCATCGTCTCGCTCGACGAACTGATCGGCGGGATCGCCGGCGGGCTCGCCGAACAGGCCTCCAATCATCACATCGATTGCGACATCGCGCCGATCGAGATCAGCGCGGACACCGCGATTCCCGTCGGTCTGCTGGTGACCGAACTCGTCACCAACGCTATCAAATACGCCTATGGCGACGAGGGCGGGCCGATCAGCGTCGCGCTGCGCCAGGCCGGCGACCGGATCATCCTGACGGTGATCGACGACGGCGCGGGCCTGCCTGCCGATTTCGATATCAAGGCCGTATCGCGCGAAAGCCTCGGCATGCGGATGATCGCGAGCCTGACGCGCCAGCTGCGCGGAACGATCACGATCGAGAACACGCTGCGCGGCGGCACCTGCGCGACGCTCGACATCCCGGACCCGCAGGTCGCGGGCTAGCGCAACCGCTTGACGAAGACGCGCCCGTCGTCGCGCGTCTCCGACTGGAAGTTCGGGATCATCGCGATCAGGTCCTGCAGCCGCGAATAGCCGTAGTTGCGCGTGTCGAAGCTCGACCGGTTGCCCGCGAGCGTCCCCATCGCCGACAGGCTGACATAGCCGCGCTCGTCGCGCTTGCTCGCGCCGTAGGCGTCGATCAGCAGCTTGATCACGTCGGCGCCGATCTCCTGCTTGGGTTTGGCCTTCGGTGCCGCCGGTTTCGGCGCCGGTGCGGTGCCGGTGATCGAGGGGGGCAGGGGCAGGGGCACCGGCTCGGACGTGTCGTTGAGCGCGCCGACGTCGATGAACCGCGTGCACGCCTGGCGGAAGCCCTCGGGCGTCCTGCTCGTGCCAAAGCCATAGACCGGCACGCCGTCCTGCCGGATCCGCGTCGCCAGCGGCATGAAGTCGCTGTCCGACGACATGATCCCGAACCCGTCGATCCGCCCGCGGAACAGCAGGTCCATCGCGTCGATCGTCATCTTCATGTCGGTCGCGTTCTTGCCCTTGGTCAGGTCGAACTGCTGCTGCGGCTCGATGCCGTGCATGATCGACATGTCGCGCCACGCTTTCAGCGCGGGCTTCGACCAGTTGCCGTAGACGCGCCGGACGTTGACGGTGCCGAGCTCGGCCAGCACTGTCAGCACGGGGTCGAGCGTCGCGGCGGACGCGTTGTCGGCGTCGATCAGCAGGGCGACGTTGCGGGTGGGAGTGTCGGTCATCCCGCGGGGTTAGACCCGCCCGCGCGCCGCGTCCACGCTCCATGCGCCGCCGCCCGCGGCCGCCAGATACAGGAAGACGAAACAATAGAGCACCGCGGGTTCGCCGCCATTGGCGATCGGGAACGGCCCTTGCGGCGCGTGCGCCAGGAAATAGGCGGCCGCCGACATGCCCGACAGCAGGAACGCGACCGGCCGCGTGAACAGCCCGACGATCAGCAGGCCGCCGCCGACCACCTCCAGCACGCCCGCCACCATCAGCAACGGCGTCAGCGCCATCGGGAAGGGAGGGACGCCGAAGAATTTCGAGATGCCGTGGCTGAAGAAGACGAGCGCGACGACGACGCGCATGACGCTCAGCAGGCGCGGGCTCCAGGTAGCGGGTATCGGCATGAACGGGTCTCCGGCGTATCGTTGCGCGGAAAATCCCATGCGCCCTCGATCCGGTCAATGCGACGGCGCGAAACGCTAGGGTGACGGATAGCGGATCGCCACGACCTCGTACTCGCGCTCGCCCGCCGGCAGGTCGACGCGCCGGACATCGCCGATCGCGGCGCCGCGCAGGGCGCGTGCGAAGGGCGAGTTCCACCCGATCCGCCCCGCGCTCGCATCGGTCTCGTCGTCGCCGACCAGCGTCAGCACGCGTTCGGCATCGTCCTCGTCGGCCACCGTCACGCAGGCGCCGAACCAGATCCTCGACCGGTCGGCCTGCGCAGCGGGATCGACCACCTTCGCCGCCTTCATCCGCCGCGACAGCCAGCCGAGGCGCCGGTCGATCTCGCGCAGCCGCTTGCGGCCATAGATATAGTCGCCGTTTTCGGAGCGGTCGCCATTGCCGGCCGCCCAGGAAATGACCTCGACGAGTGCCGGGCGTTCGGTCGAGAGCAGCTGTTCGTATTCAGCGCGCAGCGTCGCATAGCCGGCAGGGGTGATATAGTTCGGGCGATCCATCAGCGTCGCTTAGCCAGCGCGATTACCCGCGTCACCCCAGCGCAGGCTGGGGTCTCCCGTAACGAAGCGCGCGCCGCCTCACGAGACCCCAGCCTGCGCTGGGGTGACGATAAGGGGGAACCTCAACCCGGCCGGTTCTTGCCCAGATACCAGGAAAGCCGCGCCGACCCCCGGCTCGCGGCGCGCGGTGGATTGAGCAGGTCGTACACCACGGCGTTCTCCAGCACGCGCTGCACATAGTTGCGCGTCTCCTGGAACGGGATCGCCTCGATCCAGTCGACCATGTCGACCGCCCCCGTCCGCGGATCGCCGTTCGCGCGCAGCCACTTGTTCACGTTGCCGCCGCCCGCATTGTACGCCGCCACCGCCAGCGGATAGCTGCCGTAATTGGCGTAGACGCGCTGAAAATAGCTCGACCCCAGCATGATCGACAGGTTCGGGTCGGTGGTCAGCGCCGCCTGCGAATAGGCGAGCCCCATCTTTCCCGACTGTTCGCGCGCGGTGCCCGGCATCAGCTGCATCAGCCCGCGCGCCCCGGCATGGCTGACGGCAGCGCGATCGAACTGGCTCTCCTGCCGCGAGATCGCGTGGATGATCGTCCAGTTGCTCTCATACCCCGTGGGCACTGGCACCGTCGGGAAGCCTACGGCCGAATATTCGCTGAGCCCGTTGGTCATCGCGCTGCGCCCGACCATCACGCCCAGGTCCGGACGATTGATCGTCCGCGACAATTCGTCCGCGAGCCGGTGGTCGGTCTCGGTCGTCGCATCGGCGGCGATCTGGCGGACGAACGCGGTCTGGTCCTGCCAGTCGCCGATCATCCCCAGGAACTTCACCGCGCGTACCGTCTCGCGTGCGTCGAACGCGGCGCGCACCGCGGGCGCGATCGGCACCGCCGGGATCGGCGGCGGCGCGACCAGCGGCTGGCCGGTCCGCTCGATCGCGAGCTGGCCATAGAACTGGTCGCGGTAGCTGGCGGCCTGCCCGTAATAGGCGGCGGCCTGCGGCTGCAGCGCCGCCGCCTCTGCCGCACGGCCCGCCCAGTAATAGCCCTTGGCGCGCACCGTCGGCGACTTCGACCCGCGCGCATAGCGGTCGAACAGCGTCATCGCATCCGCCGGCCGGCGCAGCTGCTTCATCGCCGCCTGCCCGCCGAGCCAGGCGAGGTTGGTATATTCGTCGCGCTCGGCATAGGATTTGGCCGAGATGTCGGCGCCCGTTGGATAGGCGTCGTCGATCTGCCGCGCGATGTCGTACGCGGTCTGCCACTGCGAATCCGCCGCCGCGCCGCGCGCGTTGGTGGCGAGCACCTCGTACCATTCGCCCGCATTGCCCGGCCGCGTCGTCAGCGACCGTGGCCGCGCCAGCCACGCCCGCGCGCTCGGGCTCGCGCCCGAATTGCGCAGCCAGATCGCACGATCCGCGACATAGCCCGCGTCGTTCCGGTACAGCTCCTGTGTCGACGCCGACAGGTCGGAGGCGTTCGGCGCGTTGGTGCGGAACGCGAGCCGCGCCTCGAACACCGGGCGGCGGCTTGGGCTCACATAACCGAGCTGGCGCTGCGCCGCGCTCGTCTGTCCGGCCCAGAGCAGCGCATCCATCCGCGCATCCTGGTCCTCGGGCGTCAGCGCCCCCGGGAACCCGCCGATCACCGCCGCCTCGTCCGACGGGCTCAGCCCCGCCGAGCGCCACGCCGCGCGCGCCGCCGCATAGGCCTCGCCGCGCGCGCCCGTCGCCATCGCGGCGCGCGCGAACGCCAGGTTGCCCGACGCGGTCGTCGGCGGATAGCGCCGGAAGAACGCGACCACGCTGCCCGGCGCGGCGTTGCCCGCCTGCTTCTCCGCCGCGCGGCGGTTCGCCGCGGCGTTGGGCCAGCCCGGATGCGCCATCAGGAACCCGGCATAGCTGTCGAACGGCAGCGCGTCGGTCTGCTGCAGCGCCCGCCACTGTGCGATCGTCGCCGCGATCGCGCCGTCGGCGGTCCTCGGGTTCGTCGTCGCGACCGGCTGCGGCCCCATGTTCGCCATCTGCGTGCGATAGCGGTCGAGCTCGTCCTGCGCGCCTCCCGATGCCGCTACGGTTCCGGCCGCCAGGGCCAGGAGAATGCTCGTCTTCAACGCAGATGCTACCATGTGGACATCATACGCCTTCAACCCGTATCTGTCCTGAACGAAATCCCGAAAACCGACCCTATTCTTCCAGCGCAACAGGAGCGCGCAGCCCCCATGTTCTCCGGATCCATCCCCGCGCTCGTCACGCCGTTCGCGCCCGACGGCAGCTTCGACGAACCCGCGTATCGCGACCTGATCGAATGGCAGATCGCCGAGGGCTCGTCGGCGCTCTGCGCCTGCGGCACCACCGGCGAGGCCGCGACCCTGTCGTACGAGGAGCATTTCGAAGTCGTCCGCGTCTGCGTCGAACAGGCGCGTGGTCGCGTGCCCGTGATCGCCGGCGCAGGCTCGAACGACACGCAGGTCGCCGCCAGCAACCTGCAGGCCGCCAAGGACGCCGGTGCCGACGCGGCGCTGATGGTCCCGCCCTATTACAACCGCCCGTCGCAGGAGGGCATCTTCCAGCATTTCGCGGCGCTTGGCGCGACCGCGCCGCTGCCGATCATCCTCTACAACGTGCCGACGCGCACCGCGACCGACATCCAGCCCGCGACGCTCGCACGCATCGTCGCGGCGTACCCCGCGATCTTCGTCGGCGTGAAGGATGCCAGCGGCGTGCTCGCGCGCGTGTCGCAGCACCGCGCGTCGTGCGGTCCCGATTTCGCGCAGCTGTCGGGCAATGACGACCTCGCGCTCGCCTTCGACGCGATGGGCGGCACCGGCTGCATCTCGGTCAGCGCCAACGTCGCGCCGCGGCTGTGCGCCGAGTTCCAGGCGGCGTGCCAGGCGGGTGATTTCGTCAAGGCGCTTAGCTATCAGGACACGCTCTATCCCTTGCACGACGCGCTGTTCACCGACGCGTCGCCCGGGCCCGTGAAATACGCGATGACCGTCGTGCGCCCCGGCTTCCCCGAAACGCTCCGCCTGCCGATGACACCTGCGAACGCGACGTCGCGCGCCGCAGTCGATGCCGCACTCGCGCACGCGGGCCTCGCCTGACCCCCTCCGTCATGCCGGACGTGTTCCGGCATCCACCGCCCCGCATACTCTAAACTATCGAGTGTGCGGAACGGTGGACCCCGGACCAAGTCCGGGGTGACGAAGCTAGGGCTATTCCACGGCCCACCTTCCCCAAACCCTTCCGCCCCCCTACATCGCACGCATGTCGCGTCCCAAGCCCCCCACCTTCGAGAAGACCAAGATCGTCGCCGAGAACCGGCGCGCGCGGTATGACTATTACATCGAACAGGTGTTCGAGGCGGGCATCGCGCTCACCGGCACCGAGGTGAAGGCGCTGCGCGGCGGCGAGGGTTCGATCGCAGAGGCCTATGCCGAGGTGAAGGGCAACACCGTCCAGCTGGTCAATTCGAACATCCCCGAATTCAGCCACGGCAACCGCTTCAACCACGAGCCCAAGCGCCCTCGGAAGCTGCTGCTCCACGAGCGCGAGATCAACAAGATGCACGGCGCCGTCGCGCGCCAGGGCATGACGCTCGTGCCGCTGATGATCTACTTCAATTCCAAGGGCCGCGCGAAGGTCGAACTCGCGCTCGCCAAGGGCAAGCAGAACCACGACAAGCGCGATTCGGTGAAGGAACAGGACTGGAAGCGCGAACAGGGCCGCATCATGCGCGACCGCGGCTGATCGGGGTTCGCAGGCGATGAGCGGCTGGCAACGTTTCGGCGCATGGAGCAGGCGCAACCTGCCGACGCGCGAGTCGATGGAGCGCAACCGCTTGCTCCGCCCGGTCGCGCACCGCGTGCTGGCCCCCGAACTCTGGCGCTTCACTCGTCGTTCGGTCCCGCGCGGCGTCGCGCTGGGGATGATCGCCGGCATCCTCGTCCCCGTCGCGCAGACCGCGGTCGCCGCTTTGTTCGCGCTGCCGTTCCGCGCCAACGTGCCGACCGCGGCGCTGACCACCTTCATCACCAACCCGCTGACCACGCCGCCGATCTGGGTCGCGGCCTATTGGATCGGCCGCTGGCTGCTGCGGCTCGACGCGCATGTGCCCGGCCAGCCGGTCGCCGATGCCGCCGCGCATACCGGCTGGATTCCGTGGCTGATGCAGGCGGGCCCCGCGACCGCGCTCGGGCTGATCGTGATCGCGGTCGTCTCCGCGGTTGCGGGCTATGCGCTCAGCGCGTTCGGCTGGCGCGTCTGGATCGGGCGCAAGTGGCGCCACCGGCATGCGAAGCACGGTTGAGCCACCTCAATCCTCCCCTGCAAGGGGAGGTGGCAGTCCGCAGGACTGACGGAGGGGTGTCGCCCTATCGATGGCGTGTTACCCCTCCGCTTGGCTTCGCCAGCCACCTCCCCTGCAAGGGGAGAATTGACCGCCACAATCGCCCAATCCCCGAATTGACGAGCCGTGTTAACGGCGTAGAACACGCTGCATCCTGACTTCCTGATCGAGGACCATCGATGCGCACGCCGATCCTGACTGCCCTTCTGCTCGCCTCCACCGTCTCGACCATCGCGATCGCCCAGAATACCCCGTCCAAGGCGCCCGCGCCGACCGGCGCCGCTACCGGACCCGTCGCCCCGAAGGACGCGAACAAGCCGCAGATCGGCGACTTCGGCTTCGATATGGCGGGCCGCGACACCACCGTGACGCCGGGCACCGACTTCTTCGACTATGCCAATGGCGGCTGGGTTAAGGCGACGCCGATCCCGCAGGACCGTTCGTCCTACGGCATGTTCCACGTCCTCCAGGACCTGTCGCTCACGCGTACCCGCACCATCCTCGACGCCGCGGCGAAGACGCCGAACGACAAGGTCGGCACCTTCTACACCAGCTTCATGGACCAGGCCGCGGTCGACGCGAAGGGCGCCGCGCCGGTCAAGCCCTGGCTGACCGCCATCAAGGGCACGCGCGACAAGACCGCGCTCGCCACCCAGATCGCAAAGCTCCAGCGCCAGGGGGCAGGGGGGCTGATCGGCGTCGGCGTCGGGCAGGACGACAAGGATCCGACCAGCTACGTCGTCAATCTCGGGCAGAGCGGGCTCGGCCTTCCCGACCGCGACTATTATCTCAAGGACGACGCCAAGCTCGCGACGATCCGCACCGCCTACCAGGCCTATCTGACGCAGATGCTGACGCTGGCCGGCGAGCCCAACGCCGCCGCGCGCGCCGCCGCCGTGTTCGGCATGGAGAAGGCGCTGGCGACCGCGCACTGGACGCGGATCGAGAGCCGCGACGCCGACAAGACCTACAACAAATGGACCGCCGCCGACTTCGCCGCGAAGGCGCCGGGCTTCCCCTGGGCCGAGTACATGACCGCGATGGGCGTGTCGGGTCGCCCCTTCTACCTCGTCGCCCAGCCGAGCGCGGTGACCGGCGAGGCGAAGGTCTATGCCGACACGCCGCTGCCGGTGCTGCAGGACTTCGCGATGCTCAAGGTCCTGCGCTCGTTCGCGCCCTATCTGTCGAGCGACTTCGACAAGACCAACTTCGCCTTCTACGGCACCACGCTGTCGGGCACGCCCGAGCAGCAGCCCCGCTGGAAGCGCGGCGTCTCGACCGTGTCGGGCGCGATGGGCGAGGCGATCGGCCAGCAATATGTCGCGCAGTATTTCCCGCCCGAGGCCAAGGCGACGGCGGACCAGCTCGTCAAGAACGTCATCGCCGCAATGGGCGACCGCCTGCGCAACCTCGCCTGGATGGCACCCGAGACCAAGACCAAGGCGCTCGCCAAGCTCGCCGCCTTCACCCCCAAGATCGGCTATCCCGACAAGTGGCGCGACTATTCGGCGCTGCAGATCCAGCCCGGCGACCTCGTCGGCAACGTCGCGCGCGCCAACGCCTTCGAATACGACCGCGACCTCAAGAAGCTGGGCCAGCCGATCGATCGCGGCGAATGGTTCATGACGCCGATGACGATCAACGCGTACGCCAACCCGACGATGAACGAAGTCGTCTTCCCGGCCGCGATCCTGCAGCCGCCCTTCTTCGATCCGAAGGCGGACCCTGCGGTCAATTACGGCGGCATCGGCGCGGTGATCGGCCACGAGATCAGCCATCACTTCGACGACCAGGGCCGCAAATACGACCTCAACGGCAAGCTCACCGACTGGTGGACCGCCAAGGACGTCGCGCAGTTCAAGGTCTTCACCGACGCGCTGGTCAAGCAGTACGACGCGTACGAACCGCTCCCCGGCCAGCACATCCAGGGCGGCCTCACGCTGGGTGAGAACATCGCCGATCTCGCTGGCCTGACGGTCGCCTACGACGCCTACCACAAGTCCCTGGGCGGCAAGACCGCTCCGATCATCGACGGCACCACCGGCGACCAGCGCTTCTACTATGGCTGGGCGGGCGTCTGGCGCACCAAGTTCCGCGACGCCGCGTTGCAGCAGACCCTGTTGTCCGACCCGCATTCGCCGGGCCACCAGCGCGTGCTGACGGTCCGCAACCTCGACCCCTGGTACGCGGCGTTCGGCGCCAAGCCCGGCGAGAAGAGCTACCTCGCCCCCGAAGCCCGCGTCCGCATCTGGTAACGTCGAGGCCTCGGACATACCGTCGACCAAACCCCCACCCCGGCGAAGGCCGGGGCCCAGTTGGGGGACAGACGTAACGGAAGTCCTGTCCGCTGTTACATCTGCCTTCCCAACTGGACCCCGGCCTTCGCCGGGGCGGTGACGGCGGATCGGCCGGCACTCGACCAATATTCAGGAGAACCCCATGAAGTCCCTCATCGCCGCGAGCCTCCTCGCCGCAACCGCCATCGCCGGCGTCACCGCCGCGACCTCGCAGACCTCCACCAAGACCACCGGCGCCCAGTACGGCACCTTCGGCTTCGACGAAAAAGGCATGGACCGCGCGGTACAGCCCGGCGACAATTTCTACGCCTATGCCAACGGCACCTGGGCGAAGACCACGCCGATTCCCGCCGACAACGCGAACTACGGCGCGTTCAACTTCCTGTCCGACCTGTCGGAAAGCCGCACCCGCGGCATCCTCGACACCGCCGCCAAGGACCCGAACTCGAAGATCGGCCGCGCCTACGCCACCTTCCTCGACCGCCCCGCGATCGACGCGAAGGGCCTGGCGCCGATCCAGCCCTGGCTCGCCAAGGTAAAGGGCGCGACCCGCGCGACCTATCCCGCGCTGGTCGCCGAAGCCTCGCGCGCCGGCATCCGCGGACCGTTCGGTGCCTATGTCGGCCAGGACGACAAGCAGCCGGAGATCTACGCGCTGTCGCTGTCGCAGGCCGGCCTTGGCATGCCCGACCGCGACTATTATCTCGGCACCGACGCCAAGCTCGTCGAGACCAAGGCGGCGTACCAGGCGCACCTCGCCAAGCTGCTGACGCTCGCCGGCGAACCCAACGCGGCGGCCCGCGCCGCCGCGCTCGTCGCGTTCGAGACCGAGATCGCGCGTGTCAGCTGGACCCGCATCGACAGCCGCGACGCCACCAAGACGTACAACAAGATGTCCGTCGCCGACCTGACCAGGGCCGCGCCCGGCTTCGACTTCGCGACCTATTTCAAGGGCATCGGCACGCCCGTCGACACGCTGATTGTCGCACAGCCGACCGCGGTCACCGGCATCGCCAAGCTCGTCGCCGCCGCCCCGATCGGCGTGCTGCAGGACCAGCTGATGCTGCGCTCGCTCGACCAATATGCCGACGTGCTGCCCAAGGCGTTCGACGACGAGCAGTTCGCGTTTGCCGGCACCGTGCTGTCGGGCACGCCCGAGCAGGAAGCCCGCTGGAAGCGCGGCGTCCAGTTCACCAGCGACGCGCTCGGCGACGAGGTCAGCAAGCTCTACGTCGCCCAGTACTTCCCACCCGAGACCAAGGCCGCGGCCGATACGCTCGTCAAGAACGTGCTCGCCGCGATGGGCAAGCGCATCGACACGCTCGAATGGATGGCGCCCGAGACCAAGGTCAAGGCGCATGCGAAACTCGCCGCGTTCACCCCGAAGATCGGCTATCCCAGCCAGTGGAAGAGCTACGACGCGCTGACGATCACCAAGGGCGACGCGTTCGGCAATTCGTGGCGCGCGAACGAATGGGCGCATCAGGACAATGTCGGCCATCTCGGCAAGCCGCTGCAGCGCTGGGAATGGGGCATGACCCCGATGACGGTCAACGCCTACGCCAATTTCGGCATGGTCGAGATCGTCTTCCCCGCCGCGATCCTGCAGCCGCCCTTCTTCGATCCGAAGGCGGACCCCGCGGTCAATTACGGCGGCATCGGCGCAGTGATCGGCCACGAGCTCAGCCATCACTTCGACGACCAGGGCGCCAAATACGACGCCAAGGGCCAGCTGACCGACTGGTGGACGCCGAAGGACGTCGCCAACTTCAACGCGCTGACCGGCAAGCTCGGCGCACAGTATGACGCGTACGAGCCGCTGCCGGGCCTGCACGTGAAGGGCCAGCTGACGATGGGTGAGAACATCGCCGATCTGGCGGGCCTGACCGTCGCCTACGACGCCTATCACGCCGCGCTCGGCGGCAAGGCGGCGCCGGTGATCGACGGCTTCTCGGGCGACCAGCGCTTCTATCTCGGCTGGGCGCAGGTCTGGCGCCGCAGCTACCGCGAGGCGAACCTGCGCCAGCGCCTGCTGACCGACCCGCACTCGCCCTCCGAACAGCGCGCCTCGGTCGTCCGCAACCTCGACCCCTGGTACGCCGCCTACAAGCCGACGCCCGGGCAGAAGCTGTTCCTGACCCCCGACCAGCGCGTCCGCATCTGGTAAGGGCCGACATAGCCACACCCACCCCGTCACCCTGAACTCGTTTCAGGGTCCACCAGGCGGCACGCGCACCGACCGGCATGAGCCCCGGTGCACGCCTCACGGTGGATGCTGAACCAAGTTCAGCATGACGGAGCAGGCGGCAACCGGTCGTGCGTGCAGGGGCCGCCCGTCGCAGGCATCGCTCCCGATCCCACCCCCGTCACCCTGAACTCGTTTCAGGGTCCACCAGGCAGCAAGCCCACCGGCCGGCTCGAGCCGCGACACGCGCCTCACGGTGGATGCTGAACCAAGTTCGGCATGACGGGGCAGGCTGCACCCGGTCGTGCGTGCAGGGGCCGCCCGTCGCTGGCATCGCGGCGAGCACCCCGTCACCCTGAACTCGTTTCAGGGTCCACCAGGCGGCAAGCGCACCGGCCGGCTCGAGCCCCGATACGCGCCTCACGGTGGATGCCGAACCGGGTTCACAAGGACGGGGGAGCTCTCGCCGCACACCGATCCCGCTTGACGCTCCGCCCCCCTAGGGCGGAAGACCGCACCGATGGCCTCGCTTCCCCAGACCACCCCCCATGTCCGCACCGCCGTGCTGATCGCCGCCGGCGCCGCGCTCGGCGCCGCGTTGCTGATCCTGCTGCTCGTCGGCAGCGTCGTCGCCGCGGCCGGCTTCCTCGCGGCCGGGATCATCGCGGGCGGCGCGGTGATCGCGTGGCGCACGCTCGATGCGGCGAGCACCGCAGGGCCGCGCGCGATCGACTGGGATTTCGCGCGTGCGCTCGCAGAGGCCAGCACCGACGCCGTTGCCGTAACGGACCGCGCCGGCCGGCTGGTCTGCGCCAACGACGCCTATGAACGCGTGTTCGGCGGCTTCCCGACGCCGCCCGGCCTGCCGCTCGATGAAGTGGGAGTCGCCGCGCTCGGCAATGCCGGCCGTGCCGCGTGGCGCGACGGATCCGCGCGCGCCGACCGGCTCGCCACGCCGACCGCGCGCGTCTCGGTGCGAGTCACGCGGGCCGGCGACGAGGCCGACATGCTCGTCTGGCGCTTCGTCACCACCGAGGAGGACGATCTCGCCGAGACCGCGAGCGCGCTGATCGCCGGCCCGACCGGCGACCGGCTCGGCAGCAGCGGCATCATGATCGCGCTGATCACCCCCGACGGCCGCATCCGCGCCGCCAACCGCGTCCTGCGAGTCCGCGCGCTCGGTCAGGATGGCGGAGAGACCGGCGGGGAGGGCGGCGGCGGCGATATCGCGGGCCGCGACTTCGCGCGCTTCCTGATCACCGACAGCCGCGGCCTCGTCCGCTTCGAACGCGAAGGGCTCGGCGGTACCCCGCTCCGCGTCGTCCAGATTCCGTTCGTCGAGGGCGACGATGCCCCCGTCCTCGTCATGCTGCTCGACGACGAGGAGGATGCGCCCGCGGTCGGCGCCAGCGCGGCCGCGCATGTCCGCAGCCTGGTCAGCCTGATGCCGTTCGGCATGGCGCTGGTCGACCGCGACGGCCGCTTCCTGCAGATGAACACCGCGTTCCTGCGCGCCGCTGGGGTCACGGGGGCCGCGCCGCCGCTCTACCCGGGCGACCTGGTGGTGCGCGAGGACAAGGCCGCGGTCGCCGACGCGATCCGCCGCTTCGCCGGCGGCGCGACGCATTCCAGCGACATGGCGGTGCGGCTGAAGGATCATCCCGACGAGCCGGTCGCGCTGACCATCGCCGGCGCGCGCGGGCTCGGCGACGCCGCGGTGCTGCTCAGCCTCAAGGACAATAGCGAGGAATCGCGCCTCAAGCGCGAGGTGGCGCAGGCGACCAAGATGCAGGCGGTGGGCCAGCTCGCCGGCGGCGTCGCGCACGACTTCAACAACATCCTGACCGCGGTCATCGGCCACTGCGACCTGATGCTGATGCGCCATTCGCCCGGCGACAGCGATTACGACGACATCCAGCAGATCCGCACCAACTCGAACCGCGCCGCCGGCCTCACGCGCCAGCTGCTCGCGTTCAGCCGCCAGCAGACGCTGCGCCCGCAGATCCTCCAGCTGCCCGATGTCGTTTCCGAAGTCTCGAACCTGCTGAAGCGGCTGATGGGCGAGAATGTCCGCCTCGACATGACGCACGGCCGCAACCTCGGGCCGGTCCGCGCCGATCCGGGCCAGCTCGAACAGGTCGTCGTCAACCTCGCCGTCAACGCCCGCGACGCGATCCTCGCGGCCAACCCCCGCGGCGGCGGCACGCTGTCGATCAGCACGCGCGCGGTGTCGTCGGCCGAGGTCCGCCAGATGGCGTCCGACATCCTCCCCGTCGCGGACTATACCGCGCTGGTCGTCCAGGACACCGGCGCCGGCATCGCACCCGACGTCCTCCCGAAGATCTTCGAGCCCTTCTTCACCACCAAGGAATTCGGCAAGGGCACCGGGCTCGGCCTCTCCACCGTCTACGGCATCGTCAAGCAGTCGGGCGGCTACATCTTCGCCGACTCGAAGCCCGGGCAGGGCGCCACCTTCACCATGTACCTGCCCGTCCATGCCGCGCCCGCCGCCCCCCGGCTCGCGCCCCCCAAGCCCGCGACCCGGCCCGCCGACCTGTGGGGCACCGGCACGATCCTGCTGGTCGAGGACGAGGACATGGTCCGCGCCGTCGCAGAACGCGCGCTGACGCGGCAAGGCTACAGCGTGCTGACCGCGGAGAATGGCGAGATCGGGCTCCAGGTACTTGAGAAGAACGGCCGTCCCGACCTGCTCGTCAGCGACGTGGTGATGCCGACGATGGACGGCCCGACGATGGTCCGCCGCGCGCGCGAGAAATATCCCGACCTGCCCGTGCTCTTCATGTCGGGCTATGCCGAGGAACAGCTGCGCAAGTCGATCGACCTCGACAATGTCGCCTTCCTGCCCAAGCCGTTCTCGGTCCAGCAGCTCGCGGAAGCGGCACGAGACGTGCTCGCGGGGCGGTGAATCGAACAAGTTGTTGGCATCGCGGAACAATCGTGATTAGAGGGCGGCGATGACTTCAATTCCGCAGATCCTCATCGTCGAGGACGAACCGCTGATCGCCATGATGCTCGAGGACTTCCTGGAAGTGCTTGAAAAGGGGGTCGCCGGTTCGGTCGACACCGTCGCGGACGCGCTGGCCCGCATCGAACAGGGCGGCGTCGACGGCGCGATCCTCGACGTCAACCTGCGCGGCGGCGAGAAGAGCACGCCGGTCGCCGAGGCGCTGGCCGCGCGCGGCGTCCCCTTCGTCTTCGCGACCGGCGGCGGCGACGACGGCGTCGATGCACGCTTCCGCGATCGCCCGCGCCTGCAGAAGCCCTTCACGATGGACGGCGTCGCCCAAGCCCTGGCCGGGCTCTGACATGCCAATCCTCCCCCGCCAGGGGGAGGTGGCACGCGCAGCGTGACGGAGGGGGCGGAAACGATAGCGCCTTGTTCCGTGTCCGCCCCCTCCGTCGCCTTCGGCGCCACCTCCCCCTGGCGGGGGAGGATGATCTTGGGTACCAAATTTCACGCAACACTCTTGCGTCCGCACCCCCTCCCGCGACATAGGCGTGCGCCATGACCCGCACGTTCGATAAATCGCGCCTGCCGAGCCGGCACGTCTCCGTCGGCCCAGAGCGCGCCCCGCACCGCAGCTATTACTACGCCATGGGCCTCGACGAGGAGCAGATCGCGCGCCCCTTCGTCGCGCTCGCCTCCGCCGGCAACAACTCCGCGCCCTGCAACACGACGCTCGACGCACAGGCCGACGCCGCGCAGAAGGGCGTGATCCAGGGCGGCGGCATGCCGCGGCGTTTCAACACCATCACCGTCACCGACGGCATCGCGATGGGCCATCAGGGCATGAAGTCGAGCCTGGTCAGCCGCGAGGTCATCGCCGACTCGGTCGAACTCAGCGTCCGCGGCCATTGCTACGATGCAATCGTCGCGTTCGCCGGCTGCGACAAGTCGCTCCCCGGCATGATGATGGCGATGCTCCGCCTCAACGTCCCCGGCATCTTCGTCTATGGCGGCTCGATCATGCCCGGCCGCTACGAGAATCGCGACGTCACCGTCGTCGACGTGTTCGAGGTCGTCGGCAAATACGCCGCCGGCGCCTGCCCGCTGTCCGAAGTCCATGCGCTCGAAAAGGTCGCCTGCCCCGGCCACGGCGCGTGCGGCGGGCAGTACACCGCCAACACCATGGCCTGCGTCGCCGAGGCGATCGGCCTGTCGCTCCCCAACTCGAACATGGTCCCCGCACCCTACAGCACGCGCGAGCAGATCGCCGTCGCCGCCGGCGCGCAGGTCATGGAATGCCTCGCCGACAACCTCCGCCCCCGCGACATCTGCACGCGCGAGGCCTTCATCAACGCCGCGCGCGTCGTAGCCGCGACCGGCGGCTCGACCAACGCCGCGCTGCACCTGCCCGCGATGGCGAGCGAGGCGGGGATCGACTTCGACCTGTTCGACGTCGCCGAGATCTTCAAGACCACCCCCTACATCGCCGACCTCAAGCCCGGCGGGAAGTACGTGGCCAAGGACATGTACGAGGCCGGCGGCGTCTACATGCTGATGAAGACGATGCTTTCGGGCGGCCTGCTCGACGGCAACTGCAAGACGGTGACCGGCAAGACGCTCGGCGAGAATATCGACCAGGTCACGTGGAACCCCGACCAGAAGGTCATCTACGACATCACCACCCCGCTCAGCCCGACCGGCGGCGTCGTCGGCCTGCGCGGCAGCCTCGCGCCCAACGGCGCGATCGTGAAGGTCGCCGGGATGCACCGCCTGCAATTCTCCGGCCCGGCGCGCGTGTTCGACTGCGAGGAGGACTGCTTCGCCGCGGTCGAGAACCGGCTGATCAACGAAGGCGAGGTCATCGTCATCCGCTACGAAGGGCCCAAGGGCGGCCCCGGCATGCGCGAGATGCTGTCGACCACCGCTGCGCTCTACGGGCTCGGCATGGGCGAGAGCGTCGCGCTGATCACCGACGGCCGCTTCTCGGGCGGCACGCGCGGCTTCTGCATCGGCCATGTCGGTCCGGAGGCGGCCGACGGCGGCCCGATCGCACTCGTCGAAGACGGCGACACGATCCATATCGACGCCGAAGCCGGCACGATCGACCTCGACGTGCCTGAGGACGTGATGACCGAGCGCCGGAAAAACTGGGTACCGCGCACCAACGATTACCAGTCGGGCGCATTGTGGCGCTATGCGAAGACGGTGGGTCCGGCCTACAAGGGCGCGATCACCCATCCCGGAGCCGCTGCCGAAACCCATGTCTACGCGGATATCTAGCGCGGTCCTGCTGCTCCTGCTTGCCCCGGGCCTTTGGGCGTGCGGGCGCGAGCAACCCGCCAACGCTCTGGCCCAAGTCGAGGCGCAGACGCGCACCGACGCGGCCGAGGAAGGCCGCATCCTCTGCGCGCAGGGCGGCGCCACGCTCGCGCGCGACTGCACGATCGAGCAGACGCAAGCGCAGGGCGGGCTGCTGCTCACCGTCCGCCACCCCGACGGCGCGTTCCACCGCCTTCAGGTCACGACCGACGGCCGCGGCGTGATCGCCGCCGACGGTGCCGAGGTGGCGAAGGTCACCGTGGTCGGCACCGACGGCATCGAAGTCGCGCTCGGTGGCGACCGCTACCGCCTGCCGGCCACGGTCAAGCCGACGCAATGATCCGACCGGAGGGCAGGCCGGTCCTCACCGCGGCGCAGATGCGCGCCGCGGAAGAGGCGACCGGCGAAAGCGTGTCCGCGCTGATGGAGCGCGCCGGCACCGCGATCGCGGTCGCTGTCCGGCGGCTGGCGAGCAGCAGCGAAATCCTGATCGTCTGCGGCCCCGGCAACAACGGCGGCGACGGCTACGTCGCCGCGCGCGTACTTGCCGAGCGCGGCGCGAAGGTCCGCGTCGCGGCGCTGGGCGACCCCAAGACCGACGCGGCCAAGGCGGCCAGGGCAGGGTGGTCCGGCCCGGTCGAAGCCTTCGCCGACGCGGCACCCGCCCCCATCCTCGTCGACGCCCTCTTCGGCACCGGCCTAACCCGCCCCCTGGATGAGCCAGCAACCAAAACCACCAACACCACCCCGGCGAAGGCCGGGGCCCAACTGGGCAGCGCCATCGATAGTCCGCCCGCCTCACCCATTTGGGCCCCGGCCTTCGCCGGGGTGGGAACGGTTGCAGACGGACGCCCACCCCTGAACCGTTCCCCCGCGGAGGCGGGGGCCCAGCTGAAGCCAAGCAGCAACTCCGCCCGCCACCCCGGGACCCCCGCCTCCGCGCGGGAACGGCCGATCGTCGAACAGCTCCACCACCTCGCCACCGCCGCGCATCTGACGATCGCCATAGACCTCCCCAGCGGCCTTGCCACCGACACCGGCGCCGCGCTCAGCCCGCCCCCCATCTTCGACGTCACCCTCGCGCTCGGCGCCGCAAAGCCGTCGCACCTCCTCCAACCCGCCGCGCGCTATTGCGGCGAGGTCCGCATCCTGGACATCGCCATCCCCGTCACCAGCGACACCCACGTCCTCGACCGCCCCGACCTCCCGACCCCAGGTCCAGACGCACACAAATACACCCGCGGCATGGTTGCGATCATCGCCGGCGCCATGCCCGGCGCCTCGGACCTCGCAGCCCTCGCCGCGATGCACGCGGGCGCCGGCTATGTGACTCTCCTCGGCGACACCAGCGGCCCGCCCCACGCGCTCGTCCGCGCGCCGTTCAGCGACCACGCACTCGCCAACGACCGCATCGGCGCGCTTGTCGTCGGCCCTGGACTCGGCCGCAGCGATGAAGCGAGATCATTGCTCCAATCCGCACTAGCCACCAACCACCCCCTCGTCCTCGACGGCGACGCGCTCCGCCTCCTCACCCCGGACCGCATTGCCGCGTCGAACCGCCCCGCGATCCTCACCCCCCACGCCGGCGAATTCGACGCGCTGTTCGGGAAATCCGACGCCGACAAGATCACCCGCACCCGCGCCGCCGCCAAAGCCGCGAACGCCATCGTCGTGTTCAAGGGCGCCGACACCGTCATCGCCGCCCCCGACGGACGCGTCCGCATCGCGCCCCATGCCAGCGACTGGCTCAGCACTGCCGGCACCGGCGACGTCCTCGCCGGCGCGATCGGCGCGATGCTCGCCGCGCGCCTCGCGCCGTTCGACGCCGCCGCCGCTGGAGTCTGGCTCCACGCCGACGCCGCGCGCCGGCTCGGCCCCGCCTTCATCGCCGACGAGCTCGCTCTCGCCCTAAGAAAAGCCCGCGCTTCCCTATGACCGACGACACCATCATCCGCATCGCCGCGCGCGGCGACGGCATTACCGCCGACGGCCGCCACGCCGCGCTCTCCGCACCCGGCGACACACTCGCCGCCGACGGCACGCTGACGCACGGCCCGCATCACCAGACGCCGCCCTGCATCCACTTCCCGACCTGCGGCGGCTGCCAGCTCCAGCAGCTCGACGACCAGAGCTATGCCGAGTTCGTCACCGACCGCATTGCCTCGGCACTCGACGGTCAGGGGATCACCACCATGATCCGCGAACCCCACATCTCCCCGCCGCGCACCCGCCGCCGCGCCACGCTCCACGCCGAAGCCAAGGGTGGCCGCATGACGCTTGGTTTCGCCGAGGAGAAGTCGCACGCGATCGTCGACATCAAGGAGTGCTGGATCCTCGACCCGCGGCTGTTCGCGCTGGTCGCCCCCTTGCGCGTCCTGCTGCGGAAGCTGAACTTCAAGCGCCGCGGCGACGTCCACCTGACGCTCGCCGACCAGGGCCCCGACATCCTGATCACCGGCTTCGCCCCAGAAGGCCTGCCCGCCGCCGAAGCGCTCGTCGCCTTCTGCGAAGCGCACAAGATCGCCCGCGTTGCGTTCAACGACGGCATGGGCCCCGAGACGCTCTGGGAACCCGACGCCTGCACGATCACGCTCGGCGGCGTCCCCGTGCCGCTCCCGCCCGCCTCGTTCCTCCAGGCGACCGTCGACGGCGAAGCGGCACTCACCACCGCGGTCCTCGACGCGATCGGCAAGCCCGCGACCGTCGCCGACCTGTTCGCCGGGCTCGGCACCTTCACCATGGCGATCCCCGCAAAGGTCTACGCCGCCGAAGCCGGCCGCGACGCGCTGGGGTCGCTGAAGGCCGGCGCCAACGCCGCGCGCCGCCCGGTCTTCCCTGAACACCGCGACCTCTACCGCCGCCCGCTCACCGTCGCCGAGCTCGACCGCTTCGACGCCGTCGTGCTCGACCCGCCGCGCTCGGGCGCGCGCGAACAGGCCGTCGCGCTCGCCGCGTGCAAGACGCCGGTGATCGCCTATGTCTCGTGCAATCCCGCGACCTTCGCGCGCGACGCGAAGGACCTGTGCGACGCGGGCTGGCAGATCGACTGGATCCAGCCGGTAGGCCAGTTCCGCTGGTCCACGCACGTCGAACTCGCGGCCAAGTTCACGCGGCCTTCACCCCAATAACCTTCGTCATCCTGACGAAAGTCAGGATCCAGAGCCCCAAACGCCACCACCTGTAACTCTGGCTCCCGGATCAAGTCCGGGATGACGGGGGAGGGTAAACCGCCTCCATAAAATACAAGCCGTCCGGCGGCGCATTCAGCCCCAGCTGCGCGCGGTCCTTCGCCTCGAGCGCCGCCGCCACATCTCCGACCGCCCAGCGCCCCATCCCGACCAGCGCCAGGCACCCGACCATCGACCGCACCTGGTGATGCAGGAACGACCGCGCCGCCGCCTCGATCGTCACCCGGTCCCCGACCCGCACCACGTCCAGCCGATCGAGCGTCTTCACCGGACTCGCCGACTGGCAATGCGCCGACCGGAACGTCGTGAAGTCGTGCAGCCCCACCAGTGCCTGCGCCGCCTCCGCCATCGCACCGGCATCAAGCGGCTGCGGCACCTGCCACGCCAGCCCCGCCTCGACCGTCAGCGGCGCCCGCCGGTTGACGATCCGATACGCGTACGCGCGCCCGATGCAGGAAAAGCGCGCATGCCAGTCGTCCGCCACCACCGCGCACGCCGTCACCGCGACGGGCGCCGGCCGCACCCGTGCGTTGAGCGCCTCCATCAACCGGAACGCCCCGATCTCCTTGTCGATATCGACATGTGCGCGCATCGCCAGCCCGTGGACCCCCGCATCGGTCCGCCCGGCGGCATGCACCGCGACCGTCTCGCCCGTCACCGCCAGCACCGCGGCCTCGAGCGCCGCCTGTACGCTCGGCCCGTGCGTCTGCCGCTGCCAACCCATGAACGGCCGGCCGTCAAACTCGACGGTCAGCGCGAATCGGCTCAAAGCTGCGTGTCCGACGCCACCGGGAAGCCGCGCAGGAACTCCGCGGTCGACGACACGCCGCGCCCCGCACGCTGGACCAGGGTCGGCCGGATCGCGCCGTCGCCGCACCCGATCGTCAGCCCGGCATCGACGGTGATGCCCTCGCCGCCGGGAAAGGTGAACGGCAGCACGTCCGCCGCAAGCACCTTCACCCGTTCGCCCGCCACCTCGAACCACGCCCCCGGCGCCGGGTTCATCGCGCGCACCAGCCGCTCGACCGCGCGCGCGGTCTGCGTGAAGTCGATCCGCGCCTCGGCCTTGTCGATCTTCGCCGCGTAGGTCACGCCCTCCTCGGGCTGCGGACGGGCAGGGTAGGCGTCCAGGTCGCGGATCACCTCTACCATCAATCGCCCGCCCATCGCCGCCAGCTCCGCGGTGAGTTCGCCCGCGGTCTTTCGGCCGATCGGCGTCCGCCCTTCCAGCCGCACCGGCCCGGTGTCGAGCCCGGCCTCCATCTGCATGATCCCGACGCCCGTCTCGGCATCGCCCGCCAGGATCGCGCGCTGCACCGGCGCCGCGCCGCGCCACCGCGGCAACAGCGACCCGTGCACGTTCAGGCATCCATGCACCGGCGCGTCGAGCACCGCGCGCGGCAGGATCAGCCCGTACGCCGCAACCACCGCCACCTCGGCGCCGAAGCCCGCGAACTCGGCCTGCGCCTCGGCGGTCTTGAGCGACACCGGCGACCGCACCGCTATCCCCAGCGCCTCGGCGCGCGCCTGCACAGGCGAGGGCACCACCGCGCGCCCGCGTCGCCCGCCCGGCCTTGCCGGCTGGCAATAGGCCGCGACGACGTCGTGCCCCGCCTCGACCAGGGCATCGAGGACCGGCACCGCGAAGTCCGGCGTTCCCATGAAAACGATCCGCATGGCGCTTCTCGAACACGCTGGCGGAGCCCGATGCAACCCCCTATCTGTTCTCCATGGCATCCCCCGAGATCGAGGCGCTGACTCAAGCCCTGGCGCGACTTCCCGGCCTCGGCCCCCGCTCCGCACGCCGCGCCGTGCTCCATCTTCTCAAGAAGCGCGAGGCGGCGTTGGGCCCGTTGCGCGAGGCACTGACCGCGGTCGACGAACGGCTCGAGAACTGCACCGTCTGCGGCAACGTCGACACCACCAACCCCTGCGGCATCTGCGCCGACCCGCGCCGCGACCAGCGTTCGCTGTGCGTGGTCGAGGAAGTCGCCGACCTCTGGGCGCTCGACCGCTCGCGCCTCTTCCCCGGCCGCTTCCACGTCCTCGGCGGCCGCCTCTCGGCGCTCGAAGGCATCCGCCCGGAGGATCTCAGCATCGACAGCCTCGTCCGCCGTATCGAGGTCGGCGGGATCGACGAGGTCGTGCTCGCGATGAACGCGACGCTCGAGGGCCAGACCACCGCGCACTATATCGCCGATCGCATCGAACGCTTCCCGGTCCGCGTCACGCAGCTCGCGCACGGCCTGCCCGTCGGCGGCGAACTCGACTATCTGGACGAGGGCACATTGGCTCAGGCGTTGCGCGCGCGGCGCCCGATGGCTTGACGCTGGCCCCCGCGTTTCCTAGCTCGCGACAATGGCCGTCCTCCCAATCGTAGAAGTCCCAGACCCGCGCCTGCGCCTGGTCTCCAAGCCCGTCGAGACGATCGACGACACCACGCGTGCGTTCGTCACCGACATGATCGACACGATGTACGACGCGCACGGCATCGGCCTCGCCGCGATCCAGGTCGGTGTCGACCAGCGCATCCTCGTCATCGACCTGCAGGAAGAGACGACGACCGACGACGACGGCAAGGAAACCCCGGTCCGCGCCCCCCGCGCGTACATCAATCCCGAGATCCTCTCGGTCAGCGACGAGACCAAGGTCTACAACGAAGGCTGCCTGTCGATCCCCGAGCAATATGCCGAGGTCGCCCGCCCCGCCGCCTGCCGCGTCCGCTGGCAGGACGAGACCGGCGCGGCGTTCGAGGAGGACCTCGACGGTCTGCTCTCGACCTGCATGCAGCACGAGATCGACCATCTCAACGGCGTGCTCTTCACCGACCATATCAGCCGCCTCAAGCGCGACATGGTGATGAAGAAGCTCGCCAAGATGCGCCGCGGAGGCTGAACCCCCCGTCATCCCGGCGAAAGCCGGGACCGAGAGCCCCAGGCGCTACCATCATTTCCCTTTCCTTCCGTCATCCTGACGAAAGTCAGGACCCAGAGCCCCAGGCGATACCGCCCGTAACTCTGGATCCTGACGTCCGTCAGGATGACGGAGCTCAGGCGAACCCCACCTCCAGCGCCTCCAACCCGGCAATCTCCGCCCGAACCCGCTCGCCCGCGCGGATCGGCCCGACCCCCGCCGGTGTCCCCGTGAAGATCAGATCGCCCGCTGCCAGCTCGACATAGGTCGACAGCACCGCGATCACCTCGGCCACGCTCCAGATCATCATCGACAGGTCGCCCGACTGCCGCGTCTCGCCCCCGATCGACAACGCGATCGCCCCGGTCTCGGGTGGCGCCCCCGGCGTCAGCGCCCCGATCGGTGCCGACCGGTCGAACCCCTTTGCCATGTCCCACGGCCGCCCCGCCTTCTTCGCCGCGGCCTGCAGGTCGCGCCGCGTCAGGTCGATCCCCACCGCGCTGCCCCAGATCAGCCCGATCGCATCCTTCGCCTCGATGTCGTGCCCGCCCGCGCCGAGCGCCACGACCAGCTCGACCTCGTGGTGCAGGTCGGCGGTGCGCACCGGGAAGGGCAGGGTGGTGCCATTATCCACCACCGCGTCGGCGGGCTTGGCAAAGAAGAAGGGCTGCTGCCGATCCGGATCGTTCCCCATCTCGCGCGCATGGTCGGCATAGTTCTGCCCGACGCAGAAGATCCGCCGCACCGGGAAGCGGTCGGTGGACCCGGCGATGGCGATGGTGGGGGCGACGACGACAGGCAGCATGGGACGGTCTCCTCGGGATGCGGCGCGATTGCACCCGTGTCCCGCGCTTTGCAATCGTGCGCGGAACGTCCCGGACGTGCGTGGGTTACCCAACCGAGATCAAGGAGATACCGCATGTCCAGCACGCCCGTCCGCTACGCCCCCTCAGTCGAGACCGTGGCCCCCGACGAAGCCGAGACGATCGCCGGGCTGAACGAGAGCTTCCAGGAGATCCTCGAAACCACGTCGCAGGACTATGGCCATGCGGTCCGCGCGGTCCACGCCAAGGCGCACGGCATCGCGCGTGGCACGCTGACCGTCGGCCACCTGCCGCCGCAGCTCGCGCAGGGCATTTTCGCGGCACCCGGCACCTATGAGGCGGTGATCCGCATCTCGACCAACGCCGGCGACATCCTCGACGACAGCGTCAGCCTGCCGCGCGGCGTCGCGCTCAAGGTCATCGGCGTACAGGGTGATCGCCTGCCCGACTCCGGGGACTCGACCAATCAGGACTTCATCATGGTCAACGGCCCGGCCTTCTCCGCGCCCGACGCCAAGGCGTTCGGCAAGAACCTGAAGCTGCTGTCGAAGACCACGGACCGCTTCGACGGCGTCAAGAAGGCTATGTCGGCGACGTTCCGCGTCGTCGAATCCGCGCTGGAGGCCGTCGGCGGCGAATCCGCGACGCTCAAGACGCTGGGTGGTGCCGCGCCGGTCCATCCGCTCGGCGAGACCTATTACTCGCAGACCCCGTTCCGCTTCGGCGATTACATCGCGAAGTTCGCGTTGTTCCCGGTCTCGCCCGGCCTGACCCGGCTGACCGGCGACCTCGTCAACGTCACCGCGCGCCCCGACGCGCTTCGCGAGGTCGTACGCGACGAGCTGATCGAGCATGGCGGCACCTGGGAGCTGCGCGTGCAGCTCAATACCGATCTCGACGCGATGCCGGTCGAAGACGCCAGCGTCGTCTGGGACGAGAAGCAGAGCCCGTTCGTCACCGTCGCGACGCTCGAAGTGCCCGCACAGCTGAGCTGGGCACCCGGCACCACCGACAAGACCGACGACGCGCTGGTCTACAGCGTGTGGGACGGCGTGACCGCGCACCAGCCGCTCGGTGGCATCAACCGTGCGCGGAAGAGCCCGTACGAGCTGTCCTCGACGTTCCGCGGCCAGTTCAACGGCTGCCCGGTGCACCAGCCCAAGAGCCTTTCCGACCTTGTCTGAGGCTCGGGCGCTCAAGCTCTTCCACGTCAGCGACGTGCATTTCGGTGCGGAGGACCCGGCAGCGATCGCCTGGTTCTCGGAGCTGGTGACCGCGGAGAAGCCCGACGCGGTCATCATGACCGGCGACCTGACGATGCGCGCCACCAAGGACGAGTTCCAGCGTGGCGGCGACTGGCTGCGCTCGCTCGGCGTGCCCGTGACGCTGGAGGTCGGCAACCACGACATCCCCTATTACTGGGACCCGTTCCGCCGCCTGTTCGCGCCCTATCAGCGCTATGCCGCGGTCGAGACGATGATCGAGAAGCCGCTCGACCTGCCCGGCCTGACCGTCGTCCCGCTCAAGACCACCGCGCGCGCCCAGTGGCGATGGAACTGGTCGAAGGGCAGGGTCAGCCCAGGCTCGCTGCAGCGCGCGCTGGCGATGATCGCCGATGCACCCAAGGACAATCTCATCTTCGTCGCCGCGCACCATCCGCTGATCGAGGCGGGCACGACCGGCACCGCGCGCACGCGCCACGGCGACAGCGCGCTGACCGCGCTCGCCGATGCGGGCGGGCACGCGGTGCTGTCGGGCCATGTACACGACCCGTTCGACATCCCGATCGACCGCGCCGGGCGCACCGTCCGGATGATCGGCGCCGGCACGCTCTCCAAGCGCACCCGCGGCAGCCCGCCCGCCTTCAACGAGATCCGCATCGACGGCGGCAACTTCGAGACGCTCGCGCGCACGTTGTCCTCCGAGCCCAAGCACGTCCTGAACGGCTGACGCCCCCACACCGTCATCCCGGGCTCGTCCCGGGATCCAGGGTTCCAGGCGCACCGCCAGCAACTCTGGGTCCTGACGTTCGTCAGGATGACGGACCGCGCCCTTCTCCCTGTCATCCTGGGCTCGACCCAGGATCCAGGGTCATACGCGCCGCACTCCGTGGCCTTAACGGTCGTCGCAACGCCAACAAGGCCAGAGCAGGCATCGGCGCATCTCCGGCGGGATCGCTCGCCCCGCTCGCCCGTTTCGTTTCCGAACGAACAGGAGTTTCCAATGCTACGCTCGATTCTGATGGGCCTCGTCGCGGGCCAGCGCTCGATGACGCCGCTCGCCGCGCTCGCCGGCGCCGCACGCCGCGGCACGCTGCCCCACGACACTCCCGGCGCCCGGCTGATGGCACACCCGCTGATCGCGACGGGCGGCGTGGCCATGGGTGCGTTGGAAATGGCGGGCGACAAGATGAAGACGGCGCCCGACCGCACCGTCTTCCTCGGCCTGCTCGCGCGCACGATCACCGCTGGCTTCGCAGGCGCCGCGCTCGCCCCGCCCAAGCGCCAGTTCGCCGGCGCCGCGCTCGGCATCGGGGCCGCGATCGGCTCGTCCTATGCCGGCCTCGCCGCGCGCAAATGGGCGATGGCACGCTGGGGCCAGACCGCGACCGGCTTCGTCGAGGAGGCGATCGTCTTCTCGGCCGCCAACGTCATCGCCAACGCGAAGCCCGCGCACGCCTGAGCCGCCCGCTGGCCGTTGACGATCCGGGCAGGGGCGGGGCCCACCGCCGCCCCAAACGAAAAAGGCCGCCGCCCGGATCCCCGGACGGCGGCCTTTCTCCTGTCAGGCGAACCCGACGAACCCGATCACTCGGGCTTGTTCAGATACTCGCCGGCATCCGCGTCGGTCCCGGTGCCGCTCGTCACGACCTCGCCCAGCGCGTCGTCGCCGGTGCCGCCGGCGTCGCGTGCCGATCGTGCCAGCTCGGCATCATGCTCTTCCTTCGCGTCCTTGGGCGCGATGATCGAGACTTCGGCCATCTTGCGCTGCGCGACGCGCATCGCCGCATCGCGGCTGTTGGCGGCGACACGCAGGCGGTTGAGCCCCGCGCCGGTGCCGGCCGGAATGAGACGCCCGACGATGACGTTCTCCTTCAGGCCCATCAGCATGTCCTGCTTGCCCTGCACCGCGGCCTCGGTGAGCACGCGCGTGGTTTCCTGGAACGACGCCGCCGAGATGAAGCTGCGGGTCTGCAGCGACGCCTTGGTGATGCCGAGCAGGATCGGCTTGCCCTGTGCACGGACCTGCTTCTTGTCGAGCTTCTCGTTGATCGCGTCCATTTCCTCGCGATCGACCTGCTCGCCGGCCAGCAGCGTGGTGTCGCCGCCGTCGGTGATCTCGACCTTCTGCAGCATCTGACGAACGATCGTCTCGATGTGCTTGTCGTTGATCTTCACGCCCTGGAGTCGGTAGACTTCCTGGATTTCCGACACGAGATACTCTGCAAGCGGCTCGATCCCGAGCACTTCCAGAATGTCGTGCGGATCGGGCGAACCGCCGATCAGGTTGTCGCCACGCTTGACGTAGTCGCCTTCCTGGACGTCGATGACCTTCGACTTCGGGATCAGATACTCCACGACCTCGCTGCCGTCCTCGGGCTGGATCCCGATCTTGCGCTTGGCCTTGTAGTCCTTGCCGAACACCACGCGACCCGAGACCTTCGCGATGATCGCGTTCTCCTTGGGCTTGCGCGCCTCGAACAGCTCGGCAACGCGCGGCAGACCGCCCGTGATGTCGCGGGTCTTGGCCGATTCACGGCTGACACGCGCCACGACGTCGCCGCCGAACACCTGTGCGCCATCCTCGACCGAGAGCGTCGCGCCGGTCGCCAGCATGTAGCGGCCGGTCTCTCCGCTAGTGTCGTCGAGCAGGGTCAGGCGCGGACGCAGATCCTCCTTCGACTTCGTCGCCGCACGATACTCCACCACCACGCGCTGGGCGATGCCCGTCGCTTCGTCGGTCTGCTCGGTGAGCGTCTTGCCCTCGATCAGGTCGACATATTTGATGGTGCCCGGGTTCTCCGTGATCACCGGCATGGTGAACGGATCCCACTCGGCCATCCGGTCGCCCTTCGACACGATGTGACCATCGTCGAACAGCACGTACGCACCGTAGGGGATGCGATCGACCGAGAGCTCGCGGCCGTCCATGTCGACGATCGCGATTTCGCCCGAGCGGCTGAGCACCACGCGACGACCACGCTGGTCGACGATGATGCGCAGGTCGCGGAACTGCACCGTACCGTCGGCATGCGCCTCGAGGTTCGACGTCTCGTTGAGCTGCGCTGCACCACCGATGTGGAACGTACGCATCGTCAGCTGCGTGCCCGGCTCGCCGATCGACTGCGCGGCGATGACGCCGACAGCCTCACCGATGTTCACCGGCGTACCGCGGGCGAGATCGCGCCCGTAGCACTTGCCGCAGACACCGATCTTCGACTCGCAGACCAGCGGGCTGCGGATCTTGCACGACTGGGTACCCAGCGCCTCGATCTGCGTGATCATCGGCTCGTCGAGCAGCGTGCCCGACGGGATGACGACCTTGCCGGTCTTCGGATCGACGATGTCCTCCGCGGTCGTACGACCGAGGATGCGCTCGCCGAGGCTCGCGATCGTCGAACCACCCTGGAGAATGGCCTTCATTTCCAGTGCGCGCTCGGTGCCGCAATCCGGCTCGATGATGACGCAGTCCTGCGACACGTCGACCAGACGACGCGTCAGGTACCCCGAGTTCGCCGTCTTCAACGCCGTATCCGCGAGGCCCTTGCGCGCGCCGTGGGTCGAGTTGAAGTATTCGAGGACGGTCAGGCCTTCCTTGAAGTTCGAGATGATCGGCGTCTCGATGATCTCGCCCGACGGCTTGGCCATCAGGCCGCGCATGCCGGCGAGCTGCTTGATCTGCGCCTGCGAACCACGCGCGCCCGAGTGTGCCATCATGTAGATCGAGTTGATCGGCTTCTCACGGCCGGTCTCCTCGTCGACCTTCACCGACCGGATTTCGTCCATCATGGCGTTCGCGACCTGGTCGCCGCAACGGCTCCAGGCGTCGATCACCTTGTTGTACTTCTCCTGCTGCGTGATCAGGCCGTCCTGATACTGCTGCTCGAAGTCCTTCACGAGCGCCTTGGTGTCGTCGACCAGCGCGATCTTCGCTTCCGGGATGATCATGTCGTCCTTGCCGAACGAGATGCCCGCGCGGAACGCGTGACGGAAGCCGAGCGACATGATCGCGTCGGCGAACAGCACGGTCTCCTTCTGGCCGGTGTGACGATAGACCTCGTCGATCACGTCCCCGACGTCCTTCTTGGTGAGAAGGCGGTTGACGGTCTCGAACGGCACCTTGTGGCTGTGCGGCAGCGTCTCGCCCAGCAGCATGCGGCCCGGGGTCGTCTCGTACCGCTTGAGGTACTGCTTGCCCTTCTCGTCGGTCTGCGGAACGCGGCTGATGATCTTCGAATGCAGCGTCACGGCGCCGGCGTTCAGTGCCTGGTGCACTTCGGCCATGTCGCCCAGCAGCATGCCCTGGCCCGGCTCGTTCTCCTTCATCATCGACAGATAATAGAGACCGAGAACCATGTCCTGCGACGGAACGATGATCGGCTTACCGTTGGCGGGCGACAGGATGTTGTTCGTCGACATCATCAGCACGCGCGCTTCGAGCTGGGCCTCGAGGCTCAGCGGAACGTGCACGGCCATCTGGTCGCCGTCGAAATCGGCGTTGAACGCGGAGCAGACCAGCGGGTGAAGCTGGATCGCCTTGCCTTCGATCAGCACCGGCTCGAACGCCTGGATGCCGAGACGGTGAAGCGTCGGCGCACGGTTCAGCATGACCGGATGCTCGCGGATCACCTCGTCCAGGATGTCCCAGACTTCCTTGCGCTCCTTCTCGACCCACTTCTTCGCCTGCTTCAGGGTCATCGACAGACCCTTGGCGTCGAGACGTGCGTAGATGAACGGCTTGAACAGCTCGAGCGCCATCTTCTTGGGCAGGCCGCACTGGTGCAGCTTCAGCTCAGGCCCGGTCACGATGACCGAACGACCCGAATAGTCGACGCGCTTGCCGAGCAGGTTCTGACGGAAGCGGCCCTGCTTGCCCTTGAGCATGTCGGAGAGCGACTTGAGCGGACGCTTGTTGGCGCCCGTGATCGTGCGACCGCGGCGACCATTGTCGAACAATGCGTCGACGGCCTCCTGCAGCATGCGCTTCTCGTTGCGGACGATGATGTCCGGCGCGCGGAGCTCCATCAGGCGCTTGAGACGATTGTTGCGGTTGATCACGCGGCGATACAGATCGTTCAGATCCGACGTCGCGAAGCGACCACCGTCCAGCGGCACCAGCGGGCGCAGCTCGGGCGGGATGACCGGCACGACCTCGAGGATCATCCACTCGGGGCGGTTGCCCGAATCGATGAAGCTCTCGACGACCTTCAGCCGCTTGATGATCTTCTTGGGCTTCAGCTCGGACTTGGTGACGGCCAGCTCTTCGAGCAGCGCGGTACGCTCACCCTCGAGATCCAGCGACTCCAGCATGATCCGCACGGCTTCGGCGCCGATCCCGGCCGAGAACGCGTCCTCGCCATACTGGTCCTGCGCGTCGAGGAGCTCGTCCTCGGTCATCAGCTGGTACTTCTCGAGCGGGGTCAGGCCCGGCTCGATGACGATGTACGCCTCGAAGTACAGCACGCGCTCGAGCTGCTTCAGCTGCATGTCGAGCAGCAGGCCGATGCGCGACGGCAGCGACTTCAGGAACCAGATGTGCGCAACCGGGGCGGCCAGTTCGATATGGCCCATCCGCTCGCGGCGGACCTTCGAGACGGTAACCTCGACGCCGCACTTCTCGCAGACGATGCCCTTGTACTTCATGCGCTTGTACTTGCCGCACAGGCACTCGTAATCCTTGATCGGACCGAAGATGCGCGCGCAGAACAGGCCGTCACGCTCGGGCTTGAACGTGCGATAGTTGATGGTCTCGGGCTTCTTGATCTCGCCGAACGACCAGCTGCGGATCTTGTCCGGCGATGCGATGCCGATCTGGATCTGGTCGAACGTCTCGGCCTTGGCGACCGGATTGGCGAAGGGGGTCATCTCGTTCATGAGCTGTCCTTAAGAAAAATCTAGCCCTCTCCCGCTTTCGCGGGAGAGGAGGGGCCCGCCGCTCTTCGCGGTGGGAGGTGAGGGTCTTCTTCTTGGGCGGGAAGAAGAAGACCCTCACCCAACCCTCTCCCGCGAAGGCGGGAGAGGGCTAATGGCTTGGCTTACTCCGCCGCGATCTGGATCCCGTCGCTGTCGAAGCCAGGCTCCGACTGCTTGAGGTCCACGTTCAGGCCCAGCGAGCGCATTTCCTTGACGAGAACGTTGAAGCTCTCCGGAATGCCGGCCTCGAACGTGTCGTCGCCCTTGACGATCGCCTCGTAGACCTTGGTGCGCCCGACGACGTCGTCCGACTTCACCGTCAGCATTTCCTGCAGGGTATACGCCGCGCCGTAGGCCTGGAGTGCCCAGACCTCCATCTCGCCGAAGCGCTGGCCACCGAACTGCGCCTTACCACCCAGCGGCTGCTGCGTGACTAGGCTGTACGGTCCGATCGACCGGGCGTGGATCTTGTCGTCGACCAGGTGATGCAGCTTCAGCATGTAGATGTAGCCGACCGTCACCTTGCGATCGAACTTGTCGCCGGTACGTCCGTCGAACAGGTCCGACTGGCCCGACGGGTCGAGACCCGCCAGTTCCAGCATCGCCGACACATCGGCCTCGCGCGCGCCGTCGAACACCGGCGTCGCCATCGGCACGCCGTTCTTCAGGTTCTGCGCGAGCTCGATGATCTCGTCGCCCGAGCGGGCTTCGATCTCGTCGTGATACTGCTCGCCATACACGGTCTTGAGGCGCTCCTTGACCGCGTCGGGCATCGCGCCCGGCTTGGCCTCGGGGTTCTCCTCGCGCCACGTCTCCAGCGCATGCGTGATCTGCTGGCCGAGACCGCGTGCGGCCCAGCCCAGATGCGTCTCGAAGATCTGCCCGACGTTCATGCGCGACGGCACGCCCAGCGGGTTGAGCACGATATCGACCGGCGTCCCGTCGGCGAGGAACGGCATGTCCTCCGCCGGCAGGATGCGGCTGATGACGCCTTTGTTGCCGTGACGGCCGGCCATCTTGTCGCCCGGCTGCAGCTTGCGCTTCACCGCCACGAACACCTTGACCATCTTCAGCACGCCCGGCGACAGCTCGTCGCCACGCTCCAGCTTCTCGCGCCGATCATGGAACTTGTCCGTGATCAGCTTGGCCGCGTCGTCATACTGCTGCTTGACGGCCTCGAGGTCGCTCTGCGTCTTGTCGTCGGCGACGGAGAACTTCCACCACTCGTGACGGTCGACGCTGTCCAGCGTCTCCATATCGATGACCGCACCCTTCTTCAGGCCCTTGGGCACCGAGGTCGAGGTCTGGTCGAGCAGCATCTCTCGCAGGCGGCTCCAGGTCGCACGGTTCAGGATCGACCGCTCGTCGTCCGAGTCCTTCTTCAGCCGCTCGATCTCCTCGCGCTCGATCGCCATCGCGCGCTCGTCCTTGTCGATGCCGTGACGGTTGAAGACGCGAACGTCGACGACCGTACCCGACACGCCCGGCGGCAGGCGCAGCGACGTGTCGCGCACGTCCGATGCCTTCTCGCCGAAGATTGCGCGGAGCAGCTTCTCCTCCGGCGTCATCGGCGATTCACCCTTGGGCGTGATCTTGCCGGCAAGGATATCGCCCGGCTCGACCTCGGCACCGATGTACACGATGCCCGCCTCGTCGAGGTTGCGGAGTGCTTCCTCGCCGACGTTCGGGATGTCGCGCGTGATGTCCTCGGGCCCGAGCTTGGTGTCGCGGGCCATCACCTCGAACTCGTCGATATGGATCGACGTGAACACGTCGTCCTTCACGATCCGCTCGCTGATGAGGATCGAATCCTCGTAGTTGTACCCGTTCCACGGCATGAACGCGACGAGGCTGTTGCGGCCCAGCGCCAGCTCGCCGAACTCGGTCGACGGACCGTCGGCGAGCACGTCGCCGGCCGAGACCACGTCGCCCACCTTCACCAGCGGACGCTGGTTGATGCAGGTCGACTGGTTAGACCGCTGGAACTTCATCAGCGTGTAGATGTCGACGCCCGACTTGCCGGCATCGATCTCGCCGGTGGCGCGGATCACGATACGCGCCGCGTCGACCTGGTCGACGATGCCCGCCCGCTTGGCTGAGATCGCAGCGCCGGAGTCCCGGGCCACGGTCTCTTCCATGCCGGTGCCGACGAACGGCGCCTCGGCCTGGACGAGCGGCACGGCCTGGCGCTGCATGTTCGAGCCCATCAGCGCGCGGTTGGCGTCATCGTTTTCCAGGAACGGAATGAGCGATGCGGCGACCGAGACGAGCTGCTTGGGGCTGACGTCCATCAGCGTGATGTTGTCGGGCAGCGCCATCAGGAAGTCGCCAGCCTGACGCGACGAGACCAGCTCCTCGGTGAAGCCACCGTCCGCGGTCAGGTCGGCGTTGGCCTGCGCGATCGTGTGCTTGGCCTCTTCCATCGCCGACAGGTACACGACGTCGTCGGTCACCTTGTGGTCGACGACTTTCCGATACGGCGTCTCGATGAAGCCATACTTGTTGACCCGCGAGAACGACGCCAGCGAGTTGATCAGACCGATGTTCGGGCCTTCCGGCGTCTCGATCGGGCAGATGCGGCCGTAATGCGTCGGGTGAACGTCGCGGACTTCGAAGCCTGCGCGCTCACGCGTCAGACCACCCGGTCCAAGTGCCGACACGCGACGCTTGTGGGTGACTTCCGACAGCGGGTTGGTCTGATCCATGAACTGCGACAGCTGCGACGAGCCGAAGAATTCGCGCACCGCGGCAACCGCCGGCTTCGCGTTGATCAGGTCGTTCGGCATCACGGTCGACACGTCGACCGACGACATCCGCTCCTTCACGGCGCGCTCCATGCGGAGCAGGCCGACGCGGTACTGGTTCTCGAGCAGCTCGCCGACAGACCGGACACGACGGTTACCGAGGTTGTCGATATCGTCGATCTCGCCCTTGCCGTCCTTGAGGTTCACGAGCGTCTTGACGACCTCGAGAATGTCCTCGGTGCGCAGCGTCGTCACCGTGTCCTCGACGTCGAGGTCGAGGCGCATGTTGAGCTTCACGCGGCCGACGGCCGACAGGTCGTAGCGGTCCGGATCGAAAAACAGGCCCGAGAACAGCGCCTCTGCCGTCTCGAGCGTCGGCGGCTCGCCGGGACGCATGACGCGATAGATGTCGCTAAGCGCCTGCTCGCGCTCTTCGGCCTTGTCGGCCTTCAGCGTGTTGCGGATCCACGGACCCGTCGCGACGTGGTCGATGTCGAGCAGCTCGAGACGCTCGATGCCTGCCTTGTCGAGCAGTTCGAGATTCTCTGCGGTGACCTCGTCACCGGCCTCGATGTAGATCGCGCCGGTCGACTCGTCGATCAGGTCGTATGCCGAATAGCGGCCGAAGATTTCCTCGGTCGGGATCAGCAGGTCGGTCAGGCCGTCCTTGAACGCCTTGTTCGCAGCGCGGGGGCTGATCTTCTGGCCGTTCGGGAACACGACTTCGCCGGTCTTCGCATCGACGATGTCGAACATCGGCTTCTGGCCACGCCAGTTCTCGACCTGGAAGGGGACGATCCAGCCACCCTGGCCGCGGACGAAGGTCACGCGGTTGTAGAAATAGTTGAGGATCTCTTCCGACGTCATGCCGAGCGCATAGAGCAAAGCCGTCACGGGCAGCTTGCGCTTGCGATCGATACGGACGTTGACGATGTCCTTGGCGTCGAACTCGAAATCGAGCCACGAGCCGCGATACGGGATGACGCGCGCAGCGAACAGATACTTGCCCGACGCGTGCGTCTTGCCGCGGTCATGGTCGAACAGCACGCCCGGCGACCGGTGCATCTGGCTGACGATGACGCGCTCGGTGCCGTTGATGAAGAAGGTGCCGTTCTCGGTCATGAGCGGCATGTCGCCCATGTAGACGTCCTGCTCCTTGATATCGATGACCGACTTGGCCTCGGTATCCGGATCGACCTCGAACGCGGTCAGGCGCAGCGTGACGCGCATCGGGGCCGCATAGGTGATCCCGCGCTGGCGGCATTCCTCGACGTCGAACTTCGGCGGCTCGAGAACGTAGTCGTCGAAATCGAGATAGGCGGTGCCCGCGAAATCCTGGATCGGGAACACGCTGCGCAGCGTCTTCTCGAGGCCCGACACATGGCCGATCGACTTGTCCGACCGCAGGAACTGCTCGTAGCTCTCGCGCTGGACCTCGATCAGGTTCGGCATCTGCACGACTTCGTGGATGTTGCCGAAAACCTTGCGGATGCGGCGCTTAGCGGTGCCGCCTGCGTTGATCGCTCTGGATGCCATGGTCTATTTTGCCCTCAAACTGATTGGGTCAGCCGTAAATTCGTGCCCGGGAACCCCCGAACGGGACGCAGCGAAACGCACAAAAGCCGCGCGCATGACATGCGGCGGCTCCAAGCGAATGATACCTCAAGACCCAATACGATCGACCCGCTGCGCGACGGCGAGTCATTTCCCGGATGCTGTGGCGAGAGGCGGATATAGGGCAGGGCAGGGGCGATGTCAAAGGTCCCTCCCGGCGCAGCCGGAAGAAGGTGTTTTCACGCCAAGCCGCGAAGACGCAAAGAGGGAGCGGATGGAACCATGGTCGCACCTTTGCTGATGGAGAAGAGCAAAGCCCGTTCCGGGCGAACCCCCTTTGCGCCTTCGCGGCTTCGCGTGAAAACCCCTTCTACTCACCCCACACCCCCTCCGCGTCTCCGCGTCTCCGCGTGAACCCCTTCTACGCCATCCCACTGGCAAAACCCTGACCCGACCGCTAACCCGCCCCGACCCGTCGCAAGACGGCTTGCCGCCGCGTGACGTTCGTCGTCCGCGACTCACAGGCGTAGAGGGAATTGCACAGATGACGATCGACCGGCGCGCCGTGACGCCCGCCGCCCTGGCGCTAGCCGCCGGCCTGATGACCCCCGCCGCGGCACAGAACGCCCAGGACACGCCGCCCCCGCCGCGCGGTCTCGAAAGCCTCGCACCGCAGTCGGTACCCGTTCCGCCGGCGCCGGTGATCGTCCTCCCGACCCAGACGCCCGGCGGCACGGGCAGCGCCACGCCCGAGCGGACGACGCCGCGCACCCGACCGACGCGCCCCGCGTCCGAACCCGCCCGCGAGCCGAGCCGCTCGTCCAGCCCGACGCCCGCGCCGACGCCCGGCGCGCGCCCCACGCGCACCCCGGAGCAACCCGCGACTCCTGCGCCGACGACCGTCGAACCCCAGGCTCAGGCACCGGTCGAGACTCCGGCCCCCGCGCCAACGGCCGCCCCGACCGCGCCCCCCGCGGCGACCCCGCAGGCCGAGCCCACGATCGCCGCACCCGAAACCGGCCGGACGATGCCGATCTGGATCCTGCCCGCAGTGATCGTCCTGGTCCTCGCTGGCCTCTGGGCACTCACCCGCCGCCGCCGCGAGCCCGCCGAACCCTTCGTCGAGCCCGAGGTCCTCGAAGCGACCCCCACGCCCGAGCCGGTCGCCGTCGCCCCCGTCGCTACCGCCCCCGTGGCCCCCACGCCCGTCGCAACCGCGCCCGCCGCGCCGAAATTCCTCGAACGGCCCGTCCCCGCAGCGCCCCGGGCGCGCCTCGGCGTCGAGATGCGCCCGCGGCGCGCCGGCCTCAACCTGCTGAGCGCGGTCGCCGAGTGCGAACTCGTCATCACCAACACCGGCGACGCGCCCGCCGAGGGCATCCGCACGCAGGTCTCGCTGCTCACCGCGCACACCGGGCTCGACGCCGACCTCGCCGCGCTCACCGCCGCGCCGATCGGCCGCCCCTCGACCCCGCCCTTCGCGCTCGCGCCCGGCGAGAGCCGCACCGTCAAGGCGATTGCCGCCACCCCGCGCGACGCGATCCAGACGATGACCGCCGCCAACCGCCCGATGTTCGTGCCGGTCGTTGCGGTGAACCTGCTCTACCCCGACGGCCAGACCACGCGCGCCTGGGCGATCGGCATCGAACGCGTCGACTCCGCCAAGCTCGCCCCCTTCTGGCTCGACGCCGCGCCGAAGATGTACGCCGACATCGGCGCCCGGCCCCATGCGGCAGCGTTCGAACGGTAGGCGCGCGGCGACCATCGCTTACCAATTTCCGTCACCCCAGCGAAGGCTGGGGTCTCCCGCGGCTCCTGCTGCGCCCTAGCCACGGGAGATCCCAGCCTTCGCTGGGATGACGTAAGGGGGGGCGCACGATCATCGCTGGAACGGATACATCGTCACCCCGGCCGGCAGGGCAGGGGCCGCCGTCCCCGCCACGCTCGCCGCCACCGCATCGATCACCGCCGCCATCACCGCGCCGTCGGGCCGATGCCCGCCCCCCGCGACCACGAACGACGCGCCCGCCTTGTGCGCCTTTGCCGCCGCTGCGTGCAGCGTGTTGCCGAGCGCCGCCGGCACGGTATCGTCCGCAGTCCCGTGGACGAGGAAATAGGGCTCGTCCAACCCCGGCACCGCGGCGAGGTTGTCGTAATCGTTCGGCACGAACGCCCGCGCGATCTTCGGCGCCATGTCGCGCAGCCGCGTGAACGTCCCGACCGTCACCAGCGCATCGAGCCGCTGCCGCGTCGCCAGCCCGAACGCGACCCCGCCGCCGAGACTATGCCCGACCACGATCACCCGCCGCGTCCCCGCCAGCGCCCTGGCGCGCGCGTAGAAGGCGTCGGCATCGGCGGCGAGCCCCTTGGCATCGGGCCGCCCCGGATTGGCGCTGTACCCGCGATACTCCGCCGCGACGACGCCGTAGCCGTCTGCCACCAGCGGCGCGAACCACGCCACGCTCCGGTCCGCGCTGCCGGCATTGCCGTGGAACACGAGAAGCACCGGCTTGTCCGCCGCCCCCGCGACCTCGACGCCGCCCAGCAGCAACCCGTCCGCGGTCCTCACCCGGTCGAGCGCGGCGCCCGGCGGCAGGCCGGCGACCGTCAGCGGGGTGCTGTGTGGCTGGTAAATCCGGTCGTGGATCGACTGTGCATCGGCGCAGGAGGCGGTGAGGAGAAGCGGAAGGAGCAGGGCATGGCGCATGAGACGCACGATAGCCGCTACCCACCCCCTCCGTCATCCTGAACTCGTTTCAGGATCCACCGGGCGGCACGCGCAGCGCGGCGGTTTGAAGACAACCCCTGCATCCCGGTGGATGCTGAACCGAGTTCAGCATGACGCGCGGACACGAAAAAGGGCGACCGCATCGCTGCGGCCGCCCCTTCTCTTCGCTGCGGCCGACTTCGGCAAAGCCGAAGTCTCGTCGGTCGGTCCAAGGACCGCCGGCCGGCCTTGCGGGAGTGCGGGCCAGTGTGGCCCGTCTCTCCCGCTGCGGCTTACTTGACCTCGACGGTCGCGCCGGCTGCTTCCAGCTGCGCCTTGATCTTGGCGGCCTCGTCCTTCGACACGCCTTCCTTGATCGCCTTCGGAGCCGACTCGACCAGCGTCTTGGCTTCGGTCAGGCCGAGCGAGGTGATCGCGCGGACTTCCTTGATGACGTTGATCTTCTTGCCGCCGTCGCCGGTCAGGATGACGTCGAATTCGGTCTGCTCTTCAGCGGCCGGAGCGGCTGCGCCACCGGCGCCGCCGGCTGCGGGTGCTGCAACCGCTGCTGCGGCCGAAACGCCCCACTTCTCTTCGAGCAGCTTCGACAGGTCGGCTGCTTCGAGGACGGTGAGGGCCGAAAGCTGGTCAACCAGTGCGTTCAGGTCTGCCATGTGTAGTCTCCATCTCGGGGCGTGTGCCCCATCAGTTCAAAATTGACGAAAGTGCCCAAGATCAGGCGTCTTCCTTCTCCGCGTAGGCGGAAAGCACGCGCGCGATCTGCGCTGCCGGAGCCTGCGTGATCGTCGCCAGCTTCGTTGCGGGTGCAACGAGCAGACCGATGATCTTGGCACGCAGTTCGTCCAGCGACGGCATCGTCGCGAGAGCCTTCACGCCGTCCACGTCGAGGACGGTCGAACCCATCGCCCCACCCACGATTTCGAACTTGTCGTTCGTCTTCGCGAAATCGACGACCACCTTGGCGGCCGCGACGGGATCGATGGAGCTGGCCAGCGCGACCGGACCCGTGAGCATGTCGCCCAGCGAGAGATAGTCGGTGCCGTCCAGCGCGATCTTGGCAAGCTTGTTCTTCGAGACCTTGTAGGTCGCGCCGGCGTCGCGCATCTTGTTCCGCAGCACAGTGGACTGTGCGACGGTCAGGCCGAGGTTGCGCGTCACGACGACGACGCCGACCTCGGAAAAGGTGCGGTTCAGCTCGGCGACGGCCGCGGTCTTTTGATCACGATCCATGCCATTCTCCACGTTTTTGGGTCATCCGCCTCGCGGCGGACCACCCGGTCACTAACCGGAGGCGCGGACATCCCACGCTTCCGGGGTGTCTCATCGATGGGGCATGGGAGAGGCGCCTGACGGGCAGGCGACACAGCCGACGTGACGGGCACGAAGGCGAAATTCCATTCCCCGTCTAGATGGGCAATTAAGTCCAGGCAAACCCCGCACACCCACCGTCTCGGACGGAGTTCGACGAGCAAGCCCGCCGAACGAAGCCGCCCCATAGCGGAATGCGCCGCGGAGTCAACGGCCCGGTGTGCCCCGCATGCCGTCGCGCGTTCGCGTCAGAATGGCCGCGATCGTCCTTGCCTGTGCGATCACCCCGGGACCAGCATCGTCGGAATGGAAAGACCGGACCGACTTGTCGTGGCGATCACGGGCGCGTCCGGCGCGATCTACGGGATCCGCGCGCTGGTCCATCTCCGGCAGCTCGCGCAGGTCGAGACGCATCTCGTCGTCACCGCCGCTGCACGGCGGACGATCGCGGAGGAAACCGACTGGGCGCTCGCCGACATCGTCGCGCTCGCCGATCATTGCCACCACCCGGCCAATCTCGGCGCGGCGATCGCGTCCGGATCGTTCCGCACCCGCGGCATGCTGGTCGCGCCCTGTTCGGTGAAGACGCTGAGCAGCATCGCGCACTGCGCCGACGGCGACCTCGTCGCGCGCGCCGCCGACGTCTGCCTCAAGGAGCGCCGCCGCGTCGTGCTGATGCTGCGCGAGACCCCGCTCCACGCCGGCCACATCGCGCTGATGGCCACCGCCACCGCCAGCGGCGCGATCCTGATGCCGCCGGTCCCCGCCTTCTACCGGCGCCCGCAGACGATCGACGACATCGTCGACCACAGCATCGGCCGCGCGCTCGACCTGTTCGGCATCGACGCCGGCCTCGTCCGTCGGTGGGGCGAGTGACGGCGTTGGCGGTCGTTTCGCCGATTGCATGGGCGATTGTCGGATCGTGAGTGGAGCGCGGACTTTACTGCTGCCGCTATCAACCTCCTCAGCCAGTGGCGTTCCGGGATGCGGGCGGGAGCGGTCCAAGGATCGCACCCCCGGCGCACCCGATAATCAGGGCGGCAAACAGTAGCGGGTCGGGATAGTCGCCGCTGCGCACCGTCTCGATCAGACCGGTCGTCGCGAGCCAGGCCACAACGACAATCGACAGCCGCGTGACGAACATACGCAATCGAGGCGGCACCCAGTTCGTTAGTCGCGCCGTTAAGTTCGCCATACCTGCCTCCCTGTTCGGTAAGACATGTCACGATCCTCTTATGTCCGCAATTGCGCGCTATATGCCGCAAGATCGATCGCTGCCCGACTGTCGGATTGTAGGTGGATAGCGACCCGTCCGCTATCGGGAAAGCAGATGAGTTAGCCGACGTCGCGTCCGGCTGTATCAAAATGCTCTATTACGCGCGAACGACCCCGAGCCTAGGATAGTGGTAAGATCGCCGGGAGTCTGAGCAACGTTCCGCTTTCCATTCAGACCCACGCGACGGTTCCGTAGTTCCGCTAGCCACGGCAGTCTTCCCTCGATACTCTGCGTAACCGGGTCGCTCGTGATTTGAAAAGTGACCCTGTTTAGCGCCACGTCCGGACCAAAGCTCTTAGAAAGGTTGCCAGGATCTACGCTCCGAACTGTAGCGGGATCTTTGATGTCCTCGAAAAAGACGAATTTCGGATACTCGCGACGGTGGGTTTCGAATGCGTGTTTATTCGGCACTAGGTAAAGGTCTGCCGTTTCACGAGCGCGTTGGATCGCAATTGGGGCCCTACGGAGATCGGCTCTCATCGTCGCCATCTCGATCAGATCGCTTGGATTGGTGTTAAGAAGGACGAATAGGGTCTTGCCGGATGGTAAATCCACCGCCACGGCCTCGCCGCGCTCCGTGTAGTGAATGTCATTCCCGGTAAACGCCGTAGACGATTTTTTCCAGCTGAACTCCCGAACGACTGCCCCCTTTTTCAGGCCGTCAGGCGTGTCGACTTCAACCGTCAAGCGATAGCGGGACCGTTCGGGCGGGTGAACCAGTGCCGTCAATAACCCGACACCTACAATCAGGCAGGCGATCAGTAACGTGATGACCGCCCCGGAGATGAGAGTGAATGGCATTCGCACGGAAAATCCTCGAACCAGGCAATCTTGTGCCAATGGAACGCGCAGTTCTACCCGACATCTTACCGATGATATCGCATGACTGAACAGTCGCAATAGGGATCCATATACCGATCGTTGCACGTGGGGGTTTGGGCGTTATCTGCCGCCGACCATCTGATAGCTGATGGTCACGCCGGAAACACGCTCCCTCTGTTTAAATATCCTCGACTTTGCGGCGTATCGGACAAGTAGGCGTTCCGGCGAAAGCCACTTCATATCAGCCCATGACCCTTCCCAGTCACCGACTCTAGCGGCACCGTGATCGTCGTCAGCAACGAAGGCGTTGCCGCGTCCGGATGATTTATCGTCTGCGTCCAATATCGAGATTTGGGTGGAGAAGCCCGTCGTCGCTCCGCAGTCCCGTTGGAATAGCACCGCGACATGTGTGCCATCAGGTGAAAGGCTTCGTGATGCCACTGTGTTCTGGCAGGCGTCTGAACATCCTGAGCAAATCATCAACGCCGGGAGTAGTGCTGCCCTCATTGTCGCGGATGGTAACCGTAGCTTCCCCGCCGTCAACGGCTGGTTTCAGGATCGTCAGATTCGGGCCTGAGTGTCCGGAAGTGGGCGTCGGCTGTCATTCGCTGCGATCGTCCCACGAACGTCCGGGATTGGTGGAGAGCGAACGTTCTGCTTTCGGTCGTGCGTAGCCCTTACCGCCTACGGAAAAGCAAAACGAACCCGCCCATAAAACACCCGAAATTAGCACCAGCGGCGCGCCACCGATCCACACTATCGAGCGGACCCCAACACCATCTCGCGCTGCCGATGCGTGAGGAAGCTGCGCTAGTAACCCGAGCATCCCGATCGCCGCGAGCGACCCAACGACAAGCAATGCTACCCCAAACCCGCGCATCATCATGCCCTTGTATTGTTCGTCATCGAGCATGCTGTCTTGCCGAACGATCGTCCGCAATGGGGAGGCTTGCTGGCGGTCGGGAATGGCAAGGAGTGGGCGTTATCTGCCGCCAGATCGATCGCTGGCCCGACCGTCGCATCGTGGTGAGAAGCGAACGTCAACTTCCGGGCGTGGTAGGCTCAGCCCGGGATGACCGGCCCATAGGACGCCCAGCAATTGGGCGTCTCCCATACCTTCAGGCACACCAGGCTTGCCTGGCCCGAGGTCCGCGCGACGACCCGCGGCGCGAGCAGGTCGAACCAGAGCTTCGCCAGATTCTCCGCCGTCGGCACCACCGCGAGCACGCAGATCTGCATGCCGTCGCGGCCGTGGCCGAGGAACAGGCCGTCCTCCGACACCGCCGCCGCGACCCTGTGCGACAGCGCGCCGTCGTCGAGCCCGAACATCGCGCGGCACAGCGGATCGTCGACGCACAGCATGAACGCATGGTCGAACCGCGCGTCGATCGCGTGCATCATCTCGTCCTTCAGGAACCCGAAATCGAGCACCATCCCGTTCTGCTCGCCCGCGGCGAACAAGGGGCCCCGACACCACGCCTCGATCCTGTAGCGATGGCCGTGGAGGTTATGGCATTTCGATCCGTGGTCCATCACCCGGTGCCCCGCATCGATGCCGATCTCGCGGCTGATTAGGTGCCAGGTCGTCGCGTCGT
This sequence comes from Sphingomonas ginsenosidivorax, assembly GCF_007995065.1. NCBI lineage: Bacteria > Pseudomonadati > Pseudomonadota > Alphaproteobacteria > Sphingomonadales > Sphingomonadaceae > Sphingomonas > Sphingomonas ginsenosidivorax. Next base: position 2,498,511 of record NZ_VOQR01000001.1, on the reverse strand, counting down.
GCGCGTTCGTGGTGCGCGGCATCGCGCCGGGCATCGGCAGCTCGACGATGGGCAGGCGGCCATTCCCGCCATCGCCCCTCGCATCATCGAGGCGGGCCTGCGGGCTATCCACGGAACGCGCCCACGCACGGCGCGGCGGCAGGCGATGCGCTCATCCGATGATATCTGCTCAACTGATCATCTCCCCGTGACGTAAAGACAGGATACGGGCGATGCGGCGACGGCATTACGTCACGCCATGCCAAGATATCGCGCGTATCCGCCAGTGAACGATCCGGATGTATGGCACTGGTATGCTTGCGGCATCACGCGCTTTTGTATCCGTATCGGAGATTGTAACTCTAGGCAGCGGGTTCGACGTCGCTGATACCCTTTTCTCGCAGCGGACAGGCGGGGCAATCGACGCCCCGCATCGGACGAGGAAGGGCGATCACCTTGAATCTTCGATACGGATCCTTCGACATCGATCGCGTCGACGCGGACATCGGCCTGTCGTTCGACGACGTCCTGCTCGTGCCGCGCCGCAACCGCTTGCGCAGCCGCCGCGACGTCGACACTGCGATGCAGCTCACGCCCGGCATCCGGCTCGCGGTCCCGATCGTGTCCGCCAACACCCCCTGGTGCACGGCCGCGCCGATGGCGACCGCGATGGCGCGCGCGGGCGGCATCGGCATCGTCCACCGGATGTGGTCGCCGCAGGACCAGGCGGAAGCGGTCGCCGCAACCAAGGCCGCGGCAGCCGGCGATACGCCTCACGCCACGCTCGACCTCGCAGGCCGCCTCCGTGTCGGCGGCGCGGTCGGGATCAAGGGCGACTATCTCGAGCGTGCCGATCGCCTCGCCGATGCGGGCGTCGACATCCTCGCGATCGACGTCGCGCACGGCCATTCGGATCACGTCATCGCCGCGCTGCTCGAGCTGAAGGCCCGGCATCCGCAGCTCGACTGCATCGTCGGCAACGTCGCGACCGCGGACGGTGCACGCGACCTGATCGATGCCGGCGCGGACGCGATCAAGGTCGGCATCGGCCCGGGCAGCGTCTGCACCACGCGCGTCGTCACCGGCGCCGGCATGCCGCAGCTCACCGCGATCCTCGAATGCGCCGCGGTCGCGCGCAAGGCCGGCGTCGGCGTGATCGCCGATGGCGGCATCCGCGGGTCGGGCGACATCGCCAAGGCGATCGCCGCGGGGGCGTCCGCGGTGATGCTCGGCAAGCTGCTCGCCGGCGCCGACGAGAGCGAGGCGCGCGCGGTCGAGCATGACGGCCGCCGCTACAAGGTGACCACCGGCTTCGTCACGCTCGGCGTCGACCTCACGCTGCAACGCCTCGCCGGCGCCACGATCTCGCGCGACGCCTTCGACGCCTATCTGCCCGAAGGCGTGGAAGGGACCTTCGACCATAGCGGCCCCGTCGCCGACACGCTCGGCAAGCTGGCGAGGGGCCTCTGCTCCGGCGTCACCTATAGCGGCTGCGCGGCCGTGGCCGAGCTTGCCGATCACGCACGGTTCGTGCGCGTCTCGAACGCCGGCCATGCCGAGGGGCGCCCGCACGTCCGCGACGGCGTCCCCGCGCTGCATCCCGATTACGCGCAGGCGTTCGTCGCCGGTCCGGTCGCGGGGTGATGCTCGACCCTGCGCGCCCGGTCTCGACGATCCACCGCTTCTCCTGGGAGGAGATCGCAGGGCTGGCGCGGCTGCTCGCCGACCGGCTGGCCGATGCGCGGGTGGACGGCGTGGTCGGGATCGCGCGCTCGGGCCTCGTCCCCGCGGTAATGCTCTCGCACATGCTCGGCGTCCGGCCGTTCGCGGTGCTCGACATCGCACGGACGCACAGCGATGCGATCCGTGCGGACAAATCGCAGCCGGCGAACCACGGCGCGCTCGGTCTCGAACGGATGCGCGGCCGCCGCGTGCTGCTGGTCGACGACGTCGTGGGGCAGGGGCTGACGCTGGACGCGGCCTGCCGTGTCCTGGTCCAGGCCGGCGCCGATCCGGTCACCGCCACGCTGGTCGTCAACCGCGACAACCTCGCCGGTCGCAACCCCCGCGCGATCGTCGACCACTGGGCGTGCGACGTGCACGGCTGGGTGATCTTCCCGTGGGAGGGGAAGGACCCCTGGGAAGGTAGCGTTCATGCGTGAGGCGCTGCAGGCGGCGAAGCTGTTCCGCGTGGACCAGCCGGTCGACCCGGATCTCGGCGTCACGCGCTTCCTGTCCGACTGGCAGCGGCGGACCGGAGCCGAGCCCTGCTTCCTGTTCACCGACGTGATCGGGTCGCGGCTGCCGCTGGTGATGAACCTGCCGACCCGCGCCGCGCTGCTCGGCGAGATGGGGCTCGCCGATGCGCGCGGTGCCGTCACGCGGCTCGCCGATCGTCTCGCGGTCCCCGCACCGCCGGTGTTCGCGCCCAGCCTCGCCACCCGCGACCTCGGCTCGCTCGCCGAGCTGCCGCTGCTCTGGCACCAGCCGGGCGACGCGGGCCGATATCTGACCGCGTTCGTCGGCGCGCTCGCGGACGAGAGCGGCGGGACCAATCTCGGCTTCTACCGCGGCCTCGTCGCCGGCCCGCGCGAGATTGTGCTGTTCATGGATCCGCGCACCGACGCGCACCGGATCGTGACCGCAGGCCTCGCCGACGCGCCGCGCGTGCCGATCACGCTGTTCAACGGCGGCCCTTTCGCGGCCTATCTCGCCGCCGCCGCGAAACTGCCGTCCGCGCTCGACAGCTACGACGCGGCCGGACGGCTGGGCGGCGGCGCAGTGGCGCTCGCCGGCGGCGACTATCCGTCCGCGCCGGCCGACGCCGAGATCGTGATCGAGGGCCATGTCACGCGCGAACACCGCACCGAGGCGCCGTTCGGCGAGTTCAAGGGCTATTACAGCGATGCGACCTCCAGCCCCGTCGTCATCGTCGATCGCATCCGCGTCCGCGACGACGCGCAGTGCCTGGGGCTGTTCTGCGGCAAGACCAGTGGGCTCACGCTGATGGCGCTGCAGAACGAGGTCCTGCTGTTCGACCATCTGCGCACCGCCGGGTTCGCGGTCGACACCGTCCGCTACCCGCTCGACGCGTTCGGCGAATACATGGCCGTCATCGAGAGCGAAGCGCCGTCCGCTGCGATGGTCGCCGCCGCGCTCGATTTCGACGGCCGCGCGAAACTGGTGGTCGCGACGCGCCCGGGCGTCGACGTGTTGAAGGAAGCGATCGTCTTCCCCGCCGAGGTCGAGCGCCGCCCCTATATCCGTCGCGGCCGGCAGGAGGGCCACCGCATCGGCATCCTCTGCGACCGTCGCACCGATCATCGCTGGACCGAGCTCTGATGTTCGGCGGCAACCCCGCGCGCGCGCAGGAGATGGGCGACGGCGCCAGCCTCTGGATCCAGGAAGTCTTCTACACGCTGCAGGGCGAAGGCCCCTTCGCCGGCGACCCCGCGGTCTTCGTACGCACCGCGGGATGCAACATCCGCTGCTACTGGTGCGACACCGACTTCGAAAGCTCGACCTGGCGGCCGGCCTTGGCCGATCTGATCGCCGCGATCGAGACGCATCGCCCGGCGCATTGCGACCTGATCGTGCTGACCGGCGGCGAACCCTTCCGCCAGAACATCGCGCCGCTCGTCCAGCAGCTCCTCGCCCGGGGACTACGCGTCCAGATCGAGACCAACGGGACGCTGTCGATCCCGCTTCCCGTCGACGACCGGCTGACGATCGTGTGCAGCCCCAAGACCAAGCAGCTGCACGACGCGATCGTGCCGCGTATCACCGCGTACAAATATGTGCTGGCGGCGGGCGAGGTCGATCCCGATGATGGCTTGCCGATGGCGTCGACCCAGAAGGCGGGCCAGCGCACCCGCCTGTTCCGCCCGCCGTCCAACACACGCGTGTTCGTGATGCCGCGTGACGACGGCGACGCGGTTGCGAACCGCGCGCATCAGGCGACCGCCGCGGGGATCGCGATGCGTCACGGCTACCGCCTCTGTCTCCAGCTGCACAAGCTTCTCGACCTGCCCTGACCGGCGTTCACCCATTACCGCCGAAACGGTGCCAGTTGGTGCATAAACTGCTTTAGAACATGCCATGAAGGGGCATGGCTCCGCCCCCTCCTTCCCTGACCCCCGCGCAGCGCGAAGAGCGCCGGCGTCGCGCGATCGAAGCGCTGGCACGCGGGCTGACGCAGAAACAGGTCGCAGCGCTGCTCGACACGTCGGTGGCAAGCGTCAGCCAATGGAAGTCGCGATTCCACCGTGGCGGCGCCGACGATCTCGCCGCCAGACGCCAGGGTCGTCCGCCACGCCTCGCGGGCAACACGCCGATCGACCGGCTTGCGACGCATCTGCTGGCGGGACCGCCCGATGCGCAGGGCCTGCCGTACGGCGTGTGGGACGGCGCGGCGGTGCGCCTGTTGATCGAGCGCGAGACCGGCATCCAGGTCTCGCGCTGGACGTTGCTCCGGTATCTCGACGCGTGGCGGGTGGCGCCCCCCGCGCTTCCATCGGCACCGGCGCGCTGGTGCGCCGCGCCGCGGTCGGCCGCCACGATGGTCGTCCTGCAAAGCGGCCAACGCGCCTATCCCGATCCGTATTGGCTGCTTTGGGCGCGCCGCCCGCGCGGCGACTGGAGCGTGCTCGCCTATCCGCATGCGCCGACCGCGGCCGAGCGCGAAGCCTTCGTCGCGCGGCTCCTCATCCTCTGGCGGGGGCGACTGTCGCTAGTCGCGCCGCCCGGCGACCCGCTCTGGACCGCCGTGACGCTCGCGCAGTGCGGGGCACGCTGGCCCAGCCGCCTGATCCCGGTCCCCGCCGATCCGGCGTCGACCCACGCCCACCAGAAGACCCTGGTCACCCCGAACTGAAAGGAGACATGACATGGCACGACCCACTATCCGCAAGGCTATCCGGCGCCGTCCGACGGCGAAGCGCGCCAGCCTGCCCGCCGCCGTCGCCAGCGCCGTCGTCGCGCAGCTCACCACGACGGTCGGATCCGGAAGGGTGGCGCGCACTGCACCCGTCAGAACGAAGCGCAAGACCGGCGCGCTCAGCCATCCGGCCGCACGCGGCAAGACGGGGGCACGGCGGCCGACGCTCGCTGCCGCCGTCGCCAGCGCGGTCACCGGGCGGCTCTCGGCATCGGGTGCCGCGCGCAAGACGCCCGCGCGCAAGGCGAAACCCCGCGGCAGCCTCGTCGCGGCGGTCGCCAGTGCGGTCTCGCGCCAGCTCGCCGGCCGCGCGGCCTTGCGTCGTCGCTAGGGGAATGCGCCGGGCGGGGTGACCTCGTCCGGCGCTACAGGAGACAGGACATGCCCAGAACTGTTGTCGATAGCGTTGCCGCCGCCGTCGTGCGCCGGCTCCAGACGCGGGGACCGCGCGCCGGCCCGGCGGCCGCTCGGTACGCCAGCGTCGCTGCTCCCCGCCGCGGCCGCAAACCCGGCGCGGATCCATCGGTCGATCGTCTCGCGACCGTTCTCGCCAGCGCGGTGACCCGCCGGCTCGCGACGGGGCCGGCGGTACCCGGCATCCCGCTCGCTGCCAGCCGCCTGACCCGCGGCATCGTGCGCACGGTCACCCGGCAGCTCGGCAAGGCGCCGGGTCCCGAACCGGTGGCGCTGAGCACGATCGATCCCGCCGCCGCGGCGAAGGCGCTGGCCGGCGCGCTCGGCAGCCGTCAGGCCGCCGCCGACCCCGCCGCTATCGTGGCCAGCACGATCCTGCGCCGGCTGAACAGCGTGCGGCTGGTCGGCACGCCGGCCGACGCGCGCGCATTCCAAGGCCGTGTCGCCTCGATTGTCACCGCCTCGCTCCGCACCGCGCAGGCCGAGCCGACCGCGGCGGAGGCTGAGCAACCGGTGGCCGCTGCCACCGCAGCGCCGACCGTGGCGCTGTCCGACCCTCCCGCTGCGCCCCCGGCCACCGTTCGTAAACGCGACTAGCGCCAATCCTCCTCCCCTGAGCGGGGGGAGGACCCGCGCCGATCCGCCGCGCCCGCAGCCACCCCCTATCCGACAGGACGCACCGCATGCGGATCGACGACGATACCCCCGAACCCGGTGCGCTGCCCCCGGTCTATCCCTGCCGACCGCCGCTCAACCTGGTGGTCGAGCCCGGGCTGCTGCGCCCGCGCAACCTGTTCGCGTTCGAGGGGATCGACGGTGCCGGCAAATCGACTCTGCTCGACCGCGTCATCGCCGCGCATGCCGCGCGTGGACGCGAGACGCTCAAGCTCAGGCTCGGTCGTTCCGACATCACCGCGCACGCGCTGGAACGCGCGAAATGGCGCAACGCCACGCCGCTCACCTTCAGCCTGCTCAGCTGGGTCACGATCGTCGAGCAGGTCGCCGAACACCGCCACGCGCTCGACGGCGACGGGCTCGTCTTCTTCGATCGCTACGTGCCCACTTTGATGGTCCGCGGCATCCTCGAGGGCCTCTCGACGGACTATATGCACGCGCTCGCCGCCTATGCGCCGCGGCCGACCATCCTGTTCCTGATCGACTGCGATCCCGCCATATGTCGCGACCGGATGATCGCGCGGGGTCGCCCGGTCAGCTATTTCGAACGCGGCGCGCGGATCGTCGGCGGGCTGCACCAGACGATGACGGAAGGCGATCCGGCGATCCGCGGCGCCGCCGACGGGGCCGTGCCGTTGCTCGGACACCTCGTCCGGATGCGCGATGCGCTCGGACAGCGCATGGCGGACTATGACACCGTCATGGTCATCGACAATGAAGGCAGCCCGGATGCGGCGTTCGAAACCATAATGGAGGCGATAGACGCGGTAGATCGCAACCGGGATGCAAGTCGAATTGCCGCAGTTTCACGCGCTGGATAGTCTTTTCCGATAGTCGATCGGGAAAATCCATGACCATGACCTTCGTCGACGCCCTTGCGAGCGCCATCTGCAGGCAGATGACGGCCGACCAGGGCCGCGAACCCTTGCTCCCATCGGCGCGCGGGCGCCATCAAGACCTGCAGCGCTCGCAGGCCACGGTCCGGCTCGGCCGCCACGGGGTCGAGCGGGTCGCATCCGCCATCGCCGGACAACTCGCCGCGGCGGACCGCCGCCTGGAACTTCCCCTCGAAGCGGTCGAGATCTGAGCCATGTCGTCCCAGACCGTCATGGTGCAAGCCGAGCACCCGTCCGAGGCCCCCCTCGTCCGGCTGCTGGCAGGCCAGGCGCCGCAGGGTGAGACGCTCTGTGCCGACGGCTCGGCCACACTCCTCGCGTCACTGTTCGCCAACTGGCAGATCCTGCCGGCGCTCGCACCGACGCTGCTGGAGCCGACGCTCGTCGAACAGGATCACGCGCGGTTCGTACGCGCGCGCCTCGCTGTCACCGCGTTCGTGCAGGCGCAGGTCGCCGGGTGCGCAGGGTTCCTCGCGGCGCTCGACGCCGCCGGGATCCGCTACGCACTGCTGAAGGGCGCGGCGGCGGGGTGCCTGCTCTATCCCGCACGGCACCTGCGTGGCGCGTGGGAGTTCGACCTCGGCGTCGGCTGGGACGATCTCGAACAGGCCGAGGCGCTCGCGCTCGACTGCGGCTTCCATCAGGCGCAGCGCGATCCCGAGCGCGGCCGGTTCGTCCGCGCCGACCGCGATCTGCGCGCGATCGTCGAGGAATCGCATTTCGAACTCGGCTTCCTCGCCCGGCGGCTGCTCGTCACCAACCTGTCCGACGAGACGCGCGCCGCGATCCGCGACGAGCCCTGGACGCACCAGTTCTGGCACGACGCCACCACCGATGCGCCGTGGTGCTATGCAGTGGTCGACATCCACCACAAGCTCTCGCTCGACATCGAACTCGACGGCCTGCTCGCCTGCTCGTGGCAGAAGGCCTATCCGGACCACGTGATCGGGCTGCCCGACTTCGCGTGGTTCGGCGCGCATCTGGTCTTCAAGCTCTATTGGGAAAGCGTCCACACCTACGGCAAGGGCTTCTACCAATATGCCGACCTGATCCGGCTGGTCCCGCTGCTCGACCCGATCACTTTCCTGCGGATGGTCTCGATCCTGCGCGAGCACAATCTGACCGCCGCGGCCTACCATGTCTTCAAGCACCTCCCGCGGTTCGGCCTCACACTCCCCGGCCATGTCGCGGACTTCATCGCCGAGGCCGCGGTGCCGCCGCCCGGCACCGATCCGATCGACACCAACGATCTCGGCGACCTCTGGCCGAAGCTCTGGAACCGGCGCTAGCGCTCTCGCCTCAGTCGGGCTCCAGCGACTCCACCTTGCGCCGGAAGCACGCGATGTCGGGGCCGCGGTCGCCGAACCCCTCGCGCACGCACGCCCGCACGATCGCGCACCCGATCCGGTCGACCCGCCTGTCGCCGCTCGAGATCGACGTCCGGCACCACCGCAGGATCCGCCCGCTGCTCGCATAGGTCAGCCGCAACCGGCGCAGCCGTCGCGCGACGACGACGATGTCGTCGGCAGACTCCGCCACCGCCGCCCTGCAGTTGCCGGTCCGATCCGCCTCCAGCCGCGCCCGGGACTCGTTGTAAGCCTTGCCGCCCTTGCCCGGCTGCCCTTGCATCCTACCTGTTGAAGTCCCCCACAAAAGGCGCGCGTCATGTCTCTCCCCGATTCCCCCGTCTGGTTCATCACCGGTTGCTCGACCGGCTTCGGCCGCGATCTTGCCAAACTCGTGCTCGACCGCGGCTGGAACGCCGTCGTCACGGCGCGCGGCGCAGACCGCGTGGCCGACCTGGTCGAGGGGGTCGAGGACCGCGCGCTCGCACTGGATCTGGACGTCAACGACCAGGCGCAGATCGACGCCGCCGTCGCCGCGGCGACCGACAAGTTCGGCCGCATCGACGTGCTCGTGAACAACGCCGGCTATGGCTACCAGGCGACCGTCGAAGAGGGCGAGGAGGCCGAGATCCGCGCGCAGTTCGACACCAACGTCTTCGGCCTGTTCGCGCTGACCCGCGCCGTGCTGCCCGTGATGCGCGCGCAGGGGAGCGGCAACATCGTCAACTTCACCTCGGTCGCCGGGCTCGTCGGCTTTCCCGGCTCGGGCTATTACGCCGCCTCGAAGCACGCGGTCGAGGGCTGGTCCGACGCGCTGCTCGCCGAGGTCGGCCCGCTCGGCATCGGCGTCACCTGCGTCGAGCCCGGCCCGTTCCGCACCGACTGGGCCGGCCGCTCGCTCAGGCAGACGCCCAGCACGATCCCCGCTTATGCCGAGACCGCAAAGGCCCGGATGAAAGGCACGAAGGACGTCAGCGGAACGCAGGTCGGCGACCCGGTGCGGGCAGGGGAGGCGATCATCGCCACCGTCCAGCAGAACACCGCGCCGCGTCACCTCGTGCTCGGCGAGTTCGGCTACGACGCCGTGACCGCGAAGCTCAAGGAACGGCTCGACGCCATCACGGCCGCGCGCGACGTCAGCCTGGGGGCGGATTTCCCGGAAACCGTGGACGCCTGACGGGCTCAACCACCCCGGCGAAGGCCGGGGCCCAATTGGGAAACCGACGTGACGGCGGACTGCGTTCCGTTATCACGACCGTCCAATTGGGCCCCGGCCTCCGCCGGGGGTGGGTCCTGAGCTTACCGCGCACAAACAAAAAGGGCCGGGAGATCGCTCTCCCGGCCCTTCCTGTCTCACCGAAATGCGAAGCGCTTAGGCGCCCGCAACCTCGGCCGTATCGACCTTGATCCCCGCACCCATGGTGCTCGAGATCGCGACTTTCCGCACATACTTGCCCTTGGCGCCGGCCGGCTTGGCCTTGACCACCGCATCGACCAGCGCGTCGAAGTTGGCGCGCAGGTCTTCCGCCGGGAACGACGCCTTGCCGATGCCCGAATGGATGATGCCGGCCTTCTCGACGCGGTATTCGATCTGGCCGCCCTTGGCTGCTTCGACCGCAGCCGCGACGTTCATCGTCACCGTGCCGAGCTTCGGGTTCGGCATCAGGCCCTTGGGGCCCAGCACCTTGCCGAGGCGACCGACGATGCCCATCATGTCCGGGGTCGCGATGCAGCGATCGAAATCGATCGTGCCACCCTGGATGGCCTCCATCAGGTCCTCGGCACCGACGACGTCTGCGCCGGCGGCCAGAGCCTCTTCAGCCTTCGCGCCGCGGGCGAACACGCCAACGCGGACGGTCTTGCCGGTGCCCTTGGGCAGCGTCACCACGCCGCGGACCATCTGGTCGGCGTGACGCGGGTCGACGCCCAGGTTCAGCGCGACTTCGATCGTCTCGTCGAACTTCGAGGTCGCACCCGAACGGGCCAGTGCGATCGCTTCGTCGACGCCGTGCAGCTTGACGGTGTCGACCGTGACGGCCTTCTGCTTCTTGGTCAGCTTTGCCATGATATCAGCCCTCCACCACTTCGAGGCCCATCGCGCGGGCGCTGCCTTCGATGATCTTCGTCGCAGCCTCGATGTCGTTGGCGTTGAGGTCCTTCATCTTCGTCGTGGCGATCTCGCTCAGCTGCGAGCGCTTGATCTTGCCGGCGACGACCTTGCCGGGCTCCTTGGACCCCGACTTGAGGCCGGCGGCCTCCTTGATCAGGTAGGATGCCGGCGGCGTCTTCGTCTCGAACGAGAACGAGCGATCCGCATAGACCGTGATGACGGTCGGGATCGGCATGCCCTTCTTCAGGTCGCCCGTGCCGGCGTTGAACGCCTTGCAGAACTCCATGATGTTGACGCCGCGCTGACCCAGCGCAGGCCCGATCGGCGGCGCGGGCTTTGCCTCGCCTGCAGGCACCTGCAGCTTGATGTATCCGGTAATCTTTTTAGCCATGGTCTCTCTTCTCAAGGTGAGTGGTTCAGACGAGCGCCGAGGCGCTCTCCCACAGGCAATCCAATGCTGTCGCTCTGGAAGCCGGCGCCCCTACCGCAAAACCCGCGCAGCAGCAACACCTACCGCCTTCTTCTTCTTCTCTCCGCGGCCTCCGCGCCTCCGCGCGAAACCCCTTCTCCCCTTCGCGTCTTTGCGTCTTTGCGTGAACCACCCTTCCTTTCCGATCCCGCAAAGCCGCGAAGCCGCCAGCAGAAGGGGGATTGCAATGTAGGAAAACCCAAGCGACCCCATGCGGCATGATCCGTCCGCTGACCCCGAAGCAGGCGACCCAGAACGCCGCCTTCCTCGCCGCGCTCCGCCGCACCGGCAACGTGCGCGCCGCCGCCGAAACGCTCGGCCTCAATCGCTCGATGCTCATCAAGCGCCGCGGCAAGCATCCGGCGTTCGCCGCCGACTGGGACGCCGCGCTGGTCTTTGCCGACGCCAATCCGCCCTCCCGACTGCAGGAGGGGCAGGGGGAGGGCCCGTCCGCGACGCCTGCGCCCCAGCCCAGCAGAACGCCGTCAGGCGGCATGCAACTTCGCCGCAGCTCTCGGCGGCGCCTGACGCATGACGGCGAACAGCGTTTCCTCGCCGCGCTGAGCGCGACCGCCAACGTGCGCCTGTCCGCCGCCGCTGCGGGGTTCAGCTACGGCACCTTCTATGCGCGCCGGCGCAAAAGCCCGGCGTTCGCGCGCGAAATGCGTCTGGCGCTGCAATGCGGCTACGAGCGTATCGAGGCCGCGCTGCTCCATAGCTTCACGCCCGGGTCCCACGCCGACGACGCCTGGCGCCACAACGAGCCGCCGCCGATGCCCAGGATGACGGTGACCGAAGCGCTGCAACTCCTCAAGCATCACCAGACCGAAGCCCGCCTTCTGGCCGAGCCGCCGCACATCAAGCGCCGCCGCGGCGAATCCTCCGACGCCTGCAGCTTCCGCCTCGCCGCCATGTACCGCGCCCAGCTCGATCGCGACCGCGAGGCCTTCGCCATCGCCGAAGCCGAACGCCAGATCCGCGGCGAACGCGCCTGGTTCGCCGAAGGCCCAGCGCTACCCGCGCTCGACCAGGTCACCGGCTGGAGCAGGGCTGGCACGAAACGCGGACCGAAGGATGGCGGTTGAGGCGGTGCGCTGATGTCGGAAACAGGTGGAACGCGGACGTTCCCTGCTTAGCCCTCTCCCGCCTTCGCGGGAGAGGGTTGGGTGAGGGTCTTCTTCCTGCCTCTTGGGTCTTCTATCGTGTGCCGATGTATCCGGTGCGTCGCCAGGTCAGCCGTCATGCCGCGCGCCTGAGACGCGAGCGTACAGACGTGGAACAGATCATCTGGCTGGCGGTCCGCAGCCGACGCCTTGGCGGCTTCAAGTTTCGCGAACAGCATACGATCGCCGACCAATACGTCGCGGACTTTGCCTGTCTCGAAGCCAGACTTGTCGTGGAACTGGACGGTGGGCATCATGATCCGACAATCGATGCACCGCGAACTGCCGTCCTCGAAGCCAGAGGATATCGCGTGATGCGATTTTGGAACAGCGAGGTCATCGAGAATCGAGTGGGTGTTCTTGAAACCATCCTGGCCGCTCTCCTGGAACGAACGGCGAAGTAGAAAAAGACCCTCACCCAACCCTCTCCCGCGAAGGCGGGAGAGGGCTAGGAACGACGTCCGTAACTGGGCGGTAACTCTCGTTGCCAGCTACCCCCCCAAAACGAAAGGGCGCCCGAGTTGCCTCGGACGCCCTCCTATACGGGCCGTGCTTGGGAGCGGCCCGAACCCTACGGGTCGGTGACCCGCTGTTACATGCCGTTCGACAGGTTGGTGTCGGGATCGTTGGTGCGCATGTCCTCGGCCTGGTTCTGGCCGGTCGCGCGGACCGCGTCGGCCTTGTTCTCGAGGCCGGCCTCGGCAGCGTCCGTGGTCGCGTTGTCCGCGGCCTCTTCGAGGTTGTCGGCAACCGCCTCGGTGTTCGACTCGATGGCGTCCGCTGCGTTTTCGCGCGGGCTCGAGTTGCAGGCGGAGAGCGAAGCCAGGCCGGCTGCAAGTCCGAGAACGATCATCTTCTTCATGGAATACCCCTGTTCTGAACGGCGCGAACGCCGACGAACGATAACCCGTCGGGGCGGGGTTTGTTCCCCGAAACGCGACGACCCGGCGCGGAGGCTCCGCGCCGGGTCGTCAGATCTCGACCGATCTGGTCGGTCGGTGTCGCGGCAGCCTCAGTTCGGCCAGCCGCGCGCGGCTCACTTGGAGCGTTCGACCTGTTCGAAATCGAGTTCCACCGGCGTCGCGCGCCCGAAGATCGAGACCGAGACCTTGACCTTCGACTTGTCGAAGTCGAGCTCCTCGACCACGCCGTTGAAGGTCGCGAACGGACCGTCCAGCACCTTGACCGAATCGCCGATCTCGTAGTCGACCTTGACCTTCTGCTTCGGCGCCGCGGCGGCTTCTTCCTTGGAATTGAGCATCCGCGTGGCTTCCGCCTCGCTGATCGCCTGCGGCTTGCCCATGCTGCCCAGGAAGCCCGTCACCTTGGGTGTGTTCTTGACCAGGTGGTAGACGTCGTCGTTCATGTTCAGCTTGGCGAGGACGTAGCCCGGCATGAACTTGCGCTCGACCGCGATCTTCTTGCCGCGGCGGGCCTCGGTGATCGTCTCGGTCGGCACCTCGATCTGCTCGACCAGCTGCTCGAGACCCATGCGGGTCGCCTCGGCCATGATCGAATCGCGGACCTTGCCCTCGAAGCCCGAATAGGCGTGAATGATGTACCAGCGCGCCATGTGCGGACCTTATTGAGCGAGTTTCAGGAGCATGGTGACGATCGCCTGCAGGATCGAATCCACGCCGAAGAAGAACACCGCGAGGATCGTCGTCATGATCACCACCATCACGCCGGTCATCACCGTCTCGCGCCGCGTCGGCCAGGTGACCTTCGACGTCTCGGTGCGGACCTGCTGGATGAATTCGAGTGGGGACGTTTTCGCCACGATGTTCTTCGCACCCGCATGTTGAGGAAAAGGAGCGGCAGCGGCATCACCCGAAAGGCGGTGCCGGCATACCGTCGGAAGGTCGGGCAGATAGCTTTGCCGCCGCGTGAAAGCAAGGGCAGGGGGCTAGGCATCAATTTCACGCGACCCGCGCCTCGCCCGGACCAGAAAACCCGTGGCCAAAACCCCGGACCAAAAAAAAGGCCGGTCATGCGACCGGCCGTAAAGTTTTTAGGAGAGGATGCCTGAAAGGCCTGATCTTTGTGCGTCGCAGCAGGCGAAATCACAATTGCTGATACCGCAACCATGATTGCGTTTTCTGCATTCATGGTGTGGTGCGTACTGAAATGCGCCGAAGGGCGACATCCGCCCCGCCCGTCCGTCACCTCCACGTCGGGAAGAGGGCAGGAGCGGGCCGCCGACGTCACAACCCCCACGAAAGCCGCACATAGCCGAACTGCCCCGGCACGTCATACGTCGTCGGATCGTAATTCGGCCCGGTGCAGCTCGTGCACGCCGGCGGATCCTGATCGAACACATTGTTCACCCCGATCGTCACCGCCAACCTATGCTCCATCCATGCCGGCGAGAACGCCAGCTGCACATCGCCATAGAAGGTGCTGTCGAGCTTGCTGCCGTCACCTTCCCTCACGCTGTCGATATAGCGCCCGGTGAACGACGCCCGTACCAGACCGAGATCCCAGTCCGCCACGGCGTTGCCCTTGAACTTCGGATAGGACTGATCGGGGAAGCCGCGCGTCGTGCCGCGATAGTCGGTGGTGGTGAAGCCGTTCTCCGCGGGGAATGTCTCGGTATATTTCAACAGCACATTGCCGTTGAGCGACAGACCGAAGATGCCGGCCGAGGTCCGTGGCGACCGGTACACCGCGGTCACGTCGACGCCCTTGGTGCGGATCCCGCCGATATTCTGCAACTGCGCATTGATCCGCGAGATCAGCCCGCTCGGCGTCCGCGTGATCGCCGCGCAGCTCAGGGCATCGCCGCTCTGCGCACAGCGGCTGAGCGTCAGCTGTGCGTCGACCGGCGCGATCGCGTCCTCGACCTTGATATCGTAATAATTGCCCTCGATGCTCAGCTGGCTGGCAAAGCCGCTGTCGCGCGCCCAGCCCGGCGCATAGACCGCGCCGAACAGCAACGTCCGCGACGTCTCGGGCTTGAGCGCGGTGTTGCCGCCGGTCAGAACGCCAAGCTGTCCGCCATTGGGCTCCTGGTAGCTGCCATTGGCGGGCACGCCGTTGGCGGTGCAGTTCGCGCGCACCGACGGCGATGTCCGGTAGGGCGATCCGGCGACGTTGGTGCAAGGATCGTCGATAGGCGCGTCGGAGCGCGAGGCCGCGCCGAACAGCTCGCCGATGCTCGGCGCACGGAAGCCCTGCGCCCAGGATCCGCGGAGAAGCAGGTCGGTGACCGGCTTCCACAGCGCGTTGCCCGTATAGGTCGTGTTGCCGCCGCTGGTCGAATAGTCGGAATGCCGTACCGCGCCGCCGACCTCGAACGACTTGATTAGCGGCGTGTCGTGGATCAGCGGCACGCGCAGCTCGGCATAGATCTCGTCCGAGTTGAACTGGCCGCGTGCGGGCTGCGCCGGGATGTCCGCGCCCAGCCCGGCGGTGATCAGCGGGTCGGGGGTGAACCGTCCGAACTGCACGCGGTGCTCGTATCCCGCGGCGATGCCCACTGCGCCCGCGGGCAGGTCGAACAGCTCGCCCGAGATGTTGGCGGTATAGTCCTCCAGCCGCTGCGAGCTGCGCGCGCGTTCGTCGAAGGCGACATAGGCGAGCATCGCCGGCGTCACCGATCCGGCGCCACCGAAGATGTTGAACGGCACGCACGCATCGGTGCACCGCGACACCGGCCCCAGCGCCTGCGCCAGCCGCGCGGCGTTGATGTTACCGGTGAACAGCTGCTTGGCATCGTTGAAGCCGATGACCGCGTTGGCGTCCCAATAGAATTTGCGCCCCATCGCATCGAACGACCCGTCGAGCGTCGCCGTCGCCGACATCGTGTCGACATGCTGCGTATAGGTGCGTTGTCCTGCCTCGACCAGGCGACGCCGGACCGTCGAATAATTGGCCGCCGGATTGCCCGCGCCGCCCGCCGACAGCGTGTAGCCAAACGGATTGAACGGGTTGGTCGCATCGATCGAGATCGTGTCGAGCAGATTGCCATTGCCGGCGTCGGGCCCGACGAACAGCGGCAGGAACGCCGCCTGGTTCTGCGAATTGCGCTTGGTATAGTTCAGCTTGACGCGCAGGTTGATGCTGTCGGTCAGTTCCTGCTTGCCGCTGACGAAGAAGCCATAGCGTTCGGACGGCGTCAGGAAGTAATTGTACGGCGAGAAGTTGAACCGGTCCGCCGCCGTCAGCAGGCGAAAGTCGCTGTTCGGGCCGGTCGGGTTCGCGGCATCGTACCGCGGCCGCCCCAGGATCGGCGGAGTCTTGATCGTCAGCGCCGGCCCGGTCAGCTGGACATAGCCGTTGACCGTTGCGCTCGAACAGCCGCCGACCGGGTCGGTGCAGCTGGTCTGCCCGGGATTGGGGAATTGCGAGATGGACCGGTCGCGGGTGCGGACCGCCTCCTGCTTCACATAGCTGCCACCGAAGACCACGCTCGTGCGCGGCGACTGGATGCCGTAGCTGGCGTTATAGTCCTGCGTATGCCCGTCGCCCTGGCGGAAGGTGCCGAACTGTGCCGACGCCTTCAGCCCCTTCTGCTGCGACTTGGTGATGATGTTGACGACGCCCGCCAGCGCGTCCGACCCATAGAGCGGCGACTGGCCCGACTGCAGGATCTCGATTCGCTCGATCGACCCGACCTGGATCGTGTTCAGGTCGACCGTCGACGGGATCCCGCTCGCCGAGGCGCCGTTGACGAAGCGCAGCCCGTCGACCAGCACCAGCGTACGCTTGGCGGTCAGGTAGCGCAGGTCGATCTCCGCCGATCCCGCGCCGACGCCGCCGCCATCGGGTGGGTTGCCGATATTGCCCGAATTGTTGACCTTGGAATTCAGCCCGCCAGCGGCGCTCGGCAGCCGCTGCAGCACGTCGGCGACCGAGGACAGCCCGGTGCGCTGGATCGATTCGGCGTCGACGGTGATGACGGGGGAGGGCTGGTCGAGCGGGTCACGGCGAATGCGCGATCCGGTGACGACGATCTCGTCTCCGGTGGAATCCGTTACGGCCGGTGCAGCGACCTGCTGCGCCGCGGCGGGCATCGCAGCCAGCATGGTGGCGAGCGCGAGCAAGCCGGTCCCGTTAAATATCGTCGTGAAGCGCATGAACCCATCCCCCTGTTCAAGCCCGTCCGGTATCCGCCCCCAAAACTCTTATGGGCAGGAGGATGCGCTATCCGCAGGACGAAGCAAGGGAATCTTTGGGTCGGGAATGAAGGGGAAAGACGCGGTGGCAGGAGTGAGGGGACTCGAACCCATGACCCTCGGTTTTGGAGACCGATGCTCTACCAACTGAGCTACACTCCTCCGCGCCCGCCGCCCCTAGCGCCCTGTTCGCGGCAGGGCAAGCGGTGTTGCGGGCGTATCGACGTTGACCCGCAAAAAGCTATCAGCGGTTTTCCACCATGACCATCGCAGAATTGAGCGGCGCACACGTCGGGACTAGCGCAGGACGGCGAGCCGCGGATTGTCGTTCGCAGCCGACCGAACGTGCGGCCGCCACAGGAGTATCAGTGCCGTCACCAGCGCGAGTGTCGCAGCAAGCGGTAAGGCAGATGCTGCAAGCGCGCTCGCCGCGACGACCGCCGCCAGTACGCGTCGGTCTGGCGCAAGGACGGCAAGCGCGACCGGAATCGCCATCGAAGTCTGCTGAATCACCAGCGCCGCACCGAGCGCGACCATCGTCGCAGTAGAGATCAGCGCGCGCCCGTGCAGCGAACGCGTGGTCAACGAGGCAGTTACCCATGCCGATGCACCGATACCGACGGCGAGAAGCAGGCCATCGGCGGCGCCATCCGGCGTGATCGCCGCGAGGCCGATCATCCCGCGGCCATCGGGCAGGGGCATGGCGCCGAGCGCCATCGCGGTCGCTGCCGCCGCCACCGGGGTCAGCAGTAACAAAGGTGCCCGAACCCGTCGCCGGATCGCGACGCCGATCGCGACCGGCAACAGCATCGCCCCATAGGCGACGAGACCGCAGGCAAGTCCGGCGGCGATCAGCATCGCCGTGTAGCGGCGCTCGCCTGCCGCGACGACGACCGCGATCAGTGCCAGATCGGCCAGCAGTGCCTTCGGACCGCCCGCGAAGATCGCCTCGACCAAGATGGCAGTGCCCGTCACCAGGATAACCGGCAGCGGGTCAGTGCGCGGCAGGATTCGGTGCAGGGACGGGGGCGTATCGACGGTCACCGGCGATCCTTGCCCCGGTCCGCCTTTAGACCCCGTAAACATGGTTCCAGGGGCCGGCGGTGCCATTGACCGCTTCCGAGTCTGTGCGTATAGGCGCGCCCTGTTCGACGGGACCGTTCCTGCCGGACATGCTTGAACATTGCTGGATGCGATCCAGGGCCCGGGTGGCGTCAGCCACCCAAGGGGTCCTTTTTGTATTCCTCGGCGCCCCAGGGCTCCAGCAAAGTAACCATTTGAAAGGTGAAGGCTTCAATGCCGACGATCAACCAGCTGGTCCGCAAGGGCCGCGACCCGCAGAAGGCCAAGTCCAAGGTCCCTGCGATGGAAGCCAACCCGCAGAAGCGCGGCGTTTGCACCCGCGTCTACACGACGACCCCGAAGAAGCCGAACTCGGCTCTGCGCAAGGTGGCCAAGGTTCGCCTGACCAACCAGCGCGAAGTCATCAGCTACATCCCGGGCGAGGGCCACAACCTGCAGGAGCACTCGGTGGTCCTGATCCGTGGCGGTCGTGTCCGCGATCTTCCCGGTGTTCGCTACCACGTCCTGCGCGGCGTGCTCGATACACAGGGTGTGAAGGACCGGCGTCAGTCGCGTTCCAAGTACGGCGCCAAGCGTCCGAAGTGATCATGCCGGGGGCATGATCATCCCGGAAGATCGTTTCAGGCGATCTATCCGGGATCCAGGCTCCGGACTCGAAGCTCAGTAAGCCCCGGACGTGTTCCGGATCAGCTGAAGAACAAAAGGAATTTGAAATGGCACGTCGCCGTCGTCCAGAAAAGCGTATCATCCTCCCCGATCCGAAGTACGGTGATGAGGTTCTCTCCAAATTCATGAATTCGGTCATGCTCGACGGCAAGAAGTCCGTCGCCGAACTGATCGTCTACGGTGCTTTCGAGACCGTCGAGCAGCGCGCCAAGCGCGATCCGATCGGCGTGTTCCACGACGCGCTGACCAACGTGAAGCCGGGCATCGAAGTCCGCTCGCGTCGCGTCGGTGGTGCGACCTACCAGGTCCCCGTCGAGGTTCGCCCCGAGCGCGCCCAGGCGCTGGCCATTCGCTGGCTGATCGGCGCGGCACGCGCCCGCAGCGAGAACACGATGGCCGCGCGGCTGTCGGGCGAGCTGATGGACGCTGCCAACAACCGTGGCAACGCCGTCAAGAAGCGCGAAGACACGCACCGGATGGCGGAAGCCAACCGCGCCTTCTCGCACTACCGCTGGTAAACCGGTGCGGGTGGTCTATCGCCCGCAACGTATAACGCCTATATATTGGGGAGCCGGTTCTGCTGGCTCCCCATATCTTTAAGGAAGCACGATCATGGCCCGCAGCCATCCGCTCGACCGTTACCGCAACATCGGCATCATGGCGCACATCGACGCCGGTAAGACGACGACGACCGAGCGCATCCTCTATTACACCGGCAAGTCCTACAAGATCGGCGAAGTGCATGAAGGCACCGCGACGATGGACTGGATGGAGCAGGAGCAGGAGCGCGGGATCACGATCACGTCCGCCGCGACGACGTGCAAGTGGCGCGCCGAAGAGGGCAAGGGCGAAGAGCACCTGATCAACATCATCGACACCCCCGGGCACGTCGACTTCACGATCGAAGTCGAGCGTTCGCTGCGCGTGCTCGATGGTGCGGTCGCATGCTTCGACGGCGTTGCCGGCGTCGAGCCGCAGTCCGAGACCGTGTGGCGCCAGGCCGACAAGTACGGCGTGCCGCGCATGTGCTTCGTCAACAAGCTCGACCGCACCGGCGCCGATTTCTACTTCTGCGTCGACTCGATCATCGAGCGTCTCGGCGCACGTCCGGCGGTCCTGTATCTGCCGATCGGCATGGAAGGCGGCTTCAAGGGCCTCGTCGACCTCGTCGAGAACCGTGCGATCATCTGGCTCGAAGAGAGCTTGGGTGCGAAGTTCGAATATCAGGACATTCCGGCCGACATGGTCGAAAAGGCTGCCAAGTATCGCAGCGACCTGATCGAGATGGCCGTCGAGCAGGACGATGACCTGATGGAGGCGTATCTCGAGGGCAACGAGCCGAGCACGGCCGACCTCAAGAAGCTGATCCGCAAGGGCACGCTCGCGATGGCATTCGTGCCGGTCGTTTGCGGCTCGGCGTTCAAGAACAAGGGCGTTCAGCCCCTGCTCGACGCCGTGGTCGACTATCTGCCGAGCCCGCTCGACGTCCCCGCGATCCAGGGTCTGAAGCTCGACGGCGTGACGCCGGACGAGCGTCCGTCCTCGGACGAGGCACCGTTCTCGGCGCTCGCGTTCAAGATCATGAACGATCCCTTCGTCGGCACGCTGACCTTCGCACGCATCTATTCGGGCAAGCTCGAAGCGGCGTCGATGGTCACCAACTCGGTGAAGGACAAGAAGGAAAAGGTCGGTCGCATGCTGCTGATGCATGCGAACAGCCGTGAGGACATCCAGGAAGCGTTCGCTGGCGACATCGTCGCTCTGGCGGGCCTCAAGGACACCACCACGGGCGACACGCTCTGCGCGCAGACCGCACCGATCATCCTCGAGCGGATGGAATTCCCCGAGCCTGTGATCGAGCTGTCGGTGGAGCCGAAGACCAAGGCCGACCAGGAGAAGATGGGCGTCGCGCTCAATCGTCTCGCACGCGAGGATCCGTCGTTCCGCGTGTCGTCGGACCCCGAGTCGGGCCAGACCATCATCAAGGGCATGGGCGAGCTCCATCTCGAGATCCTGGTCGATCGCATGAAGCGCGAGTTCAAGGTCGAGGCGAACGTCGGTGCACCGCAGGTGGCGTATCGCGAGTATCTGAAGAAGCCGGTCGACGTCGACTACACGCACAAGAAGCAGTCGGGTGGCACTGGCCAGTTCGGCCGCGTGAAGGTCAAGGTCACGCCGGGCGAGCGCGGTTCGGGCATCGTCTTCAAGGACGAGATCAAGGGCGGCAACATTCCGAAGGAATATCTGCCCGCCATCGAGAAGGGCTTCCGCGAAACCGCCGCGTCGGGTTCGCTGGTCGGCTTCCCGATCATCGACTTCGAGATCGTGCTGTATGACGGCGCGTATCACGACGTCGACTCGTCGGCACTGGCGTTCGAAATCTGTGCACGCGGCGCGATGCGCGAAGTCGCACAGAAGTCGGGCATCACGCTCCTCGAGCCGGTCATGAAGGTCGAGGTCGTTACCCCGGAGGATTATCTGGGCGACGTCATCGGCGACATGAACAGCCGTCGTGGCCAGATCCAGGGCACCGACAGCCGCGGCAACGCGCAGACGGTCGAGGCGATGGTCCCGCTGGCGAACATGTTCGGCTACGTGAACTCGCTCCGCTCGTTCACCCAGGGCCGCGCGCAGTACTCAATGCAGTTCTCGCACTATGACGAAGTGCCGCAGAACGTCGCGGACGAGGTGAAGGCGAAGCTGGCGTAATCGCCTCCCTCCGCCGTTCGTCCTGAGCGAAGTCGAAGGACATTCGCTCGGGCGCACGGGGAGGGGGCTTCGACTGCGCTCAGCACGAACGGATGTTGGTGCTAGCGCGAATGGAAATGAGCCGCTACAGGGCCGCGTTCGCGTGGCCCCCGGTGGCACCGGAATTCGAATCAGAAGGTAGGAAATCATGGCCAAGGCAAAATTTGAGCGGAACAAGCCGCATCTCAACATCGGCACCATCGGTCACGTCGACCATGGCAAGACGTCGCTGACCGCAGCGATCACGAAGGTCCTCGCCGAGACCGGCGGCGCCACGTTCACCAGCTACGCCAACATCGACAAGGCTCCCGAGGAGCGCGAGCGCGGCATCACGATCTCGACCGCACACGTCGAGTACGAGACGCTTGCCCGTCACTACGCGCACGTCGATTGCCCGGGCCACGCCGATTATGTGAAGAACATGATCACCGGTGCAGCCCAGATGGACGGCGCGATCCTCGTCGTGTCGGCGACCGACGGCCCGATGCCGCAAACCCGCGAGCACATCCTGCTCGCACGCCAGGTCGGCGTGCCGACGATGGTCGTGTTCATGAACAAGGTCGATCTGGTCGACGACGAGGAAATCCTCGAGCTGGTCGAGATGGAAATCCGCGAGCTGCTCTCGAAGTACGACTTTGACGGCGACAACATCCCCGTCATCCGCGGTTCGGCTGTTGCAGCGCTCAACGACACCACGCCTGAGATCGGCCATGACGCCGTCCTCAAGCTGATGGAAGCCGTCGACACCTACCTGCCGCAGCCCGAGCGTCCGCTCGACAAGCCGTTCATGATGCCGATCGAGGACGTGTTCTCGATCTCGGGTCGCGGTACGGTTGTCACTGGCCGCGTCGAGACCGGCATCGTGAAGGTTGGCGAAGAAGTCGAGATCGTCGGCATCCACCCGGCAGTCCGCAAGACCACGGTCACGGGCGTTGAGATGTTCCGCAAGCTGCTCGACTCGGGCCAGGCTGGCGACAACATCGGCGCGCTGATCCGCGGCGTCGGCCGCGAAGAGGTCGAGCGTGGCCAGGTGCTCTGCAAGCCCGGCTCGATCAAGCCGCACACCGACTTCGCATCGGAAGTCTACGTGCTGTCGAAGGACGAGGGTGGCCGTCACACGCCGTTCTTCGCCAACTACCGCCCGCAGTTCTACTTCCGCACCACGGACGTCACCGGCACCGTCGAGCTGCCTGAGGGCACCGAGATGGTCATGCCCGGCGACAACGTCGCGCTCGGCATCAAGCTGATCGCACCGATCGCCATGGACGTGGGCCAGCGCTTCACGATTCGCGAAGGCGGCCGTACGGTTGGTTCGGGCATCGTCAGCGGTATCTCGAAGTAATCTTCTTCTCCTTCGGGAGGTGAACGAAAGAGCCCGGCTTCTCGCGAGAGAGGCCGGGCTTTTTCGTGTCTGGCGCGGGGGCGTCGCAAACTTTCGCGATCATGATGCTAGGATTTAGTCGAGCTGCGTCGCTTGCCGCCCCCTCCGTGACGCTACGCGTGCCACCTCCCCCTGGCGGGGGAGGATTGCGGGGCTCGCTTCTCTAATCCTCCCCCGCCAGGGGGAGGTGGCGCCGAAGGCGACGGAGGGGGCGGCAGCGCTCACCTCTCGAAGGCGGCGCGGCGTTCGACAGCGACGGCAACGATCTGTCGGAGGATGTCATCGAGGTTCGAGAGGACCTCGCACGCCGGGTAGCGGAGGACGCGGATACCTCGCGCGACGAGCCATGCATCGCGGACGGCGTCTCGCGCCGGGCGGGTCCCGCGGTTATGGGCCTCGCCGTCGACTTCGATCGCAAGGCGGGCCGGGGCGCAGTAGAAGTCGAGGACATAGTCCGCGGCCGCGTATTGCTTCCGGAAGCGCAGCCCCGCGTCGTTGCGGCTGAGCGCAAGCCACATCGCGATCTCCGGTGGCGTCATCTCGTTGCGGAGGCGCTTTGCGTTGCGGCGGCCGTTCGGTGACCCTTCCAAGCGCATCGCCTACCGCCCCCTCCGTCACGCTTCGCGTGCCACCTCCCCCTGGCGGGGGTGGATTTCAGCGCTCACCCTAACGTCGAGTCGCCAACCTCGACAATCCTCCCCCGCCAGGGGGAGGTGGCGCCGAAGGCGACGGAGGGGGAGGACGGCGGCGCCCTCGATCGTGCCCAACCGCCACCCAAAAATCCCACACCCCCGGTTGCCTTTCCCCCGACTCTCCCGTATGCGCCCGCCTTCGGTTTGAACATCAATCAGCAAGAGCCCTGAAACGGGCCCGCTCTTTCGCATCGGTAGGGACTATGGACAGCAATATCCGCATTCGTCTGAAGGCGTTCGATCACCGCGTGCTCGATCAGGCCACCGGCGACATCGCCGACACCGCCCGCCGCACCGGCGCGCTCATCCGTGGCCCCATTCCGTTGCCGACGCGCATCGAGAAGTTCACGGTTCTGCGCGGGCCTCACGTCGACAAGAAGTCGCGCGAGCAGTTCGAAGTCCGCACCTACAAGCGCATGCTCGACATCGTGCAGCCGACCCCGCAGACGGTCGACGCGCTGATGAAGCTCGACCTCGCGGCCGGCGTTGACGTAGAGATCAAGCTGGCCTAAGGGCCACGCTTCCTCGGCAGGTCATCCTGCCGGGTTCGTGTTTCCGCGGAGGCGGAAATCCAGTTCGGACGAGGCTTCGGCCAGTGTCCGACTGAAAAAGAGATACCGCTGGTGGCTTGCTACCGGGTCTGCGTCTCCCGTTTCGTCCGGTTCGCCGGATCCCAGCCCGGGACGGGGGCTCGCATCGCATATTCCGGGCTGGAAGGGGCACCATCGAGGCATTTCGCTTCGGTGGCGTTTCGTATTTGGCGCCTTGTCGCGGCTCCGGTCGCGGCGGGCACCGCAAGCCCCCGGGGAATCGTCCTGCGGGGGCCTCTGTCGAGGAAGGGACAAGATCATGCGTACTGGCGTGATCGCGAAGAAGATGGGGATGACCCGCCTGTTCCAGGACGATGGTCGGCACGTGCCGGTCACGGTTCTGGCACTCGAAGGCAATCAGGTCATTTCCGTTCGCGAAATGGATCGTGACGGCTACACCGCCGTCCAGCTTGGTGCAGGCGTCGCCAAGTCGAAGAATGTCGCAAAGCCGCAGCGTGGCCATTTCGGCAAGGCCGAAGTGGAGCCCAAGGCTGTCGTCCATGAGTTCCGCGTGAACGCTGACGGCCTGCTCGACGTTGGTGCCGAGATCTCGGCAGACCATTATGTCGCAGGCCAGATCGTCGATATCCAGGGCAAGACTCAGGGTAAGGGCTTCCAGGGCGGCATGAAGCGTTGGGGCTTCGGCGGTCTGCGGGCAACCCACGGCGTGTCGGTCTCGCACCGTTCGCTCGGTTCGACTGGTCAGCGCCAGGATCCGGGCAAGGTCTTCAAGAACAAGAAGATGGCCGGTCACATGGGCGACAAGTATCGCACCCAGCAGAACCTCGAGATCGTATCGACCGACGTCGAGCGTGGTCTCCTGTTCGTCAAGGGTTCGGTTCCTGGCTCCAAGGGCGGCTGGCTCTTCGTCAAGGACTCGGTGAAGGTCGCGCGCCACGCCGACGCACCGTTCCCCGCCGGTCTCAAGACCGCCAACAGCAACACTGCAGCAGATACGCCGGCCGAAACGACCGACGCACCCGCAGCCGACGGCCAGGAGGGCTGAACGTGAAGGTCAAGATTTCATCCTTCGCCGGCACCGACACGGCGGACATCGAGCTCAACGACGAGGTCTTCGGCCTCGATCCGCGCGCCGACATCCTGCACCGTGTCGTCACCTGGCAGCTCGAGAAGCGTCGCGAGACGGCTCGTGGCACCCGCGAGCGTGCAGACGTCGCGCGCACCGGCAAGAAGTTCGGTCGCCAGAAGGGTGGCGGTACCGCCCGTCACGGCGATCGCCGCGCTCCGGTGTTCATCGGCGGTGGTAAGGCGCACGGCGCCCGCGTCCGCGACTTCAATCCCGGCCTGAACAAGAAGGTTCGCGCTCTGGGCCTGAAGATGGCGCTGTCGAGCCACGCCAAGGCTGGCACGCTGGTCGTCATGGACAGCCTCGTCGTCGAAGGCGGCAAGACGAAGACCCTGCTCGGCGATCTCGCCAAGCTCGGCTTCGGCAAGCGCGCGCTGGTGATCGATGGTGACATGGTCGAGACGAGCTTCGCGTTCGCCGCCGGCAACCTGTTCGAAGTGGACGTGATGCCGGCAGCCGGCGCCAACGTCTACGACATCCTGAAGCATGACACGCTGGTGCTCACCCGCGCCGCTGTCGAAAAGCTGGAGGCGCGCTTCCATGGCTAAGAAGCAGAACGGCACGATCGATAACCGTCACTACGACGTTATCCTCGCGCCGCACATCACCGAGAAGACGACGACCCTGTCGGAGCACAACGCGGTGGTGTTCAAGGTGTCCAACGACGCCACGAAGCCCGAGATCAAGGCCGCTGTGGAAGCGCTGTTCGACGTCACCGTCGTCGGCGTCAACACGCTGGTCCAGAAGGGCAAGACCAAGAAGTGGAAGGGCACGAACTATTCGCGCTCGGACATGAAGAAGGCAATCGTGACGTTGAAGGACGGTCAGTCCATCGACGTGACGACGGGGATCTGAGGCCATGGCACTCAAGCATTATAATCCGACATCGCCGGCCCGCCGCGGCCTCGTCCTGGTCGACAAGTCGTCGCTCTGGAAGGGCAAGCCCGTCAAGGCGCTGACCGAAGGCAAGCACAAGACCGGCGGCCGCAACAACAAGGGCCATGTGACCTCGCGCGGTATCGCGGGCGGTCACAAGCAGAAGTACCGCTACATCGACTTCAAGCGTCGCAAGTGGGACGTCGAGGGCACCGTCGAGCGGATCGAGTATGATCCCAACCGCACCGCGTTCATCGCCCTGGTCAAGTACCCGGACGAGGAGCTGGCCTACATCCTGGCGCCGCAGCGTCTGGGCGTCGGCGACAAGGTGATCGCGGCCAAGAAGACCGACGTGAAGCCTGGCAACGCCATGGAGCTCGGTCAGATGCCCGTCGGCACCATCGTCCACAACGTGGAGATGAAGCCGATGAAGGGTGGCCAGATCGCCCGTTCGGCCGGCACGTACGTGCAGGTCGTCGGTCGCGACAAGGGCATGGTGATGGTTCGCCTCAACTCGGGCGAGCAGCGCTACATCCGCAGCGATTGCATGGCGACGGTTGGCGCGGTCTCGAACCCCGACAACCAGAACCAGAACTTCGGCAAGGCCGGTCGTTCGCGCTGGATGGGCATCCGCCCGCTGACGCGCGGCGTCGCCAAGAACCCGGTCGACCATCCGCACGGCGGTGGTGAAGGCCGCACCTCGGGTGGCCGTCATCCGGTTACGCCGTGGGGCAAGCCGACGAAGGGTGCTCGCACTCGTCACAACAAGTCGACCGACAAGATGATCATCCGGTCGCGTCACGCGAAGAAGAAGGGCTAAACGAATGGCTCGTTCCGTATGGAAGGGTCCGTTCGTGGACCTTCATCTGCTCAAGAAGGCAGAAACCGCCCAGGACACCAACGCGCGTTCGCCGATCAAGACCTGGTCGCGCCGCTCGACGATCCTGCCGTCGTTCGTGGGTCTCACGTTCAACGTCTACAATGGCCGCAAGTTCGTGCCGGTGTCCGTCAACGAGGACATGGTCGGCATGAAGCTCGGTGAGTTCGCGCCCACGCGCTACTTCCCGGGTCACGCCGCCGACAAGAAGGGCAAGCGCTGATGTCTAAGCAGGCAGCACCCCGCAAGGTCGCCGACAACGAGGCTCTCTCGGTCGGCACCCAGATCCGCGGTTCCGCGCAGAAGCTCGGCCTCGTCGCCGCGCTCATCCGCGGCAAGAAGGTCGGCGATGCGATGAACATCCTCGCCTTCTCGACCAAGGGCATGGCGATCGAAGCCCGCAAGGTTCTCGCATCCGCGATTGCCAATGCAGAGAACAACCACAACCTCGACGTCGACGCGCTCGTCGTCGCCGAGGCGTCGGTGGGCAAGTCGATCACGATGAAGCGCTTCGCGACCCGTGGTCGCGGCAAGTCGACGCGCATCCTCAAGCCGTTCTCGCGGCTGCGGATCGTCGTTCGCGAGCAGGAAGAAGCATAATGGGTCAGAAGAGCAACCCCATCGGTCTGCGTCTGCAGATCAACCGTACCTGGGACAGCCGCTGGTACGCCGAAGGCGCCGACTATGGTCGTCTCCTGCTTGAGGATCTCAAGATCCGCGCGTTCATCTTCAAGACGCTGCCGCAGGCCGCGATCTCGAAGGTCGTGATCGAGCGTCCGGCCAAGCTCGCGCGCATCTCGATCTTTGCTGCACGCCCCGGCGTGATCATCGGCAAGAAGGGTGCGGACATCGAGAAGCTGCGCTCGACGATCGGCGCGATGACGTCGTCGACGGTGTCGCTGAACATCGTCGAGATCCGCAAGCCGGAAGTCGATGCGCGCCTGGTCGCCCAGGGCATCGCCGACCAGCTCGAGCGTCGTATCGCCTTCCGTCGCGCCATGAAGCGTGCGGTCCAGTCGGCGATGCGTCTGGGTGCCGAAGGCATCCGCGTCGGTTGCGGCGGTCGTCTCGGCGGCGCCGAGATCGCACGGTCGGAATCGTACCGTGAAGGCCGCGTTCCGCTGCACACGCTGCGCGCGAACATCGATTATGCCGAAGCCACGGCGCACACGTCCTACGGCGTTTGCGGCGTCAAGGTCTGGGTCTTCAAGGGCGAGATCCTCGGCAACGATCCCACGTCGTATGACCGGATCATGATGGAGGCTCAGACCTCCGGCGTGCGTCCGCAGCGCGACGATCGTCGCTAAGGGTCAGGAACAGACATGCTGCAACCAAAAAAGACGAAGTTCCGGAAGGCCTTCAAGGGCAAGATTTCCGGCGACGCAAAGAGCGGCTTCTCCCTCAACTTCGGCTCCTACGGGCTGAAGGCGATGGAGCCGGAGCGGATCACCGCGCGTCAGATCGAGGCGGCCCGCCGCGCGATCACGCGTCACATCAAGCGCCAGGGGCGTTTGTGGATCCGCATCTTCCCGGACGTTCCCGTCTCGGGCAAGCCTGCCGAAGTCCGCATGGGCTCGGGCAAGGGCGCGCCGGAGTTCTGGGCTGCCCGCGTGAAGCCGGGCCGGATCCTGTTCGAGCTCGACGGTGTCGAGGGCAAGATCGCCGCAGAGGCGTTCGAGCGGGCGGCCATGAAGCTGCCGATCAAGGTAAAGGTCGTTGCCCGCCTGGGTGACACCTCGCATCTGGGAGGCGAGTAAGATCATGGCTCGTATCGACGACATGAAGACCAAGAGCGACGACCAGCTGTCGGAATCGCTCGGCGAGCTGAAGCGCGAGCAGTTCAACCTCCGCTTCCAGGCGGCGACGAACCAGCTCGAGAAGCCCAGCCGCGTTCGTGAAGTCCGTCGCGACATCGCGCGGATCAAGACCCTGCAGTCGCAGCGCACCAGCGCCGCGGCCGCGAAGTAAGGAACACATCATGCCGAAGCGCGTGCTGACCGGTCTGGTCGTGTCCGACAAGGGCGACAAGACGGTGGTCGTGAACGTCGAGCGTAAGGTGAAGCACCCGCTCTACGGGAAGATCATCCGTCGCTCGAAGAAGTATCATGCTCATGACGAGAGCAACGAGTTCAAGCAGGGCGAGACCGTGCGGATCGAAGAGACCGCACCGATCTCCAAGCTGAAGACCTGGAAGGTGATCGAGCGGGTCAACACCCACGCGACGCCGGAGCGGGCTTCGGCCGAGGGCTGAACCCCGCGCGCACCCCACGCGTCATCCCAGCGCAGGCTGGGATCTCGTGCGGTGGAGCGAGCGGCTCGAACCAAAAGACCCCAGCCTACGCTGGGGTGAGGGGTTTGGGATGATATCGGGGCGCTTGCGTCCCATCGACGGAGCGGCTACAGGGCCGCTCCCCCCGGTGCGGTTCTCCGCGCCGGGGTGATTTTTTAGGCGGGGTCCGGTCGGTATCGGCCCCAGAGAGAGAAGGGATACGGATCCATGATCCAGATGCAGTCCAATCTCGACGTCGCTGACAACAGCGGCGCGAAGCGGGTGCAGTGCATCAAGGTGCTTGGGGGTTCCAAGCGTCGTGTTGCAGGTGTCGGCGACATCATCGTCGTCTCCATCAAGGAAGCGCAGCCGCGCGGCCGCGTGAAGAAGGGCGACGTTCACCGCGCCGTCATCGTCCGCACCGCCAAGGACATCCGTCGCGCAGACGGCACGGTCATCCGCTTCGACGGCAACGCCGCGGTGCTGGTCAACAAGAACGAGGAGCCGATCGGCACCCGTATCTTCGGCCCAGTTGTTCGCGAACTGCGTGGCAAGAAGCACATGAAGATCATCAGCCTTGCGCCGGAGGTGCTGTAATGGCGTCCGCTCGTATCAAGAAGGGTGACAAGGTCATCATCCTGTCCGGCAAGGACAAGGGCAAGACCGGCGAAGTCACCATGTCGATGCCGAAGGCCGACAAGGTCGTCGTGGCCGGCGTGAACATCGCCGTGCGTCACACCAAGCCGACCCAGGGCGACCCGCAGGGTGGCCTGGTCCGCAAGGAAGCGCCGCTGCACGTTTCGAAGGTCGCGCACGTGACCGCCGACGGCAAGCCGACCCGCGTCCGCTTCGAGGAGCAGGACGGCAAGAAGGTCCGCGTTGCGGTCAAGACCGGGGAGAAGATCGGTGGCTGATGCAACCTACACGCCGCGGATGCGGAAGCTGTACGACGAGACCATCGTCAAGGCGATGACCGAGAAGTTCGGCTACAAGAACGTCATGGAGATCCCCCGGATCGACAAGATCGTGCTGAACATGGGTGTCGGCGAAGCGACGCAGGACAAGAAGAAGGTCGACCAGGCCGCTTCGGAAATGCAGCTGATCGCGGGCCAGAAGCCCATCGTCACCAAGGCGAAGAAGTCGATCGCACAGTTCAAGCTGCGCGAAGGCATGCCGATCGGCGTGAAGGTCACCCTTCGCCGCGAGCGCATGTACGAATTCCTTGATCGCTTCATCACGATCGCTCTTCCCCGCGTCCGCGATTTCCGTGGGCTGAACCCAAAGAGCTTCGACGGCCGTGGCAACTATGCCTGCGGTCTGAAGGAGCAGATCGTGTTCCCGGAAATCAGCTATGACCAGGTCGACAAGGTCCGGGGCATGGATGTCATCGTGACGACGACGGCCAAGACCGACGACGAGGCGCGCGAGCTGCTCCGCCTGTTCGGCTTCCCGTTCCCGATCGAGGAAGCTGCCGACGAGAAGCAGGCAGCCTAACCCGAATTCCCCTCCCGCTTGCGGGAGGGGCTAGGGGAGGGCCTGTCCGTCCAGGTGACGGTGCAGAACCTCCCACCCCCGACCCCTCCCCCGGGATGGGCACAGAAGAAAGAAAGAACTTAAGTCGATGGCGAAACTGAGTTCAGTCAACAAGAACGAGCGTCGCAAGGCGTTGGTCAAGCAGTACGCGCCCAAGTTTGCGGCGTTGAAGGCGATGGCCAAGGACGCGACCCTCGATGACGGCGAGCGCCTGATGGCCCGCCTCAAGATGTCGGCATTGCCGCGCAACGCGAACCCGACGCGCATCCGTAACCGGTGCGAGCTTACCGGTCGTTCGCGCTCCTACTACCGCAAGTTCCGGCTCTCGCGGATCATGCTGCGCAATCTGGCCAACAAGGGCCTGATTCCCGGCGTCACGAAGTCGAGCTGGTAAGGACATAACATGGCAGTGACCGATCCCCTGGGTGACCTGCTCACCCGCATCCGCAACGGCCAGCGCGCGAAGAAGGACTCCGTCCTTTCGCCCGCGTCCAAGCTGCGCGTTCGCGTTCTCGACGTTCTGCAGCGCGAAGGCTACATCCGTGGCTACAGCGACGAGCAGATGGGCCCCGCAGCGGGCATCCGCATCGAGCTGAAGTATTTCGAGGGCCAGCCTGCGATCAAGCATGTCGCACGCGTCTCGAAGCCCGGCCGCCGCGTCTATTCCGGTTCGCAGGAACTCCCCCGCGTCCGCAACGGCCTCGGCATCACCATCGTCTCGACGCCCCGCGGCGTGCTTTCGGATGCCGAAGCACGCGAGCAGAACGTCGGCGGCGAAATCCTCGCAGAGGTGTTCTGATGAGCCGCATTGGTAAGAAGCCGGTCACCGTACCGGCGGGCGTTACGCCCACGATCGACGGCAAGCAGCTGACCGTGAAGGGCCCCAAGGGCACCCTCAAGATGCCGCTGCGCGACGAGATCAGCTACACGCTCGAGGACGGTGGCATCTCGGTGCAGCCGGCCAACGACACCAAGCGCGCGCGGGCCTTCTGGGGCATGCAGCGTACGATGGTGCAGAACCTGATCACCGGTGTGTCGGACGGCTTCACGAAGAAGCTCCTGATCAACGGCGTCGGCTACCGTGCCGCTGCGCAGGGCCGCAACCTGAAGTTGCAGCTCGGCTACAGCCACGACGTCAACATCGACGTGCCCGAGGGCATCGAGGTGAAGACCCCGGACAACACGACGATCGAGATCTCGGGTTCGGACAAGCAGATGGTTGGCCAGCTGGCCGCGGAGATTCGTCAGTGGCGCAAGCCTGAGCCGTACAAGGGCAAGGGCATCAAGTACGACGGCGAGTTCATCTTCCGCAAGGAAGGGAAGAAGAAGTAATGACCAAGGGACTTTCTCTTTTCGCCAAGCGGCGCCGCCGCAACCGTACCGCGCTCCGCGCACGCGCCGGCACCCGTCCGCGGCTGTCCGTGCATCGCTCGGGCAAGCACATCTACGCGCAGGTGATCGACGACGCCGCCGGCACGACGGTGGCTTCGGCCTCGTCGCTTGAAAAGGACGTGCGCGGCACGTCTGGCGCCAACATCGACGCGGCGACTTCGGTCGGCAAGCGCGTCGCAGAGGCTGCCAAGGCGGCGGGCGTGACCCAGGTCGTGTTCGATCGCGGTGGCTTCCTCTACCATGGTCGCGTGAAGGCTCTGGCTGACGCCGCACGCGAAGCCGGATTGGAGTTCTAAGACATGGCTGACGAAAACAACACGCCGGCAGCAGCACCCGAGACGACCGCACAGGACGTCACGCAGCAGAGCACGCCTCCGCAGAGCACTGGGTACCAGGGCGGCGGCGGTGGTCGTGGTCGTCCCGGTGGCGGCGGCGGCGGTGGCCGTGGTGGTCCCGGCGGCAATCGCGGTGGCGGTGGCCCCGGTGGCAACCGTGGCGGTCGCGACGGCGGTCGTGGCGGCCCCGGTGGCAATCGTGGCGGTCGTCCCGGTGCGGATGACGGCGGCGAAGAGCTGATCGAGAAGCTGGTCCACATCAACCGCGTGTCCAAGACGGTGAAGGGCGGCAAGCGCTTCGGTTTCGCGGCACTCGTGGTCGTGGGCGACGGCAAGGGCCGTGCAGGCTTTGGTCATGGCAAGGCGCGCGAAGTGCCGGAAGCCATCTCGAAGGCGACGGCTGCTGCCAAGAAGAAGATGGTCCGCGTTCCGCTCAAGGACGGTCGCACGCTGCATCACGACGGCAACGGTCACTTCGGTGCCGGTCGCGTGACGCTGCGCTCGGCTCCGCAGGGGACGGGCATCATCGCTGGTGGCCCGATGCGCGCCGTGTTCGAGTCGCTGGGCGTTGCGGACGTGGTGACCAAGTCGGTCGGTACGTCGAACCCCTACAACATGATCCGCGCCACGTTCGAGGCCCTTGGCGAGCAGACCTCGCCCAAGGCCGTCGCACAGCGTCGCGGCAAGAAGATCGCCGACCTGCTCGGCCACGGTGGGTCGAAGACCGCCGAGGCTGATGCAGCCGCGATCACGGAGTAAGATCAGATGGCAACCATCAAGATCACGCAGACCGGTTCGCCGATCCGCCGCGAGAAGGACCAGCGCGCAACGCTGATCGGTCTCGGCCTGAACAAGATGCATCGTACCAGCGAGCTTC